>JADLFW010000001.1 GCA_020849615.1 Phycisphaerales bacterium
TGCTCCTGCCGCCCCGCTCGCCCAACCTCAACGCCTTCGCGGAACGCCTGATCCAAAGCATCAAACGCGAGTGCCTGGACCGGTTCGTCATTCTTGGCTTGTGCCACCTGGACCATCTGTTGGCCGAGTATACCGATTACCACAACCGGCAACGCCCCCACTCCTCCATCGGGTTCCGGGCGCCCACCGGCCCGCCGCCGGTCGTCCACGCGAGCGCGCCCCACGCCGGCCGCGTCCGCTGCCAGGAGCGGCTGGGCGGCGTCATCAGGCACTACTACCGCAAGGCCGCGTGACAATCTTCCCTCCTCAACAGACCGCTCCGAACCGGCGACAGAGTTTTTGGACAGGACGCCGGGGGTCATCTCGCGCGAAGGCGCGGGTGTCGGGCGGCTCCAGGTTGGCATAAGGAAGGTCAGGGAACAGGGCCCGGCAGAGCGTGGACTTTCCGGACTGGCGCGGGCCCGTGAGGGTAACGGCCGGGAACTGCCGGGCGGCCTTGCGGAGGCTGGGGGTGAGATCGCGCTCGATCATGACAAAGAGGGTAGGTGCGATCTCGGCTAGTTCAAAGTCTTATTTTTATCTAGCCGGGACTGGTCTGGGTGTGGGAAGCACGCCGGGCGAGCCCGCGACCCGGTGGTATTCTGACCGCATGAATCCCCACGCCGGCAACTCTTCACGCCACCGCGAGCCGGCCCGATCCTCGCGGGCCCGGAAAGCCGGCGACCTGCTGCGCGGCATGTCGGCTCTCGACAGCGCCGGCGATCATCCGATCGCAGAGTCAGCCCGTCAGCGAATCCGCGACCTGGCTACCTCCATGGGCATGCGGGTGGTGAGTTTCACGATCACCGAGGAGCCGCTCCCAGACCCGGCCGTGGACGCCCTGCCAGAGCGCGACTTCGAGCGAATCCGCGCGATCTCCCAGGACATGTACTCGCAGCCTGCCGTGCACGTCGATGAGCTCCGGGTCTTGGCCGCCAAGCACCCGAAGGTTCCGATGCTCCGGAATCATCTGGCGGGCGCATTGTCGGCCGCGGGACGCCACGAAGAGGCCGATCGGGTCATTGCACACACTGTCGCCGACTTCCCCCGCTACCTCTTTGCGTTCTGCAATCGCGTGATGACTCTGCTCAGCGACGGGCGCATCGACGCTGCCCGGGCCCTGGTCGAGACGGGCCCCCGCGGCCCGCTCCTGGTGCTGACGGATTTCGACCCGGGCCGCGACGTCTTCCATATCAGCGAGGTCGTCGCGCACTCCGCGATGGTGGGCCACTACATGCTCGCCACCGGCCGCCCCGACGCGGCCCGGGTGCAGCTCAAGTCGTTGCGTCAGCTGGCGGCGGGCAGCCCGCAGACCAAGAGCCTCAGGGCCGCCATCAAGCGGTACGAAGCCGCGATCAAGCTGGCCGAGGCTTTACGATCGTTGACAGAGCCGACCGCACGGGCACCGCGCCAACGCAAGCCCGGGCCGGCCAGGCGGGCACCGCACTTGGGCCCGGACTCCTGATCGACTACGGCGAACCCGACCGACCGGTCAGCCGTGCCGGTACACTGCCGCAATGCCACCGCTCCTCCACCCCTGGCAGTTGCTGAGCATCATCATTGCGGGCATGCTGAGCGAGCGACAGCAAAGGGCGATCGAATACCTTCGTGAGGAGAACCGGGTGCTGCGCGAACAGCTCGCAGGGAAGCGGGTACTTCTGAACGACGACCAGCGCCGGCGACTGGCCGTGCGGGGCAAGGCCCTGGGCCGCAAGCTGCTCGGCGAGATCTGCACGATCGTCACGCCGGACACCGTTCTGCGCTGGCACCGCGAGTTGATCGCTCGGAAGTACGACGGCAGTGCCAGACGGCGCACGGGCCGCCGGGGAGTCATGCGGACGATCCGGGATCTGTGTGTTCGGATGGCCTCCGAGAACCCGGGCTGGGGATATTCGCGGATCCAGGGAGCCCTTTCCAATCTCGGCCACCAGGTCGGCCGCTCCACCATCCGCCGGATTCTCAAGGAGCACGGCCTCGAGCCCGCGCCGCAACGACACACGCCGTGGAGCGTGTTCCTCAGGGCGCACTGGGAGGCGATCGCCGCGGCGGACTTCTTCACCGTGGAGGCATGGACCCTGCGTGGGTTAACCCGCTTCTCTGTCTTCTTCGTCATCGACCTGGAGACGAGGCGGGTCCGCATCGCCGGGATCACAGACGAGCCAACCAGCGAATGGGTAACGCGGATCACCCGATCGCTCGTCGATGGAGTCGATGGATTCCTGCTCAAGCACCGGCATCTGATCCATGACCTGGACCCCCTGTTCACGGACCAGTTCCGGTCGTTGCTGCGCTCCGCCGGCATCGGGGCGGTCAAGCTGCCACCGCGCAGCCCGAATCTCAACGCATACGCCGAGCGGTTCGTGCGATCGATCAAGGAAGAATGCCTCTCCAAGATCATCCCTATCGGTGAGGACCACCTCCGGCACGCTATCGAGGAGTACGCGGCCCATTATCACCTGGAGCGCAACCACCAGGGGCTCGGGAACCGCTTGATCGAGGGTCACGCTGAGACGGAGCCGGCGCTGCACATCCAGGGCCGGGAACGCCTCGGCGGCATTCTCCGCTCCTACCAGCGCGCCGCGTGAGGGCCATCGCCTCCCCTCCATTCCGATCGAGCGACCCCTCCGAAGCCCGATTCCGCGCGCAGACGCCATCCCAGCACCGGTCGCTGAAGCCGTGAATCGCCGAATCGGGCGCGGTTCTGGCGTCGGCCGAATAGTGGAACACTACGGGCTCGTGATCCGCGGAAACCAAGAGCGCGGTCCGGCGCTCCGCTATCACGAGCCGATTCGTCGGCCTCACCGCTCCCGCGCATCGTGTGCCGTAAGCGTCTGGGCGGCGTGCTCAAGCACTACGAGAGAGCCGCGTGACAGCCCTTCACCGGCCAAAAATGGGGGCGGATGGGATTTCCGCACACTACGCGCGTCCGCTGCCAGGAGCGGCTGGGCGGTGTCATCAGGCACTATTACCGCAAGGCCGCGTGACAAGGTTCATCCTCGAAATGCCGTTCCGTACCGGCAACAGAGTTTTTGGACAGGACGCATGAACCCATAAAGCAACATCCAACAGATGAGTTCACCTCTTCACGCACTCATACCATCTAAAGAACAATGGCGCATTTCGCGGCGCTCCCGACTTCGCCTCCAGCGTGCTCAAAGCAATCTTGCTGATATCTGGACCTGCAAAAACGTGGGGCAACCGAACGTCCTCCGCTACCTCAATCATTCTACTTTCTTTCCTCAGTTGCTCGCACCACCGAAGTGCGGCATTACAACTAGTCGTATCCGCCGCAACCGATGAACCGCTAGCGTTGCAAGCCGCATCGACGAGCAAAACGGCACCACTATTACTCATATCAATAGCTCGCTTGCCACCAGCCTCAGTAGCCGTTCGCTCGTTTGTCGATAACAACTTAATATTCCATAGTTTCAAATAATCATCGCGAGCTCGAGAGTCTGCAATGCAGAACACTGTGCGCCGGCCAGGCATTTCGCGCGTGATCGCGATTTTAATGCTTCTTTCATATGGAATCGCCCATGTGCTCACAAAGCACAATGCCGAGGAAATGCCGTTTCCAACCGCTGCCTCCGTCCTATATGCATTCGAGCTTGAGCATTCAACGGTTGTCTTGCCTACTGCCTCTCCGGACTTGTCAGCTGATACGAAAAAGTCAAGAAAACGACAGTCGATCGAGAGCGCAGAATCGCACCATATCTTCAATCGCATCGTTTGGAGGTCCGCTGCCAACGATTTATCCACTTCAAAACCGAAAACGAGCTTCTCAACCGTGCGTGGTGATTCACTTACCGTTTCGCCGAAGGCATGTTCCCCAACGCCTTGAAGTGACTCAAGTTTGTAGTACTGACTAGCGAACGTGTCTCTTTTCGATAGTTGATGATCCGTGGATAGTCTTTGAAGCAGCGTGCGGCAATCGTCCGTCGTTTGTCCAGCTGGCAGAGATACGACTTCGCCAATGGCAGTCGAACAAGCGCCGTCGAAACCTAAAACTGCAGCGACAACGGCAACACAGAGTGATCCTAGAAATGATGTGATCAATCGCACGACTTTCCTCCATCTTCTACTTTAAGTCATCCGGCGGTGCCACGATCTTTCCTCCATTGCAGTAATCCTTGACGATGTTGTTCTTTCTCCATTTGCAGCACACGCAACCGTACTCGGCGCGATGTGGCCACGAAATTTGATTGGGCGGACCCGGGTCCGGATTCCATGTTACTTTAATATGCGGCCAATCGATGCTGAATGAAATAGAAGGCTGCGCCGGATGATTCGCAACACTGACCGCGACTTTTGCATAGAGATTATTCGGATGATCGGAAGGTCTTTCGTCGCTATTAATCACAGATACAACAGTCATGCGATCTTTCGTTTGATGATCGACGCCTCCACTATAGTTTTCAAAAATCTTCCATGTGTGATCTGCAATCCTTTCACAATAGTATTTTGAATTGTAACTACAAAGTGCAGTTTCATTCTTGCGAGCGAGTGCACTTACTGCAACACCGCCTCGATCAAAGTAAACGTCAAATGCTACTTCAACGCGCAAGCCAGTACCTTGCGCACCAAACGAATCTCGCAGATGATCAACTAGCGGAAGACCATCTGGCCACGGCCCCGGACGTGTATCGAGACACTCGCCAGTGCTTCGGGGATCGTAGGGGCTCCACGGCTCGAACGGCTGCTTCTCTCTCTTTGCATCTCTACCCAACTCTGAATCCAGTACGTTATTGCTCGCGTGCCACTTTGTGCTGGTGAGTTCGGGGCTGTGCTGGTAGCCGGCGTAGCCGATGCGGTTGGAGTTGGAAGGCCGTGAGAGGACCCCGCGTCCGCCGGCCTCGCCGGTCCCATACTCGTTGAGGAAGGCGAGGTAGTCGCCGAAGTCCGACGTGCCGTCCATGTTCAGGTCGGTGCGGACGTCGTAGGCGCCGCCCTGGGCCGCCTGGAAGTCCGTGTCGTCCTGCCCCGAAACTGCCGCATCCGCGTTGAAGTCCCCGGGGGTGAGGTCGATGGGCACCCCGTAGGCCGAGTACTTCACGCGCTCGACCTGGGTCCCGTCCGCCTCCACCATGGCGCTGACGTCGGCATGCCAGTTCTGCAGGTAGTAGCGCCGGAGCTCCAGCGTCCCGTCCGCGGCGCTCGTCCATCCGGAGTTGTCGTCCTTCTCGCGGAGGATCACGCTATCAATATACGAGCTTCCCCCGGTGCCGTTCAAGCCCGCCGTATGAAAGACGAACTGCTCCTTGGGGCTCGAGTCGGTCGAACTGGCCCCCGTGCCCCGGAACGTGGCCACGATCCGCCAGCGGTCGTCGTGGGCGAACCAGTACCAGCGGTCGCTGGCGTCGACGTCAGCGTCCGTGTCGGTGTCGTAATGCCAGCCGATCCGGTGGCCCAGCCCGTCGTAGGTGTACTCCGCGACGGTGACCGGGGAGCCCCCCCGGGTCTTTACGGTCTTCAGGCGGCCGAAGGCGTCGTAGACGTAGGTGTAGTCCTTGCCGTCGTCGGTCAGGTCCCCGCGCTTGTTGTAGACCAGCGTGTAGTTCACGCTGCTGTTGGAGTCGGTATCCCGGGTCAACAGCTCGTTGGGATCGTTGTAGGTGCGGGTGTCGTCGATCTCGCCCGAGTCGACGAAGTCGTTGTCCCCGTTCAGGTCCACCTTGTCCCGGCCCTGGTTGCCCACCTGGTCGAGGGTCCAGAGCTGCTGCCGGCTGCGGTTGGAGATGCTCCCCGAGAACGTTCCCTCTTCCGCCTTCGTCAGCCGGTTCAGGTTGTCCATCGTGTACTGCACATCAAAGACCCGCGTCCCCGACCCGTTCTTGTTCACGGTGTCCGTGGCGTCGGTGATGTTGCTGTTGCGGTCGTAGGACAGATCCACGTGGTAGAGGTCCCGGTCGGTCGCCAGGTCCTTCGTCCAGGCGCTGGTGATCACCCGGTTGAACCGGTCCCAGTTGGCGAAGACGCCCGTGGACGCCCCCGCCGCGTAGGCCTGGCTGAAGTACACGGGCTCGTCGAGGGTCGTCCCGACCAGCTGGCCGGCGCCGTTGTACTTATAAGTCGCCACCACCGTGCTCGCGACCTTCACATCGGTGACCCGGCTGGCCGCGTCGTCCAAGAGGTTCCCGGTGCTCAGGTAATCGTAGGTCACCGTCTGCTGGTCGGTCGAGGCGTACTTGAGTTTCTGCTCGGTCCGGCGGACCGTCTGGCGGCCGTTGTACGGGCCCGAGGAGGCCGTCGTCTCGGCCTCCTTGGCGTAGGCGTACGCCACCTCGTAGTCGTCGGTCGAGCCCCCGGCCCCGACCGCCGAGTTGTTGTCCTGCTCATAGTTAGAGAGCAGCCCCCAGTCCTCGTAGGTGAACTTCACCTCGTTGACCACGCTCCCGCTCCCCACGGTCGCATTGTCGTAGCTGGTCACCAGCTCGCGCATCCCGCGGGCGTTGTAGGTCGTCGCGACCCGCAGCACGGCGGTGTCGATCCCGCCGGCCGTCGTCGTGGCCCGCTTCTGCGTCTCCCGGCCCGCCGTGTCGTAGTCGGTCTCCAGGATCGTCCCGGTCTGGTCCTTGGTCCAGATCACCTGGCCCTGCGCGTTGTAGGCGAACATCACCCGCTTGTCGGCCTCGGCCTGCCCGCCCGACTGCTCGGGGTAGATGGCCTTGAGCAGCAGGTTCCCCGAGGAGATCTTGGAGTCCCCGGCGCTGGCCCCCTTGGTCACCCCGTAGACGTAGGTCGTCACCTGGTCGTTGGTGCCGGCGGGCATGTCCGCCGTCAGGCTGGTCAAGAGCCCGTCGGTGTAGGCGTACGCCACCGTCTGGTCGGTGTCGGCGCTGGGCGTCCCGTCCACGTAGTTATTGATCTGCTTGGTCTTCCGCCCCAGGGCGTCGTACTCGTACCGCGTGACCAGCGCCTTGGGGTCGGTCACCGACTGCAGCGTCCCGTCCGTGTTGTACACGCTCGTCGTCACCAGCACCGTGTCCGACCGCGCGGGCGCCGACAGGGCCGTGCGCGTGAACGTCCCCGTGCTCGTCGAGGCGTCCCCCACGATCGCGTTGGTCCCGTAGGCCGCGGTCGTCTCCGGCCGGTCCAGGGTGTCGTACCACATCGAGGTGATCTGCACCCGCCCCTTCACGTTGGCCGCCGTCACCACCATCGCGTCCGCGTCGGCGTTGGTGTCCAGCTCGCCGCTCCGGCCGTTCGAGAGGTCATCGTAAAGCCTCGAGATCGAGACCTGCATCAGCGCCAGCCCGCTCTTGCCGGCGTCGTCGTAGACCGTCTGCGACTCCTCCAGAACGATGTCGCCGTCGACCTTGGTCGTGAAGTTCGTCGTGTCGTAGACGTCCGTGTAGGTTTCATGCGCGTCGTTGTCCTTGGCCAGGGTAAACCGCTTGGTCGCCCGCCCCAGCCGGTCGTACCGGGTCTTCACCAGCTGCTCGCCCCGCACCTTCACCACCCGCCCCGCCGGGTCGTACCAGCTGTCCGAGTTCAGCGTGTCGTCGCTGCTGCCGTCGGATTGGTCGACCTTGTGGCGGATCGTTCGATAGACCCGCCCGGCCTCGTCGTAGGAGGTCTGGCTGTACCCCACCCGATTCGTCGTCGTCGTCGGGGCGCTGCTCGCGCTCAGCCCCGAGGCCGAGCTGTACAGCCCCGTCGCCGTGACCCGCCCCAGGTTGTCGTAGGCGTTGAGAACGTGCGGGGCCTGCGGGCTCGTCTGCAGGATCACCCGCCCCCGGTAATCGTTGGCGTAGGTCGTTTGCCGCTGCCCCGTGCTGCTGTCCTGGATGAAGAGGGTCCGGGAGGTTAGATAGCTGTTGCCGCCGGCGCTGCCGCCGTCATACGCCAACTCCTCAATCTTGACCATGTTATTGGAACCGGCCATCGGGCTGCCCTCATCGCCAGTATCGTCAGTCCCGAGCCAGCGCTGTGTCGTTCGACCGAGGGCATCAAAGACGGTACGGGTCAGGGTGCCGGTCGGCTGCTGCATCCGCCGCTGCCGGCCCATGTCGTCGTAGCCGTACAGCGTGGCGTCGTAGTTGGTCCCGTCGCTGCCCGGCATCGAGGCCGGGATCACGTGGTACGCCCGGCTCTCGGTGAGCCTGTGCCCGTCATTGGAATACGTGTTGGTCGTCAGCCTGGACACACTGCCGACCAGGACCGCTTGGATTACGTCGGACTCACCGCTGTCGATCCAGCTCGACAAGGCCGTGGTCGTTGTCGAGCTCCCAAGGTCGATCGTGATCTGCGCCTCCGGCTTGCCGGCCAGGTTCATGACTACGCAGTTGGCGGGGCCGTAGGACGTGTTCGGCGAGCCGGCGACGTACTTGGCGATGCTCAGTGTCGCCAGGCGGCCGTCAGAGAGCTGGGTGTAGTACACCTTGGACACCCGGCCATCAGGCAAGGTTGTGGTATCCGCGCGCCCTTGCGCGTCGTAGCTATAGGTCGTCTTGTAGCGCAGCGACGTCCCGCTGCTGGAGAACCCACTGGGGATGCTCACCCCGTCGAGCTCCTGGCCACCTCCCGTGAGCGACGTATCGGCGTCCTGGATGGTCCGGGTGACCTGGCCGTTGGTGTACTCGGTGTAGTTGATGATGCCCGTGCCGGACTTGGTGAACGAAACGGTCCCGTCGCTGTTGAGCGCGGTGTAAGTCTTCACGCCGTCACCCCCCTGCGCTCCGTTGTGCGCGGTGGTGACAATGGGTTCCTCATGGGTAATCTTTGACTGGTGGAGTTGCCCCGCGGGCAATCCGTCCCCGGCGTCCAGCACCCCGGTGATGTACCCGCCTGAGGGACTCGACGTCGCCGTCGCGAATATCTGCCGGTTCTCAACCAGCGGCCGCTTCACGTCCACGCCGCCCACCGTCTTGCTGAGCTTGTTGAGCTCGAAGAAGACGTCGTACTCGACGGTGCCGCTCGTCCCCTCCTTGTGCTTCACACCCTCCAACAACCCATCAAGGTCGGCATCCTCCCCCATCCCGGCAACAAACCGGTCAAACAGGGTCACGAGTCCCACCGAGCTGCTCGCCGTGAAGCTGGCGGTGCTGTGCGTGTACGAGGTGTTAGCGGGCGAGTGAATCTCGGTCAAGCGGCCGCTGCTGTCCCGCACCACGTAGCTCGCCCACTTGTTAGTCGCACTCCCGGGCGCGATGTCGGTGATCACCACGGACAGAGGCTGCCCCACCTCATCGAAATAGTGCGTCTCGTAGGTGCCGTCCGGCCGGGTCACAATCGTCCGACCCTTCCACGCCGTGTCGTACCCGCTCCCGTCGCTGTAGGAGCCGTTGGCGTCGTAGCTGAACGTGTAGGTCCCGGTCGCGCCGCCCGAGCAACCGCACTCACCGTTCATCCAGGTCTCGCTGACCCGGTAGCTGGTGTCGTACTCGAAATACACGTCCGCGTAGCTCTTGAGGTTGTCCGTTGTCGCCGAGAGCGCATCGTCGTCTCGGCTTGCATCCTGGTCCCAGTCGTACTTGCGGTATCCCTCGTAGCCGACCACGAGCTTGAGCCCGTATGGGTATCCAGGGTTGGTCGACCCGTCGTATGCGCCCTTGTAGTAGCGGTAGAGCTTGGTCCGGGTGTGATTGGCACCGTCGCTCATCGGCGTCGTGATGGTCGCGCTCTTGAGGCATCCGTTGTCGCCGTAGGTGTTGTCGCCGGTCTGGTAATAGGCGTAGTCCACCTGGCCGACGGTGGCTACACCCGAGGGGCTGGCCCAGGTACCACCGGTCTTGGTCTCGGCCTTTACGCGGGTGAGCCGGCTGACGCTGTCGATGGTCGTGTAGGTATTGGTGTAGCGCCGGCCCGCCTGGTCGTAGACATAGAGCGCCTTCTTGCCCGAGTACCCGCTGGACACCGCCGTCGTGTCGGTCGACTGATCGCCCACGAAGAGGCAGTTGCCCGCCGGGTCGGTGATCTTCCAGAACTGCCAGTCCGCCGCCCCCGAGGCGGTGTTGCCGCCAAAGAACACAGTCTGATTCCCGAACTGGTCGGTGTACGTCCACAGGTCCGGGTGCACCGCGTTCTTGTCGTGCACGAGCTGCACCACGCCCGCCGCCCCGTTCACCGCCTTGAACTCGTCCTTGCGGGTATTGGCATCGTTGAGAGACGTGCCGTCCCACTTAAACTCGATGTAGCGGTCCGCACCGTACACGATGTACAAGGCGTCCCCGCTATCCCCGCCGCCCGTGCCCTGGTCGTAGTACTTGATCTCCGGTTGGCTCATCTGGAACCAGTTGCGGCCCTGCATCCCGTCCGAGTCGTAGTGCTGGGGTGTGCCCGTGGTCTGCCACTGCACCGCGTTGTAGCTGCGACCCACGACGAAGGTGGGGCCCGCGGACGGCAACGCCAAGTCGACTTCCGTCACTTGGGCCGCGCCCATGGCCACGATCACGCCGGCCATGGACCCTTTGCCATTCCAGGTCTCCCCAGTCGAGTTCGCAGCCAGCCACCAGGGCAGCGTCGATCCGGCCCGGCCGGTGCCATCGATGCCCACTCCGCGCTGCATCACGGCCGGCCAGACGCCCTGGCTTGCGGTCGCTGCGCCCATGCGGTTGGTCGTCATGGTGTCCGCGTAGTTGTCCAGCACCGGGTCGCCGAATGCCACTCCTGCACTCGTCAAGAACAACGGCAGCGCGTAGCCAGCGGCGCGGGACAGGACCGGCGAGCGGCGGATGGTCGAGCGGTTCATGGCGGGGTCCTCTTCGGTGTGTGCACAGGCCGGCACCCTGGCGCGCGGCCCTTCAACTCAGCACTACACCAACCCGGCGCCGCCCGCACAACTCGATCTCGCCACGATTGACAGTTGACTCAACAGTCAATCGTCCTCAGGCCACAAACACACAGCACCCTCACGCGCGAGCAACCTCCTGGCCTTACAAGGAGGCAGAGCCGGCTTCAGACCGACCCGTCTCGGATTAGGCTCGTCCGGCTCAAAGGCCCTCGCAAACGCCAACCGCCGCGGGCGGGCCGGCCCATCTGGACTCTCACGCCAATGCGAATCGATCTTGCGGCGGAATCCGTTACCCGTAAACTGGGGGTGTGATTGGGAGGGCTATAGGTTGGAGAAGAGATGTCGTCCCCAAGTCACATCGCCGACCTGTCCGAGTCGATCGCCGCGTTAGCCCACGACGCATGGCGCCGCATGATGGTCGCCGACGGGTGGACCCCGGGCGCCGTCTACGACGAGGCGCTCCGTACGCACGACGGCCTTGTTCCCTTCGACCGTCTGTCGCCCGATGACCGCCAGGCGACCGTGGAAGCGATCCGGTTTGAGGGCGCCGAGCGATGGCTCGCCGGGTTGGTGGACTACCCAAGGGGCCCGGACCGGCCCCTCACCGCCCCCGAGATGCGCGTGGGACTCCGCGTCATCGAGATCAGGAAAGACGATGCCGGCGCGCCGCCCACCGACGGTCTCCAAGGTGAGGTGATCGCTTGGTTGAACTACCCCAGCGGGGCCCTGAAGTTCGTCCGGGTCCGGTGGTCCGACGGCATGATCTCGGTGTATTCCCCATTCGGTGGCGAACTCCGCCGCGCATGAGATGGCCAGGTGCCAACTGCGGACTCCCCGGCTACTCCCCGGCATCCGGACCAAGACGCAGGTGCAGGGCATCGAGCACGCGCGCGAAGTCTTCGACCGGGAACCTCAGGGTCAGCTCCCCCGCGCAAGTCCGGACGGCGATGGCGGTGTGCGGCGGTTCCAGACGGACCTCGATCAGGTCGGTCAACCCGTATATGTGTGTTCGTCCGTCACTCCGCCACTCAACCAGCCCCGCGGACGTCATCAGCTTCATCCAGCGGCTGAGTTGCCCCGGGTCGACCGAGACCAGGTCGGCCAGAACATAAGCGTACAGCTCCCGGTCCGCGAGCAGGGCAAGGACTTCGCGCCGGCGCGAACAACTGAAGATCTTGAAGACCACGTCGAGGCTTGGACCATAGGCAGTCGACGCGACCCATTTTTCCGAGTGGGTGGGCATGGCAAGCTCCTGTGGAACCGCGTTCGCCGTTCGAAATCGATCTCGCTCGGCATCGCCCCCGGAACCACCCCCGAAACTGCCCCCGGAACCGCCCCGAACATCACCCCCCAACTGTCCCAGCCTCGCCCACCGGAGTACCTGAGTTCACTGATCAAACAAGGCAAGGTAAATCAGGTTGCGTTGAATGTTTGACCGTGCGCGGATTATTGCGCCGCGCACCACCTACACGCCAGAACGAGTCGGAAGATGTCCGATCTACCGGCCCGCTCAATAGGTGACTTGCTGATCAAGTTGAAGTCCGCTCTCCGCCTTCATCACTCATTCTTAACATCACATCACAGCGGCAACGTGTGCCGCATCAGCATTCAATGTACTCTTCTTCCCGCCAACTCCTAGAGGGGTGCTTCCCTCCACACGCGGAAGCGTCGGGGCCCACAACGAGGTGCGGAGTGACCACAAGATTGTGTCACGGGGCCGATCCTCCCGCGCCCGCGCGGGGCTGATCGCCGTCGATTGGCGGGGATGCCCTGCCATCCACGTTGGCCCGAACGCTTGACCGTTGACTCAACTGTCAATCGTCGCCAAATGCGCTGGACCGGCGTCGCCGCGCGCGGTCCACTGGCGAGCAGCACGCGGCACTGGCCGCGTCCCACCCGACGGAGGTCCGACCATGATGCGCACCCGCCCCGCTCTCACTGACCGTCAAGAGTTCCCCCCTCGCCGCCGCGGCTATTCCGCCGCCATCATCGTGGCCACGACGGCCGCGTTGGCCGCCGGCACTTTCGGCGTGCTGAGCACCGCCAACCTCATGTCCTCCGGGATCGTGTCCCAGAAGCCCGCTCTCCCGCTGGCCAGCCTCGAGCTCAAGGGCGCGCTGGCCCGCGCGGGCCTGGACCCCGAGGCGCTCGCCGCCGCGGGGGTTGCTCCCGAGGGCGTCACCACGCTCGTCGGCTTGGCCCGCACCTACCTTGTGGACCACATCCAGGATCTCCGCGACGCCGACAGCGACTTCATCGTCGCGCGCCAGGAGGTCGACCGCCTCGAGCGGGCGGTCACCGGAGGGGCCAGCGACCAGGCGGCCGCGCTGGCGACGGCTCGCGGCAACCTGTCCGCCGCCGCTTTCTCTCGCCAGGACGTCCTGGATGGGACCTACGCCGCGGCGACGGCCGGGCTTACCGAAGGACAAGTCGCGCTCCTCTCCCGCATGAAGACCGGCCGGGCGGGTCGCTGGGGACTGCCGATCGAGTTCCTCGCCGCCACCCGCTCCGAGCCCGAGCAGGTCGCGCTGCGCAACGCCCTGGCCAACGAGCGGATCTCATCCCAGCTGGGCCAGGACCCCGACGGGGCGGACCAGCAGGTCCTGACGCTGGCCCGCGCTGACGCCGCGGTGGCCGCCGCCAAGTCCGCTGTCGAGTCCTCCAAGGACGCCGTCACCGCCGCTTGGATGGCCGCCGCCGGGCAGTAGCGTCTTACCACCGCCACTCTTGGAACTCAGCGCTATGACGCGCCCAACGTTGCTGCGTCTTGCCGCGAGCCTGGGGATCGCGTGGTCGCGCGTCTCTCTCGCGCAGCCAGCCGCGCTCGAACCACCCGCCTCCGAGCCTCCGGCCGTCACGCTCGCGGGCCAGGTCGAGGTCGCGCGGCTCGTCGACGTCGCCGCACGGCGCCTGGGCCTCAACATCGAGTACGACGCCGCCGCGCTTAAGGCCCTCGGCGCTGTCACGCTGCGTCTTGACGCATCCCTGGGCGATGACGAGCTGTGGTTGCTCGTCAATCGTGTGCTCGCCGCCCGCGGCTACACCACTGTCCGGCTGGGTGATGGACGGGCCGGCGGTCCCGCCTACAGCGTCGTCAAACTGGGCGACGCCGCCAATCTGCCGCGGATCGGCACCGGACAGGATGCAGAAGGGGCCGGTATGCAGCCGGGGTTCCGGACGGTCGTAGTCCGGGCCCGGCACCGGCCCGCCAAGGAACTCGCCGAGGCTGTCGCCAAGGTGCTGAGCAAGCCCGCCGGATCGGTGTCAGCGCTGGGCGAGTCGGGGTTGATCCTCATCTCGGATTTGGGCCCGTCGGTCGAGCAGGCGCTGGCCATCCTCGATCAGGTGGATCAGGCCGGCCCGCGCACTGTCGTGCAGGAGATCCCGGTCCGCAACCTCTCGGCCACTCAGCTGGCGACCCTGTTCGCGCAGGTCGCGGCCAAACGCGACGCCGTCGGAGCCGACCGTGTGCCTGGGGATGTCGTGCCCGCGCCGGACGGACAGGCGGTGCTCCTCATCGCGCCCGAGGACCAGCTTGAGTTCTGGAAGGGCCAGATCGACCTGCTGGAACGGCGTGAGCAGTCCCGCACCGAGACCTATTCGCCCCGGTTCTACCCCGCCAGGGATGTGGCCAACCTCGTGGAGGGCACCATCAAGACCCCCACCCCCGGAACCGACGATCGCTGGAAGCTGGTGGTGGATGACTTGACGGGAAGCCTGGTTATTACAGCCCGGCCCGCGCAGCACGAGCAGATCCTGGCGCTGCTGGAACGCCTCGACGCCACCCCGGCGGGCGCCCGAAGGCCAGTACGGACGTTCGTCATCAAGAACCGGGGAGTGAAGGAGATCCAGGGCATCCTCGAAGACTTGCTCCAGGCGGGCGTGCTGGATGCGGCCGCCGAGCAAGTCGCTCCCGCTTCGGGTGAATCGACAAAGGCCCCGGAGGTGATGTCGCTCCCTCCGCCACCGGCCAAGAGCGGCACGACCGGGCCCAGCTCAACTTCAACCTCCGCGCCGGTTCGGGGGGAATCGTCTGCCGCCCGAGGATCGAGCCCGAGCGCTGCAAGACATGCGTCCGGGGGCGGGGGCGGGGGCGGGGAACGGCAGTTGGTGCTGACGGCCGACGAGGGCACCAACACGCTGATCGCGGTCGGCGAGCCGCGGCTTCTTTCCCAGGTCGAGAGTCTGCTCAAGACGCTGGACGTCCGCCAGCCGCAGGTGATGCTCGAAGTCCTGATGGTCACGCTGACTGATGGCCAGACGCTGGACCTGGGTGTGGAGCTGGAGCGGCTGACTAGCGCGGGGGATGCCCGTATCCGGCTCTCGTCCCTGTTCGGGCTGGGCATCCGGGGTTCCGGAGGAGATCGCAGCGCGGGGGATGCCTCGGGGTTCACCGGCGTGGTGCTCAGTCCGGGGGAGTTCTCGATCATCGTGCGGGCGCTGCAGACGCTCAACGAGGGCCGCGCGGTCAGTATGCCCAAGCTGCTGGTCGGCAATAACCAGGCCGCCAACCTTAACTCTGTGGTCCAGCAGCCCTACGCCAGCGTGAACGCCTCGACCACGGTATCTACCACCAGCTTCGGGGGCACCCAGGACGCCGGCACGGTGGTCACCATCAAGCCGCAGATCGCCGAAGGCGATCACCTGCTGCTGGACTACTCGGTCTCCCTCAGCGCCTTCCTCGGAGCCGCCTCCAACCCCAACCTCCCCCCTCCCAAGCAAGAGAACAGCGTCACCA
>JADLFW010000002.1 GCA_020849615.1 Phycisphaerales bacterium
GTTCCACGAGCTGGGCGCCGACTGCGGTGATCATGGCCACGGTGCTGAACTGGGCGTCGGTCAGATGGTAGTACGCCTGATCATTCGCCCCGAGCCACCCGCTGGTTCCCTGGCCGATGCGGCGGAGGACCGGGTCGTCGATGTACCGGAGCCCCCAGAACTCCTGGGCCCGTCGGTTGATCCCGTCCGGGGTCGGCGTGCATCCGCCAGCATCCGGGTTGCAGTTCGTGAAGTCGTCGATGTCCTCCTGGACGAGCTGCCAGCCCGCCGAGTAGTACATGGCCCGCTGCTGGTCGATGCCGTTGCCGCCGGGGTTGGTGTCAACTTGGGCAAGGACGCGCCAGTGCAGGGGGTTGTAGCGGTAGTCGGCCAGCCGGATCGTCGTCGCGGGCACGGTCTGCTTGTAAAGCTTCACGCGCACCAGCCGGTTCCAGGCATCATGGACGTACTGGCGCGTCTGGGTGCTGGTCTGCTTCGAGCTGGTGATGTTGCCCGCATCGTCGTAGGCGAGGGGGTACGAGAACAGCCCGGGCGGGTCCCGCTCGGTCAACTGGTTAGCCGCGTCGTGCGTGCGCTCTTCGGTTTCGCTGGAGTCGTAGGTGCCGTTGCCGTCAGCGTCTGTGGCGATGTCCTTCCAGTTCCCCAGCATGTCCAAGGACCACTGCTGGCTGGCGGCGGCGAGCGTCCAGCTCTGGGAGGCGTCGTACTTGCCCTTCCTAGCCTCCTCTAACCGGTCAAGGTCGTCGTAATCGTACTGACTGTCGGTGTTGGTCCACTTCACGCCGGGTCGGGCGTCCTGCTTGGACAGGCGGTTGCTGGCTCGGTCGTAGGTGTAGACATCCTCAACAAGCGGAGGGCGTGTTGGCAAGGTCGTGCTGACCTCCGGATCGTTGCCCGTCTCGCCGTCCAACCAACTCTGGCGCTGCACCCGTCCAAACCGGTCCCAGCCGGAGTATCGACCGGCGGTCTGCGTTGTCCAGCCATGCGTATACCGCTTGCCCTCGTGGCTGAACGTCCGGTCGAGCTGCACATCGGCGGTGGGGTAATCGACCACCGAGACCATGTCGAGCCCGACATGGGCGTAGGAGACCAGGAAGTCATTGGAGGTCGGCCCGGTCAAGCCATCGAGGCCGATCGCTTGCACCCGGCTGATGCGGTGGTTGATGCCAGTCAAGCTGATAGCGCCGTAGCTATAAGGCACGTTGGAGCCGTCGGGGTAGGTCATCCCGTCGAGCCGGCTCCAGTTGTTCGTGGTGTCAGTGTCGTAGCTGTAGGACACCGCCTTGGTCGTGCCCGTCGGAACCCCGCTGCTGAAGGTCAGCGCCCCGAGCGGGTTCTGGTAGACATGCTGGACCTGCCACAGCGGCGTGTAGGTGAACTGCACGGCGTTGAGCGTGGTGCTCCCGTCGAGAGAGATAGCGTTGTCAAGCCTGCCCAACTCGTCGTAGGTTACGTCGATCTTGTCGATGGTGTCGTCGATCGGCGAGCTCATGGCAACAGTGGCCTGGTCACGGGTGACGCGGCCCGCCTTGTCGCGGAAGTACTCATGGAGCGTGCCGTTCTGGTCTGTGACCTTCCGCAGCTCGCCCTGGGCGTTGTACGAGTACGTGACCTTGTACGCGCTGGTCGTGCCGGCCTCCCCGGTTGACTCGTCGGGGTAGCGCACCTCGCGCAGCAAGTCAAACGAGCCGATCAGGGAGGCGGGCGACGTACCGGAATCCACGCCGTACACGTACTCCGTGACCTGCACTTTCTCCGCGCTCGAACTGGGGTCGGGGTAGTGAGCCACCTGCTTGACGGTGTGACCCATACCGTCGTAGACGAAGCTCGTCACTCGGTTGTGGTCGGTGTGATCCTTGTTGAGCCCGGAGGTGACCTTCCAGCGACCGCCGCTGAGCGACGGATCCCAGGAGATCGCCGAATCGGAGAACCCAGACTGCATGTTCTCGACCGTCGCGATCCGGCGCGACAGGTCATCGTAGAGAAAATGGGTCTTCTTGCCCGCCGGATCGATCGAGACGGATGGCAATCCGCGGGTGTTGAACGTCGTCCGGGAAACGAGCGTGTTCTGGTACGTGCCGCTCGTGACAGGCGGGACCAGCGGGCTGGGCGGGGGCCATGCTGGCTCGAGCCCGCCCGCCGTGAACTCGTCCGCGCCGGTATTGGTCCCGAAGTTCACCGTGTGGGTTCGGCGCATCGCACTGTCGTAGTCGTACCCGACAAATGTCACGACCGCCGGGGGGATGGAACCGGACTGATCGAGGTCGCCATCATCGAGGAACTTGGTGACCCTGCGGCGCGTGGTGACCAGATCAAGACGGCCCGCGTTGTTGTACCGGTACTCCTCTTGCTGAATCACGAAGTCGTCATCGACGCTCGTTGCATCGGCGTAGCTGCCACTGGCGCCCGGCGCGGCGTCGCCGTATCGGTCGGTGGTATACGTCTTCTTGGCCCGTCCATGCGCATCGAACTTCGTCTTCCGCCCGGGCCCGTTCGGGCTCGCCTCCGCGACGGTGCGCCCATCACCGTCAAACCAGCGGTTGGTTTGCAGATACCCTTCGCCAAGATCCTCGGGATCAACGGCGACGCGCTGGCGGTAAACCAGCCCGCGCTGGCTGTAGCCAATCTCGGTGTAGAGGCCGCGCTCGGATGAATCGATCCCGACACCTGTTCCGGCGCCGACCGTGGGCTCTTCTCTGAACAGCCCCCGCTTCGTGACGCGGTTGAGGTTGTCGTATTCGCTGTACTCGTAAGGCGGTTCCGGGTGCTTGACCTTGATCACGCGGCTGCGCTCGTCGAAGGTTCTCACTGTAATGCGTTCATTGTCCGAGTAGGTGGTGCCACCCGTCTCCTGGGTGAACTGCTTAAGCAGCGTCAGATTGCCGTCGCCAACACCCTGCGACGGGCTGCTGTCCGACCCCGTATGGTCGTAGAAATACGAGGCAACCGTGGTCATGGTCGGTGTCGAGGAGTCGAGCCCCCCGCCCACCTGCACCTCCAGGACGCGGTCGAACACGTCGTAGGCAGCGTTCTTGGTGAAGGTGCCCGTCAAGTCCGAACCGGATATGCCTGCCTGCGCGAACGTGGTCTCTACCCGACCAATGGAGTCGTACGTGTACGTGGTCGTGTAGAACTTGTCGTTGGAGACGTCGTGCCAGAGCCGCTTGGACGTGGTGAGCCCGAGATAGTTGTGCTGCGTGGTGCTCTTAGCGAGCTGGGTGCTGAGCGTAAAGGTCAGATTGGGGGGGTCATATGCCCCGGAGGCGACGACGTAGTCCCCTGACTGGATGACCCTATTCCCCGCACTGTACAGGGACACTATAGCGGGCCCATCGTAATAGACACTCACACCAGAAGGCCCGTCCACTTCGGCCGGCTCAACACTTAGTCCGTGGGGGAGAGAGATCTCGGCCAGGTAGTTGACACCCCCGCGCTCCAGCTCAGTGTGCGAAGTCCCATCGTTGGCCCACAGCTCACGCACCGTGTAGCTTTTTACGCCTCCCGGTGACGTACGCTCGCTGATACGGCCGAGGGCATCGTGCTTGTACGTGGTGACCAGCTCACCGCCATCGCTGACCGTGCCCCAACCCGTCGTTGTCACGCCGCCGAAATCCGCACCGTCCAGCGCGTCGACGCTCTCGCCACCGGGCCCGGCCGGATCTGCGTTACGGACAACTCTAAGTAGGCGACCGGTATTCGGGTCGAACTTGTTGAAGCTCAGCGTATCCTGGGAATCCCTGGTCCAGACGTTTAGCCCGGCCGGGTCAAAGAGCTCGTAGATCGAATAGGTGCCGCCCGGACCGTTCTCGCCGACGGTCTCCGCCTCAATGGTCGTCTTAATCCACGCGATGTTGTCCGTGCCTGTTCGGAATCCGTACTCGAACGCCGTGGTCTCGATCTGGTCCGCCGTCGGACTGCCTCCTGAAGTCGCATACCGCTCAATCTGAGTCAGCAACCAGGGCCTTGTAGAGTCGTACGTGAAATCCACGATCCGGACAAACGCCGGCGAGGAGGAGGCGGCATCCCGAAGATCGATTCCTGCAAGACGATGACCGCCGCCGGAACTCGTGTATCTGTACTGCACGACCCGGCCACCAGTCGGGGACGGAGAGACCGAGGCTGCGGTTCCTGAGCCGGCGGCCGTATAGGGCTCTCGCATCGCCGACGGCCAGTACACCTTCTCAAGGTCATGTGTTGTGGGGTTGAAGTAAAACTGACTGATCCACTGCCGGCTGTCCGGGCTCTCGATGACCACGTTCTTGAGATAAGGGCGAGCGCTTGGCGTCCCGCCGGGACCGACGATGGCAAGGTCGTATCGGACGGTGTCGACCAGCGCCGTGTACGATCCACTGCTGAGAGTATGCTCGGTCACCACGACCGTGGGTTCATTGGCGGTGCCCAGGTAAGCGTACGAAGCGCGCAACCCGTGTGCACCGCCGCCGCTGCACCCGCATCCGCCTTGTAAATACTGCTTCGAAACCCGCCTGTCCCCGCTGCTCTCGTACGACACAATCTTGCTCGCGTAGTCGATCACATGGTGTTCATCCTCGGTGTCGACCGCGTCGTCATCCGCCAGCGGCAGGAGATAGGCCGCTGTTTCAGTGATGGCTTCGGCTGGTGTCCATGTCTGGCCCTCGGCGATCAACTCCTGGGCCAAATACTCGATCTGTTCTGGTTGAATGATGAGACGTAGCTGGTGATTGCCGCCGTCCACGTCGGCGATTCGCTCGTCGGCCGACTCGGCGGGCGTGTACCCATTGCGGTAATAGCGGTACTGCGTCACCAACTGACGGAACGGCGCGTCCGCCGTCGTTGCCCGATCGACCCGCTCCCATTTGGTCACCTGCACGAGGTCCCCACCCGTTCCCAGATCGGTGGCTGTAACCCCCGGATTGCCGTGGTAGACATAGTCCACCCGCTGCGTCTGCATTAGATCGCCATCGTCGTCGGGCTGGTAAGCGATGACAGACTGCAGCTTGCCTTGGTTCGGCTGGCCGTACCCCGGCAGATACCACTTGAAAACGATAGACCCTGCCCGACCGCCGGAAGCCTCCGTTCCATTCAAGTAGATCGCGGAGAGACGTGGTGACTTGGTGCCGGAAGGATCAAAGAGGTGGTACTCGTAGGTACAGACATTCCCCTGGATATCCCGCTCCTGCCGAATGAGTCCATCAAAATCGCCCCCTCGGTAAAAATCAATAGACCAGGCACCAGGCTCCTCCAGCCGCCATACATCGTCCGTCGTCCCATCAACCGCTACGGTCGTCTCCACGATGGTTTGCGTCGTGGGCCCTCCGGCCCGCCATACGCCGCTCGCTTCGGTGTAGATCAGGTGGTTGCTCGCCCCAAAGCCCTCCATCCTCAGCGTCCCCTCATCTTCGGTGAGGAAGCCAAAGCACGACATCGTCCAGTTCTGGCCAACGAGCGCAGATCCCCCATAGTTGGGACGGCTGGAATACTGCCGCGAGATCGCAAAGCTTCCGCCGGGAATCGAGACCGAGATGTCGGTGACTGACTCTCGCTTGTCGCCGGTGGTCAAATCCACAGGGAACAACGTGTAGCTACGGTCAGTGTCAAACCTGCTTCCACTGGGGGGAAAAGCCCCTGGATCCTCGCCATGACCTTCCCTCCCAGCGTCACGACCAGGGCCGCCGCGCCGACCATTTGGGCCCCCACCGGGTGACTTTCCGCCTGGTCCGGGGTCGCCGCACGTCGATGACTCGACGGGACCATCGGACTGCTCGGTGTCGGTCTGCTCTCGCGGGTCGTTGACAATCTGACTCGCGTCGCAGGGTGTTCCTGAAGCCCCCACTTCAGGAAATGTTGGCTCAACCACGGCCCACAGACCGGGGGTTGTGAGCATGCGCCATCCGTAACACACTTCGTAGGTATCACCTTCGTAGTCGCAGCCCATGGTTGGGATATCGCCGTAGTTACCGTACAGCAATGACGTACTCGCCAAGCCGGTCGGGGCATAGTCCGGACCGATCGGACTACTTGTTAGCACGGGACTCGCGCCCGAGCCGGATAGCGTCGCGATGACATCCCACGTGCCGTTGCCGATGGGAACACCCCCTGTCGGTCCGGGCAAGGTGGCGTCGTCTTCCTTCACCGCAGCACCGTAAATGGTTGCGGTTGCAAAATAACTGCTGCGTGGTTGAAATCCTAGGTACGTTCTGCCGATGTGCTGCTGAACTTTCCAGTTCAAAAACGAGTTGGGCACTTGAGCCCCGCACGGATCGCAACTCTCGTTGTTATTGTACGCAGATTCTTGTCGCTCCAAAAAACCAATAAAACTGCCGATAGATCCAAACTCATACTCACCCACCAAGCAATCTAACTGGGCCTCCGCCACCCCATCAAGCTCAGTGCCACAACCGCAGATGATCGGCCCGCCCACCCCACAGGTCTCTGGTGGATCAAACTCGGAGCATTTGTACACGACGACTGCTCCAGAACCCGACCCGAATCGTGAGAACTCCGCCTCTTCATGATCGCCGTTGACGACATTGTCGATGTGGTGCGTGAGCTGATCAAGCCCTGCGCTGATGCGAGAGACGACGCTCGCGTAGTTGGCGGCCGTAACCTCGAACTCCTCGCCAAACCCGAAGTCCTCCATGGAATAGAAGTCCTCCGGGTATAGACCGCTACGTCCGCTCAAGCTCGGATTCTTGAGCCAGAATTCTGATCCGACGATACTTTCGAACGCGCTATATAGTTCGTAAACAATCGCAACCAGACACGTATCGTGCGCACCATCGTAGAGTTCAAGCGGATAAAAATTGTCAGGAGGAAACGCTGTAGGCGCTGTCCCGTCGCAATCACAGTCAGACCAGCTGAACGGAGTCGATGACAGGTAGAGTCCTCGCACCTGCAATGCACGCTGAACTTGCTCGATGGGCGAAGTCTCGATGTGCGGCTCGGGGCGCGCAAGCACACTCGCCGGGGCAAGGATCGCAGTCGCACTGGCCGCAGCCCTCAACCAGCGAGCCAGCCGGGAGGTGTCGCGGCGATGGAGCGGAGTGTGTACGGATGATGGGGACCGACGAAGTGACTTCGGTGACATGGGCGGTCTTATTACCGCGCCCGGGTTAGCGGCGTCAAGATCTCCCGATTGCCGTGCTTAGCAGGCTCTCCACAACATTGTGGCCCCCCGCTCCCTCAAATATGGTATCGACTCTCGCCTGAGCCGTGTTGACACCGATGGCCCGCCTCATCACACTGTTCATGCAGTTTTCACTGGAGATCGCAGCATGTTCAAACAGATCTGCGTCGCTTCGGTTGGTCTGGGCGTGCTCGCCGGCATGGCTTTAACGCGCGACGACGACCGGAAGGTGGCAAGTCGGGTGGCCGTCGCGGTGGGGCTTACGCCAGAAGCTGTGACGGTGTCTGGACTTAACTCTGCCGATGCCGCGTCGCTGCTGGGGCGGTTGGAATCCGCGACCGAGCAGGTCGGGGCGTTCGACCGCGCGACCATGGCCCTCGACGCGGCCATCAACGACCTGCTCGCGATGGACCGGACGCTCTCCACAACCCCCGATGACGAGCAGATTGCGTCGGCGCGGGAGGCGCTCGCGCAGTCGCTCCCGGCGTTGCAAACACAGCTGAACTCGGCGAAAAACGCGCTAATTGCAGTCGGCCTCCAGGGGCTCGGTTCGGAAGTCCGGGCTCGCCTCGAACACGTCATGGCGGGCGCGAGCTCGACGCTCCCGTTGGAACTTCGGATCTGTCCGATCACCCTCGTGGAAAAGCGATCCTTGGAAGCCGCCATCACCGCGGAACGTCGAGCTTCGCGAATGGAAGTTCCGCTGAAGGCCGAGGTGACATCACTTCTATCGGCCTGTCGTTCTCACGCCGATGTCGTGGCAGCGGGCGCGTGCCTCTCCAGCCTGGCGGCCGTTCGGGAGGTCTACGCGGACCGGCCGGGCCAGTAAGGCGGCACCATGCGCTGGATACCGATTCTCTTTGTCGCTGTGGCCACCCTCCTGGGGCGATGGGCCCAGGCTCAGGTGCGGGTTGGCGAGGACGTGAGCCTCGCCGGGCAGGTCGATCTCGGCCGCCTCGTGGACCTTGCCGCCCAGCGGCTCAAGCTCAACATCGAGTACAACCCGGCGGACCTCAAGGGCCAGGTGACGCTGCGGACCGAGGCCGGGATCACCGACGAAGAACTTTGGCCGCTTCTTAACCGACTTCTTGCTTCGCGGGGGTTCACAACCGTGCAACTCCCGGGCCGCTCAGCCTACAGCGTGGTCAAGCTCAGCGAGGTGGCCAACCTCCCGCGGGCGGAGACAGTGACGGGCGAGGTGGCGGCAGGGTTCAGGACGGTTGTCGTCCGCTCCCATCACCGATCGGCCAAAGAACTCGCCGACTCCCTTTCGAAGGTTCTTTCCAAGCCAGGAGGCAACATCACTCCTTTGGGGGATGACGGGCTGCTCATCATCTCCGACCTCTCCGCCGGAGTGGACGCCGCCACGGCGCTGCTGGAACAGCTCGACACGCCGGGACCCGGCGCCATCGTCGAGGAGATCCCGGTCCGCAACCTCTCGGCCCAGCAGCTTGCGACGCTCATCACCCAGGTGACCGCCAAGCGGGACTCCCTGGGCGTGCAGAAGGTGCCGGGGGATGTTGTCCCCTCCCCCGACGGGCAATCGGTGCTTCTGGTCTGTCCAGAGGATTCCGCCCCGTTCTGGCGCGAGCAGATCGCCCAGCTCGACCGCCGTGACCAGGCCGAGACTGTGACCTACAGCCCGCGGTACTTCCCCGCCCCGGACGTGGCCAAGCTCATCGAACAAACAGTTAAGGCCCCTACCGACGATCGCTGGAAGCTGGTGGTGGACGACCTGACGGGGAGCCTGGTCATCACCGCCCGGCCCGTGCAGCACGAGCAGATCCGGGCGCTGCTGGAACGCCTCGACGCCACACCGGCGGGAGCGCGGCGGCCGGCACGGACGTTCGTGATCAAGAACCGGGGCGTGAAGGAGATCCAGGGCATTCTCGAAGACCTGCTCCAGGCGGGCGTGCTGGATGCGGCCGCCGAGCAAATCACTCCCGCCCCCGGAACGGCCCCCTCCGCAGGAGACACATCCAAGGCGCCCGACACGATCTCCCTCCCACCGCCCCCTGCGACGTCGAAGCCCGGAACCAGCCCGCTGATGCCGAGGTCTGATTCCCCGTCCTCAGCGGGACGGGCAGCACCACCCGCATCTGCCGGCGCGGGGCACTCAGGGGCAGCGGACCGCCCGCTCGTCCTTACTTCCGACGAGGGCACCAACACGCTGATCGCGGTCGGCGAGCCGCGGCTGCTCGCCCAGGTGGAGAGCCTGCTCAAGACCCTGGATGTCCGACAGCCGCAGGTGATGCTCGAAGTCCTGATGGTCACCCTGACCGACGGGGAGACGATGGACCTGGGGGTTGAAGTCGAAAGGCTCACCAGCGCGGGTGATGCCCGTATCCGGCTCTCATCCCTGTTCGGGCTGGGGATCCGCGGCTCCGGGGGTGATAGAACCGCGGGGGATGCTTCGGGGTTCACCGGCGTCGTGCTCAGCCCGGGGGAGTTCTCGATCATCGTGCGGGCCCTGCAAACCCTCAACGAGGGACGGGCGGTGAGCATGCCCAAGCTGCTGGTCGGCAATAACCAGGCCGCCAACCTCAATTCAGTGGTCCAGCAGCCCTACGCCAGCGTGAACGCATCCACGACGGTCTCGACGACCAGCTTCGGGGGCACGCAGGACGCGGGCACGGTGGTGACCATCAAGCCGCAGATCGCCGAAGGCGATCACCTGCTGCTGGACTACTCGGTCTCCCTCAGCGCCTTCCTCGGAGCCGCCTCCAACCCCAACCTCCCCCCTCCCAAGCAAGAGAACAGCGTCACCA
>JADLFW010000003.1 GCA_020849615.1 Phycisphaerales bacterium
CGCCGGGGGCCGGGTGCCGTGGTGTAAGCGGCGTCGCTTCCCCCACGCAACTGCAGTGCAGGGCTCCTCCCCGCCCGTCAGGGCGCACGACAGTTGCCAGGGGTTTCAACCCCTGGTGAGCGGGCCCAGCCAATCTCCGTTCGTCCTTCTCTCCCCGCCGGGTGCCGGGTGCGGTGGTGGAAGCGTCTTCGCTTCCACCACGCAACTGCAGTGCAGTGCTCCTCCCCGCCCGCAGGGCGCACGACTGTTGCCAGGGGTTTCAACCCCTGGTGAGCGGACCCATCCAATCTCTCTTCGTCCTTCTCTCCCCGCCGAGCGGGCGGACGAGGCCGCACCGCCCTACGCCTTACCCGCAGATCCCGGATGAACCCGACTGTTGCCAAGGGCCGGGTGCCGTGGTGGAAGCGTCTTCGCTTCCACCACGTCTCTGTCGTCGTTGCCACCACATCGAGCCCTCGCGCGGGCCCCGAACGCATCGCAGCGATCCGCCCCACCCCCTTCGCGCCTACGGAAGGGGTGGCCCGCGCAGCGGGCCGGGAGGAGGTCCTCTCTTTTCTGTCCCCTCTCCCCCTATCCCCTGTCCCCTCTCGGCTTCTTCCCCCGTGCCTACGGTTCCCCGAAAGAAGGTCTCTTGCTCGTGACCGGCCCGGGATCCCAAGCGACGACCCCACGCCCCAGCGGCGTCCAGTCGTCAGCGCTCCAGTCACTCGCCGCGCCCGCGGTGGGCTTGGGGATCTCCATCGCCGGCCTCGGCGCCTACCTCCCGCCCGCCACCATCACCAACCGCGACCTCCAGGCCCTCGTCCAGACCTCCGATGACTGGATCGTCTCCCGCACCGGCATCCGCTCCCGCCACGTCGCCGGGCCGCACCAGGCCACCAGCGACCTCGCCCTCGCCGCCGCCCGCGATGCCCTCGCCCAGGCCCGGCTCTCCCCCCGCGACATCGACCTCATCCTCGTCGCCACCTCCACCCCCGATTCACCCGTCCCGCCCACCGCCTGCCGCCTGCAGGCCACCCTCGGCGCCGACTCCGCCGTCGCCATGGATGTCGTCGCCGCCTGCTCGGGCTTCCTCTTCGCCACCCACACCGCGACGGGCCTCCTCCGGGCCGGAATGCACCGCAACGCCCTCGTCGTCGGCGCTGAGACCCTCACCCGCTTCACCGACTACTCCGACCGCTCCACGTGCGTGCTCTTCGGCGACGGCGCCGGCGCCGCCATCCTCCGCCCCGATGGCTACCTCGACCTCCTGCACTCCTCCATCCACAGCGATGGCGCCGGCGCTGATCTCATCCAGATCCCCGGCGGCGGCAGCCGCCACCCCGCCAGTTCCGCCACCATCGCCGAGCGCATGCACTTCCTCCGCCTCAAGGGCCCCGAAGTCTTCCGCCGGGCCGTCGGCGCCATGTCCGCCTCCGTCCGCGCTGCCCTCGATTCCCTCCGCCTCCTCCCCGCCGACATCGCCTGGCTCATCCCCCACCAGGCCAACCACCGCATCACCCTCGCTGTCGCGGATGAACTCGGTTTCCCCATGGACCGCGTCATCGCCGACATGGCCGACGTCGGCAACACCTCCGCCGCCTCCCTCCCCATCGCCCTCTCCCGCCTCCAGAAGTCGGGCCGCATCCAGCGCGGTGACCGCATCATGCTCGTCGGCTTCGGCGCGGGCCTCACCTGGGGCTGCCAGGTCTTCATCTGCAACACCGACCCCACCGCCCGGGCCTGACCTCCGCATCCATCGCTGACGGCTGTCGCCGGGTGCGGGTGCCGTGGTGGAGGCGCCGTCGCCTCCGCCACGCCGGCCTCCGCGCCCTCTGCGTCGGGTGCCGTCGTGGAGGCGTCCTCGCCTCCGCCACGCCACCTCCGCGCCCTCTACCTCCAATCTCCTCATTTCTCGCGCGCATCTACCGCTCTTGCGCGCAATCTGGCGGTCATGCGCGCCAGACCCCTTGAATCCGCGCAGCCGATCCATACCTTCGCGCTCATGACCGCGGCGCCCGATCCCATCGCCATCACCTCGGCCCGCCTCCGCGCCCTGGCCATCCTCGAGCGCCGGATGCACGATGCCCCGACCGTCTCGGACCAGATCCGGGCCGCCATCGCCATCCTCAACTTCGGTTCACCCCGGCCCGCGCGGCGCTCACTCCCCCGCCGCGACCAGCCGCACTCCCTCACCCCGCGCCAGCGCCCCGCCCCGGATCACCCGCGCGTACACGCGGCTCTCCCCGGGGTGATCCGCCTGCTTGATGCGCCCGAACGCCAGCCCCGTGAAGGAATCCCGGATCGTCGCGCACGGCGTCGTGAAGCTCGATATCTCCAGCTCAACCCCGCCGTCGAACACGAGCCTCGCGCCCGGAACAACCCGCGGCCAGTCGAGCCCCTCGATCGTCAGGTTCTCCCCCGTCGTGCCGGGCCCGATCGGATGCCCCTCCCCGCGCAGCCGCTCGATCACCTCCAGCGCGAACAGGCACACCGCCCGCTCCGGGCCGCCGTGGTGCTTCCGGTCGTTCTGCCGGTCCCCCTCCAGCCCCTCAGCACCCACCGCCGCGCGCTCCACCGCGCCCTTCGGCACCCCGCCGTCGGAAACGCTGATCCGGTGAACGCTCGCCATGCCCGATCGTTGCCGCGCCCCGCCGTCCAGGCCAGCGGCACCTGCGCTTCCGCCCGCCTCAGTTCGACGCCGCCGCGTGCACCGGGCCCACGTACACCACGTAATCCGCCCGCCCGCTCGTCTCATCCGTCACCGGCGCCGACGCCTCATCCACGAACGCCACCGTCACCATCCGCGTGCCGGGCCGCAGCTTCTCGAGCGCCATCACCAGCCCGCCATCGTGCTCGATATGGAACCGGCCCACCACCTGCACCACCGGCGCAGCCCCCGCGTTCAGCGCCCGGGCCACCGACTCCGCCATCGTCCAGTCCCACACCGACTGCGACCGGAACATCCCATCCTTCGCCTCCCGCTTCTGCTCCGGCGTCGCATCCTCCGGCAACCCGTGCAGCGCGCCGGGCTGGTCCATCACCGCGTCGAAGTCCACTCGGTACCTCCCCGTCGGCAGCTCATCGGGGATCCTGAACAGCCGGGCCTGCTCGGGCGTCAGCCCCCGCAGCCGGTCATACCCATCCCTGCGCGCGGCCCGCACGTACACCCGCGGCGCGTTGCCCGCGATGACGGGCCGGTTCTTGGCCTTCGCCAGCTCCACCATCGCGTGGTGCCCTCCCGGGTAGTTGCTCGCCGTCCGCCCCGTCCGCTCCTTGAACGTCTTGGCGTCCGTGATCCCCGTCAGGTAGTCATCCACCGCCGCCTGCTCGTTGCGCTCGAAGAACTCCAGCGCCAGCGCCGCCCGCTCGTTCCGCGCCAGGATGTCCTCGAACAGCGCCGCCGCGGCCGGCAGCCCCACCGGGTGCCCATGGCTCTCGCCGATCAGCACCGCCTCCGCCCGCGATGCCGCCGACACC
Organism: Phycisphaerales bacterium; assembly: GCA_020849615.1. Taxonomy (GTDB): domain Bacteria; phylum Planctomycetota; class Phycisphaerae; order Phycisphaerales; family UBA1924; genus JADLFW01. The sequence continues at coordinate 3,460 of JADLFW010000003.1, forward strand.
ACCTCATCCCACGAAGCCGCCGCGCCGTCCCCCCGCAGGATCGGCACCGCCCGCGCATCCGCCGGCTTCATCGCCTCCGCCTCCGCAGGCTTGACCGCCGGGCCCGACCCGGCGCACCCCGCAACGAGAAGACCCGAAAGAAGGACGCCGAAGGCCGTGAAGAAGGCGCGCATGAATGGAACTCCGATCCCCGCCGGAGCGGCGGGCCTGTCTCAGCGTACAACCCCGCGCCCCGCCGGGCCAATAATGCCCCATGCCTACCTACCTCATCACCGGCGCCAACCGCGGGCTGGGCCTCGAGTTCGCCCGCCAGTTGTCAACCCGGGGGAAAGACACCGTGATCCTCGCGACCGCCCGCGAGCCCGACAAGGCCACCGACCTGGCCCGGCTGGTTCACGAGGTCCTGCCCCTCGACGCCGCCGACCCCGCCAGCCACGCCGCCCTGGCCGCGAAACTCGGCGACCGCCCCGTCGATGTCCTCATCAACAACGCCGGCGTCAGCTCAGATGCCAACTCGCTCGAGAAGCTCACGATGGAGGAACTGCAGCGGGTGTTCGCGGTGAACGCCTTCGCCCCCCTCCTCATCGCCAAGGCCATCCTCAGGAACATCCGGGCCGGCGACCGCAAGACCATCTTCAATATCACCAGCCAGCTCGGCTCCATCGCCAACAACAAAGGCGGATCCAGCTACCCCTACCGGGCCAGCAAGACCGCCCTCAACCAGCTCACCGTCAGCCTTTCCAACGAGCTCAAGGGCGAGGGGTTCACCTGCATCATGGTCCACCCCGGTTGGGTCAAGACCGACATGGGCGGGCCCAACGCCACGCTCACCCCCGAGCAGAGCATCGAGGGAATGCTGAAGCTGCTGGATGGGCTGAAGCCCGAGGATACCGGAAAGTTCTACGACTACAGCGGCAAGACGCTGCCGTGGTAGAAGTGCAGAAGCAACCAAGCAACCGGGCAGGCAGGCAACACAGTCCGAATCGCGGCAAGTCTGAAAGGAAACGGGCATGAAGTGGATCAAGCGGCTCATCGTGCTGGCGGCGGTGTTGATCATCCTGGTGGTCGGCGGGATCATCTTCGCGCTCACGCGGATCGACTCGATCTTCAAGACCGCCGTCGAGAAGGGCGGCACCTACGCCCTCGGCGTCAAGACCACCCTCACCAGCGCCGATGTCGAGCTCACGCAGGGCAAGGCCTCGATGTCGGGCCTCGATGTCGCCAACCCCGCCGGCTACAAGAGCGACAAGTTCTTCGGCCTCGGCACGGGGAGCGTGCAGGTCGCCATCCCCACCCTCAACCAGCCCGTCATCGAGGTGCCGACCCTCAAGCTCTCGGATATCCGGGTGAACCTCGAGAAGACGGAGGGCAAGGCCAACTACCAGGTGATCCTCGACAACCTCGCCAAGCTGAGCGGCGGCCAGCAGCAGCCGGCATCGACGGGCTCGGACAAGAAGTTCATCATCAACGAGGTGGACATCCGCAACGTGGTCGTGCATGTGGACCTGATCCCCGTCGGCGGCGCGCTGACGCAGGTGAATGTGCCGATCGAAGAGATCCAGCTGAAGAACGTGGGCACGGCGAGCAAGGGCCTGCCCGCGGGCGAACTGGCGAAGGTGATCATCAAGGCGGTGCTCGCGGTCGCGACCGAGAAGGGCGCCGGGATCATCCCGGCCGATGTGCTGGGCGACCTGCAGAGCCAGCTCTCCAGGCTGGGCGACCTGCAGTCGATGGGCATCGAGGTGCAGAGCAAGCTGAGCGAGGCGGGCCAGAAGGCGCTCGACGATGCCAAGGCCAAGGCCCAGCAGCAGATCGATGAGGGCAAAAAGAAGGTGGATGACGCCGTGAAGGATGCGCAGAAGAAACTGGAGGATCTGATTCCCGGGAAGCCCAAGTAACTACAGCGATATGACGAAAACGAAATCAGCTTACGCGATCGTGTCCTGCTGGCACGAGAGCTTTCAGAAAGCGAAGCAGGTTCCGTCCGTGCCGCCGGGTCGTCTTGAAGCATCCCTGCTTCGGAAAATCGCGGCGCCGGCGGAGATCTTTGCCATCCGTGTCCTTGAGGATGGATGCTCGTCGTTCTTTCTGCATGTCTTCGCGCTGTGGGTCGTGGTTCAGTTCGACGATGCGGTGGCGGGCCCGATGTTGGGACGTCTCACCCCGGAGGCACTTCAGGCGGTCGGCGCGGAGGTGCTCACGAGCGGACAACCCCGTGAGGTGTGCGCCTGGCTGCTCGAACGCGGGCTGCCCACGCCCGGCGATGATGCGAGAGTCACGCTGGGCCGGAATACCGAGCGAGTGAAGAGCGACAGTGGCGTGGTGGTGGGGGCCCGATTCGGAGCGGCCGAAGCAGGGTTTCTGGGTATGGCGTACACCTTCATGGGCGAGACTCGGTGTGGCCCGCTCGGTGTCGCAGTAACAGCGATCGGCGAGGCACGGTCGGATGAGCGGGGCGCCGCTATTTGCAGCGACAGCGGCTCAGCGCAGGCCGATGGCGCCGGGGTTGCGGTCTCGCTCGGCGAGTTCAGCACGTCGCGGGCCGGTTCCGGGGGTGTGGCGGTTGCCCGCGATTGGGGTTCGGCGGTAGCGGGCCCGGGCGGAATCGCCGTCGGGTTGAACGGGCCTGTCCAGGCGGGAGCGGGCGGTCTTCTGATCGTTCGTTACCGGTCGGGTGATCAATGGCAGTGCGCGGTCGCGCGTGTCGGCGAGAACGGGGTCATGCCCGACAGGCCGTACCGATTTCTACGTGGACGATTTGTGCAGGCTCAGACGGATCAGCCAACTGATTTCATCCCGTCGAGCGGTGATGAATCGTGACGGCCGGGTGCCGTGGGGATGCGCTCCGCATCCCCACGAGGCCGGCAAAAGCGTGGCGGAGCCGGGCCGAATCGGACCATCTCCACCACTGCACCCAGCCTGAGAGCTACCGGAACTTCTTCACCATCTCCGCCAACCTGTTCAGCCCCGCCTCGAGGTTGTCGCGCGGCGGGCCGAAGGAGAATCGCACAAAGCTCGCCAGCGGTGATGGCCCGGTGCGGCTCTTGGCGGGGTTCACATCGAAGAACTCGCCCGGCACGGTCAGGACCTGGTGCTTGAAGCCCTCGCGCATGAACTTCTCACCGGTGTTGATGGCCGCGGGGAGCTTGGCGACCGAGCCGAAGGCGTAGAAGGTGCTCTCGGGCGGCGCGGGGAACTCGACACCCAAATCGCGGAGGCGCGAGACCGTGAGCTGCTGCTTCTGGGCGAAGACCGTGCGGACCGCGGCGGTTTCCTGGTCGGCGCGGGCCGGCTTGAGGATCTCGACCGCAGCGCGCTGCATGGGGCGGCTCGGCCCGCCATCGAGGAACGAGCCGGCGGCGGTGATCTTCTGGATGATCGGCCTGGGGGCGACGATCCAGCCCGATCGCCAACCGGGATAGCGGAAGCACTTGGTCAGGCCATCGACGATGACGACCGGATCTTCGTTGACATCGTCGATGTGCGCCGCGGCGGAGACTGGCCCGGCGCCGGGCTTTCCATCCTTGAAGATGTAGTGCGAGTAGAACTCATCCATCAGCAGCGTGCAGCGGCGCCGCCGGGCCATGTCAGCCCAGGCGGCGAGTTCCGCGCCCTGCACGACGACGCCCGTCGGGTTGCACGGGTTGGAGATCAGCAGCGCGTTGAGCTGGCCATCGGCGACCCGGGCCTGCAGGTCCTCGGGGCTGATGCGGAAACCCGTCTCGGGGCGCAGCTCGATGTGCACAGGGTGGACACGGGTGAAGGTGTTGAGAGCATCTTCGTAGGCGGTGTAGTCGGGGGTGAAGTAGCCGATGCGGGAGTGATCAAGGGCGGCGAAGAGGCGGGTGAGCGCGGCCCGGCCGCCGGGGGCGATGGCGACGTTCTCGGCGGTGTACTGCGACTTCTTGCCGGCCCGGTAGAGCCGGTTGTAGTGGTCGGCGACGGCCTGGCGATACGCGGGTATGCCTTCGACCGGCCCGTACGCGTGGTCGGCGGGGTCGAAGTTGAGCTGGCTGTAGCGGGGGGGCGCACCCTCCATCGGCCCGACCTCGGGCTGGCCCTGGCCGAGGTTGGACCACGCGGGGTCGCCCATGACCCAGCCGGCCTGCATGGCGAGGTTGTTCACGTGGATGACGCCCATGAAGGGGAGATCGCGGAAGGGTGTGACCATGGGGCAAAGCGTAAATGGCAACGGGCGGAGAGGCGAGTCGCGAATCGCGAATAGTGAGCGGCAAAGGCGCGTTAGGATTGGGTCATGGTCATTCGGGCCGCCAGGGAGAGCGATCTGCCGGGAGTTTTCGCGATCTACGACCGCGAGGTCCTGCACGGGACGTGCACGTTCGACACGGTGCCCAAGACCGAGGCGGAGCGGCTGGAGTGGTTCCGCGCGGATGGGGGCGGGCGGTATCCGATCCTGGTGGCGGAGGAGGCGGGGCGCCTCGCGGGCTGGGCCCGGCTGTACCAGTGGTCGCCGCGGCCCGCGTATGCAAGGGCGGCCGAGAACGCGGTGTACGTGGATGTGGCGTTCCGCGGGCGGGGAGTGGGGCGGGCCCTGATGGATGAACTCCTCCGGCTCGCGTACGCGGCGGGGATCCGCGTGGTCATCGCCCGCGTGGTGGAGGGGAATCCGGCGAGCCGGGCCCTGCACGAGGCGATGGGGTTTACGACGATCGGGGTGATGCACCAGATCGGGGAGAAGTTCGGAAGGGTGCTGGATGTGAGGATGATGGAGAGGGTGGTGGAGTAGGGAGGGCACGGAGACGGAAAAGGACTTCCCTCGCCGCGAAGGCGCGGCACCTCGTCCGCAGGCGCGGAAGGGGATGAACTCGCGAGCGGCGGAGAGGGTCGAGGGATCGGACACCGGCTGGAAGCCGGTGCCACTGGTTGAAAGCTGGTGCCGCCCGGCCCCCTATAGTCGGGCCGCATTTTTCGCTCGCACGCACCACAGCGGCCCGTTCCGTCGGTTCGGGCCCGTATTGAAGGCTCATTATGCTGATCCGCACGCACAACTGCGGCGAACTCCGGGATAAGCACGTCGGTCAGACCGTCCGGCTCAACGGCTGGGTGAACTCGTACCGCGGGCACGGGACGGGGCTGGTGTTCATCGATCTGCGGGATCGCTTCGGGCTGACGCAGCTGGTGTTCGATGGGGAGGACCTGGGCCCGGCGATCCTGGACCAGGCCGACAAGCTGCGCAACGAGGATGTGGTGGCGGTGGAGGGGACGGTGCGGGTGCGCGGCGGCGGCCCGAACCCCAAGCTGCTGACGGGCAACATCGAGGTGGTGGTGACCAAGGTCGAGGTGCTGAGCAAGACCGAGGTGCCGCCGTTCCTGCCGGATGACAACCCGACGGGCGGGAAGCTGCCCAACGAGGAGCTGCGGCTGAAGTACCGGTACCTGGACCTGCGCCGGCCCAGCATGCAGAACATCCTGGCCAAGCGGGCCAAGGCGACGAAGGTCACGCGGGATTACTTCTACGAGAACGGCTTCCTGGAGATCGAGACGCCGGTGCTGTACAAGAGCACACCGGAGGGGGCGCGGGAGTTCCTGGTGCCGAGCCGTCACCAGCCCGGCGAGTGGTACGCCTTGCCGCAGAGCCCGCAGCTGTTCAAGCAGATTCTGATGGTGGCGGGGTGCGACCGGTACCTGCAGATCTGCCGGTGTTTCCGCGATGAGGACCCGCGGGCGGACCGGCAGTCGGAGTTCAGCCAGATCGACCTGGAGATGAGCTTCGTGCGGCGCGAGCAGGTGATGGAGATGATGGAGGGGTTCGTGCGCCGCCTGTGGAAGGAGATGGCCGGGTTCGAGGTGCCGCCGATGCAGCGGATGACCTACCGCGAGGCGATGGAGCGGTACGGGATCGACCGGCCCGACACGCGGTACGGGCTGGAGATCAGGGACATCTCCGAGCTGGCGGCGAGGATGGACTTCGGCGTGTTCAAGGATGCGCTGGCCAAGGGCGCGGACCGGCCCAAGTTCAGCAGCCGGCGCGGCGTGGTGAAGGCGATCGCGGTGCCGGGCGGGGCGGAGAAGCTGACCCGCAAGATCACCGATGGCTACGCGGAGTACGTCAAGACGTTCGGCGCGGGCGGGTGCGCGGTGGTGAAGCTCAACGCCCAGGGCGTGCTGGAGACGGGCATCGCCAAGTTCCTCGAGCCGCACAAGGCGGAGGTGATCGCGGCGCTGGGGCTGAAGCCGGGGGACATGGTGCTGTTCCTGGCGGATGTGTACAGCGTGGCGACCAAGGCGGCGGGCGAGCTGCGGCAGAAGGTGGCGCGGGACATGGGCGTGGTGCCCAGGCCCGGCAGCGAGGGCGGGCCGTGGAACTTCCTGTGGGTGATCGACTTTCCGATGTTCGAGCGCGACAAGGAGAGCGGGCGGTGGATCGCGATGCACCACCCGTTCACGGCGCCGCGGGATGACCAGGCGGAGGCGTTCGTGAACGCGCCGGTGGAGGATGAGGAGACGATCGCTTCGATCGTCTCGGCGGGGTACGACATCGTGCTCAACGGGCAGGAGATCGCGGGCGGCAGCGTCCGCATCCACGACCGGGCCGTGCAGTCCAAGGTGTTCCAGCTGCTGGGGCTGAGCCCCGAGCAGGCCAAGGAAAAGTTCAGCTTCCTGCTGGAGGCGCTGTCGTACGGCGCGCCGCCGCACGGCGGGGTCGCGTTCGGGCTGGACCGGCTGATCATGAACTTCGTGGGCACCGACAACATCCGCGATGTGATCGCGTTCCCCAAGACGCAGACGGGGGCGGACCTGATGACGCTGGCGCCGAGCCCGGTGACCGAGGCGCAGCTCAAGGAGCTGTACATCAAGAGCACGTACGAAAAGAAGTGACGGAGTGACGGAGCGAAGCCAGAACCCGTGGGAGCGCCCGCGGGTTTTTCTTGGGGCTAACGGGTGAGGTGCGGGGCTGGGTCGATGTCGATGGCGGTCCCGGGGGAGATGGGGAGAGCGTCGGGCGGCCCGCCGGAGGCGGCTTCGATGGACTGCAGCAGCGAGGCCGGGACACCGTCGCGGATCACGAGTTCCGCCTGCGCACGCGTGAGCGAGCTCCGCACCAGTGGCGTTGCCTCCGCGAACGAGTTGGGCCCGAGTCGATTGGCCATCCGGAGCTGCATCGCGGGCAGGCCCGGCCGGTCATCGGGTATGTACGCGGCGATCACCCCGCGCGATGGCGAGCCCGGGAACGGGATCCACACGCCCGGCGCCCAGGTTTCGATGGCTGCGCCGCCCGGCTTGACGCCGGCAATGAACCCGCCCGGGCGTGCGGTCGCATCGTTCGTCAGGGAAGACTGGAAGCGATAGATCGGATACCCGCGCCGGGCGATGATGGTGACCATGGCAGCGAGGTACACCAGCAGGATGATGAGCAGGGTTGCGTGGGCGAACCGCCGGATGGCGGTGCGCGCGCGAGCGAGCGGACGGCGCGGGCCCGGATCCGGAACGGCGGCAGCGCCGCATTCTGGGCAGACCGCCTGGATCCCCGGGTCAATGGTGTACGCGCAGCGAGGGCAGAGCCGGCCCGTCTGCTCGATGTAGATGATGAGCAGAAAGCGCGCGAGCCAGCGAGCGAGCACGGCGAAGAGGCCGGCGAGCACGGCCAGGATGGATGCGGCGAACAGGAACCCCACCCACGCGCCCGAGAGCATCTGCGCCCCGGCGCTGGTGCGCTGGACGAGGTCCTGGGTGATGATGAACGAGAGCCAATAGGTGAACCCGAACAGACCCGCCGTGAGCACAACGGGGCGGAGGCGCTGGCAGCGGCACGCGAACCCGAGGATGAAGACCAGCGGAGCCCCGAAGATGGTCGCGATTTCCGGGACCCACTCGGGCACGTACGGGACGGACGGGCCGAAGAGCACCAGCCACCCGCCCGCCGGGCCGAGGAGCATCGCCACGGCCGCGGTCAGCGCATAAAGGCCCCGGGGGTCATGCGGCGGGACAACTCGATTGCGGGCCACGGATCAGGCCTCGGGCAGCATCGCCAGCTGCTGGGGCGTCTTCAGCTTGCCCTCGCTGGCCGCGATGATGGCCGTTCCCATGGCATCGCCGGAGACGTTGACGATGGTGCGGCACATGTCGAGGATGCGGTCGACGGCCAGGATGATGGCGATCCCTTCCGTCGGGACCTTGATGTAATCGAGGACGACGGCCATCACGACGAGGCTGCCGCCCGGGATGCCGGGGACGCCGATGGAGAGCGAGGCGGCCAGGATCGTGACGAAGAGGCGGTCGGCGAAGGAGAGGTCGACACCGTAGAGCTGGGCCAGGAACGTCACGACGACCGCCTGGTAGAGGGCGGTGCCATCCATGTTGAAGGAGATGCCCAGGGAGCAGACGAAGCTGGCGATGTCCTCATCGGCGCCGAGGCGGTCGCGGGCGCACTCGAGCGTGACGGGGAACGTCGCGGCGGAGGAGGAGCTGGAGAAGGCGACGAGCTGGGCCGGTGAGATGGCCCGGAAGAAGCGGGCCCATCCCACCTTGTTGCCCCGCGGCGTCAGCAGCGTGGTCAGCGTGGGGTAGAGGATGAAGAGGATCGTCGCCAGCCCGGCGATGACGACGAGGCTGTACTTGACGAGGCCCACGAAGATGGACAGCCCGAAGCTGGAGATGATGGTGACCATCAGCGCGAAGACGGCGTAGGGCGCTGCGTGCATGAGGAGCTGCACCAGCTTCAGCACGGCTTCCGCGATGCCATCGCAGAAGGCGATGACGGGCCTGGACTTCTCGGTGGGGATCAGCGTCAGGCCCATCCCGATGATGATCGAGAGGGCCACGACCTGGAGCATCTGGGCGTTGGCGATGGCGGCGAAGGGGTTGAGGGGCACGGCGTCGAGGGCCATCTGCCAGCCGGAGATGGTGTGGGCGGTCTCGGCGGCCTTGGCGGCCGCCTGGGCATCTGCGCCGGGGAGGGACTCGCGGATGGAAGTGGACAGGCCCACGCCGGGCTGGAAGATGGTGGCGATGGTGACGCCAAGGGCGGCGGAGGTGAAGCCGGTGAAGAGGAAGATGGCGATGGTCTTGCCGCCGACCCGGCCCAGCTTGCGGGGGTCGCCGAGGTTGGCGACGGCGACGATCAGCGAGAACAGCACGATGGGCACCGCAATGAAGCGGAGGCAGCGGAGGAAGAGCTTGCCGGCGAAGTCGGTGAGCTCCGCGAGGAAGCGGGCGGCGAGGGCGATGTACCCCGCGGCGGCGTTGGCCTCGGAGGGCTGGTTGGCCATGTAGGCGGCGGGATCACCGACGCCGAGCGAGCGCCAGAGCTCGGGGGTCCAGAGGTAGTTGACCAGCAGGCCCGTGATGGTGCCCAGGATGAGGCCGATCAGGATCTTCCAGTGCAGGGCGAGTTTCATGCGTGGGCAAGGTACCACGGGGAGACGGGGCGGGCCACGGATCAACACGGATGGCGCGGATCGGACCGGGACCGATCAGGGGCTTGGGAGCGGGATCGTCTCGCCGTTGCGGGCATCGTGGTCGCCGCGGATGCAGGCGAGGATGAGCTCGGCGATGGCCTCGGGGGAGAGCGTGCGCGAGGGGGGCAGGGCCGATTCGGGGAAGAGGCGGCGGAGCATGGGGGTTTCGACAGCGCCGGGGGCGATGGCGAAGGCGCGGAGGCCGAAGGCAGCGCCCTCGGTGGCGCAGCCCTTGGTGAGAGTGTTCAGCGCGGCCTTGGCGGCTCCGTAGATGGCCAGGCCCGTGAAGGGGTCGATGGCGGACATCGAAGAGACGTTGATGATGCAGCCGGAGTGCTGGCGTTCGAAGGCGGGCCAGGCCCGGCTGATGGCGGCGGCCGGGCCGAAGAAGTTGACGGTGAAGGCGCGGTGCAGCGCGGCGTCATCGTGCTGGGCGATGGGCTTGGAGATCGCCTCGCCCGCGTTGTTGATGAGGATGTCGAGGCGCCCGTGGTGGGCGAGCGCATCGTCGATCATGGCCCGGGCCTGGCGCGGGTCGGCGAGGTTGACGCTGAGGATCTGGGGCGGCGGCCCGGCGGGGGGGAAGTGGGAAGCGGTGGCGGCGAGGGATTCGAGGTGGCGGCCCGCGAGGGTGAGGTGGAGGCCGTGGCGGGCGAGGAGGATCGCGGCGGCCCGGCCGATGCCGGAGCCGGCGCCGGTGATGAGAGCGGTCTGGCCTGCGAGGGTGTGGGGCATGGGCGGTGTGAGGACGGAGAGACGGTGTGATTGTAATGGGGGCGTGAAGAGGGCGAGGCCGGGGTCGGCGGCGGTACACTCCGGGCGATGTCGATTTCGCGATGGCTGCCGCTGGTGCTGATCGTGGTGATTCTGGGGGTGCCCTTTGCCATGCGCCGGGGGAAGGCGGGCCCGGCGGGGGGTGAGGAGCGGCTGAAGCTGATCGTGATCACACCGCACGTGACGCAGATCCGGGCCGAGTTTGCGCGGGGGTTTGATGCGTGGCACCGGCGGGAGTTCGGCGAGGGCGTGAAGGTCGATTTCCGCACGCCGGGGGGGACGAGCGAGATCATCAAGCAGCTGGCGGCGCAGTACACGGCGGCGTTCCGGCGGGGTGATGTGGTGGTGGAGTGGGAGGGGGAGCGGCCGCGGATGACGGTGCGGCCCGGCTCGATGGATGTGGATGTGATGTTCGGCGGGGGGAGCTACGACCATGGGCGGCTGAAGTCCGAGGTCAAGCTGCTGCTGGAGGTGCCCGGGAGCGCCGACCCTGTGACGGGCCAGCTCCAGAAAAAGGAGTTCACGCTGGCGATGTCCGAGCCCGCGGGGTTCTCGCGGGAGCAGCTCGACGCGTGGTACGGCGAGAACGCCATCGGCGCGGAACGGCTGTACGACCCGGACCAGTATTGGCTGGGGACCGCGCTGTCGAGCTTCGGGATCGTGTACAACCGGGATGTGCTGAGGGAGCTGGGGCTGGGTGAGCCGACGGCGTTCACCGACATGGCCGATCCGCGGCTGGCGGGGTGGGTGGCGCTGGCGGATCCGCGGCAGTCGGGGTCGATCACCACGACGCTGGATGCGGTCCTGAGCGGGCTGGGGTGGGAGCGGGGCTGGCGGCTGCTGCGGGAAATGAGCGCGAACTCGCGGTACTTCACGAATGTGTCGACCAAACCGCCGATCGACGTCGGGCAGGGGGAGTGCGCGATCGGGCTGGCGATCGATTTCTACGGGCGCGGGCAGGCGCAGGCGATCGACGGGATGGGCTCGGACCCGGCGGCCGGGCGGGTGGGGTACGTGGATCCGGCGGGTTCGGTGTACGTGGATGCGGATCCGGTGTCGATCCTGGCGGGCGGGCCGAGCCCCGAGCTGGCGAGACGGTTTTTGAGGTTCGTGCTGAGCGAGGAGGGGCAGGCGATCTGGCAGTTCCCATCGCGGGCGGACCCGCGCTCGGCGGGCAATCCGCCGGGCCCAGATGGGGCGCCGATGGGCCCGGCCGAGTACGAGCTGCGGCGGATGCCGGCGAGGCGGGTGATGTACGAGAAGTACTCCTCGAGCTTCATCGATCGCGTGAACCCGTTCGAGCTGGCATCGAGGGCCAAGCCGGCGGGGTGGCGGCGGGGGATCCCGATCATGATGGGTGCGTTCGGGATCGACACGGGGCACGAGCTGCGGGATGCGTGGCGGGCGCTGAATGCAGCGCGGGGGGAGCCGACGTTCCCGAGGGCGACGCTGGATGAGATGGAGCGGCTGTTCTACGCCTTCCCGGAGCACGAGATGGCGGATGGAACGCGGCTGGCGTTCACGGCGGAGAACTACAAGGCGATCGAGGGGGCGTGGAAGAGCGGGGCGATGGAGCTGTCGCGGGCGGAGATCGCCTACCGGCGGTTCTTCCGGGATAACTACCGGAAGGTCGTGGAGCTGTCGGGGACGGCGGCTATCGGCGGGCGTTCGGCGGGCCGATAAGGAGGGGGCGCGGCCGGGGCGCTGCAGATGCGGCCCGGCGCGGCGTACAGGGGTGCGGGCCGATGAGCGACACTGCGGGCGATGGGCACAACTCGCCGGTGCTGGCGAAGATCATCGCGACGATCGGCCCGGCGAGTGATTCGCCGGAGATGGTGCGCCGGCTGATCGAGGCCGGGGTGAGCGTGTTCCGGTTCAACTTCTCGCACGGGGATTTCGCGGCGCACCAGCGGCGGCTGGATGTGGTGCGCCAGGTGTCGGCGGAGATGGACCGGGCGATCGCGTGCCTGGGGGATCTGCAGGGCCCGAAGATCCGGGTGGGGAAGGTGGAGGCGCCGGGGATCGAGGTGAGGCCCGGCCAGGATGTGGTGTTCCGGCGCGGCGCGGAGGCGGCCCGCATCGAGAGGGGGCCGGGCGGCGAGACCGTGGTGCTGCCGTTCACGTACCCGGGGCTGGTGACGGAGGTGGAGCCGGGGCACAAGGTGCTGATCAACGACGGCGTGATCAGGATGCTGGCGGTGGAGCGGGACAGCGGGCGGGGTGAGCTGCGCTGCCGGGTGACGATCGGGGGGCTGGTGACGAGCGGCAAGGGGATCAACCTGCCGCAGAGCGACATCAGCGCGCCGGCGATCAGCGAGCGGGACTGGGAGTGCGTGGCGTGGGCGGTGCAGAACACGATGGATTTCCTTGCGCTCTCGTTCGTGCGCCGGGCCGAGGAGGTCATGGAGCTGAAGGAGCGGCTGGCGGGGATGTGCCCGATCGACCGCCGGGCGGACCTGAAGGGGGACACGGCGTCGATCCCGGTGGTGGCCAAGATCGAGAAGCCGCAGGCGGTGGCGGACATCGACCGCATCGTGCAGGCGGCGGATGCGATCATGGTGGCCCGGGGGGACCTGGGCGTCGAGATGGACATCGCGCGGGTGCCGGTGGCGCAGAAGCAGATCCTGGCGGCGTGCCAGGCGTGGGGGAAGCCCGCGATCGTGGCGACGCAGATGCTGGAGACGATGATCGAGAGCGCCATGCCCACGCGGGCCGAGGCGAGCGATGTGGCCAACGCGATCTTTGATGAGGCGGATGCCGTGATGCTCTCGGCGGAGACCGCGACCGGCAGGCACCCGGTGCTGGTCGTCGAGACGATGCGGCGGATCATCGCGGCGGCGGAGGCGCGGATGAACGAGCTGCCGGTGGAATCGAGCGCGCCGGCCGGGCTCGTGGCCTCGCGCTACCCCACGGCCGCCCTGGCGCACGGCGCGTGGCAGATCGCGGGGGACCTGGGGGCGAAGGTGATCGTGTGCTGGTCGCAGGAGGGCGGGACGGCCCGGTATTTGAGCCAGAACAACTTCCGCATCCCGATCATCGCGTATTCCTCGAGCATCCGGGCCACGCGGCGGATGGCGCTGCTGGGGGGCGTGACGGCGGTGCACTGCCGGGCCCCGGTCTCGGGGCGGCTCGCCGAGTGGAATGAGCACGTCGACAAGTACCTGCTGGCGAACGGGCTGGCCCGGAAGGGCGACACGATCCTGCTGCTGGCGGGCAAGCCGCTGGGGACGGCGAAGGTGACCAACCTGGTCGCGATCCACCGCGTTGGACAGGCGACGGGCTTCATGGCCGACCGGGCGTAGCGCTGCGCTACGCTCCGGGCTTATGGAGCACCGGACCGCGGCGATCGTGTCGATGGGCGATGAACTGACGCTGGGCCAGACGCTGGACACCAACTCACGGTGGCTGTCGCAGCGGCTGGTGGAGGCGGGGATCGTGCCGGTCGAGCACGTGACGGCGCCGGATGATCTCGAGCGGATCGCGGCGGTGCTGGCGCGGCTGGCGCAGGGTGTGGACCTGATCATCTCATCGGGGGGGCTGGGCCCGACCGCGGATGACCTGACCCGCGAAGCGCTGGCGCGGGCGATGGGGGATGTGCTGGTCGAGGATGCGGCGTCGGTGGCGCAGATCGGATCGTGGTTCAGGTCGCGCGGGCGGGAGATGCCGGTGCTGAACCGCGTGCAGGCGCTGCGGCCCGCGCGGGGAGAAGCGATCGAGAACCGGAACGGGACAGCGCCGGGGTTGTATGGAAGAATCGGAGAGGTACACCGGCTGGAAGCCGGTGCCACTGGATTTTGCGATGTGTTCTGCCTGCCGGGCCCGCCGCGCGAGATGCAGCCGATGTTCGAGTCATTCGTGCGGGGTCGGCTCAGCCCGCCCGCCGGGCGTGTGGTGATCACGCGCGTGCTGCACACGGTGGGGATCGGCGAATCGGACCTGGCGATGAGGCTGGGCGGGCTGATGGCACGGGATCGCAATCCGCTGGTGGGGACGACGGCCTCGGGGGGGATCGTGTCGATCCGGATCCGCTACGAGGGGAGCGAGGCGAGAAATCGGGCGGAGGCGATGGTCGAGCGGGCCGCGCAGGAGGCGGCTGCGCTGGGTGCTCCTCATGTGTTCGGTGGCGGCACCGATTCGCTGGCGAGCGTGGTGATCGACAAGTTGAGGCGGCGGGGTGAGCGGCTGAGCGTGGTGGAATCGTGCACGGGGGGGATGCTGGGGTCGGTGATCACGGAAGTGGCGGGGTCATCGGATGTGTTCTGGGGCGGGTGGATCACGTACGCGAACCAGACCAAGCGGGAGCAGGTGGGGGTGTCAGCGCGGTTGTTTGCGGAGACAGGCCCGGCTGATGCGCCGGGGGCCGTGAGCCGAGAGGTGGCGGAGGCGATGGCGCGGGGAGGGCTGGAGCGGTCGGGGACGGATCATTGTCTGTCGATCACGGGCATCGCCGGGCCCGGCGGAGGGACGGAGGCCAAGCCGGTGGGGACGGTGTGGATTGCGCGGGCGTGGCGTAGCGCGGAGGGGATCCAGACCGAAGCGAGGCGGTTCGCGATGGGCGGTGACCGGGCCGCGGTGCGGGAGTGGTCAGCGCGGTGGGCGCTGGCGATGCTGTGGCTGGGGCTGGAGGGGCGGGGAGAGGTGAAGCTGTTGAGGCAGGTGGAGTAGAAAGGGCAAATGGCAAATGGCAAAGGGCAAAGAGGAGAAGAGAACGCGGAGGCGCGGAGTGGGATGAGAGGCGCGGAGGAGGGAACGGACTGGGCCGGGACCCGGCGATTTCGGCCAGTGGCCCGGCCTGATGGTCGGCGTGCGGGCGATAAGGGTTCTGCGTCGGGCGGTCCAAAAAAAGCCAGGGGCGCCGGAGGGAGTTCGGCGCCCCTGCATGCTGTAGAGGAGAGAGAGAGGAGGGTGATTTCACTTTCTCAAGCGATCACACGTGATGATAACTCACGCGCTGCGTGAAGACTTTCCCAAGTTCTCAATTCGTGGGCGGAAATGGGGGATTGGGGTGATCACTCCCCCCGCGGCAAGGCCCTTGGATCCGTTCCCGGGATTACTCCCCGGGGATGTAGGACAAGGTGCCTTCCCAGGGGCTGGAGGCCGATGCGTAGAGCTTTCGAGGGATCCGGCCCGAGAGGTAGGAGAGGCGGCCCGCCGTGCAGGCCAGGCCCATGGCCCGGGCCATCTGGATGGGGTCGTGGGCGTGGGCGATGGCGGTATTGAGGAGGACACCATCGGCGCCGAGCTCCATCGCCAGGGAAACATCGGAGGCCGAGCCGACGCCGGCATCAACGATGACGGGGTAGGCGGGGTCGGTGTGCTTCAGCAGTTCGAGGCAGAGGATGATGTTGCTGCGGTTGAGGATGCCCTGGCCCGAGCCGATGGGGCTGCCCGCGGGCATGACGCAGGCGGCGCCGGCTTCTTTGATGCGGAGGGCGGCGATGGGGTCATCGGAGGTGTAGGCCAGGACCTGGAAGCCATCCTTCACGAGCTGGCGGGTGGCCTCGACGGTGCCCATGGGATCGGGCAGGAGGGTCTTCTTGTCGCCGAGCACCTCGAGCTTCAGCCAGCCCGCCCCCGGATTATCCAGCTGCTCCAGCAGCTCCCGGCCCAGCCGGGCCACGCGGATGGCATCCTCGGCTGAGAAGCAGCCCGCGGTGTTGGGGAGGATGGTGTAGCGGCGGGTGTCGAGGGCATCGAGCAGGGATTCACCCTTGTCGTTGAAGAGGCGCTCGCGGCGGACGGCGACGGTGACGACCTCGCAGCCGGAGGCATCGAGGGCGGCCCGCATGGTGTCAAAGTCTTTGTACTTGCCCGTTCCGACGAAGAGTCGGGAGGCGAAGGAGCGGGAGGCGATCGACAGGGGCGGGGGGGAGGTCATGGGGGATCGTGATTGGGCAAAGGGCAAATAGCAACTCGCAACGGGCAAATAGGATCGCGGCTCGGAGAGCCGCGGCACCCAGAGATCGCGGCTCGGAGAGCCGCGGTACCCGGGCCCATCAATCCAGCTTGAGGAAGCCCAGGTGGAGTTCGGCGTGGCGGCACTGCATCTGCATCCACTCCTCGTGCGTCAGCCGGCCGAGGATGGGGTTCTTGATGGTCGGCGGGGTTTTTTCCATGCGGTCGAGGGCGGCCCGGAAGGTGTGAAGGCCCGTCTCGAAGGGGACGTTGGCCGCGCCGACGGTGCCGGAGGGGATGCCGGGGATCTTGACGCCGGGCGACATGTGCTTGTGGATCAGCTTCTTCTTCATGAAGCCGCAGGCGAAACGGACGAGCCAGGGGGGGTTGGCGATTTCGGAGGGGTAGCCGTCGTAGGGGTAGTTGGCGAAGGCGGCGAGGTGGGCGAGGTTCTGGCCCGGCGTCCAGTTGCCGGAGGTGGTGAGGCGGCCCGCGATGTGCGCGGCTTCCAGGGCTTCGAGGTCGCGGCGGATGGCATTGAAGTCGTTGAAGCGGAGGGATCGGCGGGGGGCGGAGCGGGTGTTGGCGGGGACCGTCATGGAAATGAGGGTACCGCGCGGCCCTGTAAGGAGCCCGCCTCGGAGAGGCGGCCCGCCCATTGCCGCGGGATCAGCCGCCGCCGACGAGGGTGACGAGCTCGACGACATCGCCTTCCTGGAGGCGGCGGGAGTCCTGGGCCCGGCGGGGGACCAGTTCGCGGTTGACCTCGGCGGCGCAGGCGGCCTTTCCCAGGCCCAGCGTCTCGATGAGGGAGCGGACGGTGGCGCCATCGGGGAGGGATTTGGGCTCGCCGTTGACGGTGATGGTCATCGGGGAAGGGTAGGAAGGAAGGCACGACGGCAGGCAGGGGAATGGTTGGCCCGGCGTGGATTGGGAAGGCCCGGCGGGTAACAGTTCGGGATCGGGAAGGTAAACAGGTCGGCGTCGGGATGGGGGGGGGATGCGACCGGGGAGGATCGAGCATGCGGGGATGGCGTGGGGTGGGGTGGGTGGCCGCGGCGCTGGCGGTGGTGCTGGCGGCGGGGTGCCGGCGTGAGCCGAGTTACTCGCAGGCGAGCGCGGATGAGGTGATCCAGAGCGCCAAGCTGATGGTGAAGAACGGGCGGGCCGACCGGCTGACCGATCTGATCTACGCCGAGAACGCGGATATGCGCGGGCTGTACAAGAAGCTCGGCGGGATGCTGCGGAGCGCCCAGACGCTGACGCTGACGCTCAACGAGAAGTTCCCCAAGGAGGTCGCGGCCCTGCGGGCCAAGGCGGAGCAGGCGGCCAAGGACGGCAAGGGCAGCGGGCTCTTCGGGCGGCTGACCGGGGAAGCGCGGAGGGGCGCACGCCGGGCCGCGACCGGGGAGCGGCCCAACCAGGGCGATGCGATGGATTCGGCGTTCAAGCAGATCCTGACGGACCCGTACGGCTGGCTGGATGAGAACTCGAGCAAGCTGGCGACGACGCCGATCAACGATGACATGGCGGCGGTGACGTGGGATGGCAAGCCGGTCTTCCCGCCGCTGGGGCTGGTGATCAAGAAGGATGGCGAAAAGTGGTTCCTGGTGCTTCCGACGAACCTGCCGGGGGTGTCGGGTTTCATGCCGAAGACGAAGGATGAGTTCGCGATCTGGAGGAGCCTGATCCGGACGTTCGACAACGCGGTGGTGGAGCTGAACGAAGATGTGAAGACCGGCAAGGCCCGATCGCTGGATGATGTGGCCCGGAAGGCGGGCGAGAAGGCGTTCGTGCCCGCGGGGATCGCGTTCATCGCGTACGGGCGAGCGGTCGAGGTGAGGAAGGAAGAAGCGCGCAAGCAGAAGGCCAAGGCCGCGGCGCCCGCGGCCCCGGATGCGGGCGCTGCGCCCGCGGGGGGGAACTGATTCAGGCGGCCTTGGCGTCGGCCGGTCGCCCGGGGCCCGGCGTTTCGGCAACATCGACGACGATGTCCTGGTCATCCTGGGCGTCTTCCTCGCGTCCGAAGTACTCGATGCGGAGGGTGTTGACGCGGACGCGGGTGTCGTGGACGTAGGTCTGGTTGCGGATGACGCCGGCGGCGGCGTTGAGCATGGCCAGAACGCCCAGCGCGGCGACGGCGGCGATCCCGATCCAGGCTGGCGTCGAGAACTCGACCATGAGGGATGCATCGGCCCGCGAACCCGGCGGCTTGACCATCTGTAGAATGCGGCGGTGCAAGGACGACCCGACAACGGGGGTTTGAAGGCGGTCCGGGGCTGGATCGGCGGGTTGTTGTTCGTTCTGGGGGTGGTGGGGGTGCTGGGGGTGGCTGGGGTGGCCGGCCCGGCGCTGGGCCAGACCGGCGAACCCGCGGGCGGCGAGGCGGGCGTGCAGGGGGATGGGGGCGAGATCAAGATCGAGGCGGAGCGGTTCGGGGTGGGGGAGGTGCTCCGGGCCGGCGAGTGGGTGGGGGTGCGTCTTCGCCTGATGGATGGCGGTCTGAAGCCGCGTGACATCGTGGTGCAGATCCCGGGCAGCGACCCCGATGGTGACCCGCCGCTCTTCCGCCGCGAGATGGCATCGAATCCCGGCGCGTGGTACGGCGTGTGGCTCTACTTCAGGATGCCGGCCTCGACGACCTCGACCCCGACGTTCGAGGTCCGGGCCTACGAGTATCTCGCGGGCGAGAGCAAGCCGGGGGAGGCGCGGGAGCAGTTCCGCACCGGGCGGCTGCTGGGCCAGGCGTTCATCACGCCGCGGGCGGCGGTGCCATCCGAGCCCGAGGACATGATCGCGGTGGTGGGCGCGCGGTCGTACGGGCTGGCGTCGTACACGCAGGTCGTTCCGGGCGGGTCGGCGCCGCAGGGGCACGAGCGGGTGCGGATCGTGAACGGGATCCAGCCCGAGGATGCGCCCGACCGGTGGATGGGCTGGGCGCCGTTCCGGGTGATCGTGTGGGGCGCGGGCGATCCGGGGAAGCTGCGCGGCGACCGGGCCCGGGCGCTGCGGGAATGGGTGGAGCGGGGCGGGCACCTGGTGGTGGTGCTGCCGGGGTACGGCGAGACGTGGACGAACCCGTCGGCGAACGAGCTGCATGATCTGCTGCCGGCGGTGAAGCTGGCCCGGCGCGAGGGTGTGGACCTGGCGGCGTACGCGCCGCTGCTGACGAAGCGGAAGAACCCGTCGCTGCCGAAGGACGCCGTGGTGCACGAGATGGCGCCGATGGAGGGCGCGGCGGCGGGGGAGGCGATCCGGATCTTCAACGGTCCCGGCGGGGCGTGCGTGGCGGCCCGGCGGCTGGTGGGGGTGGGCGCGGTCGACCTGGTGGGGCTGGACCTGAATGCGCGGGGGCTGGCGGACCAGGACCTGCTGGAAGCGGATGTGTTCTGGAACCGGCTGCTGGGGCGGCGGGGCGAGTACCGCAGCGCCCAGGAGCTGGCGGACCTCGACAAGCAGGATTCGCTGAACAAGTCGTTCCAGGCGCGGGCCGACTACGAGCTGGACATCCCGCGGCTGATCGCCAAGACGGGCAAGGCGGGGGCGGCGCTGCTGCTGGGCGTGGTGGTGTTCATCATCTACTGGGTGGTGGCGGGCCCGGGCGGGTACGCGGCGCTGAAGTGGAAGGGTCTGCAGCGGCACGCGTGGGTGGCGTACGCGGGGGCGGCGGCGGCGTTCACGCTGATCGCGTGGGGCGGGGCGACGGCGCTGCGGCCCGGCAAGATCGAGGCGGACCACCTGACGTTCATGGACCACGTGTTCGGGCAGCCGGTGGAGCGGACGCGGACGTGGGCGAGCGTGCTGATCCCGTGGTATGGGGAGGCGACGCTGGCGGTGGGGGTGGAGGATGATCCGCTCTCGCCGGGGCGGTCGCGGTTCGTGAACACGATCGCGCCGTGGGCGGGGGCGGATGCGGAGTCTTCGCGCGGCAGCTTCCCCGATGCGCGCGGGTACGACGTCGATGCAAAGTCGCCCTGGACGATGACGGTGCCGACGCGGTCGACGGTGAAGCAGGTGGTGATGGACTGGGCCGGGGCGCCGCGGTGGAAGATGCCGGTGCCGGTCGGGGAGAGCGCGGCGATCCGTCGGGTGGCGGGGGGCAAGCTGGAGGGCGTGCTGAAGCACGAGCTGCCGGGCCCGCTGCGGAACCTGGTGGTGATCGACGTGAGCCGCCAGCCGAGGCTGGGGGCGCCGCCCGGCGCGCCGATCTCCGAGGCGCGGGCCTACAAGTGGACGCGCGAGTGGGAGCCGGGGCAGGAGCTCTCGCTGGCGGAGGTGACCAAGGACTCTACCTCGCAGGCCAACTTCGCGGAGCGGTACCTGGAGCAGTTGGCGGCGAGCGCGCGGGGTGTGGCGGGGCTGGTGCCGGGCGCCGGGCCGAGCGAGACGGTGGATGCGCCGCAGCGGTTCATCGCGCTGTCGCTGTACTCGCAGCTCAAGCCGCCGGAGCTGACGAACGTCCGCGATGAGATCTACCGCGTCCGGCGGAGCGAGACGCACGCGTGGGACCTGGGGCGGTGGTTCGGGCAGCCGTGCGTGATCGTGCTGGGGTTCGTGGGCGGGGACGGGACCAAGGCCGAATCGCCCACGCCGCTGACCGTCAACGGCGAGGCGGTCGCGATGCGGGGGGTGACGCTGGTGCGCTGGGTGTACCCGATGCCGGATGATCCGCCGGCCTACCCGGTGAAGGAGCCGGAGCCCGCGCCCGCGGGCCCGTCGCCGCGGCCCGAGGGCGGGAGCGGGTCCGGGCCGGGCCCGTCGAGGGAGAAGTGAACCTGTGCCGATGATCGAGACTGTCAACCTGACGAAGCGGTACGGCGAGCTGGTGGCGCTCAACAACCTCAACCTCACGATCAGCGAGGGGGACTGCTTCGGGTTCATCGGGCCCAACGGCGCGGGGAAGACCACGACGATCAAGATCCTGGCGACGCTGCTGAAGCCCTCGAGCGGGCAGGCGAACATCGCCGGGCTGACGGTGGGGTACCAGAACCGGCAGATCCGGCCGCAGATCGGCTACGTCCCGGACTTCATGGGGGCGTACGAGGACATGGTGGTGATGGAGTACCTGGAGTTCTTCGCGGCGGCGTACAACATCAACGGGCCGCAGCGCAAGAAGGTCGTGCACGATGTGCTGGAGCTGACGGACCTGGGGTACAAGGCGACGGCGGAGGTGAACAGCCTGAGCCGGGGCATGCAGCAGCGGCTGAGCATCGCGCGCGTGCTGCTGCACGACCCCAAGGTGCTGCTGATGGATGAGCCGGCGTCGGGGCTGGACCCGCGGGCGAGGATCGAGATCCGCGAGCTGCTCAAGGAGCTCAAGCGGATGGGCAAGACGATCCTGATCAGCTCGCACATCCTGCACGAGCTGGCCGAGCTGTGCAACGTGGTGGGGATCATCGAGCGGGGCGCGCTGCTGTTCAACGGCACGGTGGATGAGGCGATCCGCCGGGCCAAGGTCGGGCACGTCATCCACGTCGGGGTTTCGGAGCGGGCCGAGGAGGCGGCCAAGGTGCTGGCCCGGCTGCCGGGCGTGAGCAAGGTGGGGTTCGGGGAGGACGGGCCCGGCCAGGGGAACGGGAAGGCCGCGAAGCTCATCCACCTGACGTTTGATGAGACGGCCGGGCGGTCGTTCACGGACCTGCCGAACGTGCTGGTGAACGCGGGGTTCCGGATCACCAAGTTCACGGAGGAGCCGGTGAACCTGGAGACGGCGTTCATGCGGCTGACCAAGGGGTTGGTGCAGTAGGGCAAGAGACGGAGAGACGAAGCGGGGAGGGCGTGGCGGTGGTAACGCGGCGGCCCGGGCGGGGGTAGAAGCGGGTCGGGTGAGGCGTTGGGGGGCGAGTTACAATCGTGGCTCGTCGCGGGCCCGGCAGGCCCGGTGTTGCGGTGTTGGCCCGGATGGAAACACAGGAGCAAGTGATGCGGCTTTCGAAGGGTGAGCTGGGCGTGTGTGTCGTGTCGATGACGGCGCTGGCCGGGCTGGCGGCGTGCTCGTGCGCCGACCCGATGGCGGGCGGGTCGGGTTCAAAGTCGGCGCCCGCCCCGGCTCCCGCGGGGGGCGCTGCGGTGATGGCGGCGGCCGTGATGGCGTACCCGCCCGCGCGGACCGAGGATGTGGCGGATGTCTACCACGGGGTGAGCGTGGCGGACCCGTACCGGTGGCTGGAGGATCCCGATTCGCCCGAGTCGCGGGTGTGGATCGAGGCGGAGAACAAGGTGACGTTCGGGTACCTGGAGTCGATCCCGCAGCGGTCGGCGATCAAGGAGCGGATCACCACGCTGTGGAACTACGAGAAGTACGGCATCCCCTCCAAGGAAGGCGGGCGGTACTTCTACAGCCGCAACGACGGGCTGCAGAACCAGTCGGTGCTCTACGTCGCCGATGCGCTGGAGTCCGCGCCGCGGGTGCTGCTGGATCCCAACACGCTGCGGGCCGACGGCACGGCCGCGCTGGCGGGGACGGCGGTCACCGATGACGGCAGACTCATGGCGTACGGCATCGCGGAGGCGGGCTCGGACTGGAACGTGTGGAAGGTGCGCGATGTCGCGACGGGCCAGGATCTGCCGGATGAGATCCGCTGGGTGAAGTTCGGCGGCGCGAGCTGGACGAAGGACGGCAAGGGCTTCTTCTACAGCCGCTTCGACGAGCCCAAGGAGGGCCAGGCGTTCGAGGACGCCAACAAGAGCCAGAAGATCTACTACCACCGCCTGGGCGAGCCCCAGTCGCAGGACACGCTGGTGTACGCCCGGCCCGACCAGCCCGAGTGGTACCTCTTCGGGGGCGCGACGGAGGACGGGAAGTACCTGATCATCAACGTGGAGCCGGGCTCGAAGGTCGAGAACGGGATCTTCTACAAGGACCTGAGCGCGCCGGATGCGCCGGTGGTCGAGCTGCTGAACAAGTTCGACGCCAAGTACAGCTTCGTCGGCAACGACGGCCCGGTCTTCTGGATCCAGTCGGACCTGGAGGCGCCGCGCGGGCGGGTGTGGGCCGTGAACATCAACCACCCGGAGCGTGAGCACTGGAAGGAAGTGATCCCGCAGACCCGCAACGCGCTGCAGGGCGCGGGGGTGGTGGGCGACCGGATGTTCTGCAACTACCTCGAGGACGCCAAGTCGCTGGTGACGGTGCACGACCTGCACGGCCGGAAGTCGGGCGAGGTGAAGTTCCCGGGGATCTGCACCGCCTCGGGCTTCGGCGGCAAGCGGATCGACACGGAGACGTTCTACGCGTTCAGCGGGTACAACACGCCGACGCGGATCTACCGCTACGACCTCAAGACGGGCCGGAGCGAGCTGTTCCGCGAGGCCAAGGTCGCGTTCAACCCGGACGAGTTCGAGACGCGGCAGGAGTTCTACCGCAGCAAGGACGGCACGAAGATCCCGATGTTCATCACGTCGAAGAAGGGCCTGAAGAAGGACGGCAACAACCCGACGCTGCTGTACGGGTACGGCGGGTTCAACATCTCGGTCACGCCCGGCTTCTCGCCCACGTCGATCGCGTGGATGGAGGTGGGCGGGGTGTACGCGGTGGCGAACCTGCGGGGCGGCGGGGAGTACGGCGAGGAGTGGCACCAGGGCGGGATGAAGCTCAAGAAGCAGAACGTCTTCGACGACTTCATCTCGGCGGGCGAGTACCTCGTGAAGGAGAAGTACACGAGCCCGAAGAAGCTGGCGATCCAGGGCGGCAGCAACGGCGGCCTGCTGGTGGGGGCGTGCGTGAACCAGCGGCCCGACCTGTTCGGGGCGGCCCTGCCGCAGGTGGGCGTGATGGACATGCTGCGGTTCCACAAGTTCACGGTGGGCTGGGGATGGGTGGGCGACTACGGCTCGAGCGACAACGCCGATGAGTTCAAGGCGCTGTACGCCTACTCGCCGTACCACAATGTGAGGAAGGGCGTGTGCTACCCGGCGACGATGATCACGACGGCCGATCACGATGACCGCGTGGTGCCCGCGCACAGCTTCAAGTACGCCGCGGCGCTGCAGGCCGCCCAGGCGTGCGCCAACCCGATCCTGATCCGCATCGATGTGCGGGCCGGGCACGGGGCGGGCAAGCCGACGGGCAAGCGGATCGAGGAGGCGGCGGATGTCCTGTCCTTCCTCGTCAAGTCGCTGGATGTGCAGACTCCCGCGAAGTAACGAGATTCGGAAAACGACAAGCCCAGGGCCCGCGCCCGGGGCTTTTTCATTGCGCACTGCACCGCGGCTCAGCGGCGGCGGCGATGCGGGCCACCGCGGCCGCCATCGACGATGCTCGGAGGGTTGTCATCGATCGCTTCTTCTCTCTTTTCCCCACGAGAGGTTGTTCCCCAGCGGGAATTCCCGGGCATGGTGCGCAGTTTCCGGCGGGCCGGCCGGTTCCGTATGATCGACCGAATCCCGGGAGGCCGCGACCATGCCGATCTACGAGTACGTGTGTGAAGAGCCCGGCAAGGAGCCGGTCGTCATTGAACTGATCCGCTCCGCGGCCGATGCCGACAAGCCCGTCCCGGATCCCGAGGGCAAGGGCCGGGTGTTCAAGCGGCGGCTCTCGCTGATTGCCTCGGGTGTCCAGGGCGGGCCCGGCACTTCCGGCGGCGGGCACGTGCACTCCGGGATGTGCGGGTGCGGGAAGCGCCGCGGATCGTGCGGCGGTTGAGCTCGCGTGCACCCACCGAAACCGGGGAAATTCCGCGTGCCGTTTTGAGGCAGCCCGATCGGGGGAGTGTTAATCTAGGGCATGCTGGATCGGCGAACGCTGAAGGTAGTCACCTTTGACTGTTACGGCACGCTCATCGACTGGGAGGCGGGCCTGCTGGGTGTTCTGCGGCCGCTCTTCGCCAAGCGCGGCCTGCCCGCCGAAGAGGACAACTGGCTCGAGTCGTACGCGATCCTGGAGCGGTACGCCGAGGGCTCGGATGGGCGGGGCTACCGGCCGTACTGGCAGGTGCTGCGGGAAGTCATGGCGGGGCTGGATGCGTCGTACAAGCTCCGGCTGTCGGAGGATGAGCTGGGGCTGCTGGCGGAATCGCTGCCCGGATGGCCCGTGTTCGCGGACACGCTGGGGGTGCTCCAGCGGCTGCGGTCGGCGGGGCTGGTGGTGGGGGTGATTTCCAACGTGGATGAGGCGCTCTTCCGCGGGACCTGCGAGCACAGCGGGCTGCGGCCCGACTGGGTGGTGACGGCCGAGCGATGCCGGTCGTACAAGCCATCGCTGAACAACTTCCGCGTGGCGGCGAGCGAGCACGGGCTGGAGAAGGCATCGTGGCTGCACGTCGGGCAGAGCCTGTTCCATGACATCGAGCCGGCGTCCGAGCTGGAGCTGCGGAGCGTGTGGGTTGATCGCCGGTCAGGGAGGATCGGGCCCGGCGCGACGTACCCGGGCGTCGCGACGCCGACGATGCGGGTGGAGAGCCTGGAGGAGCTGGCGGTGGCGCTGGGGGTGTGAGCGATCAGCCCTCGGCGGCCCGGTCGGTCAGCCAGATCACTTCGGAGCGGCAGCGGATGAGGGAGGCGGGGATCTCGGCCCGGCCCGCCGGGAGGGCTGTGCGCAGCCGGGCCAGGGCGGGGGCCTTGTCGGGCCCGGCGATGAGGAAGACCGCGCTGCGGGCGCGGGCCACGGCCTCGAGGGTGAGGCTCACGCGATCGCGCACCGGCGAGGCGGGGGGAGCGACGGCGGGGATGCACCAGCGGTCGCCATCGGCGGCGAAGTCGTGGCCCGGGAAGAGAGAGAGGGTGTGGCCATCGGCACCCAGGCCCAGCAGCACGAGATCGAACGTCGTGACGCCGGGCCCGGCGGCGAAGCGGCGGCGGAGGAGGCTCTCGTAGTGGTCGGCGGCGGCGTGCGGGCCGAGCTCACCGCGGATGCGGTGGATGTGGTCGGCGGCGAGGGGGACGCGCGAGAGCAGGGATTCGTGGGCGGTGCGGTAGTTGCTGTCGGGGTGATCGGGGGGGATGCAGCGCTCATCGCCGAAGAAGACCTCGGTGCGGGGCCAGTCGATCGGGGCGGGCCCGGCCGCGAGCAGGGTGTACATCGCCTTGGGAGTGGAGCCGCCGGCGAGGGCGACGGTGAAGCTGCCGTGGTCGCGGATCGCCGAGTCGGCGGCGTGGATGAGGAGGTCGGCGGCGGCGCGGGCGAGGGCGGCGGCGTCGGGATGGACGCGGGCCGGGGTCATGACGGGTCGGTCCAGCAGCAGCCGGCCTCGGCGAGCATCTGCTCGGCGCGGGGCGGGCCCCAGGTGCCGGCGGCGTAGGTGTGGAGTTCGCGGTGGCCATCGAGCATGGGCGCGCAGACTTTCCACGCCTGCTCGACCTCATCGCCGCGGACAAAGAGGGTGTGGTCCCCGTGCATGACATCGAGGAGGAGGGTCTGGTAGGCCTCGGGGAGGTGGCCGAAGGCCTCGGCGTAGCGGAAGCGCATCTCCTGGGTATGGAGGCGCATGCCATCGCCGGGGAGCTTGACCTGGAAGGAGAGGTTGAAGCCCTCGTTGGGCTGCAGGACGATCTCCAGCCGGTTGCCGCCCATGCCGCAGACGATGTAGGGGTTGAAGACGGCGGCCGGGGGCGATTTGAAGGTGACGATGATGCGGGAGAGCTTCTTGGGGAGGCGCTTGCCGGTGCGGAGGTAGAAGGGCACTCCCTGCCAGCGCCAGCTCTGGATGCCGAAGCGCACGGCGACGAAGGTGTCGGTCACGGAGTTGGGATCGACGCCCGGCTCTTCGCGGTAGCCCTTGAGCTTCTTGCCGTTGAGCTCGCCGGCGCCGTACTGGCCGACCACGTAATCCTCCGGGCGGATGGGGGTGATGGCCTTGAGGATCTTGATCTTCTCGTTGCTGACCGATTCGCCGTCGAGGGCGGCGGGGGGCTCCATCGTCGCGACGGCGAGGACCTGGAGCATGTGGTTCTGGAGGAGGTCGCGGGTGGCGCCGGCCTGCTCGTAGAACGCGCCGCGGCCCTCGACACCCAGCTCCTCGGCGACGGTGAGCTCGACGCGCTCGATGCGGTCGCGGTTCCAGAGGGGCTCGAAGAGGGCGTTGCCGAAGCGGAAGGCGATCAGGTTCTGGACCGTCTCCTTGCCGAGGTAGTGGTCGAGGCGGAAGACCTGCCCCTCGTCGAAGAAGCGGTGGATGAGGGCGTTGAGGGCCTGGGCCGAGCCCAGGTCGTGGCCGAAGGGCTTCTCGAGCACCAGGCGCGTCCAGCCCTTGGAGCGGTGCAGCCCGACATGGCCCAGGGCCTCGACCGTGGGGGCGAAGGCCGGGAGGGGGAGGGCCAGGTAGAAGGCTCGGTTGCCGTAGAGGCCTTCGGCGTGCTCGATCGCGCCGATGCGAGCCTTGAGGCGCTCGAAGGCGGCCGCGGAGCCGTCCCCCGTTGACTGGAAGTAGATGGAATCGCGGCACCAGCGGCTGATCTCGGCGGCGTGCTCCGGGCCTTCGTTCTTCAGGGCCTCGCGGACCTGGTCGCGGAAGGCATCATCCGTGAGATCGGCGCGGGCCAGGCCGAGAATCACCGTTCGGCCGCGGGCCGGGCTGTGCTTGTGCAGTTCCCACAGCGCGGGGATGAGCTTGCGGTGGGAGAGGTCGCCGGTGGCGCCGAAGATCACCAGCAGGTGGCGTTCGGGCACAGGGCTCATCGACGGGCCCCCCGCGACACGGCGTGTCCGCCGAACTGCTCCCGCAGGACCGCCAGCATCCGCTCGGTGTAGCAGTCCTCATCGCGGGAGCGGATCCGGGCCTGCAGGGACGCGGTGATCACGGGCGCTGAGACATTGAGATCGACCGCCTCGAAGACCGTCCAGCGCCCCTCGCCCGAGTCGGCCACCTGCGGCTTGATGCCGTCGAGCTGCGGGTTGTCGGAAAGGGCGCGGGCCGCCAGGTCGAGGAGCCATGAGCGCACCACGCTGCCGTGCCGCCAGATCTCGGCGATCTGGGGGAGGTGCAGGCGCAGCTCCTTCTTGCGGTCCATGATCGCGAAGCCCTCGGCGTAGGCCTGCATCATGCCGTACTCGATGCCGTTGTGGATCATCTTGACGAAGTGGCCCGCGCCGCTGGGTCCGACGTGGCCCCAGCCCCGGTCCTTCGCGGGGGCGAGGGTCTCGAAGACCGGGCCGAGGCGTTGCACGGCCTCATCGGGCCCGCCGATCATCAGGGCGTACCCGTTCTCGAGACCCCAGATGCCGCCGCTGGTGCCGCTGTCGATGTAGTGGATCTGCCGGGCGGCGAGCGATTCGGCCCGCCGCATCGTGTCCTTGTAGTTGGAGTTGCCGCCGTCGATGATGGTGTCGCCGGGGGAGAGCAGGGGCAGGAGCTCGGCGATGGTCTGATCGACGGGGGCGCCCGCCGGGATCATGAGCCAGATGGCGCGGGGGGCCTTGAGGGACGAGACGAGCCTGGGAAGAGAATCGGCGCCGGCAGCGCCCTTGGCGACGACGCGGGCGATCGCGTCGGGCCCGCGGTCGAAAGCGACGATGCGGTGGCCGCCGCGCAGGAGGCGTTCGGCCATGTTCGCTCCCATGCGTCCCAGGCCCACCATGCCGAGTTCCATCCGTGGCTCCTTCGCGAGTGGGGAGACGGGCCCGGCCCGGGAGCTCCCGCAAGGGTTCTTGGTCACGCCAACCGCAGCGCTGCGGAGCATAGCCGCGATGGGGGCGGCGCCGCCCGGGCCGCGGGCGGAGGCCCGGCGGCGGATGAATCCGCGGCGTTTTTGCTTGATCGTCGCGGGCCCGGCTGTATTCTTCCTGTGCAGGAGGAATAATGGCCAGACCGTCCGGCACATCGGCTTCGCAGATCACCGCAGCGCTGGGAGAACTCGGGTTTACCCCGCTGGAGGCGGAGGTCTACGTGTTCCTGGTCCGGGAGTCACCGGCGACGGGCTACCGCATCGCGCAGGGGGTCGGCAAGTCGGTGGGGAACATCTACAAGGCGGTCGAGGCCCTGGAGGAGAAGGGCGCGGTGATGGTGGGGGAGGATGGCGGGAACCGCCTGGCGCGGGCCGTGGAGCCGTCGGAGCTGGTGGCGAGGCTGGAGCGGGACTTCCGGGTGGCGTGCGCGACGACGCTGCGGAAGCTGGGCCCGGCTGATGAGGCCGAGCCCGATGACCTGCTGTACCGGATTGTCGACCGCGGAGCGTTCTTTGAGCGCTGCCGCCGCGTGATCCGCGGGGCGAAGCGGTTCATCCTGCTCAGCGCGTGCCCGGGCCCGCTGGCGGAACTCGCGGATGAACTCGAGGCCCTCGCCGCGCGGGGTGTGCCGGTAATGGTCAAGACGTACGGGCCCGCGGAAATCAAAGGTGTGGAGATCGTGCCGGATCCGCGGGGCGCTCGCGCGGTGGAAGCCGGGCCCGGCCAGTGGATCGAACTCACCGCGGATGGCCGGGAGCTGGCGCAGGGTGTGCTGGACCACGAGAACCGGGAGCTTCATCTCGGGCAGTGGACGCAGAACCCGATGCTGAACTGGATGGCGTACACGGGCCGGTACGCGGACATCGCGCTGGCCGCGGTGCGAACGGGGATCAATGACGGGGCGACGGCCGAGCGGCTCAAGGCGGTGCTGGAGCGGTTCCGCCCGTTCGCGACGCCGGCCTCTGAGGGCAAGATGCGGATGGTCGCGAGGTATCGCCGGCCCAGTCCGGCGGGGCGGCGGCGCTAGGACGCTTGAGTGTTCTGGGTGGGGGGTCGGGAGATGAACATGCGGAAGAGCGTTGTGTGGATCGCGGCGGCGGTGGTGTCGGCGTGCGCAGGGCTGTCGCGGGCGGGTGACCTGCTCGTGACCAGTTTCCTTTCCGACCGGGTCGACCGTTTCGGCATGGGCACGGGCGCGCACACCGGGCCGCTCGATCCGGCGGGCGGGCTGGATGGCCCGCTGTGCACGAGGATCGGCCCGGATGGAAGGCTCTACGTCGCCAGCGAGGAGAGCAACTCCGTCAAGCGGTTCGACGCGATCACCGGCGCCTTCATCGACACGTTTATCGCGCCGGGGAGCGGCGGGCTGGCCGGGCCCAGCGGCGTGACGTGGGGGCGGGATGGCCACCTGTACGTCGCCAGCTTCGACAACAACTCGGTGCTGAAGTACGACGGGGCGACGGGCGAGTTCCTGGACACGTTCGTGACCACCGCGAGCGGCGCGCTCAACGGCCCGGACAACGGGACGACCTTCGGGCCTGATGGCAACCTCTACGTTCCGAGCTACTGGAACGGGCGGGTGCTGAAGTACGACGGGGAGAGCGGCGATTTCCTGGAGATCTTCATCTCGGGGATCTCGCGCCCGCGGGTGCTGGAGTTCCGCGAAGGGAAGCTCTACGTCACCAGCGAGGGCGGGCACTCCGTGCGGCGCTACGACGCGACATCCGGCGTGTTCATCGACAACTTCATCGCGCCGCGGTCGGGCGGGCTGGAGGCGCCGGTGGGCATGGCGTTCGGCGATGATGGATACCTGTACATCAGCTCGCTGAGCAAGGACCAGGTGCTGAGGTACGATGCGCAGACCGGGGCGTTCGTGGATGTGTTCCTCAGCGCGATCCCGGGCGTCATCGACGGGCCCGTGTTCCTCACGGTCATCCCCGCGCCGGGCGCTGGCCTCCTGCCCATCGCGGCCGGGATTCTCGCGGCGCGGAGGGTTCGTCCGCCGGCCTCGCCACGGGGATAATGTCGGTCATCGGGCGTGGATGCGGCGAACGCTGGCCCCCCGATGACAGGAGGCGGCGCATGCCCGTTCCCCTCGGCCCGGCGAATGACCATGGATTCGATGAACCGATCGGCCTGCTGACGGACTGCCACCGGCGGGTGGAGTCGTTCCTGGGTGTGTTGCGGCGCGTGGCGGAGGGCGGGCCGGCGCTCAGCGATGAGCGGGCCCGGGCGCTGCGGGAATCCCTGCGGTACTTCCGGGAGGCCGCGCCTCGCCACACCGCCGATGAGGAGGAATCGCTCTTTCCCCGCATGCGACGGGCGGGGAGCAACGCGCTGAGCGAGGTGGAACGGCTGGAAGCGGATCATGCTCACGCCGCGCCGATGCATGCGGAGGTGGAGCGGCTCGGGGGTGCGTGGCTGGCGAAGGGGACGATGGATCCCGCGGACCAGGCCCGGCTGCTCTCGACGGTCATCGACCTCGAGACGCTCTACCGCGAGCACATCCGGGCGGAGGAATCGATGGTGTTCCCCGAGGCGGCCCGGCTGCTCTCGGCGCGCGAGCTGGCCGAGGTCGGGTCGGAGATGCGGGCCCGTCGCGGGCTGAAGCCGTGACCCCGCCGGGCCCGGCCGCGTGGTAGGCTTGCGGCATGAGTGCGATGCTCATCCTGGCCGAGAGCCCCTTCGCGATGCTCAGCTTCCTGGCGGGCCCGGCGATCCTGACCAACGCTTCGACGGTGCTGGCCCTGGGCACGGCCAATCGCCTGGCCCGGACGGCGGACCGGGCGCGGGGCGCCGCCGCGGCGATCCTGGATTCCAAGGACCGCGGCGACCCGCGGGTCGAGGTGCAGCAGGGTGAGTTCCGGACGGCGACGCGGCGGACGTGGCTGCTGGTCCGGGCCCTGAGCCGCTTCTACCTGGCGGCGGGCCTTTTCGCGGCGGCGACGTGCATCGCGCTGCTGGGGGCCATCCTCGATTATCTTCGCATCACACCGCTCACGCCCACCATCCAGGTCACCTCGCTGGTGACGGTGATGGCGGGGGTGGGCGGGCTGGTGCACGGCGCGCTGATCCTGGTGCGGGAGACTAATCTCGCCATCGGCGCGGTGGAGCAGCAGCAGGCGGCCGTGCGGAAATGGTGCGAGCAGAATCCACAGAGCGTGGGCGCGTTGCCCGGCAGTTGAACAGGAGATCGAACGATGACGGCGAGAACCGCGGTCCTGACGATGTGCGCAATGATGGCGTTCGCCGGGCCCGCACGCCCGGCCTTGGCCCAGCCGCCCGCCGAGACCAAATGCACCGCGACCACGCCGGAGTTCCACGAGGGGACGCAGGCCCGGTTCGAGCGGTTCAACGAGATTTCCAAGGCCGGGGAGGCGCAGCTGGTGTTCCTGGGCGATTCGATCACCGAGGGGTGGGAGGGCGCGGGCAAGGAGGTGTGGGCATCGCGGTACACCCCGCGGAAGGCGGCCAACTTCGGGATCGGCGGCGACCGCACCGAGCACGTGCTGTGGCGGCTCGATCACGGCAACTTCGATGGGCTCAAGCCCAGGCTGATCGTGATCATGATCGGCACGAACAACGCGGGTCACCGCCAGGAAGCCCCGGCGGACACCGCGGCGGGGATCAGAGCGATCCTCGACCGCCTCCGGGCCAAGTGCCCGGATTCCAGGATCCTGCTGCTGGGGATCTTCCCTCGCGGCGAGAAGACTGATGACCCGCTGCGGAAGATCAACGAGCGGACCAACGCGATCATCCAGTCCTACGCCGATGGCGAGCGCATCGTGTACAAGGACATCGGGGACAAGTTCCTCGACAGCAAGGGTGTGCTGAGCAAGGAGATCATGCCGGACCTGCTGCACCTGAGCCCGCAGGGCTACGGGATCTGGGCGGATGCGATCGAGGAGGATGTGAAGCGCCTGATGGCGGAGTAGCGCCGGGGTCAATCGTCCCACTCGACCGTCACATCGGGGCTGAGCCACATTCCGAACCAGAATCCGCCGCAGCGGGCATAGCCCCGCCGGACATCCCCTTCAAGGTCGCGGACCGTGATCCGGTAGACCGCGTTCTTGTCGTTGCTGCGGAAGAAGAACGGGCCGCGGAGCATCCAGCGGTAGTCGGCCTCAAGGATCTCGTACCCGTTCTCGTCGGCCCAGCGGTCCAGCAGGGACCTGCCGCGATTCATGTGAAGCGACAACATGGCGCCCACGATCACGAGCAGAAACGCTACCGCCGCGATGCCCTGCACGGTCTGCAAGCCAGAATCCTCATCGTACGTGTCAGTCCAGCCAGTCCTTCGCCTTCAGCCGCTCCGGCACGTACGTCTCCGTCACGTAGCTGATGTCCTTGGTGATCAGCGATTCGACTTCCATCTTGAAGCCGTTGGAGAGCAGCCTGTCGATCTCCTTCTGCCAGCCCCGGTGCCCCTTGAACCACGGGTAGTCCGCGATCTGCTTCGCCCGCTTGGTGTCGTTGTCGTTCAGCGCGATCTGCACATCATCGGTCAGCTGGCAGCGGTCGTAGTCCATGGCCCGCAGGCCGATGAACTTGGCCTCGGGGATCGCCAGGCGCTCCGACTCGAAGGCCAGCGACATCGACCCCTGCTTGATGACGCTGAAGATGTAGTGCCCCCACGGGTCGCAGTCCAGCAGGCAGTAGATCGGCAGGCCCAGCTCGCGGTTCAGCCGGGCCAGCAGCCGCCGCACGCCCCGCGGCGGCTGGCCGCCGCCCTCGGTCAGGATGCAGTTGTGCTTCTGCCAGAACTTGTCCTCGTTGAAGCGCGACCACACCGTGTTCTTCTCGACGTGCAGCACGAACCTGGCATCGCACTTCTTGAACTGGATGATGTCGGGTTCCACGATCGAGGGGATCGCGTACCCGCCCGAGCCCATCCGCCGGCAGTCGATCTCATCGCCGGTGTCGATGATCGTGATGTTGCCGACCATCGTCCCCGCCTTCTTGGCGAAGATGTGCAGCTCCTCGCGCAGCGACCCCAGCGTCACCTCGAGGTCCTCGAGGATCGCATCCGACTCATCCTGGTCGGCGAAGGTCTTTTCCTTCGTCCCCGCGATTGTGTGCAGCCCCTTGTAGAACATCGCACGCAGCGAGAGCGTCTTGTCGGCCTCGATGAGGCTCTTGATGCTCTCGGAGTGCAGCAGGGTCTGCATGAAGACCTTGGCCTGGTTCAGGTTGAAGAGCTCCCGCTCCTGCCGGGCCTCACCCATCCGCAGGATGCCGTGCTTCTTGTCCCAGACCGTGTTAGAGAGCGCCCGCGTCGGCACGTGGATGACCGGCTCGCGGCCCGACAGCGTCGTCCTGGCGACCGTGTCGGCCAGCCCCACGACGCGCTTCATGGTGACGGCGTCGCGGTCCTTCTTCGATGATGCGGTTCTGACGGGTTTCTTCGACATGATGATCTCTCAGCCGCGGCCCGCGCGGGCCGGCTCGTAATGCACTTCGATGATGCCGTTCGATAACGCCCGATGACGCTTGACCGTCAGCCCCTCAACGCCGGGCCCGCGCTTGGGGAACAGCGGCAGGCCCTCTCCCAGCAGCACCGGGATGATCGAGATCTCCCAGCGGTCGATCAGCCGGGCCTCGTGGAAGGGAACGATGGATTCCCCGCCCCCGCCGATCCAGATGTCCTTGCCGGTGCCGGCGAGTTCCTGCTTCAGCCGGGCCGCCAACTCGCGCACATCGCCCGCGAACGCCTCGATCCCCGCCGGGACATCCTGCGGCAGGGGGCGATGCGTCATGACGACCACCCGCCCGCTCTCCTGATGGTACTCGCCGCGCTGCCGGGCCTGGTCGAACGTCTTGCGACCCCAAACCGTGGCGCCGATCGTCTTGGCGAAACCCATGAAGTCGATCTCGGGGCAGAAGTACGGGTTGAGCCAGTCCACACCGCCCGCGCTGTCGGCGATGTAGCCATCCAGGGACATCGCGATGTAGACGCGGAGGAGGGTCATGGGGCGGCGCCTAAGTCGTGTTTGGTCGATCGATTCCGGGGTGGCACGGTTCTCCGAACCGTGCATTTCGATCGGTGTTTCCATGCCCGGCTCGGAGAGCCGGGCCACCTAAAGGCATCCGTCAAACAGAACCTAGAACAGCTTCGGGCCATCATCCACGGGAACAAGCTTGCCGTTGATGAGCCGCATCTTGGGCTTGGGCTTCGGCTCTGCGGCTTTCGATGCGGGTGGTGGTGGGGCGGCGACGGTCCGGGCCGCGGGCTTCTCGGACGGCTTCGCGGCCTTGTCGGGAAGCTTCGCGGGTTTGTCGGGCGCGCTGCGCGTTTCCTTCGCAGACTTCGCGGGCGCCGCCTTGCCCTTCTGGCTCAGCCGCCTGGGAGTCTCGGTGTCGATGAGCCGCGGCTGGTCATCATCCCCGCCTTTGGCGAGGGAGGCGACCGTCAGTTGCGCCGCCTCGGCCTTTGACAGCGCCGCGACGGGCGGGCCGGCGGCGCCGCTCTTGTCCACCGACCGGAGGCCGGCGCCACTCTCCACGATGATCACGCCATCCTGGTCGGCGGGGTCTTCTTCCTTGATGCGTTTGCCTTCATCATCCAGCACCAGGTCGGCGACGGCCGTCTTGGCCCGGGCCTGCTCGAGCAGGGCGTTGTACACCTTCCTGGCGTCGGTGCCCGTGATCGCGTTGATGCTCTTGGCGATCTCGCCGATATAGCGCTCGAAGACATCGCGGCGCTCGGATTCGCGCCGCATCTTCAGCCGTTTGCGCAGGTACGTCCCCAGCTTCCGCCCGCACTCCATCAGCGCGAGCTTCATCTCCTTGCGGATCTCATCGTAATCGGCGATGGCCTCCTTGGATTCGCTGGTGAAGGGCACCCACACGCTGGCCATGTGGATCATGATGACCAGTGGCCCGACCGGCACCGCGCCGCGCGGCTGCTGCAGGTCGTAGTTGCGCCAGTTGGTCTCCGCCACCGCCTTGAAGCTCGAGCACGCCGACTGCTGGAAGAGCAGCGGCACACGGTTGGCGAAGCGGATGACGCGGCAGGTGTCCTCGGTCGCCAGCTGGCCTCCGAAGGCGATCGCCGCCTCGATCAGGAACGGGCGGCCACGGTAGACATCAGGCTCGCGGGAGCTGGCGGCGTAGAACTCGGCCCGGACTCCCTTGAGCAGGCCCGCGAGAAGCTGTCGGACGCCGATGGGGGCGAGGCAGTCGGTCGGCGGCGGGGGGAGCTTGGCCTCCTGCATTTCCTTGTAGAGCAGTTCCGCCTTGGCGTGGTCGATGTCGGCGACCTTGGCCCGGCTGGAGACCTTGATCTTGTCGCAGAAGGTCGAGGCCGTGGATGCTGAAATGCGGCTGAACTTGTCCTGGAGGAAGTTGTAGAGGGTGTAGCCCGGCTTCTCGGTCTCGGCCTCCTTGAGCATCTGGAGGAGCATGCCCAGCTCGACACCGCGCGGGTGGGGCTGGATCTCCTTGGTCTCGGGCGGCAGCTCATTCACGCCGCGGGGGTAGACGGTGACGCCGCTGGTCTCGGTCGTGATGGCGGGTTCAGGAGGCGGGGGTGGGGAGGTCGTCTCCGCCGCCGCGGGCTCGACGGCCTTGGCGCCCCGCTTCAGGAGCGGGACATCCTCCTCTTCGGCCGCGCTCTCTTTCGACGGCGGCACGAACGTGATCCGCGCGTGGGGGTTGGCGATCGCCGTCAACTCGAGGAACTCATCGACCGAACCGCGGCCCTTCTGGTAGCGCCCCTCCAGCTCGATCGACACGCTGGTGCCCGTGGTGTAGGCGGTGGGGGAGAGGAACTGGTTGCTTGCCGCCAGTTCCCGAGTGCCGGGCGTGAGGTCGCGGAACCGCTCGGGCGGGAAGAACCTGGTCTCCTTGTCCACCGTGACCTCGGCCCGGTTGGTCTTGGTGTTCATCGCCAGCTCGATGTGGTGCGCGGGCTGGCCCGGCTTGGGCTTGGTGTGGATCACCATGGGCTTGCCGGTCGTGATCAGCCCGTACATCCCCGCCGCCGAGATGCCGATGCCCTGCTGCCCGCGGGACATCTTCAGGCGGTGGAACTTGGAGCCGTAGAGCAGGCGTCCGAAGATGTGCTCGACCTGCTTTCGCACGATGCCGGGCCCGTTGTCCACCACGGTGATGCGGTACCGCGATGACTTGGCGCTCGCCGGCCGGTCGGGCTGCAAATCCTCGATCACCACCGTGACATCCGGCAGGATCTCCGCCTCCTCGCACGCATCCAGCGAGTTGTCGACGGCCTCCTTCACGGTCGTCAGCAGCGCCTTGCGCGGGTTGTCGAACCCGAGCAGGTGGCGGTTCTTGACGAAGAACTCCGAGACGGAGATGTCGCGCTGCTTGGCCGCCATCGTCTCGGCGGTGGCGCGCGGGGCGGATCGGGTCTTGCTCATGCGCGGGGAACTCTCGGCGTCTAAAACTTCTGTCATTCCGGGCCCTCCCTGGCTCTCGGTTCGCTCGAGCGGGTAGAGTAGCGGGTGAACACCGGCCGGCGGAGCCGGGCCCGCGCCGGGCGGGCCAGCATTCTTCCGGGCGACGCGGCGAAGTTCGGGGGCAAGCGGTCGAAATCCGGCCGTCCCCGGCGCACTCCCCGCCCGGGGCTTCCAGGAAGGACGGGCGGATGAAGTCAAGACCCCGGCTGGTGGCCGTCGCCAATCGACTCCCCGTCCACCGGGTCGGCGGGATCTATCCACGCTGGGTTACCAGCCCCGGCGGGCTCGTCACCGCCCTCGCGCCGATCGTCCGAAAGACCGGCGGCGCCTGGGTAGGCTGGGATGGTTCCACCGAACGCAAGGCTTCCCCCTTCACCCACGACGGGATCGCCATCCGCCCGGTCAGCATCACCGAATCCGAGGTCGAGTCCTTCTACAACAAGTTCTCCAACCAGACCCTCTGGCCCCTCTACCACGATGCGATCCGCACGCCCATCTTCGACCGGAAGACCTGGCGGCCGTACGTCGAGGTGAACAGCCGCTTCGCCCGCGCGGCGGCCCGCACGGCCCAGCCGGGCGACTGGGTCTGGGTCCACGACTACCACCTCCAGCTGGTCCCGGCGATGATCCGCCAGATCCGCCCGGATGTGAAGATCGGATTCTTCCTTCACATCCCCTTCCCGCCGGAGGAGCTCTTCGCGTGGCTCCCATGGCGCAAGCAGATCCTCCAGGGGCTGCTGGGGGCGGACCTGGTGGGGTTCCAGACCTACGCCGCGGTGCGGAACTTCTCCCGGCTGGCCCGCGACTTCACGACCGCCGAGGGCACCGACACCGCCCTGGAGTACGAGGGCCGGACGGTCGCGGTCAACGCGTTCCCGATCTCGATCGACTTCAAGTCGTTCGAGGATGTGGCCCGCTCGCGCGAATCCTCCGAGGCCGGGGCCCTGATCCGCCAGCGCGTCGGCGTCGGACGCAAGATCCTCCTCTGCGTCGACCGCCTCGACTACACCAAGGGCATCGACGCCCGCCTGCAGGCCTACGAGCTCCTCCTCAACTCGGGCCGCGTCTCCGTGGATGACGCCGTGCTCGTCCAGATCGCCGTCCCCAGCCGCGAGCGCGTCTTCGAGTACGCCGACCTCCGCCAGGAGATCGACCGCATGGTCGGCCGCATCAACGGCGACCACAGCGTGCCGGGCCGCGTCGCCGTCCACTACTTCCGCCGCAACTTCTCCCGCGAGGAGCTGATCGCCTACTACCGGGCCGCCGACATCATGGTCGTCACCCCCCTCCGCGACGGCATGAACCTCGTCGCCAAGGAGTACATCGCCTCCCGCGTCGACTCCACCGGCGTGCTTATCCTCAGCGAGTTCGCCGGCGCGGCCCGCGAGCTGCGCCGGGCCGTCCTCGTCAACCCGCGCGATGTCGAGGGCCTCGCCGAGGCCATGGTCACGGCCATCCGCACCCCCGTCAAGGAGGCCCGGCACAACATGAACATCCTCCGCATGCAGGTCCGCCGCCACGATGTGTTCGAGTGGGCCGACCAGTTCCTCCGCGCCCTCCAGGATTGACGCCGTGGACCCCAAGCTCTCCGATGAACTCCGCCGTGCCGCCCGCGCCCCGGTCCTCCTGGTGGCCTCGGATTTCGACGGCACCCTCGCCGACCTCACCCCCACGCCCGACGCCGCCAGCGCCGATGAGTTCTCCCTGCGGGCGCTCCGCATGCTGGCCCGCGCGGGCCACACCCACGCCGCCGTCATCTCGGGCCGGGCCCTGGCGGAGTTGGCCGGCAAGCTGCGCGTCTCCGCCGACGGCGGCAGGGACGAGGTCCGGCTCGTCGGCAGCCACGGCATCGAGATCGGCGGCGATGCCGCCCCCCGCCTCAACGAATCCCAGAACGACCTCATGCGGCGACTGCGCCAGCTCGTCGGCGACCTGGCCGCCGATCACCCCCGGGCCTTCGTCGAGCACAAGCCCGCTTCCATCTCCTTCCACTACCGCGGGCTCGAGCCCGCCGACGTCCAGCGGGCCCTTGAGCACATCGGCGCCGCCATCTCCTCGATGGAAGGAGTCTGGCGCCTCGATGGGGTCTTCGTCGTCGAGCTCTTCGTCTCCAGGCCCGACAAAGGCGCCGCCCTCGATGCCATCCGCAGGCGGGCCGGCGCCTCCGCCGTCGTGTTCTTTGGCGATGACCTCACCGATGAGCACGCCTTCGCGGCCCTCCGCCCCGGCGATGTCGGCGTCAAGATCGGGCCCGGCCCCACCATCGCCACGGCCCGCATCGCCGCCCGCGGTGACATGGCCGAATGCCTCGACATCCTCCTCGAGGAGCGACGGGCCTGGCTCGGCTCCCGCCGCATCATCCCCATCCACCACCACGCCGTTCTCTCCGATCAGCGCACCGTCGCCATCGTCGACCCCCGCGGCGACATCTCCTGGATGTGCCTCCCCCGCATCGACTCCTCCGCCATGTTCGCCTCCATGCTCGGGGTCCCGCGCAACGAGTTCCGCATCCAGCCCGCCGAGCCGGGCCCGCCCACGCAGGAATACCTCCCCGACACCTTCATCCTCCGCACCCGCTGGCCCGGCGTCGTCGTCACCGACTACTTCGACTGCTCGGCGGGCCGGCCCTACCAGCGTGCGGGCCGCTCCGAGCTCATCCGCGTCATCGAGGGCCAGGGCCGCATCAGCATCCGCTTCGCGCCCAAGCTCGATTTCGGCCGCGTCGCGACGCGTCTGGCCGCCCGCGAGCAGGGGCTCGAGGTCGAAGGCTGGCCCGACCCGGTGGTGCTCTACTCGCCCGGCATCACCTGGAAGATCGAGCCGGAGAACGACCACCACATCGCGACCGCGGAGGTCGAACTGGTCGCGGGCGAGCCCCGCGTTCTGGAGCTTCGCTACGGCACCGCCTCGCTGCGGGCGGCGCCCTCGACCGAGCCCGACCGACGCCGCGACACCGCCCGCTTCTGGTCCGGCTGGGCCGGCACGCTCAAGCTCCCAGCGCTCCGCCCCGACCTCGTCCGCCGCAGCGCACTGGTCCTGAAAGCCCTCTGCCACGGGCCGAGCGGCGCGATCGCCGCCGCGGGCACCACGAGCCTCCCCGAGCACCTCGGCGGCGAGCGCAACTGGGACTACCGCTACTGCTGGCCCCGCGATGCCTGCCTCGCCGCCGCATCGCTCATCCGCCTGGGCAACACCGGTGTCGCCATCAAGCTCCTCGACTGGCTCGGCGGTGTACTGGAAAGGTCCGATGCCCCCGACCGGCTCCGCCCCCTGTACACCGTGACGGGGTCGCACCTGGGCCCGGAGGCCGAGCTCAGCGAACTCGCCGGGTACGGCGACAGCCGCCCCGTGCGCGTCGGCAACGCCGCATCCAACCAGGTGCAGCTGGATGTCTTCGGCCCGATCGTCGAACTCGTCGCCATGCTGGCGCAGAAGGGCGCGCCCGTCACCCCGGAGCACTGGCGCATCGTCGAGGGCATGGTGCAGGCGGTCGCCTCCCGCTGGCAGGAGCCCGACCACGGCATCTGGGAAATCCGCGGCCCCAGGCGCCACCACATCCACACCAAGTCGATGTGCTGGCTCGCCGTCGATCGCGCCCTGACCGTCGCCGACCTGGGCATGGGCCGCCGCCGCCCCGACTGGGAACACCTCCGCGAGCAGATCGCGCAGGATGTCCTGGCCAACGGTTGGTCGGATTCGGCCCGGGCCTTCACCGCCGCCTACGGCGAACCCTACATCGACGCCGCCTCGCTCGCGGTGGGGCTGTCGGGTCTCCTGCCCATGACCGACCCTCGCTTCCGCAGCACCGTTGACCGCGTCGCCGAGGAGCTGCTCGTGGGCCCGGTCGTCTACCGATACCGCTATCCCGACGGGCTGGGCGGCGAGGAAGGCGGATGGTGCCTGTGCACCTGGTGGTTGATCGAATCCCTCGCCGCGACGGGCCGGCACGCCGAGGCTCGCGACCTGTTCGACCGCCTGTGCGAGTGCGCGGGCCCGACGGGCCTGCTCGCCGAGGAGTTCGACCCCGGCATGGGGCTCTCGCTGGGCAACTTCCCGCAGGCTTACTCGCACCTCGCCGTCATCAACTCCGCGATCGTGCTGGATGGCGCTCCAACCCGCGGGGCGTGAGGTACACTCGCCCGGATGCCGGGGCGGATGTCGTGGCTCCTCGTGATGGTGGGGGTGCTGTCGGGCTGTACGACAGTCATCATCCCGCCCCCGGACCCCGCCGATCCAGTTGATGTCTGGCTCATCGATTACGGCTACCACGCCGCGCTGGCGCTGCCGGATGGCGAGAACGCAGCCCGCGAGTACGCGTACGGCGAGTGGGACTGGTTCGCCCTGAACCACGACCGCTGGTACCGCCTCCCGCTGCTCATCTTCCCCCGGCCCGCCGGGGTGGGGCGGGGCGCGGCGACCATCGAACTCGGCCCGGGCGCCATCGCGGGCCGGCCGGGCCCGGACGGAAT
Source organism: Phycisphaerales bacterium (assembly GCA_020849615.1). GTDB lineage: Bacteria > Planctomycetota > Phycisphaerae > Phycisphaerales > UBA1924 > JADLFW01. The sequence continues at coordinate 45,035 of JADLFW010000003.1, forward strand.
GCAGGTCATGCCGATCCGTGTGGCCCGCGCGCGGGCCGCAGCGCTGCGAAGTCGGCTTGATGAACTCTTCGCGCGCGGGCCCGTCCGCCTCAACGAGCGCTACGGCATGGAGTTCGCCCCCTCGGAAGCCTGCTATTCGGCCGTGAACAACTGCAACGCGGAGGTGGCCGACTGGCTCCGCGAACTGGATTGCCGGGTGCTGGGCCCGACGTTCTTCGCGGAGTTTGAGGTCCGGCCCGCGCCCGCCCGGCGCTGAAGCTGGCCGGGCCCGCGCCTATGCTTGGCCCCAAACACGCAAAAGCCCCCTGAAACCAAGGAGTTGCCACCGATGGAGACCACCCTCATCATCCTCAAGCCCGACGCCGTCCAGCGCGGGCTCATGGGCCGCATCCTCACCCGCTTCGAGGACAAGGGCCTTCAGATCGTCGGCTGCAAGCTCATGCAGATCTCCCAGCAGCTCGCCGCGACCCACTACGAGGCCCACCAGTCCAAGCCCTTTTACCCCGGGCTGGTCCGTTTCATGACCAGCTCGCCCGTCCTCGTCATGGCCGTCCGCGGCAACGGCGCCATCACCATCTGCCGCAACATGATGGGCGCGACGTTCGGCTCCAAGGCCGCCCCCGGCACCATCCGCGGCGATTTCGGCGTCTCCAACAGCTACAACCTCATCCACGGCTCCGACAGCCCCGAGGCCGCCGAGCGCGAGCTCAAGCTCTTCTTCGCCCCCGGCGAGGTCCTCTCCTTCACCCGCGCCGTCGAAACCTGGGTTTACGACATGGCGGGCGGCAAGCCCGAGTAACCGGCCCGGTCAGGCCGGCTCGGGACGGTTCGATAACCAACGCACTTCGAGCGCAGGCAAAGGGCCCGTCCATCCGGACGGGCCTTGTTCATGCGCAAATGCCACAACCCGCGCGGGCCCAATGCCGCGCTGCGCCGAGTTTCCCGGCTCACTTACTGGGCCGCCGCGATCGACGCCGGCTTGATCGTGCCGATCACCTCGGGCGGCTGGCTCACGATCTGGTCGGCGATCTCCCGGCGGTGAATCTCGACATCACGCGGGAAGTCGAAGGCCACGCGCACCCGCTCGCCCTTGATCGATGCAATCCGGATCACCCCCAGCGGGTTCCTCGGATCACCAATGACGACTTCCTCGCCCTCCCGACGTGTGATCACCAACATCGCCACGCTCCCATCCTGGTCGCTTGCTCCATCAGACCCGACCCACCAACAGGGGTTATACCACCCCGATACCCCTGATGGAAGTCCATCGGCGTGCGTTCCCGCACTGCCGACGAGATAACGCGCAGGTGCCCTTCGTCGTGCTCACTGTATGCCGTACAAAATACGAATCAACGCGCAAGGACAGCCACCCCGCGGCTGGTCCCCGCGCCGACTCATTCGACCGACTGCACCGCGGTCACTTCCGGGACATGCTCTTTCAGGTTCCGCTCGATCCCCATCTGGAGCGTCATGGAACTTGAAGGGCACCCCACACACGCTCCGTGCAGCCGGATTCGGACGACTCCCTCGGCGGTGACATCAACCAGCTCCAAGTCGCCGCCGTCGGACTGCACGGCGGGACGGATCAGGTTCAGCACTTTCGCGACGCGGTCGCGCACCGGGTTAGCCGCCTGCGATGTGAGCGAGCTTGGCATCGCGTTGATCATAGGAACCCCGCGCTCCCGCTCCAAACGGCCACCGCGTTTCTACACTGCCCGCCATGACCGCCCCTTCCTCCGCACGCGCTGGCCTCCTCCGCCTCTCCGCCGCCGCCCTCCTCGCGCTCCTCGCCCTGGGCGGCTGCACGGGTGATGCCTCCCGCATCTCCGCCGATCCTCTCATGGACATGCGCAACCCGGACCTCTCGATCAAGGTCCGCTCCGAGGCGGTCACCCGCGCCTGGAACGCCGCCCCTCCCGGCTCCGCCGAACGCGAGGTCGCCCGCAAGGCCCTCAAGGACATGGTCTGGGCCACGACCGCCCCCGCCGATGTCCGCCTCAAGGCCGTCGAGACCCTGCTGGATGACCCCGACCCCGCGGGCCTCGCCGACGCCCGCGAGATGGCCCGGCTCCGCCTCGCCACCGAGCCCTCCCGCCCGATCGTCGTCGCCATCGCCGAGCGAGCCGCCGAGCGCGGCTGGACCGAGTTCGTCCCCGCGCTCGTCCGCAGCTACGCCCGCCCCGTGCCGGGCCTGGCCGAAACCGAGCGCGCCGAACGCATCGCCATCGAGACGCTCTCCCCCGGAAAGCCCGTCGAACGCGTCGCCTTCGATGTCTTCCTCAACCCGCCCGCCGATGAAGCGCCCTACGGGCAGCGCTGGGACCAGCGGGCCCGGGCCGACGCCTGGGATGTCCTGGACCGCATCGACAACAACGGCGCCTGGCGCCGCCGCGCCATCGCCGAAGGCGTCGGCGCGGGCTCGCCCGTGCTCGAGCAGCTCCGCGCCGGGCTGCGCGACCTGCGCTGCCTCCCCCGCACCGGCGATGAACTGATCTGGCTCGATTCACTCCTCGACCCCGCCAAGCCCGAGAACCGCCGCTGGTGGGCCGAGGCGGCCGCCGCCATCGCCGCCGTCGACGCCGTCAAGGCCCCGCAGCTCGAGCTCCGGCACGCCGAGGTCATCCGCTGGGCCAAGGCCCGCCGCCCCGAGCAGCTCTCCCGCTCGCGCGAAGACCTCCTGTCCGATCTCCGCCAGCGGCTCTCCGACCGCCGTCTCTTCCGCCGCGTCGCCGAGTCCACCGACTTCGTCCGCCCCGCTCGGGAGGACCTCGCCCACTGGGCCGATTCACTCACATGGGCCGACCTGCTCACCGTCATCATCATCGATGACCTCGTGCGCGAGCCCGCGGTCACGGCCCTGCTCGCGCAGCAGATCGCCCTCGACCGCCGCGACACCACCACCGAGTACGGCGGGATCCTCGAGATCATCGGCGGCGAGCCCCGTGTGTCGCTCTACCCGCCCCGCGCCAGCACCCGACTCGGCGATGCCCGCTTCATCGCCTCCGAGGACATGATCCAGCGCTCCGACCGGGGACTCGCCCACTACCACTTCCACGCCCAGTCCGACCGCAACGACCGCGCCGCCGGGCCCAGCGATGAAGACCTCCGCTACGCCCGCAGCCACGGACGCACCTGCTTCATCCTCACGATGATCCGCAGCGGCGTCGCCGACTTTGATATCTACCAGCCCAACGGCGTCGTGCTCGACCTGGGCGAACTGAAACTCCCGGCGCAGCGGTGACCACCCACGGCCGTCCCCGGCGCAGGTGCCCCGCGGACGCGTGAATCAGATGGACTTGACCAGCGCGGCCCGACTCGCCAGCTCGGACCACGGCGTCGGCAGCACCTCCGCCAGGTCCAGCAGCACCGCATCAAGCTCCGGCCGGTTGACCGAGGAGATCAGGCTGTTGTGGTGCGCGAGGGCGGCCGCGATGGCGATGTAATACGCCGCGACGCCCGTCAGCTCCGTGTCCGGGCCCGGCGCTGTGGTGACAGCCTGCTTGCCGGCATCCTTGAACGCGACGATCTCGTCCAGCGAGGCCCGTCCCTGAACAAGCTGTTCGACCGGCGAGGCCAGCCCCGCAAAGGGGGGACGCTTGAGCGTCCCGGCAAACCAGGACTTACCCGCCGAGGACCGGAGGCGCTCGATCAAGGGGTCGACGCGGCGCTTGGGCCCGGAGATCCCCAGCTTGAGCAGGCGCGTCGCCTGCGAGGAGTCAAGCTGGGCGAAGCTGGCGTTCACATCAGATGGGAGAGGGTTGGTGTTCACGGGGCGATGCCTTCCAGGAGCGACCGGATCTCGCCGTCAAGGTCATCCGCCGAGCCGTCCCGCGCAACCAGATCACGCAGCACGGAGCGGAACTTTCGCTGAGCGGTACGGGCCATCACGGCCGCACGCGGGGGATCGACTCCGAAATCAACCGCAAACCCCGCGTAAGGCTGCTCCTGGTAGTAATGCAGAAGAAAGATGTGCCAGTGGTCCGCCAGACCTTCATCTTCGCAGACTTTTTGCGTTTGCTCGAGCGCCCGCCGGATCAGGGAAACCACGTAGGCCCGGTCAAACTCCTGCTCCGGGTTACCGGCCGGTGACGCCGATTCCGCCCCAAGGGCCTCGACCGAGTCGTTGCGCTGCCGTTTGCGGCGGAGTTCCTTAAGGTAAAAGCAGAACGCGTTGATCATCCAGCGCCGCAGCCGCATGCCGCTCTTGCGCCATTCATCAAAGAACCCCGACTTGCCCAGACGGTCGGCCAGGAACCCCTGCACCACCTCATCGGGGTCCCCCAGCCAGCGGTCGCGGCTGCCCAGGAAATACACCCGCAGCGGCCACGCGTAAACGCTCATGATGTGCTGATTGAGGTCGCCCCGGCCCGCCTCGCCTTCCTGCAGGCGGGCGTCGATCCAGGTCATCATGGTGGCGGGAAAAACATCCTGGGCCACTCGGGACACCTCCTGCACCCCTGTTCATGTTATCCGCCGCCGGGCAGCCGGGCCTTGAATATCGCCCCGATTGTCCCCTCCCGCACCACGATCCCTCATCCCGGCTACCGGCTCTCCGCAATCCCCATCATCGCGTCCAGCAGCCTCCGCGGCTCCTCCGCGATCCGCAGCCCCGTGCGAAAATCCAGCCTCAGGAACCCCTCCCCGCGCGCGTGCTCCAGGAACCCCACCAGGCGGTCATAGAACCCCTCGGTGTTCAGCATCCCGACCGGGCTGGTGTGCAGGCCAAGCTGGGCCCACGCCATCATCTCGAAGAACTCATCCAGCGTGCCGTAGCCTCCCGGCAGGGCCACGAACCCATCCGCCATGTCCGCCATCATCTTCTTGCGCTCGTGCATCGTCTCGACCACCCGCAGGTCCTTGATGTGCCCGTGGGCAACCTCTTTGTCCACCAGCTGCCGCGTGATCACACCCACCACCTCGCCGCCCGCCTCCAGCACGCCATCGGCGACATCGCCCATCAGGCCCCGGCTGCCCCCGCCGTAGACCAGCGAGATCTTCCGCTCCGCCATGGCCCGGCCCAGCCCGCGCGCCGCCTCCCGGTACGCGGGCCGGGCCCCGGAGGCGGACCCGCAGAACACACACAGGCGTGAGATCGTCGTGCTCATCCGCAGCCCAGCGTAGCGGGGCGCCGGCCCGGCTTCACGAGGACGATTCCGGCGGCAGCGGCCGCAGGTCGAACCAGCGGTGCATCGCGTACCGCCCCGCGTAGATGAGCGGCGTGATCGCGATCGCGATCGCGAACTTCAGCGTGTACCCCGTGACCGCGATCTGGGGGATCGCCGAGAGAGGCGCGGGCGGGTTGGCCGGGTCCCGCAGGATCTGCCGCCCCAGCGAGAAAGCAAGGTAGCTCACGATGAACGAATCGATCAGCTGCGAGATCACCGTGCTGCCCGTGGCCCGCAGCCACACGTACCGCTGCCCCGTCAGCCGCTTGATGAACCCGAACATCGCGATGTCGGAGAGCTGCCCCACCAGGTACGCCGACACCGACGCGATGTACATCACCTTCGCCGACCCGAAGATCGCGTCGAACTGGTCCTTCTTCACGTTGAACGGCGCTTCCAGGTACGGCATCGCCTGCGCGATGTTGATGATGATGAACACGTACACCGCCATCGCGAAGCCAAGGTACGTCAGCCGCCGGGCCGCCCGCTTCCCGTAGTACTCGTTGATCAGGTCCGTCAGCAGGAACGTGACCGGGAACGTGATCATCCCGCACGTATGCTCCACCGCGTCAAACCCCAGCACCTTGAACGGCAGCGGGAACCGGAAGAGCTTGATCCCCACGATGTCGGCGATCAGCAGCGAGGAGATGAAAACCCCCCCGAGCCACAGGTAGACCCGCTGCTGGACCGTGAATGCGTGCTGCTCAGCGCTCATGGACACGTTTCCTCGCCGGCCCGCCTCCGGCTCCTGCCGCCCGGCACGGGCGCCGACGCAGGATACCCGCAACCTTTCGTTGTCGGCGGCCCCCCGGAGTCACTACGCTTGCCGCTATGACCACCGCGCTCAACGTCCCGACCACCGAGTTCGAGAAGAAAGACCGCTGCGCGGACCTCCCGCACCGCCCCCGCGTCCTCCTGGGCAAGATGGGCCTCGACGGCCACGACCGCGGCGTCAAGGTCATCGCCCGCGCCCTCCGCGATTCCGGCGTCCACGTCATCTACTCCGGCCTCTGGCAGACCCCCCGCTCCCTGGCCATCTCCGCCCGCGATGAGGACTGCGATGTCATCGCCGCCTCCATGATGAGCAACTCCCACCTCGTCCTCGGGCCCAGGCTCGTCGCCGAGGTCTCCGCCCTCGGCCGCCCCGACATCCCCATCCACATGGGCGGCATCCTCCCCCAGGAAGACATCCCCAAGCTCGCGGCCGGCGGCATCGCCCGGTGCTTCACCACCGGCACGGGCCTGCTCGACATCGTCACCGCCGTCCGTGAGACCGTGAAGCCCCGCGTCGAGTCCATCTCCGCCCACCCCACCGCGCAGCTCGCCCGCAACATCTCCCTCCTGCACTCCGGCCGCCCCGCGCCCGGCGCCAAGCGCCGCCGCCCGCGCCGCGTCGTCGGCGTCACCGGCTCCCCCGGCGCCGGCAAGAGCACCCTCGTCGCCCAGATGGCCGCCGAGTTCACCCGCCGGGCCGCCGAGAAATCCGACCCCGCCTTCTCCGGCCGCTGCGCCGTCGTCGCCTTCGACCCCATGAGCCCCATCACCAGCGGCGCCCTCCTGGGCGACCGCCTCCGCGTCGACTTCAACCGCCTCGATGAGTCCGTCTTCTACCGCTCCCTCGCCATCAGCGGCGAGGACTACCACGCCCTCTCCGACATCGTCGAGCTCATCGGCGGCGCCCACGACGGGCCGCTCGCCTACGACACCCTCTTCGTCGAGACCGTCGGCGCGGGCCAGAACGAGACCCGCATCCGCCAGTACGTCGACACCACCGCCGTCGTCCTCACCCCCGGCATGGGCGACGCCGTCCAGATGGACAAGGCCGGCATCCTCGAGATCGCCGACCTCTTCGTCTGCAACAAGGCCGACCACCCCGGCGAGAACGAACTCGTCCGCGACCTCAAGGACATCGCGGGCCGGCGCACCATCATCGAGACCGTCGCCACCAAGGGTCAGGGCATCCCGGAACTCCTCAACGCCCTCATCAAGCCCTGAATCCCGCCCACGCAGCCGACGAAATAAGCGCATGACCGCCGGCCCGCACGCCAACCCCGCGCCCGGTTCGACGCCCGGCCCCGCCGCGCCCTCGCCGGGCCCGTCCCTCCAGTGCATGGAGGTCTGGGGCGGCAACCAGGCCATCGACACCGGCCTCGCCATCCCGGGCCTCGATGTCCGCGTCTACTCCCGCCCCTTCGGCGACCACGCCGACGGCGGCGGCGATGTCCACTACATCTCCCAGTGCGGCACGGGCCGCATCGGCCGCTTCCTCATCGCCGATGTCAGCGGTCACGGCGCCGCCGTCGCCGAGGTCGCCGGCGCCCTCCGCGGACTCATGCGCCGCTTCGTCAACTACGTCGACCAGTCCAGCTTCGTCGCCCGCATCAATCAGGAGTTCTCACGCCTCGCCGACGCCGGCTGCTTCGCCACCGCCGTCGTCATGACCTACTGGGCCCCGACCGACTATCTCATCATGTGCAACGCCGGTCACCCGCGCCCCTTCTGGTTCCGCCAGCGCACGGGCCGCTGGGAACTCCTCGAGCCGGGCCGCGACCAGGACAGCAGCCCCGACCAGTCCACCGCCAACCTCCCCCTCGGCATCCTCGAGCCCACCACCTACGACCAGATCGGCGTCCGCCTCAGCCCGGGCGACCTCATCCTGGTCTACACCGATTCCCTCGTCGAAGCCAAGGACCGGGCGGGCCGCATGCTCGGCGAAGCCGGGCTCGCCCGCATCCTCGCCGATCTCGACACCCGCGAACCCGCCTCCCTCGTCGCCGCCCTCCGCGATCGCATCGACGCGTTCCGCGGCGGCTCGCCCCCGGATGATGACACCACCATCCTCCTCCTCCGCCACAACGGTTCCCGCCCGCGCCGCCTCGGCATCCCCCAGTGGGCGACCGTCATCGGCCGCTTCTTCGCGCTCACCGCCGATTCTCTCCGCAACCGGGGCGGCGCCATCCCCTGGCCCCAGCTCCGCCTCGACAATGTCCTGGGCACGGTCCTCGATTCCGCCAACAGCCGCGTCGGCGGTCACGCGGCCCGCGGCGAACGGGCCCGGCTGAAAGCCAGTGGCGCGGTCACCGTCACGCCGCCAGACCCGGCCCGTCCCGGCTAGCATGGGGCATGGCGCGAGTCCGGTCCAAGCGTTCCACCACGGAGCAGGTCAACCCCCCGGTCGTTGTCGAAGCGCCCACCCCGCCCGATGCGCCCGGCCCCGGCGCCAGCCCGGATCCCGCCAAGGCTTCCTCCGAAGTCACCGCCGCCGCCGCCCAAGCGCCGGGCCAGAAGCACCGGCCCGCCGTGGATCCCAGCCATTTCGCACCGACGATCGAGGCGGTCCTCCTCAGCACCGATAAGCCCCTCCCGATCCTTCGTCTCTCCGCCGCCCTGGGCCTCATCGATGAAGAGGCCGAGACCACGCCCGCCGAATCCTCCGACCTCATCCGCGAGGCCATCGCCGGGCTGAACGCGCAGTACGAATCCACCTCCCGCTCCTTCCGGATCGAGCTCGTCGCCGGCGGCTACCGCGTCATGACCCGTCCGGAGTTCGCCGAGGCCGTGGCCCGGCTCCACCGCACCAAGATCGACGGCAAGCTCTCCCGCGCCGCCCTCGAGACCCTCGCCATCATCGCCTACCGCCAGCCCATCACCCGCGCCGACCTCGAGTCCATCCGCGGCGTCGCCTGCGGTGAGGTCCTCCGCTCGCTCATGGAGCGCCGCCTCGTCACCATCACGGGCCGGGCCGAGGAGCTGGGCCGCCCCATGCTCTACGGCACCACCCGCCAGTTCCTCGAGGCCTTCGGCCTCGCCACCCTCAAGGACCTCCCGACCCTCGCCGAACTGAAGGCCCCATGAACTACACCCCCCGCCATCCCGCCCTCGCCCTCATCACCGTGGCCTTCACCGCCCTGCTCGCCGGCGGCTGTAGTTCCCCGCAGCTCCGCGGACGGGTCGTCGAAGGCCCCATCGGCGTCGTCACCGTCGTCGAATCCAAGGATGAGCGCCTGAAGGACCCCGGCATCGCCAACGTCGCCATCGAGCTCCGGGCCTCCAGTTCCACCGGCTCCAAGTCCCTCGCCGAGGGCCGCTCGGGCGCCGATGGCTCCTTCTCCTTCCCGATCAGCGCGGGCCAGTCACTCTCCGACCAGCTCCGCCTCAGCGCCAAGGCCGATGGCTACATCCCGACCCAGGGCGTGACCTTCATCCCGGGCGAAGGCCGGGAACTGCTCGTCGTCCTGAAGCGAAGCGACGGTCAGACCCCACCCGCCGGGACCCCCGATGGCCAGAAGCGCGCGCCGACCTCCGATCGCTGAGCCCGACCCCGCCCGGGTGCCGCTGCGGGTGGTGCGCCGCCGCTACCACCTCCACGTCCCCGGCGTGGTCTACGTGCTCACGACCTTCCTGATGTCGATCGGCGCCATCAACAGCCAGAACAACCTGCTCTTCTGGGCCTTCGGCCTCGCCGTCACCGCCCTCATCGTCTCGGGCATCCTCAGCGGCTCCGCGCTCATGGGCCTCGAGCTCAGCCGCGACGCCATCGCCGAGGCCGCGGTCGGCGAGCCCCTCATCGTCCGCTACCACCTCCGCAACCGCAACCGCTTCATCCCCGCCTTCGGACTCACCATCCTCGAGATCGACCGCGCGCCGCGCCGGGCCCGCAAGCCCACCTGGCCCGCGCACACCGCCCCTCCCCGCGCGTTCATCGCCGAACTCGGCGCCGGGCGAACCATCAGCGTCGAGGCCCTCGCCCCCGCCACCCGCCGCGGCGCCGCCACCTTCAGCCAGGTCATCGTCAGCACCACCTTTCCCTTCGGCCTCACCCGCAAGTCCATCACGTTCGCCGGGCCCGCCTCCGCCATCATCCGCCCGGCCCGGCTCAACCTCCGTGAAGGCCTCATCTCCACCCTTGTCCGCAAGGGCCAGGAGGTCGGCGCCACCCGCGCGGTCTCGCCCCTCGGCGATGAGTTCTTCACCCTCCGCGAATACCGCCCCGGCGACAACACCCGCGCGGTCGCCTGGCGCGCCACCGCCCGCGCGGGCGAATGGCGCATCCGGGCCCACAGCGTGCCGGGCCCGCGCCGCCTCTGGATCGGGATCGACGCCCTCGCCCCCGATGGCGATCGCGCCGAGGCCGCCATCAGCCTCGCCGCCGCCCTCGCCGTCGCCGCGCACCGCGATGGCTACCTCATCGGCATCTGGTTTCCCTCCGCCGACCTGCTCATCCCTCCGCGGCAATCTTCCTCCACCGTCCGCACGATCCTCAACGCCCTCGCCCTCGCCCAGCTGGGGGACCGCCCGTCGCAGCCGCCCGCCCTCCCCGCCTCCCCAGACCGCGAGTCGATCGTCATCGTCCACGCTGATGACGCCCGCGCCGCCGCCGGCGCGCCCGGCATCGCCCACCTCACCCTCGCCGCGCTGGCGACCTACCTCGCCCCCGGCGCTGTCCCCGCAGCGCTGCCCGCCAAGGAGGCCGCCGCGTGACCTCCGATCGCACCTACAAGGGCAGCATCATCGCGACCGTCCTCCTCAGCGTCCTGGCCTACGCCTACGCCGAGTACTCCGTCGCCGCCTACTCCGACTCGCCGCTGGGCCTCGCGGGCCTGGCCATCCCCGCCATCGCCCTCGGCTGGTGGCTCACCGAAGGCCGCGTCAGGCTCACCTGGCCCGGCTGGCTGACCTACATCGCCGTCGCCGCCATCATCACCCGCGGCGTGACCCGGGCCATCGACCAGGGCGTCGATATCGCCGTGTTCTGCGAGTTCCTCACCCTCATCCTCGTCTACAAAGTCTGGGACCACCGCCACTCCCGCGACCACGGCCAGATCCTCACCCTCTGCGCCTTCCTCGCCATCGGCTCCATCCTCACCGGCACCTCGCTCCTGCTGGGCCTCATGCTCGCCGCGCTCGTCCCCCTCCTGCTGGCCTCGGTCATGATGTACCAGGTCCGGCCCGATGACCGCTTCGCCCTCGCGCCACGCTCCATCGCCACCGATCCGGGCCGGCCCCGCCTCCGCCGCGCCTTCACCGTCTCCCTCGTCCTCCTCTGGATCGGCAGCGTCCTGGTCTTTATCTACTTCCCCCGCGAGATCGGCTTCGGCGCCTTCGGCCGTTGGGGCCAGGGCCTCACCACCGGCTTTGCCGATCGCGTCGAGCTCGGCCGCGCGGGCCTCATCTCCGAATCCCTCGAGACCGTCCTCGAGCTCGAGCTCCGCGATGGCCTCGACCGCGCCCTCGGCGGCGAGGGCCAGGTCTACTACCTCCGCGGCGCGGTCCTCGAAGATTACCGTCGCGACACCGGAACCTGGGTCCGCTCCGACCGGCGGGATATCAGCGAGATCGATCTCAACCCCGTCCGCCCCACCTGGGTCCTTTCCGACATCAGCAACTCCCGCAGCGCCCCCGAGCAGAAGATCACCCAGACCATCACCCTCTTCGACCCCTCCGCCGGGCCGCTCTTCTCCATCTGGCGCCCGATGGATGTCACCTTTCTTACACAGACGGGCCGGCTCGTCGCCCACATCACCACCCTCACCATGCAGCGGCCGCAATCCTCCGGCCCGTTCCGCTACACCGTCACCTCCTTCCGCGGCAACGAGTTCCGCTCCCGCATCCGTTTCTCCCGCGACGCCTCCTTCGACTCCGAAGTCGTCCGCGAAATCGCCGCCCGCGTCCTCTCCGAACGGCAGATCGCGACCGATGCCGACACCCGCCCCGTCGAGGATGACGCCCGCGCCGCCTCCGCCATCGAGGACTACCTCCGCACCAGCTTCAGCTACACCCTCGACATCCAGGCCCCGCCCCGCGGAATGGACCCGATCGACTGGTTCCTCTCCACCGAGCGCCGCGGCCACTGCGAGTACTTCGCGTCCGCCATGACCGCCATGTGCCGCAGCGTCGGCGTCGATGCCCGCGTCATCACCGGCTACATCGCCACCGAGTGGGACCCCGACGCCCGCAAGTACATCGTCCGCCAGTCCAACGCCCACGCCTGGGTCGAGGCCCGCGGCGCCGGCGGCGTCTGGCGCACCTACGACCCCACACCCCCCGCCGAGCTCCGCCGGGCCCACCAGCCCCCGCAGGACCTCGCCTCCTGCCTCAAACGCCTCTTCTACTCCGCCGAAAACCGCTGGGCCACCGGCGTCGTCGGGTACGATGAAGCCGCCCGCCGCAACCTCGTCGGCGCCGGCGCCCCCATCATTACCTGGATCGAATCCAAGATGCGTGCGGTCTCCGAGGCCCGCACTCCCCGCGCCGCACGCGAGGCCCGCGCTGAACTCCGCCGTCTCCTCCTCATGGGCTCCGGCACGCTCATGGCCCTCGTCGCCGTGCTGCTGGTTGCCCCCCGCGCCCTCCGCTGGCTCCTCCGGCACATCCCCCGCGCTAGCGGCGGCGCCGCCCGAGCTCAGACCATCCCGGGCCTGGGCTTCTACCCCGACCTTCTCCGCGCCCTCGACCGTCGCGGACTCTCCAAACCCCCCGGGCGGCCGCCGCTCCTCCATTCCCAGCTCATCTCCGCCGCCCACCCCGCCCTCGCCGCCAGCGTCTCCCGCATCGCAGCCCTCTACTACCGCGCTGCCTTCGGCGCCCGGCCCCTGAGCGACCAGGAACGCGCCGAGGCCGAGAACCTCGTCCGCAGGATCGCTCGAAGCGGGGATGACGCTCAGCCGATTCCCCCCGCGCCGCCGTTCTCGGACGGCGCCGCACACGCCTGATCGAACCGGAAGCTCGCCCGTCTAAGTGGCTTGTTCAAGCCCCACTTAGCTTCAACCGATGCTGTCGGCCTCTAGGTTGTGTTTGACGGATGCCTTTGGGTGGCCCGGCTCTCCGAGCCGGGCATGGAAACACCGATCGAAATGCACGGTTCGGAGAACCGTACTACCCCGGAATCGATCCATCAAATACGACCAAGACACGGAGGTGACGGCATGCCCGCTCATCGATCTCGCACCGAACGCTGGCAGGAATGCCTTCACGAAGTCGCCGCCCGCGGCGGCGGCCTCGAGTTCTCCTTCGCGCAGGACACACCCGCCGCCACCGATGACGGGCCGGCCACCATCCGCAAGGATCTCGTCTGGCGCGTCCGCCTCTACCAGGTCACCGATCACGAGCTCATCATCGAGCGCCCCGGCGCGCTGGGCCAGTCCTTCACCCTCACCGAAGGCGCCGAGCTCATCGGCGCCATGGTGATCGGCCAGAACCGCTGGATGTTCCACACCCGCTGCCTCGGCTCGACCGAACTGCCGGGCCCCGGCGGCCGCCCCATCCCCGTGGTCCGCCTCGCCCTCCCCGATCGCATGGAGCGCTGCCAGCGCCGCACCTTCAACCGCATCTCCACCGCCGAACTCTCCATCCCCCAGGTCGAGTGCTGGCCGCTCCTGGATCCCTACTCCGTCATCGCCGCCGAGATCGCCAACCGCGCCCAGATCCTCGACCTCGAACGCGCCCAGCCCGGAGCCGCCCCCGCCACTCCCTCCTCCTTCACCATGCCGGTCGTCGGGCCGAAGTTCAAGGCCCAGCTGCTCAACATCGGCGGCGGCGGTGTGGGCCTGCAGATCGAACGCGCCGACTCCGCCGCCCTCGACCGCTCGCGCCTCTTCTGGCTCCGCGTCGACCTGACGCCCCAGATCCCCTCGCCCCTGGCGCTCACGGCCCGGCTCGCCCACACCCACATCGACAGCACCCAGGCCGTCTATGCGGGCCTCGCCTTTGAGTTCGGCTTCCACCCCGCCCACCGCGAGTTCGTCGCCGGCCAGCTGTGCGGCTACTTCGCCGCCATGCAGAACCGCCAGAGGCTGCGTCACTCCGCCTGAAGCCGGCTCACATCCGCGCTACCGCAGTTCCAGGATCGCGTTGCCGTGGTCCGTCGTCAGCGTGATCGGGTTGTCCGAGCTGCCGAACGTCCCCGTCCACCCCTCCGCGGTGCTCTGGCTCGCGCCGAAGCGGGTCGCCGACCGGACCCGGATCTCCGGATGCCCGTTCGTCGCGGTGAGCGTCACCTTGCCCGCCGTGCCGTGCCCCGCCAGGCAGCTCACATCCCCACCCGTCGAGACCAGCGACACCGGCAGCGTCAGATCACGCCTCGTTTCCACCGCGATCCGCGCTGTCTTCCCGCCGAGGTCGGTGTTGCTCACGCTGATCGCCCCGCCCACGCCCTCGAGCGTCACCGGGCCGCCCGCGTTCTTCACCCGCACGCCGTCGCACGACGGCACCACCACCGTCACGATGATCGGCGTCATCAACTCCTGCGTGTCGCCGCCCCCCGCAACCACCCGCAGCACCCGGTGCTCATCCTGCGCCGCCAGCTCCGCCGCCGCCCACGGCTTGTCATCCTTCCGGATGGCCCGGCCGTCCGCCGGGCGGGCCATGACCGCCGGCTGCTTCGCCGTCGGATCTACCCGCACGACCACCGTCCCGGATCGGTTCTCGATGTCCACCGCCAGCGGCGCGCTCGACAGCGACGCCGTCTCCTCCACCCCCGACAAGGGCACCGTCCGCGCCCTGCGGTTCATGTCGCAGCCGCCGATCAGCCCCAGCCCCGCCACACCCGTCAACGCCGCCGCCAAAGTCCACTTCAGCCGATTCGCCATGCTCGCGTTCTCCATCCCGTTCTCCATCCCAGTAAGCCGTGCTGGTAGGCCGGGCCGCCCGGCAGGCCGCAGTTTACTGACCCGCCCGCCCCGGCGTCGGCCCCCCCGGGCCGCCGGGCCTTGACGCGCCGCCGCCCGGCCGGTGTAGAATGACGCCGTTATTTGGTAGATTGTTCGCATTCCGGTTTGATTGATCGCACGCCCCCATCCCGCTGTCGAACGACCGGCGTGGATCCGCCGGGCCCGGCCCGGTCCCGCAGGACCGGCGCGGCCCGCACCGTGATCCCCGCCTTTCCTGGAACCGAGTCGAGCACCCGGGCCGGCGCGCCGGCCCCCGCGAGCACCTCGATCGATGCGGCGGATCCGCAGCGCCGGCCCGTCCCCTTTCGACGTCCACACTCGCCCGTGCCCGTCCTCCGCTGACCGCGGCGCCCGCCCCGGTCTCCCCTCCCGGTCGTTCCTCCCGAGATTGGCGCGTGCCGTACCGCGACGGGAACGATCCCGTGGCCAGGGGGCGCACTCCGATGCTCACGCTCGCTCTGCTCTTCGCCGAATCCGGCCCGCTCACCACCGCACTCATCGGCGGCGGCGCGCTCGCCCTCGGCCTCGCCGCCGGGTTCTTCCTCCACCGCATCCTCACCGGCCAGACCATCAGCCGGGCCAAGGCGGAATCTCGCCAGATCATCGAGCGGGCCGAGGCCGACGCCCGCGTCGCCGCCGAGAAGCTCCGCGTCGATGCCGAGAAATCCCTCCTCGACCGCAAGGAGAAGTTTGAGGGCGAGGCCGAGCAGCAGCGGGCCGAGATCCGCGAGCAGGAACGCCGCCTCGGCAAGCGCGAGGACCTCTTCGACCGCAAGGAGGAAACCCTCTCCCTGAAGGAAGCGACGCTCACCAGGACCGCCGAGGCCCTCAAGCAGCGCGAGGCCCGCATCACCGAGCTCGAGCGCAAGGCCGAGGCGGTGGTGGAGGAGCAGAAGGAAGCCCTCCAGCGCCTCTCCGGCCTCACCCGCGAGCAGGCCACCACCATGCTCCTCCGCAAGATCGAGGATGACACCCGCCTCGAATCCGCCAAGATCGTCCGCAAGATCGTCGAGGACACCGAGAGCGAGGCCAAGGGCAAGGCCCGCGAGATCACCCTCCAGGCCATCCAGCGCTACGCCACCGAGCACACCTCCGAATCCACCGTTCGCACCGTCGCCATCCCCTCCGACGACATGAAGGGCCGCATCATCGGCCGCGAAGGCCGCAACATCCGGGCGATCGAAAAGGCCACCGGCGTCGACATCATCGTTGACGACACCCCCGGCGTCATCGTCGTCTCCTGCTTCGACAAGATCCGCCAGGCCATCGCCGTCGAGTCCCTCGAACGCCTCATCGCCGACGGCCGCATGCACCCCGCCCGCATCGAGGAGGTCGTCGAACGCGTCCGCTCCGAGATCCAGGACCGCGTCATGAAGTTCGGCAAGGACTCCATCCTCGAGGCCAACCTCCGCGGCGTCCACCCCAAGATCGTCGAGGCCATGGGCAAGCTCCACTACCGCACCAGCTACGGCCAGAACGTCCTCCGCCACTCCATCGAGGTCGGCTACCTCTGCCAGATCATCGCCGACCAGCTCGGCCTCGACGGCGCTATCGCCCGCCGCTGCGGCTTCCTCCACGACATCGGCAAGGCCATGGACCACGAGATGGAGGGCGGCCACCCCAAGATCGGCATGGACTTCGCCGCCCAGTACGGCGAGAAGGAGCCCGTCCTCAACGCCATCGGCGGCCACCACGCCGACATCCCCGCCACCAGCTTCTACACCCCCATCGTCATGGCCGCCGACGCCGTCAGCAGCGCCCGCCCCGGCGCTCGCCGCGAATCCATGGAGAAGTACGTCCAGCGCCTCAACGAACTCCAGGACATCGCCCTCCGCGAGAAGGGCGTCACCGAGGCCTACGCCATCCAGGCGGGCCGCGAGGTCCGCGTCATGATCGACGCCGAACGCGTGGGGGACGACGAAGCCTTCCTCATCGCCCACAACATCGCCCGCAAGGTCAGCGAGCAGATGACCTTCCCCGGCGAAATCAAGGTCACCGTCCTCCGCGAGACCCGCGCCATCGAGTACGCCAGGTAGGTTCTGTTTGACGGATGCCTTTGGGTGGCCCGGCTCTCCGAGCCGGGCATGGAAATGCCGATCGAAATGCACGGTTCGGAGGACCGTGCCACCCCGGAATCGATCCATCAAACACGACTTAGCCCCCCGGCCCCAAGGCCCGCGCATCCCGCCGCCCCGAATGATCGGGATTTCAGCCCCCTTTCACCCCTCCGCTACGCCGCGCGCCCGTCTTGTATGTGGCGAATGCGCAACTCTCGAAACGCCACCCCCTTGGCGCTGGTGAGTCCCGCCGCCCGCGGCGGCGGCCGGGGCAAGCCGCCGCACGCCCCCAGCCCCCCACGCGCCGTGGTCGCCTGCACCGCCCTCCTCCAGGCCTGGCTCGCGGTCGGACTCGTGGTCTTCGCCGTCCGCCGCGACTGGGAGAACACCTTTCTCACGCTCGCCGTGATCGCCCTGACGTCGGTCCCCGCCTTTGTCCTCCCGCGCTGGCGGATCCACGTCCCGGCCGAGTTCCAGCTCGTCGCCGTCGCGTTCGTCTTCTTCACCCTGTACCTCGGCTCCGCCCAGGACATGTACTACCAGTTCTGGTGGTGGGATGCCGTCTTCCACGCCGGCTCCGGGTTCCTGCTGGGCATCGTCGGCTGGATCGTGCTGTTCCTGCTCAACAAGACCGACCGGCTCCCGCCGGGCATCCGCCCCAGCTTCCTGTGCTTCTTCGGGGTGACCTTCGCCGTGTTCATCGGCGTGCTCTGGGAGATCTTCGAGTACACCGTCGACAGCCTCTGGCCCAGCGTCAACATGATGAGCCAGGAGAGCGGGGTCGCCGACACCATGAACGACCTCATCATCAACACCATCGGCGCTGTGGTCGTCGCTTTCATGGGGTGGGGGTACTTCAAGACGGGCCGCTACTCGTTCCTTGCCGACCGCGTACGCGCCTTCATCGACGTCAACCCGCAGCTCTTCCGCAAGCGGCCCAGGCTGACGCGCCGCCGTCGCCGCGCCGAACCCGGTTGACGCCGCGATCCACCCCCGCGCCCAAGCCCCCCGCGCGCCTACCGCCTCCTCCTCCCCTCCCACCCGTACCTCAGCGACGCATCAAACACCGTCACGCTCGCGCTCTCCACCAGCCGCCTCGCCACCTCCTCCATCGCGATCCGCTCCTTCCGCAGCCGCACCTCCCGCTCCATCACCGGCCGCACCGCCGCCGGATCGATCGCCACCCCGTCGATCCGCTCCTCCGGCAGCACCAGCGCCCACGTCCGCTCCAGCCCGATCACCGCGCTCACCGTCCCCACCGGCGTCTCCGCCAGCGCACGACGCATCGCCACCGGCAGCGATGGATCCTGCGGACTCACCGGCTCGTTCACTCCCCCCGCCGGGCCTGTCGAATCAACCGACTGCCGCTTCGCCTCAAGGCTGAAACGCTCCGTCAGCTCCGCTCCCGCCTCCTGCAGGCGCGACCGGATCTCTCCCGCCGCCCGCTCCGAATCCACCACGATCAGCCGGGCCCGCACCTTCGGCCCGTACCGCACCACCGTCGCCAGCTCCACCTCCTCCGCCGACACCGCCACCTCATCCCGCACCATCCGCCTCAGCATCGCGTTCCGCTCGATCAACCCCGCGAACCTCGCCGGGCCCAGCCCCCGCGCCCTCCTCACTCCATCCACCACCGTCCCCGGCGGCGCCGCCGTCCCCTGCGCCTCCAGGTTCTCCCCGTAGGCCCGCCGTTCCGCCTCCAGGTCCTCCGGCGTCAGCGTCCACTCCCGCTTGATGAACTCCCTCCGCAGCGCTGTCGTCAGCACCAGCTCCTCAACCACCGGGCCGCCCCCCGCCTCACCCAGCGGCGCCACCAGCGCCTCCCACCCCAGCGATTCCCCGTTCACCACCAGCACCGGAGTCCCCGAAGCAGGCGCCGGCACCCCGCTTGTTCCCCCGGGTCTTGGCCCCGAGGAGACCATGCCGGGCCCGTCCGAACCGCACGCCGCCAGCGTGATTCCCAAGGCCACCGCCACGATGATGAATGAGCTTTTCATGAGTTGTGGTAGCATGAGCACCCGATCCGTCAGGTCAACTCGGTCCGGTTCAACCGCCGGGCCTCCCGTGCGTATGGGGACTCATGGCCGGGCCAACCCCCAAGACCTCCGATTTGCACACCGCGTCCGTTCCAACGGGGGCAGCGTACATGACTCAAGCAAAACCCTCCCCCGCGCGTCAGACCCGCTCCGGCGTCGTCCTCTGCCCCTACTGCGGCCAGCCCACCCCCGCCGGCGCACGCTGCTCCCACTGCCGCGGACTCCTCGATCCCCTCTCGCGCCAGGCCACCCAGAACGCCATGGGCCCCTGGTTCCTCCGCGATCCCGCCAACCCCTTCCGCCCCGGCTGCTCCTACTCCACCATCAAGGACATGGCCGCGCGCGGCCGCATCAAGCCCGAATCCATCATCCGCGGGCCCAGCACCCGCCAGTTCTGGTCCCTCGCCAAACGCACCCCCGGCGTCTCGCATCTCCTGGGCCTCTGCTACGCCTGCCAGGAAGAGGTCGAGCCCACCGATGAAATCTGCCGCTTCTGCGGTGTCTCCTTCGAAATCGAGCCCGACCGCCAGCACCTCGGCCTCGCCCCCGTCCATCTCCTGCCGGGCCAGGCCCCCCCCGAAGCCATCGCCGAGTCCTCCGCCGCCCTCGACCCCGCCGCCGCCACCGTCGGCAAGGTCCCCGGCTCCGCCATCCCCGCGATCGACGACAGCGCTGAACGCCTCGTTCGCCGCCTCGCCGCACGCCTCCGGTCCCAGCGCATCCTCGTCGCCCTTCTCTCGCTCCTCACCTTCTCAGCCCTCGCCCTCATCGGCGTCGTCATCGCCGAGAACCGCCTGGGCGGGCCGCGCCCCGTCTCGACGTTCCTCCTCGGCTCGCCGCCTCCACCGGTCACCGCCGAGCCGGGCCCGGCATCCGCTCCTCAGCCCGCTCCTCTGCTCGACACCTCCGCCCCTCCCGCCGCTTCGCAGCGTGAACACGCCGCGCGCCCCATCCTCACCCCGGAATCGACCCCGGCGGTCATTGCCGAACAAAAACCGATCGATGATCCCCTGCTCCCCGCCCGCGAGCTGATCGATCAGGGCACCGAATCTTCGCTCTCCTCGGCCATCACGGCCCTTGAACAGCTCCGCCGGGATAAACCCGATCTCGCCGATGCCTGCCGCTCCCTCGAGCAGTCGGCCCGGCAGCGGCTTTCCCAGCTCCGCCTCCGCCGCCTTCCCTGAGGTGTGTCCCCCGGAAAGCCGGGCTGGAAACGGTGGGGCGGCGCTGGTATCTTGTCCGATGTAGTCCCGGGCGGCGCCGTTCTGGCCGCTGCCTGAATCCGCACTCGCGGGGGAAGTTCTGTTCGGAGGTTCCAACATGAAGGTGTTCGCTCGCGCCGCAAGGTCCGCGTTCACGCTCATCGAGTTGCTGGTGGTCATCGCCATCATCGCGCTGCTCGTGGGCATCCTCCTTCCCGCCCTGGGCGATGCGAGGCGTGCCGGCAAGCAGGCCATCTGCGTCTCCAACCTCAAGCAGTTCGGCACCGCCGCCGGCAGCTACTCGGCCGAGTTCCAGGACCGCATCTACGGCTTCACCTGGTTCCGCAATCGCGACATGCCCACCGACTACGCCGACATCCGCCGGGCCGCCACCGATGTCCAGGCCGCCGCCAACCAGGCGGTCCACATCCTCCGCCAGCTCACCACCCGCGATGGCGGCGCCGGCGCCTTCGCGCCGATCACGGGCTGGATCCCGCACATCTACTACACCCACCTCGTCGTCAACGCCTACCTCGGCCAGCGCCTTCCCGAGAAGATGGTCGTCTGCCCCGATGACAAGCACCGTCTCGCCTGGCAGAGAGATCCCTTGCCCCCGGCCTGGCCCGGCGACTTCAGCCCGCGCCCCGACACCTCCGGCGGCACCGATGGCTACCGCTGGCCCTACAGCTCCAGCTACCGCACCGTGGTCGCCGCCTTCGACGGCGGCGAGCGCCCCGAGCAGCGCATCTCGCAGAGCGTGCACTCGTCCTACTCGGTCCCCGGCGATGCCAAGCTCGGCAACCTCAAGATCGCCGATGTCGCCTTCCCCTCCGCCAAGGTCTTCATGCACGATGACATCGCGCGCCACTTCGGCAAAGTCCAGGACTGGTACGGCTACGATGATGTCCGCCAGCCCGTCCTCTTCTTCGACAGCTCCGTCCGCACCGTCCGCACCGGCGCTGCCAACATGGGCTGGAACCCCCGGGCCCCGACCTTCAAGGAATCCGCCAGCGTCGTCTACCCCGAGCAGGCCGCCCAGATCTGGTATCGCTATTCGCCATCCACCATCGCCGCCACCGCCTGGGAGCCCAGGCCCCGGTACAAGCCCAACGGCGACAAGGTCTTCAACCGCTACGCCTACACCCGCGGCGGCCTCAAGGGTGTTGACTACGGCGGCACCGAGATCAACACCGGCCAGCCCATCCCGTCACGACCGGGCCCGGCACTGGATTCTCCCAAGGTTGGCCGCCGCCACCCGATTGTCTTGAGTCTGTCACCGATTGACGGGCCGCGCTCGCGGCCTCTGATGGAGACGAGCATCATGGATGAACTTCGCCGGTCGGGCCGCAAGGCCTTCACCCTCATCGAACTGCTCGTGGTCATCGCGATCATCGCGCTGCTCGTGGGCATCCTCCTGCCCGCCCTCGGGGATGCCCGCCGCGCCGGCAAGCAGGCCATCTGCGTCTCCAACCTCAAGCAGTTCGGTGTCGCCGCCGGCAGCTACTCCGCCGAGTTCCAGGACCGCATCTTCGGCTTCACCTGGTTCCGCAACCGCGACATGCCCACCGATTACGCCGACATCCGCCGGGCCGCCACGGATGTCCAGGCCTCCGCCAACCAGGCCGTCCACATCCTCCGCCAGCTCACCACCCGCGATGGCGGCGCCGGCGCCTTCGCGCCGATCACGGGCTGGATCCCACACATCTACTACACCCACCTCGTCGTCAACGCCTACCTCGGCCAGCGCCTCCCCGAGAAAATGGTCGTCTGCCCCGAAGACAAGCACCGTCTCGCCTGGCAGAAGAACCCCATGCCGCCCGGCTGGCCCGGCGATTTCAGCCCGCGCCCCGACACCTCTGGCGGCACCGATGGCTACCGCTGGCCCTACAGTTCCAGCTACCGCACCGTCATCGCCGCCTTCGACGGCGGCGAGCGCCCCGAGCAGCGCATCTCCCAGAGCGTGCACTCGTCCTACTCGGTCCCCGGCGATGCCAAGCTTGGCAACCTCAAGATCGCCGATGTCGCGTTCCCCTCCGCCAAGGTCTTCATGCACGACTCCGTCACCCGCCACTCCGGGCCCGTCCAGGACTGGTACGGGTACGATGATGTCCGCCAGCCCGTCCTCTTCTTCGACAGCTCCGTACGGATCGTCCGCACCGGCGCTGCCAACATGGGCTGGAACCCCCGGGCCCCGACTTTCAAGGAGTCCGCCAGCGTCGTCTACCCCGAGCAGGCCGCCCAGATCTGGTACCGCTACTCGCCCTCGACGCTCTCCGCCACAGCGTGGGAGCCCAAGCCCCGGTACAAGCCAAACGGCGACAAGGTCTTCAACCGCTACGCCTACACCCGCGGCGGCCTCAAGGGGGTTGACTACGGCGGCACCGAGATCAACACCGGCCAGCCGATCCCGTAACGGCCCGACCGGACGGGCCACCGCCCGGATTTCACATCACCCTCGATTTCCGATCTCCGACACGGTACCCTTACCGAAGTTGAACGGCAGTCCACGTTTATGACGGGCCGCGCTCGCGGTTCCCCGACGGAGATCGAGCATGCACGGACGTACCCGGCCGGGCCGCAAGGCCTTCACGCTCATCGAACTGCTCGTGGTCATCGCGATCATCGCGCTGCTCGTGGGCATCCTCCTTCCCGCCCTCGGCCAGGCCCGCAAGGCGGGACGCCAGGCCATCTGCGTCTCCAACCTCAAGCAGTTCGGCACCGCCTCCGGCAGCTACTCGGCCGAGTTCCAGGACCGCATCTTCGGCTTCACCTGGTTCCGCGACCGCGACATGCCCACCGACTACGCCGACATCCGCCGGGCCACGACCGATGTCCAGGCCGCCGCCAACCAGGCGGTCCACATCCTCCGCCAACTCACCACCCGCGATGGCGGCACCGGCGCCTTCACCGTCATCGGCGGCTGGATCCCCCACATCTACTACACCCACCTCGTCGTCAACGCCTACCTCGGCCAGCGCCTCCCCGAGAAAATGGTCGTCTGCCCCGATGACAAGAACCGCCTCGAGTGGCAGAAGGACCCGCTCCCGCCGCCGCTCGGCGGTTGGCCCACCGCCCACATCCCGCGCCCCGACGCCGCGGGCGGCTCCATCGGATACCGCTGGCCCTACAGCTCCAGCTACCGCACCGTGGTCGCCGCCTTCGACGGCGGCGTCAAGCCGGAGCAGCGCATTTCCCAGACCACGCACTCCGCGTACAACGTCCCCGGAGATGCACGGCTCGGCAACCTCAAGATCGCCGATGTCGCCTTCCCCTCCTCCAAGGTCTTCATGCACGATGATGTGGCCCGGCACTACGGCAAGCAGCCCGAGTGGTATGGGTACGATGATGTCAGCCAGCCCGTCCTCTTCTTCGACAGCTCCGTCCGCACCGTGAAGACGGGCGCTTCCAACATGGGCTGGAACCCGCGCGCCCCGGCGTTCAAGGAGTCCGACTCCGTCACCAACCCGGAGCAGGCAGCCCAGATCTGGTACCGCTACAACCCATCCACCTCCGCCATCACGGCGTGGGAACCCGCGGCCCGCTTCCATCCCGCCGGCGGCGACAAGATTTTCAACCGCTACGCCTACACCCGCGGCGGCCTCAAGGGTGTTGACTACGGCGGCACCGAGATCAACACCGGCCAGCCCACCACCCCGTAACCCGCACCGCCCCTGACACCGCAAATCAGTCCACGACGACCCGCGCCCCGCGCGGGTCGTTTTACGTTCACTCCGTCACTTCCGCTCGCTGATTCTCAGCACGTGACCATCCGGGTGCCGCACGTGCATCTCCCGCACACCCCACGGCTCATCCGTCGGCGGCCACGTCACCTCCACACCCCGCTCGATGCACCGCGCGTGCACCTCATCCACCTTCTCCACCCACACCGATATCCAGACCCCACGGTCGGCGCTGTCATCCCCGCCGGGCCCGCTGGTCCGCGCCAGCTCGCTCCGCCCCCGCCCGCCCTGGCCATCCACGCACAGGAAGATCTCGCACTGCCCCGAGCCCACCGCCCCGAACGACGCCGGGCCGGCCGGCTCGGGCCTCCACTCCCAGCACTTGCGCCACCCCAGGTGCTCGAACCACTCGACGCTCGCCGCGAGGTTCGTGACATTCAGGATCGGCGTCAGGTGCGTCACGTACATCCAGCTGCGGTTCGTCCCGGCCTCCTCCGTGTCGAGCGTCGCGTAGTGCGCGGCGGCCCGCGCAACCTTGCCGGCCGCGTTGAACCAGAAGACCTCCATCGCCGTGATGTCCAGCACCGATCGGTACCGGATGCACACGCTGCCCGCCCCGATGCAGACATCCAGCACGCGAAAGTGCAGGTCGGGGAAGCGCTCCATGGCCCGCCGCCAGTACGCCGCGACCGCGGCCTTTCCCCGCAGCACACCCCCCGAGTCGCCCCCGGAGTCGCCCCCGGCATCCCCGCCCAGCGCGGCGATGAACGGCGAAGCCATCTCGAAGTCATCGGCGTAGTGCGCCAGCACCCGGTCAAGGTCACGGGTGTTCCACGCCGCCGCCCACTCGCGGGCGAAGTGCTGAGCCATGTGGGGAGTGATCATCGCCCGATAGTACGGGCCGCGATCACCCCGGATCGCGCAGGTCGTCGATCGGGAACGCCGGGCTGGCGATCGGCCGCAGCGCCAGGGCCAGCAGCGAGCGCTCGTGGTCATCGCCCGCGATGCGGTTGGCCCGCAGGTGCCCGCACCCGCGGCAGCGGTGCACGATCGCCCACTCGCCGTCGGCCCGGACCTCGATGGCGACCGGCTCCATCGGCTCGCGGCACGAGATGCGGCGGTCGCCCGGCTCCTCATCGAGGTGCCGCGACCACAGGCACCGCGGGCAGTGGTTGCGGTGCCGCGTGCCGAACGCCAGGGCGGGCACCTTCCAGCCGCAAACGATGCACGTGAAATCAGCTTCGATCCTGGACTTGTGGGACATTGGAAATGGGACCTTGGTCCGCGGCGGGCGCGCAGCGATAGCGCCGCCCGCCGGGGCGGGTGAACGCGCGACCAGCGGCGATGGGCCGCCGTCAGCGCGGGTTGCGCGGGGCACTCAGGTTGGTTGGATGGCGGCGTGGCGCCGCGATGACAGCGATCCCGTCACGCGGATCCGCGGGCAGCCACCGCGCCGGTCCAGATGGACAGCACGCGCGGACGGCCCGGGCGGAGCGTGGATTCCCTGTCAGAATCGCCGGGCCTCGGCCGCATTCAGCGGCGGGCGCCGGCACGGGGATGTCAGGCAATGACAGTCATCGGCATCTCTCGGAAATGGCCCGTCGTTGTCGGGCCGCTGCGAGTATACCGCCCGGCCCGTCGCGGGCAAGCCGATCTGCACCCGGTCCCGCGATGCACTCATGCACTCGGGGGCGCATCTCCGCCCGCGCGCTGAGGCGGAACATCGACGCTCGAACCCTTGACGGTCAGCCGCGCGGGATGGCCGAACCAGGAGTTGACGCTGCCGGGCCCCGGGTAGTGCGCCTCGAGCGTGGAGGCGACCTGCGGCATCGCGGCGCGGGAGGGCACCCAGCCGCTGTTCACATCGGGGAAGTCGACCGCGCAGTTGGCGCATTTCTTGGCGCTGTCGAAGCGGATAGGGCACCAGAAGCTCTCGACGTTGCGGAGCATCTCGGAGCCCAGCGACCAGATGCCTGTCATCCAGTCGCAGTAGAGGCACCAGATGAGGTCGTGGCCGACGAGGCCATCGAACTTCTGGCGCGAGCAGTTCACCCAGTCGGCCGGGTTGTAGCGCGGGAAGCGGACCAGCGCACGGATCGGCGGCCAGAGCAGGTACTGGGCGACGCGGACGAGCCAGAAGAGCGGCACCGCGCCCGCGGTGAGCCACACGGCGGTGTGGTTGCGGAAGCGGCCGACCTTGCGGTTGATGACGTGGACGATGCGGGTCTGCGCGGCGGGGCCCGTGATGCGCGAGCGGTTGGCGAGTTCGTGCAGGACGGTCCAGATGCACACGCCGACGACCTGGCCCGTCAGGGCGCCGAGAAGCCCGATCCAGCCGGCGTAGATTGGGCCGAAGAAGAGCGGGGCGGCGGTGAAGTAGGTGATGTGGAGGTCGAGGAGGGGGGCGCGGCAGCAGGCCTCGGAGAGGCGCCGGCCCGGCGCGCCGAGGCGGGGCAGGAGGTGCAGGACGGCCGCGCCGAGCAGGAGCGAGGCGGCGACGATCCCGGCGGTGACGGCGAAGTCGGTCAGCATCCGTGCAGCGTAACGCCCCGGGTCGCGACGGGCGCGGGCCGGGTTCCGGTCAACGCCCGGGGGTCAGCAGCCGGCGTCGTAGCGGTTGAGGAACTCGAGGTAGTCGGCGAAGTCGATGGTGCCGTCGGCGGTGAAGTCGGCACGCGGGTCGGCGGATTCGTAGAGGTTCAGGAAGACGAGGTAGTCGGCGAAGTCGACGAGGCCATCGCCGTTGAGGTCGGCCGGGCAGGCCGGGGCCGGGGCCACGCGGGCGGCGAAGTTGAAGACCGAATCGCCGATGAGCTGGCGGCCCGCGGTCCAGAGCTGGCACGGCCCGGTCGAGTCGATGGAGGTGAGCGAGGGCCCGAGGACGGTCGGGAAGGTCTCGACGATGGTCCAGGATTCGCCATCCCAGTGCATGACGCCGCCGCCGGAGGCGTAGATGTCATCGGGGGCGTAGGCGACGAAGTCGGTGATCGAGGTGGGGACGGGGAACTCGGTCCAGGATGAGCCGTTCCAGTGGATGGCGAAGCCGTGGTAGGCGCCGTCGAAGCCGAAGTACTCGCCGCCGGCCCAGACATCGGTGGAGGAGAGGGCGATGACGGCGTCGAGCTGGTGCCAGCGGCCCGGGATCGGGCCGGGCCGGTGCTCCCAGTCGCTGCCGTTCCAGTGCAGGATCTGGGAGGCGCCGATGATGGGGTCGCCATCGCCGCCCGCGCCGACGGCCCACATGTCATCGGGCCCGAGGGCATCGAGGGCGTGCAGGCTGTTGCCGTTGCCGAAGCCGTAGACAATGGGGTTGATGATCGGGGTGGGGATGATCTCGAAGGAGGAGCCATCCCAGCGCATGGCGAGGGAGGGCTGCGATGAGACCGGGACGGGGTGGCCCTCGCCGACGAACCAGACGTTG
Organism: Phycisphaerales bacterium; assembly: GCA_020849615.1. Lineage (GTDB taxonomy): Bacteria > Planctomycetota > Phycisphaerae > Phycisphaerales > UBA1924 > JADLFW01. The sequence continues at coordinate 72,264 of JADLFW010000003.1, forward strand.
TCGGGGCCGACGATCTCGATGTCCCAGATGAGATCGCCGGAGCCCCCGCTCTGGATCGGTGTGGGGAGGAGGTGCCACCCGGAGCCATCCCAGCGGACGACGAGCGTGTGCGTTCCGACGAATCCGTCGGGGGCCTGGCGGATCTGGTCGCCGGCGGCCCAGACATCGTTGGGCCCGGCGGCTTCGACGGCCCAGAGGAAGCCGCTGCCGAAGGAAAGGTACACGGGGATGTCGAAGAACCGCCAGCCGGACCCGTTCCAGTGCATGGACATCTGGGCGATGCGCTCGCCGTTGTAATACGAGCCGACGGCCCAGACATCATCGGGGGCGATGGCGTCGAGGTCGCGGATCACGGCCTGGGTCGCATCGGCCGGGCTCGGGGTGGGGACCACCTCCCAGGGCGCGCAGAGCTGCGCGGAAGCGGCGGAAGTGGCGGCCAGCAGGAACACGGCGGTGATGGCGTGGTTCATGGAATGCTCCGTGGGCTGGGCGCGCCGGCGGGGCGCGGCCGATGCGATGGAGGTGTCTTCAGTCAGGAGATTCCGTGAATCGCGTACATACAGCATGAAACAGGAATTGGGGAAGCGGCCCCGTTTCCCCGGCGCCCCGCGAAACCGAACCGCAGGGCCCACCGGCCGGGCTCAGCACGCGGCTGCGAAAGGGAAGAGGTCGCGGGGCGCGGCGGCCCGGAGGTAGTCGGGCGTGGCCAGGATGAGGGATTCGGTGAGGGAGGCGCAGTTGAAGGCGACGCGGGGGAGGCCCGGCAGATTGGAATCGATGTAGAGATCGAACGGGAGGATCGGCGGGCCGAATGGGGGGACACTGCCGGGGACGAGACCCGTCAAGTGGAGGAGTTCCTCGCGGGACGCGAAGCGTGATGAACGAGCGCCGAGGCGGCGTTTGACGGCCCCCGAGTCGAGCTTGCGGGCGGCGCTGAGGACGAGGAGCACGAAGGCATCATCGGCCTTGATGAGCAGGGCCTTGGCGCCGACCTCGATGGGTTCACCGCGGGCGCGGGCTGATTCCTCGGAGGTGAGCGTCGGCCCGTGCGTGAGGTGGCGGTAGGGGACGTGGAGGGCATCAAGGTGGGCGCGGATGGAGTCGGGGGTCGGGTTGGAGGCTGGAGTGGGCATGGCGCGGGGCTCCGGTGCGGCAACGACGGTGCGAAGGGAGACTAGCCGGCGCGGATATCGCCTGGAAGGGGATGGCCCGGCCGTGTGACGGGAGGGGTGCCGGGCGGGGACGTTGGCTGATGGATGCGGCGTGGAAGCGATGGTTGGCGCTGGCGGTGCTGTGGAACACGCATGCGGCGGCGGGTGTCTGCCGGTGGCTGCAGGCGGTGCGGGCCAACTTCGGCGCGATGCGGTCTACGGCGGGGCTGATGGTGCTGATGGCGGCGGGCGTGCTTGCCGGTCGCTTGCTGGGAGCAATCCGGATGGCGACCCGGGCCGGCCCGGTGCTGGCGGAGTGAGGCCTGGGCGCGGCCCGGCGGGCGCGAGGTCGGCGCGGTGAAGGGTTCGTGAGATCGAGCAGCGCGATGGCAGCGCGGAGCTGGATGCGGGGGTCGGGGTCATCGCAGAGGGAGGACAGGCGCAGGATGGCGTGGAGGCGGGCGCTGTCGCGAGCGGCATCGGCGGGCTCGTGCGTGGGGGTCACGGCGCGACATTAGCGGTTGAGGGCGCTGGTGCAAGGGGGTTTGCGCGCATCACCGCAACATTGCGCGCAGATGTGGTCGATGCGCGCGGAATTGTGAAAAGAACGCGGAGGATGCGGAGGGGGAGGCGCGTGCGCGGCGAAGGCCACCGGGGTGAAGGTGGCGCACCTTCGGTGCTCGGGGAAGCGAAGGACAGACGTTGGGGGGGCGATTCGACCCGGGGCTTACGCCCCGGGCTGGGGGCGGACGCCGCTTCGCGGCTACCCGGAGAGGTGGGCGCGGGGCTGGGAGCGGGCGCCGCTTTGCGGCTACCCGGAGAGGTGAGCGCCGTTGGCCCGGCGTGAGCGTCGATGTGATGCGACCGGCGGGGCGGGCTTCGCGGCCACGGATGCCGGGGACCGATCGCATGCCGCGACCGCCGAGGCGGCGGTCACGGGCACGGCACTACCTTCGGGCCAACCGCCGGCAGGGGAGTGTCGCACCTTCGGTGCTCGAGGAAGCTAAGGACAGAGGTGAATTGGGTGGCGATTCGACCCGGGGCTCACGCCCCGGGCTGGGGGCGGACGCCGCTTCGCGGCTACGAAGGTTGGTGCGCTGGCACAAGAGGGCGCGACGGAGCCGAGGACGGCTCCATCGCGGCACCCGGCTGCAGCCAGCCCATTGCGGCACCCGACTTCAGCCAGCCCATTGCGGCACCCGACTGCAACCAGCTCCATCGCGGCGTCTGGCCACTGTCAAAAGAAACACCGGCGGGCCGCCGGTGTGCGGGAAAGGAGGTGTAGGCGTGATGGCGGGTTAGCGGGTGTGCCTTCTGCGGCGGATGGCGAGGAGCGCCAGGAGGGGCAGCGAGGCGGGGGAAGGGATGGCGGTGATGCGGTAGACGGCGCCCTGCGTTCCGTACGGGCCGAGGTTTGGCCCGGCGAGGAGGTAGATCTCGCCGGCGGCGTCCTGGCCGAAGCCTTTGACGAAGAGGTTGAGGTCGCGGTCATCGAAGCCGAGGATGAACTGCTGGATGAGGCCGGTGGTGAGGTCGGCGTAGAAGAGTCTTCCGCTGGCGACGGTGAAGTCGAGGCCGAAGTCGCCGAAGACGTACTTGCCCTCGAGCTCGGGGATGGCGGAGCCGTGGTAGACGAAGCCGCCGACGATGGCGATGCCTTCATCGTGGTCGTACTCGAGGATGGGGTCGGTGAGGCCCGGCGGGAGTCCGGAGGTGCCGGCCTCGACGAAGCCGGCGCCGGCGCCGTTGGGGTTGAACTTGAAGGAGCCTTCCTTGAGGTTCCAGCCGTAGTTGCCGCCGACGGTGACGCGGTCGACTTCCTCGATGTCGTTCTGTCCGACATCGGCGACGATGAGATCGCCGCTGAGGCTGTCGAAGCTGAAGCGGAAGGGGTTGCGGAAGCCGTAGGCGTAGGTCTCGCGGAGGCCATCGGGGCCGCTGAAGGGGTTGCCGGCGGGGATGCCGTACTGGCCGTTGGCGCTGTCGCGGCCCGTCGGGTCGATGCGGAGGACCTTGCCGTGGGCGGTGAACTTGTTCTGGCCGTTTCCGGTGGGGCCGTGGCCGAAGCTGGTGCGGCCCGGGCCTTCGGGCTGGCCATCCTGATCATCGGCGGCGCCGCCATCGCCGGTGGTGATGTAGAGCATGTTGTCGGGGCCGAACCGGATCTGGCCGGCGTTGTGGTTGAAGGAGGGCTGGTCGATGCGGATCATCTCGCGGCGTGAGGCGGGGTCGACGCGGTCGGGGTCGGTGGCGCTGACGGTCCATTCGGCGATGACGTTCTGGTGGTCGAACTCGCGGCCGACGGGGGGCGGTGCGGAGGTGGTGAAGTCGGCGGGCCCGGCGACGGGCTCGCTGGTGTAGGTGTAGAACTTGCGGAAACCGGGGCTGGAGGGGTTGGCGAAGCCGGGGTGGAAGGTGATGCCGAGCAGGCCGCGCTCGTCGTAGTCGTGCTCATCGTGGGTGCCGATGATGCCGAGGGGGCTGACGAGGCGGCTGGAGGCGTCGAGGAAGGGTGTGGGGGAGAGGACGCCGCCCTTCATCATGCGGACGATGCCGTTCTGGTCGGCGATGAAGAGGCGGTCGGAGCCATCGCCGGCCGGGGTGAAATCGATGGGGGCGGCCATGCCGGTGACGACGGGGAGGAGTTCGATGCGCACGGAGCCCTTGGTGATGGGGTCCGGGATGGGGTTGTCGAGGGGCTGGGCCAGGGCGTGGCCCGCGCAGGCCAGACCGGCCACGGACGCCAAGGTGGCGGCGAGACTTCTCATTGCACTCTCCTTCGCGTGAACTGCGGGGACGCGGGACAGCCGCCGGGCAGCACGGGCGGAGCGTGGGCGGCGCGGCGGAACGTCGGGACAACGGGATCAGGGGCCGGCCCGCGCCGAGTTGTGGGCTCGATGCGGGGTCGGGCCATGCGAAGCATGTCCGGGGCGCGCGGCAGGATTGCGGCCGCGGTGGTCTGATTTTCGGCGCGCGGCATGGCGCGCAGCGGAAGCCGTGGGACACGCGGGGGGACCTGGTTGAGTCTGGAGGGGCGAGCGTCCTTCGTGTTCTTGCGTTCAAAAAAAAACACTGGCGGTTGAGCCGCCAGCGGTGCAGAGAGAACGGGTTTGATCGGGCGCCGATGCGTCGGCCCGTCATCAGGGCTCGAAGTACGGCACGCAGTTTTTGGCGTGGGCGCGGTCGGCGTAGCACTGGTTCATGTACACCTTGCCGTTGTCGCACTTGACGGGGGCGTAGATCATCGGGCAGACGGGCGGCCCGGCCATAGCGGGTGTGGCGAGGGTTGTCACCGCGAACCCGGCTGCTGCGACCACGGCCAATCCGAGCATCCAACGTCCGATCGTCGAGGGTTTCCGCATCGCCTGCTGCTTTCGGTGAAGGTGGAGTGCGCCGCGGAGTGCGGCGCTCGAAGACACCAGTGAACCATCCGGGCCCGGCGGGGGCAAGTGGGATTTGGGACGGGGGCTTCCTGCGAGTGTGGAGGGGCTGGCCCGGCCCGTCAGTTCAGCAGGTGCCGCTCATCGAAGTCGACGCCGTGCCGGCGGAGGAAGTCGATGAGTTCATCCTGGTAAGAACGGCGGGCGTGGTGATCCGGTTGCGAGTCGATGTAAGTGGAGACGGCGTCGATGTTGGAGCGGCTGACCGAGAAGGCGGCGTAGCCCGTCTGCCAGGCAAAGGTCGGTACGCGGGCTTCATCGTGCATCCATCGGGAAGAGTTGGCCTTGAGGTCGCGGATGAGGTCGGCGAGCGCGCAGGCAGGGTGCATGGCGGCGAGGAGGTGGATGTGATCCTCCACGCCGCCGGCGCGGGCGATGGTGCATTGCCGGGCCCGGGCGATGCCGCCGAGGTAGGCGTAGAGGCGAGGCGCGATGTCGGAGGAGATCCAAGGTTCGCGGCCCTTGGTGGAAAAGATGATGTGGAGGTAATGGCAGCAGAGGGTGCTTCCCATCGGGCGGAGTGTAACATGCAATATTGTGTTCGAGGCCTTTATCAACCGGCGGGAGGCCCGGAGGGCCGACCGAACCCAGCCCGGCGCGAACGTGCGGAGATGAGCGGGCGCCAGAGGGGCACATCGGGTGTCCGTGGCGACATCGGAGGTGGCGCACCTTCGGTGCTCGGGGAAGCTAAGGACAGAGGTGAATGGGGGGCGATTCGACCCGGGGCTTACGCCCCGGGCTGGGAGCGGACGCCGCGTCGCGGCTACGGATGCCGCGGACCGATCGCGTGCCGAGACCGCCGAGGCGGCGGTCAGGGGCACGGCAGTACCTTCGGGGCCGCTTGGCGGCAGCGGGGTGGCGCACCTTCGGTGCTCGAAGAGGAAAGGTGACCGCCATCGTGGGGGGCGATTCGACCCGGGGCTCACGCCCCGGGCTGGGAGCGGACGCCGCTTCGCGGCTACCCGGAGAGGTGGGCGCCTGTGGCGCGGAGTGAAATCGATGTGGCGCGACCGGCGGGGCGGCGCCGCTTCGCG
>JADLFW010000004.1 GCA_020849615.1 Phycisphaerales bacterium
GGCGATGTCGCCAAGCTGGAGCGCAAGCACCAGGTGCTGGGCCTCGCGGCCAAGCTCCTGCAGCAGTACTCCCCCGATGAGGTCGACCTCATCGACAACTACGAGCACACCGCCACGCTGAAGTGAGCGGCCCGTGCCCGTGGCCGGGCCCGGCCTTGCCGGGCCGGTCGCGGACCCCTGTCAACACTCGCGCCCGCCCGCCCCAACGGGCCGGCGGGCGCTTCACCATCATCACAAGGCACAGGAGTTCGCCGATGCGCACCATCAATCGCGTCCGCGCCTTCGCCACCGGATCTTGCCTCTTGCTGACCCTCGCTGGCCCGGCCCGCGCTGAGCCGTGCGGGCCCGCCGATCTCAACGGCGATGGCTTCGTCGATTTCGTCGATTACCTCGTGTTCCTCAACCTTTATGAAGCCGGGGATCCTCAGGTCGATTTCACCGGGGATGGCCTGGTTGATTTCTCCGACTACCTCGAGTTTCTTAACCTGTACGAGGCCGGTTGCCTCCCCGCCTGCGAGCCCGCCGCCGCGCTCGCGGCCGTTCCCCTCCCGACCTACCCCTACGCCAACTTCGTCGATGCGTTCCTGGACACCTCGCCCGTCACGGTCGCCGTCGATCCGGCCCGGCATCCCGACCTGTCAGGACGGGCCACCCGCATCTACATCACCGCCAATCGCACGTGGGCCGATGGCGATGCCCTGGTCGATGTGCGCGGCGCCTCTCAGGCCTTCACCTGGCCCGGCGGCACGCTGCCGGCCAACCTCATCCCCCTCACGGGCTCAACGGGCCTGCCCGCCGATGCCGGCGAGGATATCGGCATCGGGTACGACATCGTCATCGATGTGAACGCCGACGGGGTCTTCGACCTGTGCGACCTCGTGGATGGCGCCGGGCCGGAGGCCGGTTTCTACAAGTTCAAGGACCTCTCGACCGTCAACCCCGCCACGGCCGTCACCCAGATCGGCACCCTCAGTGTGCCCATCGGCCGCACCGCCGCGGGCTTCGAGGATGAGCGCTGGTACTACCCCACCGACATCGCCTCGCGCGGACAGATCCCCATCGTCTTCATCGGCCACGGCGCGGGCCACCAGTACACCTGGTACGACCACCTCGGCCTGCACCTGGCCTCGTACGGCATGATCGTGATCTCCTTCGAGAACAACGTCGGCGCGATCACCAGCACCGCCAAGTGCACGCTCGACCACGTCAACACCGTGATCGCCCTGCAGTCCACGCTGGGCGGCGGCATCCTCAACGGCCACATCGACCAGAGCGAGATCTACCTCATCGGCCACTCCCGCGGCGGCGAGGGGGTCGCCTACGCCTGGCCCCTGCTCGACACGACCTACGCCCCCACCGGCGGCTTCCCGCGCGTCATCAGCTCGGCCGATATCAAGTACGTGCAGTCGATCGCCCCGGTGAACGACCTCGACACCCTCACGCCGCCCTCGGGCGCCATGACCGCCGACTTCATGCTCCTCTACGGCGGCGCAGACGGCGATGTCTGCGGCTGCCCGGCCTTCGAGCTGTCCTGGTCCTTCCCCGTCTTCGAACGCGCCCTGGCCCGCCGCAACAGCGTCTACATCCAGGGCGCCGACCACAACGTCTTCAACTGCTGCGGCTTCCGCGATTTCACGGGCCCGGCCGGCACCGAGACGGGCCGCCCCGAATCCCAGAAGCTTCAGAAGGCCCTCACCCTCGCCTCCATCAAGTACTACCGCGACGGGAATATCCCCGCCGGCGAGGTCCTCTGGCGCCAGTACGAGACCTTCAAACCCGGCGCCACCCTCGCCACCGCCGTCGTCGACTACGAGTACCGCGACTCGGGCCCGGGCCGGCGCTTCATCATCGATGACTACCAGGCCAACTTCGACTTCGCTACCAGCAGCTCCGGCGGCGCGGTCGCCTTCACCATCACCAACCTCAACGAGGGGCTCATGCGCGACCCCGACACCTACACCTGGAGCCCCAGCGATCCCATGAACGGCATGAGCCGCTCCCACGCCACCGGCGATGCCTTCTGCGCGGTCTTCGACTACGACCCCGCCGTCCCCTCGCGTCACTACACCTTCGATGTCGTTCCCGCGGGTCGCGACACCACGCCCTACACCTTCCTCTCCTTCCGCGCCTGCCAGCAGACCCGCCACCCCTACACCACCGCCAGCCTCTCCGACCAGGTCTTCGATGTCGAACTGGAAGACAGCGCGGGCCAAACCAGCCGCATCCGCATCAACGCCTACGGCGGCGGCATCGAGGAGGTCTACCAGCGCTCGGGCGGGTGGCAGAATGAGTTCGAGACCATCCGCATCCGACTGTCGGACTTCACCGCCGACGGCCGCGCCCTCGACCTCTCCGACATCGTCAAGGTCCGCTTCCTCTTCGGCTCCGCCCACGGCTCCGACCAGGGCCGGCTGGGCCTCGATGACATCGAGTTCGTGAAGTAAACCCGCTCGCGGCCAGGACAACACCATGCCGCCCATCCGCCGCGCCCGCCGACCGGCCGCCTCCCGCTCATCACTGCTGATCCTGCTCGCGGGCGCGTTCAGCGCCCAGGCAGCGCCCTGCGGGCCGGCGGACCTCAACGGCGATGGCTTCGTTGACTTCGCTGATTACCTCGAGTTCCTCAACCTCTACGACGTCCAGGACCCCCGCGTCGATTTCACCGGCGATGGGCTGGTCGACTTCTCCGATTACCTGGAGTTCCTGAATCTCTACGAAGCGGGGTGCGCCCCCCCGTGCGCGATGAGCGCTGAGCTGGCGGCCGTGCCGCTGGTGAGCTACCCGTTCGCCGACTTCGTGCAGGCCTGCAACGGCGGCAGCACGGTCTCTATCGCCGTCGATCCGTTCAGGTTCCCCGCGCTCACGGGAAAGACCACCCGCATCTACATCACCGCCAACCAGGCCTGGACCGCGGGCATGCCGCTGGTGGATGTCCGCGCTGGCGGCTTCCAGACGATCACCTGGCCTGGAGGCTCGGTGACGGCGAGCACGTTCGCCCTGGACGGCTCCTCGACGCTCCCGTTCGATGCGGGCGAGGACATCGGCGTCGCCTACGACCTGGTCATCGACGAGAACGCCAACGGCGTCTTCGACGGCTGCGATGTGGTCGACGGGGCCGGGGCGGAGGGCGGCTTCTCCATGATCCGCGACTTGACCACGGCCAACGCGGCGACGGCGGTCACGCAGATCGCCGTGGTCAAGCTTCCCGCCGACCGCGTCGTCCCCGGCATCGACGATCAGCGGTGGCATTTCCCCGCCGACATCGCCTCGCGCGAGCGGCTGCCGCTGATCACGATCTCGATGGGCGCGGGCGCTCACTACTCGTGGTTTGACTTCCTGGCCCAGCACCTCGCGTCGTACGGCTACATCGTCGTGAGCGGCGAGACCAACGATGCGCCCGGCGTCGTGGCGTGCTCCACCTCGACGCTGGACCACACCAACAGCCTGATCGCGCTGCAAGCGACGCTCGGCGGCGGGGTGCTCGACGGGCACATCGATCAGAGCGAGATCTACTTCATCGGTTTCTCGCGGGCCGCGGAGGGCGTCGTCCTGGCCCGCGACCGCCTCGCCCGCGGGCTGTACGCGCCCACCGGCGGGCACCCGCTGGTGATCAGCGTCGAGGACATCAAGTACATCCAGGCCATCGCTCCGACCGACTTCCTCGGCGCGGGAGTCTCGGTCGGCGGCGGGACCGCGTTCAGCGATCCCGGCCCGCTGGATTTCATGCTCCTGTACGGCTCCGCCGATGGTGATATCTGCGGCTGCCCGGGCAGCCCGATCACCTGGGCATTCGACCTCCTCGAGCGGGCCGATGCCCGCCGCAGCAGCGTCTACATCCACGGCGCTGACCACAACGACTTCAACTGCTGCGGATTCGAGGACTTCACAGGCCCGGCCGGCACCGCCATCGGCCGCGCCGAAGCGCAGAAGCTCCAGAAGGCCTACACACTCGCTTCGATCAAGCACTACCGCGCCGGCAACATCCCGTGTGGCGAGGTTCTCTGGCGGCAGTACGAGGGCTTCAGGCCCGGCGCAACCCTCGCCACCGCCACCGTCGACCTGGAGTTCAAGGACTCCGGGCCGGGGCGCAAGTTCGTGATCGACGACTACCAGACCGAGCCCGCCGCCGGCACGAGCAGTTCGGGCGGCGCGGTGACCTTCGACGTCGGCAACCTGACCGAGGGCCAGCTGCGCGACAACAACACCACGTACGCCTGGCTCGCCGCCGACCCCTTCAACGGCATGTCCCGGGCCCGCACCGGCGACCCCACGCGCGGCGTCGTCTTCGATTACTCGATAGGGGGCGGGGGCAGCGCCTCCTACACGCTCGACATCGTCCCCGCGGGTCGCGACACCACCCCGTACAGCTACCTCTCCTTCCGCGCCGCCCAGGGCACCCAGCACCCCTACACGCAGGCCTTCCTCGGCGACCAGGACTTCGAGGTTGAGCTCGAGGACAGCGCGGGCCGGGCCAGCCGCATCCGCATCAGCGCCTACGGCGGAGGCGTCGAAGAGGTCTACCAGCGTCTCTCGGGCACCATCCCGGGCTGGCAGAACGAGTTCGAGACCATCAAGCTCCGCCTCGCCGGCTTCACCGCCGATGGCCGCACGCTGGACCTCACCGACATCGCCAAGGTCCGCTTCCTCTTCGGCGGTGCGCACGGAACCCCCCAGGGTCGCCTGGCGCTTGACGACATCGAGTTCGTGAAGTGACCCCGGCCCGGGAATGACGTGTCAGGCCACCGGCCGATCACCGGTCGACGCCGCCGCCATCTCGCCCGTGATCAGCCGGGCCCCGCGCTCGAAAACCAGGTATGCCCACGCCCACTCGATCATCACCAGCACCCGGTTGCGGAACCCGATCAGGTAGAAGATGTGCACCAGGGCCCAGAGCGCCCACGCGGGGTAGCCGCTGAACCGGAACCCCGAGACGAACGCCACGGCCTTGTTGCGCCCGATCGTCGCCAGCAGCCCCTTATCGCGGTAGCGGAAGGGCCGCCGTGAGCTGGGGTCAGGTCGCGGGCCGCGGGTCTCACCCGCGATGATCCCCCCCGCGTACACGCCCATCTGGATCGCGGGCGGACACATCCCCGGAACCTCCTGCCCCGTGCGAGCATCGACCACCCGCGCCGCATCCCCCAGCACGAACACCTCCGGGTGCCCGGGCACCGCAAGGTCCGGGCCGACCTCCGCACGCCCGGCCCGGTCCATCGGCGTCCCCAGCGAAGCGATCAGCGATGACGCCTTCACGCCCGCGGCCCAGATCACGTTGCGCGCCCCCAATCGCTCGGTCGAGCCGTCCTGCCTCCGCAGCTGAACGCCCTCCGCATCAACCGCCATCACCCGCTGGCCCAGCCGCACCTCGACGCCCAGCCGCACGAGGCTGTCCCGGGCCCGGGCCGAGAGCTCAGGAGGGAACCCGGCGGGCAGCACGCGGTCCTGCGCTTCGACGAGCACGATCCGCGCGCTCGAGGTGTCGATCCGCCGGAAATCCCGCGGGATCGACTTCACCGCGATTTCGGCGAGCGCCCCGGCCATCTCGACGCCGGTCGGGCCCGCGCCGATCACGATGAACGTGAGCTCACGCTTCCGCTCAGCCTCATCCCGCTCGCGCTCCGCCCGTTCGAAGGCCATGAGGATGCGCCGGCGGATGTCCACCGCATCCTCGATCGTCTTGAGCCCCGGCGCGAAGGGCGCCCACGCCTCGTTCCCGAAGTAGGAGTGCGAAGCGCCGGTCGCGATGATGAGGTAGTCGTACGGAACCTCCCGATCGCCCGACTCGACCCCGGCAGCCGGGCCCAGCAGCACCACCCGCCGGGCCGTGTCCACACCCTCCACCTCGGCCAGCAGCACCTCGGCGTTGCGCTGCTTTGACAGCACCTTGCGGATCGGCGCGGCGATCTGCGCGGGCGAGAGCGCCGCCGTCGCCACCTGGTAGAGCAGCGGCTGGAACAGATGGTGATTGCGGCGGTCGATCACCATCACCCGCACCGCGGCCCGGGCCAGCGCCTTGGCGGCGTACAGTCCGGCGAACCCGCCGCCGACGATCACCACCCTCGGCCCGTCGCCCCGCGGGTTTGTGCTCATGCCCGATCATTCGCGCGCGGGCCGGGCCCGTCCCGCTCACCGCGATCACGGTTCTCAATCACCCCGTCACTCTGTCACTTCGCTTAGCACCCCGCCTCGTACAGGTTCAGGAACTCGAGGTAGTCGCCGAAATCAACCAGCCCATCCTGGTTGAAATCCACGCTCGGATCCAGCGAGTCGTACCGGTTGAGGAACTCGAGGTAGTCGGTGAAGTCGATCAGCCCATCGCCCGTGAGGTCGGCCCGGCATTCACCGCCCGCCGTGTGCAGGCGGATGAACCAGTTGTCGATGCCGACCGAGGTGCTGCGCCCGCAGGCGCAGTGGATTCCGTTGCTGGTGAAGATCCCCAGCTGCACGGGCGGGCCCGCCGCCGAGAAGTCGGGGTGCACCGCGGGGTCGTAAAAATCCTCGAAGTCCTCGGCGGTGAAGCCGCCGCCGCCCAGCCGGGCCCAGTTCGGGCTCGTCGCGTAGTAACGCAGGATGTACAGCCGCCCCCCCTGCACCAGCGCGGGCCCGCACATCACGAAGAACGGATCGACCACCGGGCTGAACACCGCATCGACCCACGCATCCACCGACTCGATCGCCCCCGACATCGCCGGGTCGTGCACCGCCCCCTGCCGCAGGTGCACCACGATCAGGTCGCCGGGCCCGGTCCACACGTGCGAGACAAGCCGGTACGGGCCCGGCGCGCCGCCCTCGGGCGCCTGCTCGGTGTTGAACACGCCGCCGATCGCATCCCGCCCGCCCAAGTAGCGGAACTGCGTCCAGTGCTCGGGCGCGAAGGCGCCATCGGCGAACTCGACCGGGCCGGCCCGTGCCGCCATTGCCGGGCCCGCCAACAGCACACCCGCCGCCGCCCACCAGGGCAGCCCCGCGGCCCGCGCCGCCCTCCACACTCGCCGGTCTCCCATGATCGCGCCCTCCCGGCCCGGGTGTGCCCCGAACTTCAACACCCGCCGTCGTACAGGTTCAGAAACTCCAGGTAATCCGCGAAATCGACCATCCCGTCGTGGTTGAGGTCCGCGGATGGGTCTTGGCTGTCGTAGCGGTTCAGGAACTCCAGGTAGTCCAGGAAGTCGATCATCCCGTCGGGCACGTAGTCGATCGGGCACGGCGGGACAAACTGCACCGTCAGCGCGGGCCGGTTGGCCGCGATCAGGTTCTCCCGCGAGTCCCACCGCTTGCTCGTGCGCGTCGCTACCTCGTTGCCCAGCACGATCCACCCGTGATTGCTCGACGGATCATCCAGCCACGACTGCACATCCGCCACCATCGCCGCCGTCGAGCCCCAGGTGTACGGGCCGTTGCCCGTGACCGGGATCGCGGCGCTGGCGATCGCGGCGAAGTCCCCGCCCGGCGCCGCCCAGAAGTCGGTGGCGAACATGGCGTGCAGCCACGTCGCATCGCCCGGCGTCGCCGGCGCGCCCGAGCCCTCCTCGCCCGGCGCATCCGAGGTCCCCTCGCCCCACTCCTTCGTCACCCGGAAGATGGAGCACGTCTGGCTCAGCGCGACGGTGCGCGACATGTTGAGCCGCAGCGCAACAGAGGTGATGGTCGATCCCGCCGGGACCATCGAGGCGATGTCGAACTCCACCAGCGCCCGCCGCTGACCCCCGCTCAGCGTCGTCCCGCAGACCATGTGCTCCCCGATCCCGTTGCTGAACTCCCCCAGCGCATCCTCGTAGAGCGTGTTGTCCTTGGCGGCGCCCAAGACCACCTGCTCGTCGGCCCGCGCCGGGCCGGCGAGCGAGAGGGCTATCGCCAAGCTCACACCCAGGCCCGCCCCGAGCTTCACGGCGCCGGCCCGCGCCGGCACCAAGCCAGCCCGCGGTGATAGTGATGTCAGGGATGTCACGGCCGCACCTCCTTCGAAAGGAACCAGGACGAGGTGAATCATCGGGTTCACCAGATTACAGACCCGGTCCGAACAAATCCCGCGCGAATCGGACATTTCAGCACAGTCGGTCGCCCCCAACGGCGCCGATCAGACCTAGTTAGATGCAAGATCATGTTCGTCAAGACGTTACAGAATGATGGCCCGGGCCGACCCGGCCCGCGCCCCGGCGCTGCTGCGATGTCCCCCCAGCCCGCGATCTTGCAGACCGCATCAACCCCCGCGAACGGACGATGTACACCTAGAATGACGGACGCGTTTTCTGTCGCACGGTCGTTCTCCGGCCGCGACGCGCATTTCCAGAGCAGGAATCGAGTTGCGTTTGACGATCGAAGTGGGCACGGTGAGAAGTGAACCCGGTTCAGCCGGTAAATCCCCGGGCGCAACTCTCGAGGAGGGACAGGGTCGAATGGCTGCTCTTCATTCCGTTTCGGGCCGGCGAGTTGGGATGTTCGATCTGCAGGCCCTCGAGGCCCGGCGGATGCTCGCCGCCGACCCCGTGACGCCGGATAACCCGTTGTGGGTGGTCCTGCCCGGCGAAGCTGTGGTCGATGGCGTGCTGAACGATGCCGCCTGGGCATCGGCCTTCACGATCACCCGCACGCAGGCCTTCTGGTCGGACAGCACCGCGACGGTCAAGCTGCTGGGCGGCGCCCAGGGCCTGTACCTCGGTTTCGATGTCAAGGACACCGCGCTCTTCGCGGATGGCAAGTCGGCCCCGGGCGCGACGATCGGGACCGCCTTCCGCTGGGAGGTCGACCTCGACGATTCGATGACGATCTACTTCGATCCCGACGGCTCCCGCGATGAGTACTTCCAGGCCTCCGACCGCGCGCTGGGCGTGGGGCTGGGCTCGCAGGCCGACTTCACCACCCAGTCGGGCGCGCTCCGCGTCGCGCCCAGGACCTCGGCGCTGGCCCTCGCCAAGTACGTCAAGGGCGATGGCGCCGGCAACGCCCCGGATGTGAGCGCGGGCGGCGCCATGCCCACCGGGCTGGCCTGGGCCACCGTGCTGCACGGCACCGTGAACAACGCCAACGACCTCGATGAGGGCTGGACCACCGAGATCTTCATCCCCTGGACCGCCGTGGGCCTGGCCGCCGCGCCGACCAACGGCCAGACGTTCGGGATGAACTTCGACATCATCTTCGACCAGGCGGGCGGCGAGCGCGACTTCGTGGACCACCGCAGCGCCACCGACCGCTTCACCGCGCCGACGTTCATGGATGACCAGATCACCGGCGTGCACAGCAGCTACGCCTCGACCCTCGCGGGCATCCGCGGGCCCGTCAACTACGCCCAGGTGGTCTACCTCGATCCCGCCGCGGCCTCCAAGCCCGTCGCGATCACCGGGATGACGGCCGGCGCCACCACCGGCTACTCGACGCGGCTGAACTTCACATCCCCCGCGGGCGTCAAGGGCACGGGCGCCACGCCGAACAGGGGCAGCGTCTCGGCCTACGAGATCCGCTACGCGACCTCCACGATCACCACCGAATCCGACTGGCTGAAGGCCACCGAGTTCCGCAACGCCTACACCCCGCGCCTGGCGGGGCTCTCCGAGTCGCTCCGGCTGATCGGGTTGACGCCGGGCACCACGTACTTCGTGGCCGTCCGCGCTGTCGACGGCGCCGGCAACCTCGGCGACCTTTCCAACATCGTCACCTTCACGACGCAGACCACCACGCAGGACCCCTCCGGCGGCGTCCGCGTCGTGCCGTCCCCGATGGGCCGCACGCTGGTCAACGAGAAGGGCGAGCCGTTCGCGGTCGTCGGCGACCACCTGGGCCTGCCGTGGAACTACACCCGCGCCCTCTACGACGGCGATGTCTACGACCCCAACTCGGGCCAGTACCTGAACTTCTACGACAACCCCTCCTTCGAAGGCCCGGGGGAGCCCTACTTCGACACCCTCGCCTCCTACGGGGTCACCACCATGCGGGTGTACCTCGAGCTGCAGAACTACAACTACCGGGCGATCATGCCGCGCGCCACGCCCGAGGGCCTCTACTGGCTCGAGTGGCGCTCCGGCGGCACCACGCTCTACAACACGCTGATCCGCGACTTCATGCACCGCGTCCTCGAGGAGGCCGGCAAGCGCGGCATCCACGTCATCTTCTCCCCCTTCGATTCCTTCTCCTATGACGAGGCCTTCCTGACCGAGTTCGCCTGGTCCTTCACCAAGGGCGGGCCGCTCGACAGCATCGACAACTTCTTCCAGAACTCCCAGACCCTGCAGCTGGCCAAGAACCGGATGCAGCAGCTCATCACCTGGGCGAACGCCAGCCCCTACTCCCAGTACCTGCTGGGCTGGGAGATGCTCAGCGAGTGGGACAGCACCGAGTGGACCCTCAACGCCGAGGGCGAACCGCGGGTCTCCGCCAACCCCGCCGACCTCAACTCCGGCCGCGAGGATGAGTACCGCCGCCGCTCCATCTGGGTCGATGCGCTGGCCGCCTACACGCGGGCCAACGACCCGCAGCACCTCGTGCTCAACAGCACCATCGCGCAGGACCCCCGCGGGCCCGAGGCCCGCGTCGTCTACTACTCCCGCAACTTCGACGCCCTGACACCCCACCTCTACACCAACTCCAACGAGGAGCCCATCAACAACCCGGACACCGACACCAAGGTGAAGCCCGCCGTCGAGAACGCCACCCTCACCGCCTATTGGCTCACCCACCGCGAGGACCGCGCCCCCATCATCAACGGCGAGTGGGGCATGACCCGCTCGGACTGGCAGGATGCCGGCAAGGGCCTCCCCCACTACAGCGCCGAGTTCACCCAGGCCGAGGATGAGGCCATCTTCCGCACCATGGCGTGGTCGGGGCTGGCGTCGGGCCAGGCGGGGATGGGCCTGCGCATCTCGACCGAGGAGCTTTCCTACGCCCTCGGCGGCGGCCTCACGCAGGGCTACATCCTCACCGACGGCATGCGGGCCATCCAGAAGACCTTCGCCGGCTTCCTCAACTCCTCCACCCTCGCGCTCGACTTCGCCAACTACAACTTCGACACCCTGGCGGGCCGCATCACCACCACCAACAGCTCCAACAAAGCCATGAAGGCCTGGGGCTCGACCGACGGCGCCCAGGGCCTCCTCTACATCCTCCAGGATGGCAACCGCTCCACCGGCTCCATCACCGGCGGCAAGGTGACCATCACGGGCCTGCGCCCCGACGCCGTCATCGACGCCGAGGTCTGGTTCACCCTCGGCGGCGTCACCGCGGCCCAGTCCGTCATCACGGGCCTCTTCTCCCCCGACGGCACCGTCACCTTCGACCTGCCCACCTTCACGCAGGATGTCGCCATCAAGTTCAAGGCCCGGGCCGGCAACAACCAGGCCCAGAAGATCGTCTCGGTCGCGGATGGCGACAACCTCATCACCTTCGCGCTCGACGCCTCGCAGCGCCCCTTCGCCCGCATCGAGCCGGTCGGCAGCACCACCGCCACGATCCAGAACATCGCGGCCATCGCCCGCTTCACGGCCCGGGTCGTCGACATGACCCCCTTCGTCCGCGATGGCCTCGTGCACCTCGCCGTCACGGACGAGAACCACCACCTCTGGCTCTTCCAGGGCAACACCGCCACCGCCGCCTGGACGGTCACCGACATGACCGCCCTCATCGATGCGCCGGGCGTCACCGGCGACCTCACGACCTACCAGCCCAGCTGGAACGCCATCCACATCGCCGGCCTCGACGGCCGCGGCCACGCCATCAACTACTGGTTCGCGCCGGGCCAGACCACCTGGCAGTTCTCCGACCTCACCGACCTCTTCTCAGGCCCGCTCATGACCGGCGGCCTGACCGGCTACGTCACCGGCTGGGATGGCCTCAACCTCGCCGGGCTCAACTCCGCCGGCGAAGTGATCGTCTACTGGTGGGCGCCGGGCCTGGCCAACTGGGAAACCCTCAACATGACCACGCTCTTCAGCGGGCCCGTCCTCTCGGGCCAGCTGGATGCGTACGTCACCCCCTGGGGCGGCCTCAACATCGCCGGCATCACCTCCGGCGGCGAGGTCTACACCTACTGGTGGGCGCCGGGCCTGGGCGGGGAGTGGCAGATCGCCAACATCACCGACGCCGCCAGCGCCCCGGTCGTCGCCACCGGCGTCGAAGTGGCCGTTTCCTCCGATGGCGGCCTCAACATCTTCTCCATGACCGCCAACAGCCAGGTCCACATCCTCCGCTGGACGCCCGCCGCCCCCGCCTGGACCCACACCAACATCACCACCGCCGCGGGCCTCCCCGCCGCCACCCTCTCCATGCCCCTGGGCTCCTCCGCTGCCGGGGACAAGATCCTCCTCGCGGGCCGGGCCAACGGCGCCACCCGCACCCTCCTGGTCTATTCCTTCTCCATCGCCGGGCTTGACTGGGATGTCGCCGACACCAACCTGGCCGTCCGCATCTGATGGATTTCACCCCGCACCGCAACGGGCCCGCGCCCGTATCGTTGTTCCTACGCCGATGCTGTGGCCCCGCCACCCCAACGACGACAAGGACCGCCGGGCCTGCCTGGCCCGCCGCATCCACGAACTCTGGCTCAGCCGGGCCGTAGAGTCGGGCCGCGCGTACCCCCACATCCCCCTGCGGGCGGTCGCCGATGGCGGCTTCACCCCGGTGGTCTCCACACCCTCCGGGCGGGCCTGGGCCGACGGGTGGTGGGCCGATGCGCTGGAACGGGTGGACTAAAGGCCCGGCCCCGCCCCACCGAACGCCCTGCTACCCTGATCCTTCAACTCTGCCGGGGAGTCAGTCGATGAGCACGCCGATGGAGCAGACGCACATCAATCCCAAGTGGCTGTGGAAGATGGTGATCATCGCCGCCTTCCTGATCGGGTTCGGCGCCTGGGGGCTCTACGACGCCACCATCGCCTACCCCAAGCGCGGCATCAACTACGCCGAGTACGCCGAATGGGAGTACCTGCGCACCATCAAGCAGGCCGATTCCGCCTGGGACCGCGCCGCCGTGAAGGACCCGGCCGCGGAGCTCACCCGTCTCGATGAACGCCTCAAGGCCAAGAGCAACGTCAGCGCCATCGAGAGGACCCGCCACGAGTGGCTCGAGGCCCTGAACGTCATCGGAAAGCTCCAGCCGCAGCTCACCGACATCGCCGATCCCGTCAAGCGGTTCGATGAACTCAACACCCACTGGACCACCTCGCAGGGCACCGCCAAGTCGAGCCCCAAGAAGCTCGCCGGCTGGGATATCCCGGTGCAGTGGCTGATCACGTTCCTGGGCTTCGGACTGGGTCTCTACCTCGTCGGGCTCATCCTGGTCGTCAAGCGCATCCGCTACGGCTGGGAGCCGTCCTCCCAGACGCTCACGCTCCCCAGCGGGGCCACGCTCACCCCCGCCGACGTCGCCGAGTTCGACAAGCGCAAGTGGCACAAGTACCTCATCTTCCTGAAGATCAGGCCCGGCGTGGCCCAGGTCGGCGGCCAGGAGCTGCGCTTCGACCTCCTCCGCTACGCCAAGCTGGAAGAGTGGGTGCTCGCGATGGAGAGAACGGCGTTCCCGGAGAACCAGGCCCCCGCCGATGCGCCCCCGCCCGCGCCGGCCCCGACGCCCGCCTGAACCCCGCCGGGCCCGGGCCGGAACACCGAAACCGCGGAGGGCGGTCTCCGAACAACAGGCCGGGCCGGGGCGAGCTTCGCCGGGCCCGGAATCCATGACTGTCATGACCTCTCTTGCCGCCGCCATCGTGATCCTGATGTCGGGCCTGGGCGTTGCGCTCACCACGCTGACGCTGCCGGGCGCCTGGGTCGCGCTGCTCACGGCCGTGATCTGCAAGCTCTGGCGGCCCGAGCTGCTCGACTGGTCCACCATCGGCATCGGCGCGGCGATCGCGCTGATCGGGGAGGTGGTCGAGATCTTCGCCTCCGCCGCGGGGGCAGCGCGGGCCGGCGGCAGCCGCCGCGGGGCGATCGGCGCGGTGGTCGGCTCGCTCCTGGGGGCGATCATCGGGGCGCCCTTCCTGCTGCTGGTCGGGGCGATCATCGGCGCGGTGATCGGGGCCGGGCTGGGGGCGATCATCGCCGAGCGCGGCTTCGCGGGCCGGACGTGGAAGGACTCGGCCCGGATCGGCGCCGGGGCCGCCGTGGGGCGGTTCTGGGCCAGCGTGGCCAAGGTCGGGCTCTGTGGGGTCGTGGCCCTGATCCTGACCATCGGGGTCCTGCGCTGAGCGATTTCTGAACCGAACCGCTACCGCGCGGCGAGCCGGGCCGGGTATGCTGACATGGACGGGCCCGCGCCGCGACGGATCGCAGGCGAGCGGCCCGCCGGTTCGGCGCCGGGCCGAGGGGCCCGCCGCCAGGAACACCGCGCAATCTCATGCCCAAGACCCTGAAGTCGTCGCAGGCCCAGCCGCCCGCCCCCGCCCCGGCCCGTGCTGCGCCCGCGCTCTCGGCCGCCACCCCCGCGGAGTCAGACACCGGCATCAAGCACTTCGTGGTCGACACCAACGTGCTGCTGCACAACCCCAACGCGCTCTTCGTGTTCAAGGAGCACCACGTCGTCATCCCCTTCGCGGTCATCGAGGAGCTCGACAAGATGAAGCGCAAGGAGGATGACCTGGGCCGCAACGCCCGGGAGTGCATCCGCCACCTCGACCGCCTGCGAACCATGGGGAGCATGACCAACGGCGTGCCGTGGGGTGAGGCCTCGCCCCACGTCGGGGCCGCGGCCTCGATCGGCGAGCACGGGCAGACCGGGACCATCCGCATCGATGTCGGCGAGTACACCCGGCCCAACGTCATCAAGGAGGCCTCGCCCGACAACGAGATCATCGCCGTCGCCTGGCACCTGCTGCAGAAAGGCATGCGGACGGTCTTTGTCTCCAAGGACCTCTCGGCCCGCATCAAGTCGGACGCCCTGGGCATCAAGACCGAGGACTTCGAGAACCAGAAGGTTGATGCCGACCGGCTCTACACCGGCTACCTCGCCGTCACGACCGACGGCACGCTCATCGATGAGCTCTACAAGGACCGCCTGCTGCCGCTCGAGCGCCTCACGCCGTTCCTCGTCGGCGTCACGGAGGACGGGCGGCGCTACACCCGCGAGGTGCACCCCAACCAGTTCGTCGTGCTCAAGGACAAGGAGGACGAGAACCACACGGGCCTGGCCCGCCGTCTCGCCGACACCGAGCACGTGATCCCCGTGACGGGCCCGCGCAAGCCCGTCTTCGGCATCATGGCCCGGAATGTGCAGCAGACGATGGCGCTGGACCTGCTTCTGGATGAGGACATCCGGCTGGTCACGCTGCTGGGCTCGGCGGGCACGGGAAAGACGCTGCTGGCGATCGCGGCGGGCATGTCCAAGGTGTTCAACGAGCAACGCTACGACAAGCTGCTGGTGGCCCGGCCCATCATGCCGCTGGGCCGCGACATCGGCTACCTGCCGGGCGACAAGGATGAGAAGCTCACGGCGTGGATGCAGCCCATCTTCGACAACCTCGGCTACCTGCTCTCGACCCGCGGGGCGCAGACCCAGGCCGCGGAGAGCCACTCGACCGAGCAGCGCGTGCAGAAGCTGATGGCCGACGGCCAGCTCGTGCTCGAGCCGCTGACGTACATCCGCGGCCGCTCCATCCCGCACCAGTTCATGATCGTCGATGAAGCCCAGAACCTGACGCCGCACGAGGTCAAGACCATCGTCAGCCGCGTGGGCGAGGGCACTAAGCTGGTGCTCACCGGCGACATCGGACAGATCGACAACCCCTACCTCGACAGCTCCTCCAACGGCCTCTCCTACACCGCCGAGAAGATGAAGGGGGTGCGGATCTTCGGCCACGTCACACTCGCCAAGAGCGAGCGCAGCGAGCTGGCCAGCATCGCCGCGGCCCGGCTGTAGCAGACGCCACATCCGATACAATGCCCGCCTGAGGCGGCGCCGCTGCGCCGCCTTCATTCGGGGCACACCATGACCACTATGACGAACGCATCGATGACCGAACCCGGCGCGCCCAGCCGGGCGCCTGCGGATCAGGAGGCCCTGCTCCATCGCATCCTCGCCGCGGTCGAGAAGGACCGCCGCCGCGGCGGGCTCGAGGCCATCGTTGCGCTGATCCTCTCGCTCGCCACGCTGGCGTCAACCTGGTGCGGCTACCAGGCCCGGCAGTGGAGCGGCGCTCAGGCGGCCAACCAGGCGGCCTCCGACACCGCGGAGCGGCAGGCCGCGGAGAGCACGATCGTCGGCCTGCAGATCCGGACCCAGGATGGCCTGGTGCTCCTCGAGTACTGGCGCGCGGTCCGCGAGCGGGATGAGATGACGGCCCGGACGATCTACCTGCACATGCGCCCCCAGCTCCGCGATGCTGTGGATGCGGCCGTCAAGGACGGCATCGAGACCGACCCCGGCGTGCGCGGGCCCCTGCAGCGCCCCGAGTACGCGCTGCCCGAGGAGCAGACCGCGATCGCCGACCGCGATCAGGCCGCATCGCACCAGGCGCTGGCGACATCCGCCGGCAAGACGGCCGGCTCGTACGTGCTGCTCACCCTGATGTTCGCCTCGGTCCTCTTCTTCGGCGGCATCGGCGGCACCTTCAGCGATCGCCGCATCCGCACCGGCCTCGCCTCGGTCGCGCTCGTGCTCTTCGCGGTGACGCTCCTGATGCTGGCCGCGCTGCCGACCTACCACGGGTGATCAGCGGGCCCGCTCAGCACCCCGCGGCGTACAGGTTCAGGAACTCCAGGTAATCGGCGAAGTCCACGAGGCCATCACCGTTGAGGTCGGCCCGCGCATCGCCGCTGTCGTAGCGGTTCAGGAACTCGAGATAGTCGGCGAAATCGGCGATCCCATCGCAGGTCAGGTCGGCGCCGCACGGGCCGTAGAACGCCAGCCCGGCCGCAGGTTCCCCGCCCGCCGCGGTGATCGCGCCGCCCGCAACAAGCCGGGCCCGCGCGGGCCCGGGCCCGTCCGCATCGAACACCGCCAGCGCCCGCACCTCACCGTCAACCCCGCCCGCGACCGGCATCCAGGCATGACCATCCCACACCGCCAGGTTCTTCGCCGGGGCCGCGCCCGCGGAGGTGAACCGCCCGCCCGCGTACAGCTTCGGGCCCGCGCCATCATCGAACACCGCCAGCGCGTTCACCGTTCCGCCGATCCCCGCGCCGAGGCTCTCCCACCGCGTCCCATCCCACCGCGCGATGTTCGCGGCCTGCACCCCGCCCGCCCCGAACACGCCGGCCCGGATGAACTGCCCGCCGACATACAGCGCGGGCCCCCGCCCGTCGTCGAACACCGCCAGCCCGTAGACCGCGCCCTGCACCCCGCCGCCGATGCTCCGCCACGCCACGCCATCCCACCGCCGACACCCCTCCAGCATGCTGCCGCCCACGAACAGCGACGGGCCTGTGCCGTCATCGTGCGTGAGCCCGCGGTGAACCACGCTCTCCAGCCCCTCCCCCGGGACGCTCCACCCCGATTCGCCGAGCCGCCAGACGTAGTCCATCACGCCCGCGCTCGCGAACAGCTCTCCGCCGAACGAGCACAGCCCCATCGTCCAGAAGAACGGGCTGCCGCGCGGCACACCCCGCCACCCGCCCGCCTGCGGATCGAGCCACACCAGCCCGCCGGGCCCCCCGCTCACCTCGCCCTCATCGAAGAACCCGCCGATGAACAGCCGCTCGCCGCCCGCGTACGGGTGGATCACCATCGACTCGACGATCTGGCTCAGCCCCGGCCCGACCTGCCGCCAGCCCGCGCCATCCCACGACCCGATGCGCCGGGCCTGCACGCCGCCCAGCGTCTGGAACTCCCCGCCGATGTACAGCCGCGGCCCGCCTTCCACATCGGCGGTGAGCATGGCCCGCACCTCGCCGCCGGGCCCGGCGCCCGGGCCCGCGCTCCACCAGCGGGATTCGCACTGCGCATCGGCGGGCCGGGCCGGCGCCATCAGGACCGCCACCGCCGCAAGTCCCGGGATCGACGCGATTCGCATGGCTGACTCCGTTTCCGGCCCGTCACGAGGGGATGCAGGCTCATGTCCGCCGCCGGGCCCGTCATGCCGCGCCCGGCAGAGTCCGAACAAAAACCCCCGGGCCGCGGGGCCCCGGGGGTCGGTACTTACGAACGAACGATGGTCGCGGCTCAGCAGCCCGCGTCGTAGTGGTTCAGGAACTCAAGGTAGTCGCTGAAGTCGACGAGGCCATCGCCGTTGAAGTCCACACGCAGGTCACCCGCATCGTAGAAGTTCAGGAACTCGAGGTAGTCGAGGAAGTCCACGAGCCCATCGCCGTTGAGGTCCGCGGGGCAGGGCGGGGAGGTGGCCTCCACGCCGGAGAGCACGATCGTCCCGGGGATGCCGCCCGCGCGGACCGTGGCGCCGGTGACACCGCCCACCGAGGCGGGCCGGTCCACGGTGCTGAAGGTCGCCAGCGCGATGTCGCCGAATAGCGTGCCGCTGATGGGATCACCGAGGCAGATCGGAGTCACCCAGCCGTACACGGCGACATCCTTGGTCGGCTCGCAGCTCCAGCGGATGAACCGCCAGACGGGCACGCCCCACGTGTCACCCTGGTTGATGATGAACGCGGTCTGGTTGGGAACAAACACCGTCCCGACGAGCACGCCGCCCATGTCGTACAGGTCCGCCCGCACCTGCGTGGAGCCCACGCCGGAGAAATCGACGGAGAGCGCAGCGCCGGCGCCGATCCCCAGCCCCATGATGCGGCTTGCGCCAATGACGCGGCCATCGACGCCATCAACGATACCGCTCATGTCGGTCGTGACCTGCACGCCCGGCAGGCGGAGGTCCGGCAGACCGGCGAGATCGGACGTCCAGCCCGCCGCGGCGCCAAGATCAAACTCGACGCCATCCTGCCCGGTGCCGCCGATCCCGGCGACCCCCAGGGACGATCCCATCGGGTCGAGCGTGGCGTCGCCGAGCGAACTCGCGAAGAGGCCGAACAGCTGTACGCTCTCGGCGGTCACATCGAGCGTGCCCCCGACTCCCGCGGCGGTGATGGTGCCGCTTGAGACGCCGCCCACCGAGGCGGGCCGGTTCACGGTGCTGAAGGCCGCCAGCGAAACATCGCCGAACAGGGTGCCGCTGATGGGATCAGCAAAGCACGTCGGCGTGATCCAGCCGTACACGGCGACATCCTTGGTCGGCTCGCAACTCCAGCGGATGAACCCCCAGACGGGAACGCCCCAAGTGCCGCCCTGGTTGACGATGAACGCCGTGCCGTTGGGAACGATCACCGTCCCGACTAGCCCGCCGGCCGCGTTGTACAGGTCCGCCTGCACCTGCGTGGAGCCCACGCCGGAGAAGTCGACGGAGAGCGCAGCGCCGGCGCCGATTCCCATCCCGGAGATCGTGCTCCTTCCGATAGGACGGTCGGGCAGGCCATCCACCTCGCCGCGCATGGTGGTCGTGACCTGCACGCCCGGCAGGCGGAGGTCCGGGAGGCCCTGGAACGCGGCCTGCCAGCCCTCGGCCCGGCCGAGGTCGATCGACACCCCGTCGTTCCCGCTTGAACCGATGTTGCTGACCCGCAGCACCTCACCCGTCGGCGTGGGGAGCAGGTCCAGCGCCGCCTGGCCCAGCGAAGTCTGCTGCAGGCCGAAGGCTGTGAGCGTCTCGCCGGAAACCAGGCTCATGTCGTCGTAGAACACGTTGCTACCGGTGCCGCCGTAGAGATCGACCGCGTCGAGATTGAGCACCGAGGGCGTGCCGGTTGTCCAGGTGCCCGAGGCGATGAGCGAGCCGTTGTAGTACTGGCTGACGGTGTTGGCGGAGAGGTCGATGTCGATGCGGATCTCGGCCCAGGCATCGCGGACGAAGGTCACCGGGTTGCTGGCCCGGAGGTCATCGACGATCTGGCCCGTGCCGCCGATGAACTGCAGCTCGACGCTCCAGTCGTACGGGCCGCCGTCGTTGTAGGTGTTGAGAAGGATGAAGTAGGTGGAGCCGCTGAAGCTCGCCGGGATGTACTGGTAGGCCGTGTAGGTCCAGACGCCCGAACTCACACCGGAGTAGAGGTGGACCGAGTCGGAGGCAGAGTTGATCTGCTGGGAGTTGGGCGCGCTCCGCGAGGTGGCGCTGGTCACGATGCCGGCCGCGGACGCCACGCCGTCCCACCCCTTCCAGCCCCCCTGGCCGTTGATGCTCCCGGGGGAGTAGGCATCGAAGTTGTCGGACCATTGGCCGAGGGCCGCGACCGGAGTGAGCCCCGCCGCGACCAGGGCGTACACGACTCGACGCATGTTCATGGTCTTGCTCCTTGGGCAAGGAGAACGATCCCGGCACGAAAGCCATTCGCAGTCCGCGCGTGCGCGGGCCTCCCCACTCCTGAACAGACCGGTGGGTCCTGCTCCCGGGAATTCCCAGTTGGTTCTCGCCCACGAACGCCGTGGGCTTTCGAGCGCGAGTCTACAAGTAGAAACCCTGAAGTCCGAGAATCACTTGAGTTTTTCGCTGCTACGGCCAGTTTGGGTTACACACCTTTTCCGTCCGCGAACCAAACAAAGACCCCCGGGCCGCGGGGCCCGGGGGGTTGAACATGCTACTTCGTTGCTGCACTGCCTCCCGCTTCGCTAATTCCGCCTCAGCACCCCGCATCGTAGAAGTTCAGGAACTCGAGGTAATCAGCGAAGTCAACCAGGCCATCACCGTTGTAATCGACGCGCAGGTCGCCGGCGTCGTACAGGTTGAGGAACTCGAGGTAGTCGGCGAAGTCAACCAGGCCATCGCAGTTCAGGTCGGCCGGGCACGACGGCAGCAGCGAGGCGAAGTTGATCTGGCCGCGGATCTCACCGCCGCCGAAGACCGTGGTGTGCACGTTGAAGTAGGTGCGGCCCTCGAGGATGCCGGCCTCCTGCCCCGCGGCGTAGGCCCACGTGCCCCGCGAAGGCGAGCCGTTGGGGATCGGGTTGAGCACGCCCGCGGAGACGCCGGGCAGCGCGAAGCCGTGGATGTGGGCCGCGGTCTGCGGGCCCAGCAGCCCCTGGAACCGCACATCCCAGCTCAGCATGTCGGCCGCCTTGTCGATCGACACCAGCCCGAACCCGGCGCCGGCCGATGGGCTCGGCGGGACTTCCTGCAGCCCGTCGATCGGGTTGACGCTGGTCACGATCTGGCCGCGGATCTCGCCGCCCGGGAAGGCGGTGGTGTGGATGTTCACGTACATCCGGCCGTCGATGATGGCCTGCTCATCGGCCTCGGGATAGACCCACATGCCCGTCGAGGGGGAGCCGACCGGAATCGGCTGGCGCACGCCCGCCGCCACGCCCGGCAGCGCGATGCCGTGGATGTGCGAGGCGGTCTGCGCCGCCGAGAGCCCGTTGAACAGCACGTAGTACGACAGCTCGTTGGTGGTGGTGTTCAGGTTGAACAGCCCGACTCCCAGGGCCGGCGTGACGGCCGGGGGCACCTCCTGCCCGCCGTCGAGCAGCGCCACTGCCGACACGATCTGCCCGCGGATCTCCCCGCCCGGGAAGGCCGCGCTGTGGATGTTCGCGTACGTCCGGCCGTTGAGGATGTCGCCCTCCATCGCCTCGGGGTACATCCAGGTGCCCGTCTTCACCCCCCCCGACGGCAGCGGGTGGATCACCCCGGCCGACACGCCCGGCCCCGCGATCCCGTGGATATGCGCGGCCGTCTCGGCGAAGCCGTTGTAGACGATGCGGTAGGTCACCGTGTTGGCATTGGTGTCGATCAGGAATCGCCCGGCCCCGATCGCCGTGGACGGGTTCGGCGGGACCTCCTGCGAGCCCGTCAGCACCGCCACCCGCGTGAAGATCGTGCACTCCGCCAGCGCCGAGGGCGCCAGCAGCGCCGACACCGCCATCAGGCCCGCCGCGCTGCGCCGCACGAACCGGTTCAGTTTCCTCATCTCAAGACCTCCTCGTTGTTCGCCCGCCCGCCCCCGGCGAACATCAGCCGCCGGCACGCGACAAGCGGCCCGGCGGCCCGGGGATGGGCCGCTCTGGACGCACCCTGAGCGCGACCGCGCGGGGCGTTCCATGGTGCCGATCTCCGCTGAGGGGTCAGCTATTGCCGATCCGGTGAGGGAATTGACGCGCGGGCCGGCCCGGGGCGCTCCCGCGCCGCTTCGCGCTCCCGCGCGGCAACATCCGGCCCGGCACAGACTTACGGGCCGGGCTCAGCAGCCGCCGTTGAACTGGTTCACGAACTCGAGGTAATCGGCGAAATCGACGAACCCATCCTGGTTCAGGTCGGCCCGGGGGTCCTGCCCGTCGTAGAGCGACAGGAACTCCAGGTAATCCGCGAAGTCCACGAACCCATCGCAGTTGTAGTCCACAGCGCAGATCGACAGCGTCGCCGGATCGCTCTCCACCGACCCGCACGCGAACACCGACACCACGCAGGTGTACACCCCCACATCGCCGGGCCCGACCGGGTCCACGACCAGCGTCGGCGTCGTCGCCCCGTCGAGATCCACCCCATCCCTCCGCCACTGGTACCGGAACGGGCCGGCCCCGCCCGCGGCCACGTGGAAGCTCGCGGCGCCGCCCGCGCACGCGAACTCGCTCTCGGGCTGCTCCGTGATGGGCCCCTCGATCACCGCCGTGAAAATCGTGCCATCGGACTGATCGGTGGCGGGCCCGGGCGCCAGGATGAAATCGACGATGTCGCCCGCGTTCAGGCAGGCATCAAAGCTGTAGTCGACGCCCGTGGTGTCGCCATCGGCGAACGAATGCTGGTAGCGCAGCGCGCCATCCACGATAATCTTCACCATCACGCCGTCACCGCCGCCGGGCCCGGCGTCGGCGATGTGCCCTCGGATCCTTACCGGCATCTGGCCCGGGCTCACCCAGCGCCGCACCGCCCAGTTCTCCTGGGGCAGCCGGCCGCCCACGGATTGCACTGCGTTGGGGTGCGCCGCCGTCCGGTTGATGGCCGTCCAGTACCCGCCGACCCCCAGCGCGCGGATCCACACGCCGGGCGGGAACGTCGCGTCGAAGTTGGGGAGCAGCTCGAAGTCCCCGGCCTGGAACGGCGTCGGCGGATCGCCATCGCAGAAGCCGTACGACCATCCCCTGAAGCCCTGCGTCGAGGAGAAGTCCGCCATCGAATCGGCGATCACCTGGCCGCTCGCTTCCCCGCCCGCGCACGCCACCACCGCCGCCGCGATGCCCCAGCCGCACCCACGCCGCACCATCCGCCCCGCATTGTTCATGATTCCACCTCCAGGCGCCTATACCCCGCCGCTTGCCCGACGGATCCTTCAGTCTGCATCGGCGATCCGGGCTCGGCGGTCCAATCGACGCGCCGGCCCGAACGGGGGGGTTTCCGCCCCGAACCGCGGCACTCGGCCGCAGGTCCCAGAACGACGCGGCCGGCCCGTGATCCGGGCCGGCCGTGCGGCGGAACGCAGCGCAGAACTTCTCAGCGGCGGCGACGGCGGGCGATCAGCCCGGCGCCGAGGCCGGCCAGGGCCAGCCCGCCCGGCGCGGGGATGACCGTCATCGCGGTGATGATCGCGCCGCCGCCCACCTCGCCCACCATCATCGCCTGGCCCGTCGTGAGGTTGACGGTCCAGAACGTGGTCCGGGCCAGCTGGGCATCGCGGATCGCCATGTACGCGATGCCGGTGGCGCCCGAGATGTCGAACCCGCCCAGCTCGGTCACATCGGTGCCCAGCGCCCCCACGGTGTTGAGCACGCCGTTGTTCGGCGGGTTCTGGATGGCAAGGATGTCGAGGCCGCTGTCAACCACGTAGAGCGTCGTCGAGGTCGCGCCCGCGAAGTTGTTGGTGTACGCCGCGTGCACGATGTTGGGGTCGGCGCCGAAGTTGGGGTCGGCGGCCGCGTAGCTGAGCGCCGCATCCACCATCGCGATGCCGCCCGTGACCGGGTTGAGCCGCAGGTTCTGGTTGGCGTTGCTGACTTCGCGGATGCGGTCCACCGTCGGGTTGAAATCAAACCCGAAGTTCGTGCCCGAGAGCGCCGGGCTGAAGCCCGTGCCCACCCGCGTCGCCACGCCCGTCATCGGGTCGACCCTGTAGATGTTGCTGAAACTGCCCAGCCCGTACAGCTCGCCCGTGGCGGGCCGCAGGTCCAGGCCCACCAGGTCCTCGTTGGTCTGCAGGCCCTGGATCGCCGAGCCCATCAGCACCGTGCCGGGCGTGGCGCTGTCCCACGATGCCAGGAACCCGGTCTGCGTGACGCCGTACACCAGCTCGGCCCGGGCCGCCCCCGCCGCGGCGCCGATCGCCAGCACACCCAGGACACACCGATATCCCGCGAACTGATCCGTACGCATGCTTCCTCCTCTGCCGAAGTGAATGACCACCGGCGGGCGCGGAACCGCACCGCCCGCGTGATCGACGCGGTCTGCCTCCCGTGATGCTCCGCACGGAGCCGGGCACGTGTACTTCACCGCAGCGGGCTTGCCCGTTTTTGACGGGCCGAAACTTTTCGCGGGCCGTTCCGCGGGCGCGGGACGGCTGGTACACTTCGCCCGATCGCCGCGGACCGGGAAGCGCGACGACGAGCCGATCCTGATGGCCGAAACCATCCTCCAACGCATCGCGGGCGGGCAGTCCGGGGCCATCCGGGAATGTCTTGACCGGTACGGCGATTTCGTGTGGTCGCTCGCGCACCGGTACCTCAGCGCGATGGGCGAGGATGTCGACGACGCCGTGCAGGAGATCTTCATCGAACTCTGGCGCAGCGCCCCTCGCTTCGACCCCGCCATCGGGTCAGAGCCCGCCTTCATCGCCACCATCGCCCACCGCCGGCTCATCAGCCGCCAGCGCCGCGCGGGACGGCGCCGCACCGTCCCCGTCGAGTCCATCGCCGAGCCCGCGGCCCGGGCCCAGCTCCGCGATCCGGCCCAGCTCCGCGATGAGGCCCGCTCCGCCGCCGAGGCCTTCCGCAGGCTCAGCGATGAGGAGCGCCACATCATCGAGCTGTCGCTCTACCACGGCCTCACGCACGAACGCATCGCCGCCCACATCAACATCCCCGTCGGGACCGTCAAGACCCGGATCCGGCGCGGCCTCATCCGCCTCCGCGAGTTCATGAGCGAGCCCGCGGCCGGCGAAGCCCACCCCTTGCGCCCCACGGCGGGAGGCCCGCGATGAGCGCAATCCCCCGCCCAGACCCCAGCCGCGAGCGGCTGCTCGAGCTCCTCGCCGACCGGGCCACCGGCGCCCTCTCCGATGCCGAGCGCGCTGAACTCGACGCCCTGCTGGCCCGCCAGGACCGCGAGATCGACGCCGCCGTCGCCGGGCTGCTGGGCGCGTTCGAGGACCCCGCCCCCCGGGCCATGCCCGCCGCGCTCAAGGACCGCCTCGCCGCCGAGGGCCAGCGCCTCCTCGCCTCCGGGCACCTCACCGCGCCAGGGCCCGGCGAGGGTGAGCCCGCCGCCACGCCCCGGGCCCCGGTCGCCTACCGCTTCCCATCGGGCGGGTGGCTCGCGGCCGCGCTCTTCGCGCTCATCGCCGCGGCGGGGTGGTGGCCGCGGCTGGCCGGGCCGCCCACGTTCCGCCAGGAGCTGGCCCGGCTGACCGAGCAGGATCCCGCCACCGAGATCGTCGAGTTCGAGGCCATGAAAGACCCCGCGGCCGGGGCCGGGCTCAAGGGCAGGATCTACTGGAGCCAGGCCCGGCAGCAGGGCTACATGCGCATCAAGGACCTCGCCAGCAACGACCCCTCCCGCGAGCAGTACCAGTTCTGGTTCTTCGACAAGTCGCGCGAGCACCCCGTGGATGGCGGTGTCTTCAACCTCGCCGACGGCCAGGTCGACCGGGCCACGGGTGAGTACATCATCCCCATCCACGCCAAGCTCACCGTGCGCGAGCCCGTCATGTTCGCCGTCACCGTCGAGCAGCCGGGCGGGGTCGTCGTCACCAAGAAAGAACGCGTCGTGATGATCGGCAAGCCCCCCGAGGCCCCGGAACCCGCCGCGCCGCCCTCCGGCACCGGCCCGACGTGATCCGCCGAATATCCGACCCCGAAGAAAACCCCCCGGGCCTGACGCCCGGGGGTGCTTCCTTCATAGTCCGTGTTTCGGGACGGCGCGGGCCGGGCCGCTTACTCGCCGCCGCAGCCGGCGTTGTAGAGGTTCAGGAACTCGAGGTAGTCGACGAAGTCGATGAAGCCATCCTGGTTGAGGTCGGCCGCGGGGTCGAGCCCGTCGTAGCGGTTGAGGTACTCGAGATAGTCAAGGAAGTCGACGAAGGTGTCGCAGTTCAGGTCGATCTGGCAGACGCCGAGCACCGCGGCCGACGAGGTCGTGCTGCCGCACGCATCGCTGACGACGCAGTCGTACTCGCCCGCATCCTCGGAGGTCGCGCCGGAGATCGTGAGGCTCGGCCCGGTCTGGCCCGGCAGGTCCACGCCGTTGCGCCGCCACTGGAAGGTGTACGAGCCCGGGCCCTCGACGGCGACGCTGAACGTCGCGGGTTGTCCGTCGCAGGCGTACTTGTCCTGGGGCTCCTCGGCGATGATGCCCTGCACCACCGCCGTGAAGAAGTTGCCGTCGGAGAGCTCGGTCTCGCCGCGCGGGGTGAGCACGAAGTCGATGGGCTGGCCCGCGGTGAGGCAGAGGCTCAGATCGAAGTCGGCGCCGGCGAGGTCGCCGTCATCCATGCTGTGGCTCCAGACCTCGACGCCGCCGGAGAAGATCTTGCAGGTCGTGCCGTCGCCGCCCTCGGCCGCCACATCGGCGACGTGGCCGCGCACCCGCACCAGCCCGGAGACCGACGACACCCAGCGGCGCACGGCCCAGTTCTCCTCCTGCACGCGGTTGTCGATCGCGGCCGGGGCGTTGGGGTGCAGCGCGACGGCGTTCACGGCCGTCCAGTAGCCGCCCGGGCCCAGCTGGCGGTACCACACGGGCCCGGCGCCCGCATCAAACGTGGGGAACGCCTCGAAATCGCCGGGCGTCCACGGCGAGGTGTCGCCGTCGTAGAACCCGTAGGACCAGTTCTGATCGCCCTGGGCGCCGCTGAAGTCGGCGACCGAATCCGCGAAGACCGGGGCCTGGCCCCGGGCCTGCCCGGCCGCGACCGCCACCAGCCCGCACACCACCGCCGTCGTGAATCCGATGCGCATCGATCGTTCCTCCGCGAGTCTGGTCCCAAGACACGGGCCGGCGCGGAACGCCGATGCCCGCGCTCGCCGGCACTACTACGGCTCGATCAAACCGCCCTCTTCGCGCATCATCCCCGGTTTCACACCCGCACACGGCAACCTGTGCCGGTCGGGCCGGATGCGCGGGCCCGCGCGGTTCGTCTGCGCCCCGCGCCGGGCCCGGCGACCGTCCGCTAACCCTCGGGCCACAGGACCCTTCAGCGCCCCGCCCGTCACGGCCTCACGCCGGCGGGAGAGTCGGGCAGCCCGCGTCGTAGAGGTTCAGGAACTCGAGGAAGTCCGCGAAGTCGATGAACCCATCCTCGTTCAGGTCCGCGGCGGGCTCCTGCCCGTCGTAGCGGTTCAGGTACTCGAGGTAGTCGCCAAAGTCGACGAACCCATCGCAGTTCATGTCGGCCTCGCACACCAGGACCCGCGCCGCCCGGCTGGCCACCACACCCATCTCATCGCTGACGAGGCAATCGTACATCCCGGCATCCTCGGCCCGGGGACTCTCGATCGTGCAGGCCGGGCCCGTCTCGCCGAGCATGGGGATTCCGTCCTTGCACCAGATGTACGAGTAGATGCCCGGGCCGCCCGTCCCGACGGTGAGCGTGACGGGCCGGCGGCCGCAGGCGTACTGGTCCTCGGGCTCCAGTTCGATG
The DNA here is from genome assembly GCA_020849615.1 of Phycisphaerales bacterium. Classification (GTDB taxonomy): domain Bacteria; phylum Planctomycetota; class Phycisphaerae; order Phycisphaerales; family UBA1924; genus JADLFW01. Next base: position 27,697 of record JADLFW010000004.1, read on the forward strand.
ATCCCCTGCACCTTCACCAGGAAGTAGGTGCCGTCGAAGTAGTCGCACTCGCCCCGCGGGGTCACGACAAAGTCGACCGTCATCCCCACCTCGAGGTCAACCGGAACGTCGAAGAAGAACCCGTCCAGATCCCCATCCTCCAGGTCGCGGCTGAAGATCTCTCCCCCCGGCAGGATGATCTTGCACGTCACGCCGTTGGCCCCCACCGCGCCCTGCACATCCGACACATACCCGACCAGCCGGGCGGGCAGGTGCTGGTCCGAAGTCCAGCGCCGCACGGCCCAGTTCTCCTGGGAGATGCGGTCGCCGCACGACGCCGTCCCGTTGGGGTGCATCGCGTAGGCGTTGATCGCGGTCCAGTACCCGCCCGGGCCCAGCGTCCGGCACCACACCGGCCGCTCGCTGGTGTCGTACAGCGGGAGGAGGTCGAAATCAGCGGATGTCCACGGTTCTCCCTCCGAGCCGTCGTAGTAGCCGTAGCTCCACCGGCCCTGCACCCCGGAGAACTCCCACAGCGAATCCGCGTACACCTCGGGGTGCGCCGCGACCCGGCCCGCGCCGGGCCAGAGCGCGGCGAGACCCGCCGCAAGCACGATCGCTCGTTGCGTCTTCATGGCCTTCTCCCTGCATAAGGGGTCGGCGGGCCGCACGAGGGCCGCATGACCGGCCCAGACGCAGCCTTATAGGTTCGCGCGCGGACACCGGGGCGCCAGAATCCGCCCCCCAAACCAGCCCATGGGGCCCGGCGATCGGATCGCCAAGACCACGGGATTCCGCCCTGTTTGGCCCAATGACCGCCGCGCTAACACCCGGCGTCGTAGCGGTTCAGGAACTCGAGGTAATCGGAGAAATCGATGAACCCGTCCCGGTTCAGGTCGGCCCGCGCATCGCTGATGTCGTAGCGGTTCAGGAACTCGAGGTAGTCGTTGAAGTCGACGAACGTGTCGCAGTTCAGGTCGATGCCGCACACCGTCACCACCGCCTTTTCGGTGGTGATACTGCCGCACACATCGGTGATCACGCAGTCATACTCGCCCGCCTGGGCCGGGGTGGGGTCCGCGACCGTGTAGGTTCTCTCGATGGCCTGCTGGATCGGCACCCGGTTGCGCCGCCACTGGTACGTGTACTGCCCCTGCCCGCCGATCCCCACGCTCAGCTCGATCGGCTTGCCGTCGCACGCGTACTGCGTCCGCGGCTGCTCCTCGAGAATCCCCTGCACCTTCACCATGTAGTACACGCCGTCGGACAGGTCGGATGTTCCGCGCGGCGTCAGCACGAAATCAACCGGCGAGCCCACGTACAGGCACACCGGGATGTCCAGGTCGAACCCCGCCAGGTCGCCGTCATCGAGGTCGCGGCTGAACAGCAGCTGCCCGTTGGCGAAGACCTTCACCGTCGTCCCGTCCGCGCCCGCCGCGGCGCCGGCATCGGCAACGTGCCCCGTGATCCGCGCCGGCAGACGCCTGGTCGCCAGCCAGCGGCGCACCGCCCAGTTCTCCTCGTTCTTCCGCCCGGCCGACGAGATCGCCCCGTTGGGGTGCATCGCCACCGCGTTGATCGCCGTCCAGTACCCGCCCACGCCCAGCACCCTGTACCACGCCGGGCCCACACCCTGGTCGTACACCGGCAGGTAGTCGAAATCGACCGGCGTCCAGGGCAGCGGGTCGGACCCGTCGTAGAAGCCGTACTCCCAGAAGTTGGCCGTCTGAACGCCGGAATACCCCGCCACCGAATCGGCGTAGATCTCGACCTGCGCCGCAGCGCCGCCGGCCCCCGCCATCATCACCGCCGCCACCAGACCCGTTGCCTTCAGCATGAATCACCCTCCCGCGGTCCACGCTCCGCCACGCCCCCGGACACCCTCCAACACCCATGGGCAGCCGGGGCCCCACCGGGCCCGGACCGTCACCACTTACCAGCCTCTACTGTGCGCAACGCCGGGCCGCCCGGCCAGCATTCCTCCCGGGCATTCCCGATCAGCAGCCCGCGTCGTACAGGTTCAGGAACTCCAGGTAATCGGCAAAGTCCACCACCCCATCGCCGTTCAGATCGGCCCGCGGGTCCTGCGCATCGTAAAGGTTGAGAAACGCCAGAAAATCCGCGAAATCCACCACCCCGTCGCCGTTGAAGTCCGCCGCGCACCGCACGCACGCGGCCCGGATCACCAGCCCGCTCGCGGGTGTCGCCCCGGCCTGCGTGAAGCTCCCGCCCACCACCAGGTCATCCCCCAGCACAAAGAGCCCGAAGACCGATGGGAACGTCGCCGGCGGCAGCGCGGGCTCGGTCATCCCCCCATCCACCGTCACCCACACCGTCCCCTCCAGCCGGGCCAACTGCGCCGTGTTGGGCTGCGCGGTCCCGCCCGCGTACAGCCGCGCACCGGACCCGTCATCCCACGACAGCAGCGACGTCGTCCGCCCGCCCAGGTACTGCCCGGCCCGCGACCAGGTCGACCCGCTCCACATCACGACGCTGCTCGTCCCCCCCGTGCCGTTGGGCCGAAGGTCCCACCCGCCCGCGTACAGCTTCCCCTCGTGCACGCCGATCGCCTCGATCCCCGAGAACGTCACCGCGCCCCGCACACCCATCCCGATCTGCTGCCACGCCGAGCCCGTCCACCGCGCGATGAACCCGCTCACGCCCCCGATCGAGTCAAACCGCCCGCCCGCGTACAGCTTCTCGCCCGTGCCGTCATCAAAGACCTTCAGCGCGAACACCGCCGGCGAGAACCCGGCGCCCATCCCCGCGCCCAGCGGACGCCACCCTTCCGCCGCGCTGTACGAGGCGATCCCGCTCGCCGCGATCCCCCCGATCGTCGTGAACCCGCCCCCGACGTACAGGCGGCCGTTCCACTCCTGCATCGCCCACACCGCGCCGTCGGGCTGCCCGCCCGGCATCCCCGACCACGATGATCCATCCCACCGGGCCAGGTTAATCGTGTCGAGCTCCCCGCCCGCCGTCGAGAACCCGCCCCCCACCACCAGCTCGGGCCCGGCCCCGAAGTCGTACCCGGTGATCGCGGCGCTGAATGAGTTCGAGAACGTCGAGTAGCACCCGCCCCCGACCGCCGACCATACCCCGGTCGCCGGGTTCCACCGGGCCACACCCCGCGTCGCCAGCCCGCCGATCCGCGTGTAAGAGCCGCCCACGTACAGCACCGCAACGCCGCCCTCCACCCGGTTGTACATCGGCCCCGCGTACCCATCCCCCAGCCCGGGCGACCCGATCGCTCCGCTCCACGATGCGCTGCACGGCTGACCCATCGCCGTTCCCCCCAGCGACACGAGCGCCCCCGCCACGCTCCCGGCAGCCCGCCAACGCATCCTCGCCATCACGGTCCTCCCTCGGACGATCGTCCAGCAGAACCCAGCCCCGATGGAACAAGCCCCACCCTACCCGAAGCGCCCCCGCCCCCACAAGAGCAACGGGGCGAACAGGCCCACCCTACCAAGCAAAGGCCCCGGGCTCTTCACCCGGGGCCGGCTGATCACTCCGCTGTGTTTCTGCTCCGCTGCTGCTCCTCAGCACCCCGCATCGAAGAAGTTCAGGAACTCCAGGTAGTCGGTGAAGTCCACCACCCCGTCGCCGTTGAAGTCAACGCTGGGGTCGAGCACGTCGTAGCGGTTCAGGAACTCGAGGTAGTCGGCAAAGTCCACCACGCCGTCGCCGTCGAGGTCGGCCCGGCACGCCGAGAGCAGCGCGGCCCGCCACGCCCCGCGTCCGTACGTCCCCGCGGTGATCGTCCGGGCCGTCGCATCGATGAACAGGTCGCCCACGTTCACGTTCGGGAACGTCGCGTTGTTCTTGGTCCACGAGGCTCCGCCGTCGAGGCTGAAGTACATCCCCGCGCCCGAGCCGACGTACAGGCCCGGCGGGCTGACGCCCCAGTCGATCGCGAGCGCGTTGGCCCGCACGCCCGTCGGCAGCGAGCCGGTGACGTTCGTCCAGCTCACCCCGAAGTTGGTGGTGCGGAAGACCCGCCCGCCGCTCGTCGCGTAGTACGACACGTACGCCGTGCCGGGGTCGGCGGGCGAGATCATGATGTCGCTGACCTGACTGGTCGGCAGGCCCGTCGAGCGGTTGTTCCATGTCGAGGCGTCGGTCGTCACGTACACGCGGCCCGTCGTCGAGCCCGAGTAGATCGTGCTAGAGGCGCCCTTGGCGACGGCGATCGCGTTCAGCGTGCCGCCGCCCGCCACCGTGCTCGTCGAGATCGCCGTCCACGTCGGGGTGCCGGCGGTCGCGTTGGTCGTTCGCCACACGCGGTTGGTGCCGCCCAGCAGCGTCGCGCTGGCGTTGGGATCGCCCACCAGCGGCGCGATGAAGTTCGCGGGGTCTGATCCCCACGCGCCCGTGATCTCCGCCGACCCGCCGCTCGAATACCGGTAGATCGTCAGGTACACGTACGTCGTGTACCGCCGCGTCCCGGCCACCGAGAAATCGTACACGCTGAAGCCGCCATCGCCCGTCTGCAGCTGCGGCCAGTTCAGGCTCGTGCTGGTCTTCTCCGGCGTGCCGTTGTCCTGCGTTCCCCCCAGCGCCCGGTTCGGCAGCGTCGGGTGCTGCACGAGGTTGTAGATCTGCGCCGCCGCCAGCGTCCCGTTCGCGTTCGTCCAGCTCGCCCCGCCGTTGGTGCTCTTGTAGATCCCCCCGTCGTTGCACTCCCAGATCAACCCGCCGGGCCCGAACTCCAGCGCGTGATGATCCGGGTGCACCTGCACGGGCCCGTCGGAGATCTCCGTCCACGTGTTGCCGCCGTTGCTCGTCTTGAGGATCCCCGCTGTCGCGAAGCGCGGGTCCACACCGCCGCAGTAGACGATGTCGGGATTGGCCGGGTCCGCCGAGACAAAGCACGCGTAGTCGCCGTACTCGGGGAAGTTGGGCGTCGCCGTCTTGGCGACCCACGTGCCGCCGCCGTCCGCGGTGCGGTACAGCCCCTGCAGCGACCCGCCGCTCAGGATCGCCGCGTACAGCACCGCCGGGTTCGAGCGCCCGATCGTCAGGTACACGCTGCCCGCCGCCGTCGCGGGCAGGCCGCCCGCCAGCTTCGCCAGCGTCGTCCCGCCATCCAGCGATCGGTACACCCCCTGGGCCCGGCGGCCGATGTACACCGTCGTCGGCGTCGTCGTGTTGATCACCACCGAGTTGCAGATCCCCGTCAGCAGCTGCGACCAGTTCGCCCCGCCGTCGGTCGAGCGCCAGTAGCCGTTGCGCCCCGTGACATGAAGGATGCTGCTGTCGGTCGGGTGCACCGCGATGTCGGTCACCTGCGTGCCCAGCTGCGCGCTCGTCGCGATCCGCTCCCACGTCGCCCCCGCATCCGTTGAGCGGAAGAGCCCATCGCCCGTCGAGCCGTCGCCGTACTCGCCCGTGCCGTAGTACACGGTGTCGGGGTCCGAGGGGTCAACCGCGATCGCCCCGCTGTTCATGATCGACAGCCCGTCGGTCAGCGGCGTCCAGTTCGTCCCCCCGTCGGTCGTCTTCCACACCCCGCCCGACGCCGCCGCGATGTAGCACGTGTTCGCATCCGTCGGGTGCGGCGCGATCGCCACCACCCGCCCGCCCGCGTTCCCCTCCCCCGACCAGTACTCCGAAGAGATCGGCCTGGGCCCGATGAACTCCCACATCAGCCCGGCCCGTGTCCCGCCGGCCCCGCCCGTGCCGCCGGGCCTCCAGTTCGGATCGGGCTCGCCGATGATCCGGATGTACCCATACGGCGCCGGGCCCGCCTCGTGCGCCTCATCTTCATCCGCCTTCACAAACACCACGCCGCCCGGCTTCACACCCGGCAACCGGCCATCCGCATCGCGCAGCGAGACCCGGTCTCGTTCCACGCCGGGCCCGGCCGAGCATCCGCCGACCATTACCACTCCCACCACGCAAGCCGCGCCCGCCATCAACTTCGCCACCAGCAGAGTCCGATACCCACGCCCCGGCTCAGCCCGATGCCGCATCGTTGCCCATCCTCTCTATCTTGACATTTCCAGCGCCAGAACCCGCTCGTTCCCCATCTATCGGCCCGAACGGTACCCGACATACGGGTGAAGCCCGGCGCCGGTTTCTCCCCGTCTCTCCGCTTCTCTCCGACCCTTCATCACCCAACGGAAAAGGCCCCCGGCATCGATCAGCCGAGGGCCCCGGGTGGCTCACTCCCTCACTCCGTCACTTCCTCTAGCACCCCGCGTCGTACATGTTCAGGTACTCGAGGTAGTCCACAAAGTCCACGAGCCCATCCTCGTTGAAGTCCACGCGCGGGTCCTGCAGCTCGTAGTAGTTCAGGAACTCCAGGTAGTCGCTGAAGTCAACCCGCCCGTCGCCCGTGAAGTCGGCCTTGCACTCGAACATGTACTGAATGTCGTCGATTCCCCACGTGCCGTCGCCGCTCGCATCCATCTGCACACGCACGATGGGCGGGCGGTCGTTGCGGTAGAACCCCACGAACTCCGCCGCGCCCGCCGATTCGGTCGTGTAGGTGCTCGTGCTGCCGTCCAGGTGGTGAATGGTGTACACCGTCCCCGTGTGGTCGATGTCCGCCAGCGCCACGGCATCCACCCCGAACGGGAACTCCAGCTCCAGGTACCGCCCCTCGTTGTGCGCCACGCCGAACACGCCGTTGGGCCGCGACCCGCCGAACGCCGTCCCCGACCTGATCACCGCCCGGGCCGCGGTCGTCGTGTCGCGGATCACCATCCGCGCCGGAAACAACCCCTCGACCCCCGAGATGTTCTGCCCGTCGATGAACCCGCTCTCGAAATCCACCGTGCAGCTCGGCGCCGGCATCCCACAGTCCGCCAGCCACTCGGCCCGCCGGGCCTCGACATCCGCCGGGGCCGCCGCATCACGCACGATGATGTCCCCGCCCGCCCACCCTCCCGCAACCAGCAGACACCCCGCCGCCAGCGCATACCGCTTCCCAGCACTCATACAGCCTCCTCTCTGAGAGCCGGGCCCGCCCGCCAGCCCTTCAACACCCGCCACGCACCAGCGCGCAGCGCCGAACCTCAACGGTAGATCCCGCCTCCCCGCCTTCCAGCGCGCAGCCGCGCCGCTCCGCATTTGCGGAACCCCGCCCCCGGGACATCATCCCGCGCAAGCCCCAACGAAAAGACCCCCGGCGCCGGGCCGGGGGCCTGTCACTTCATCACCTCGTCACGTCCTCTAGCACCCCGCGTCGTACAGGTTCAGGAACTCGAGGTAGTCGCTGAAGTCCACCAGCCCGTCACCGTTGAAGTCGACGCGCGCATCCCCGGCGTCGTACAGGTTCAGGAAATCGAGGTAGTCGGCGAAGTCAACCAGGTCATCGCAGTTGAGGTCGGCCCGGCACAAACCCCACAGCGCCAGGCACTCCGACGCCAGGCTCCCCGCGGTCGTGAAATCGCCCGCGACCAGCAGCCTGCCACTGGGATGATGCGAGAGCGAGAACACACCCTTGTCGGTGCCGCCGTCCATCGCGTACCACGCTCCCCCGCTCCACCGCGCGATGTTGGTCGTCGACACCCCGCCCGCGCCGATGAACACGCCGCCCGCGACCAGGTCGCCATCGGGGAGCTCGATCGCCGACCACACGTTGCCCAGGATGCCCGACCCCAGAGCGCTGTACGACACGCCGTTCCACCGCGCGATCCGGCTCGCGACCGCCGTTCCGATCAGCGTGAATTGGCCCCCCACGATCAGGTCCCCGTTGGGCATCGGCGCCAGGTAGAACACCGCGGCGTTCGCCCCGCCCATCGCCGACCACGCCGTCCCGTTCCACCGCGCGATCCGGTTCACCAGCGTCCCGCCCGCGGTGGTGAACTGGCCGCCCGCCACCAGGTCGCCCCCCGGGCCCGTCGCCAGCGCCCACACGATGTTGTTCACCCCCGAGCTCAGGCCCGTCCACGCGCTGCCCGTCCACCTCGCGATCCGGTTCACGGTGGCCGTGCCCGCCGTGCTGAAGAACCCGCCCGCGATCAGCTCGCCGCCCGGCGTCACGGTGAGCGCGTTCACCACGTTGTTCATCCCGCCGCCCATCGACACCCACCCCGAGCCATCCCACATCGCGATGTAGTTGGTCCCCAGCCCATCGGCCGTCGTGAACGCCCCGCCCGCCACCAGCTCGCCCGTCGGCAGCACCGCCAGCGCATTCACTTCCCCATCCATCCCCGACCCCAGCGCCGACCACGACGAACCATCCCACACCGCGATGTTCGCCGCCGGCACACCCGCCACCGAGGTGAACGACCCCGCCACCACCAGCACCCCAGCCGCCGGGCCGGCCCCGTCCGGATCCCACGCCTGCACATCCCACACCACGGGATCAGCCCCAACCCACGACGGGCCGACCGCCGACCAGTGCGCTGCACACTGCCCCAGCGCCGGGCCCGCCGTCACCAGCACCGCCGCCGTCATCGCCATCCCGCGCAGCAGCCGCGCAGCCGAACGCTCATTCTTCAGCATCGCCAACCTCCAGTTATCCCCCAAGACCACGCCGCTTCATCACTCCGTCACTCCGTCACTCCGTCACTCCGTCACTCCGTCACTTGCCCTAGCACCCCGCGTCGTACAGGTTCAAAAACTCCAGGTAGTCGCTGAAATCCACCAGCCCATCGCCGGTGAAGTCCACCCGCAGGTCCAGGGCGTCGTACAGGTTCAGGAACTCCAGGTAGTCGGCGAAATCCACCAGCCCATCACCGTTGAGGTCCGCCGGGCACACCGCCGGGCCCGCCGGCGTCACGCTCTCCCACGTCGTCCCGATCCGCACCTCATCCAGCGAGTACCCGCCCTCGCCGCGCATCTCCAGCGAGGCCCCGAAGTCCATGATCCCGGCCCGCGCGAACGACCCCATCGGGAACGCGGGCTTGCCGCCGCCAGGCGCCGGGTCCACGTACAGCGAGTACACGGTCCGGCTCTGCCCGAGGTCGTGCTTCACCTCCAGCACCAGCAGCACCGTCGTCCCGATGATCACGGGCACCGGTGTGTCCACCATCAGCCCATCGCCCACCATCAGCCCGTAGCTGAAGAACCCGATCGGCACACCCACATCGACCTGCCTCGGCCAGTTGCCCAGCCGCAGGATCTGCCAGTTCGTCGCATCCGCCTCGGGCCGCATCAGGAACGACAGGTACAGCACATCGCCAGTGACCCCCGGATAGGCCCGCGCGTAGCCCGCCATGTCGGGCAGCCACCGGCCCGGCGTCGTGATCGCGCCCGCGGTGACGGTCAGATCGCCGAAGCCCAGCCCCGCGGACGGGCCCGTGAACGTCGTCGGGATCCCCATCCCGTAATCCACCCACGGGCCGGCCCAGCCCGCGCCGCCCGACCACCCGCCCAGGTCCGCGCCCGCTGGCCCGGCAAACCCGTCGTACACCGCTCCCGCGCCCTGCCCCATCGCCGCCGACGCCGCCACCATCAGCACCGCCACCGCCGCTCCACGCACGCTCATCATGATGGATCTCCCCGAATAAATACCGCGGCCCGCGATGCAACCCATCGCGGGCCCTCCCTCGGACGGTCAATCACATGATAAGAACGTCATGAATGTGGATGAACTCGCGCCGCGCTTCTCACGCCGTTCCCGAAACCAGCCCCCGGTGGATCCGCCCGCGCTGCTCATCACCATCGCGACGGATTCGCAGTCGCAGTCGCCACACTGAGGTCTCAACTTCGGATCTTGCGCCCGCCGGTGGGAACTCATCCATCGGCTACACCGTTGCCGCCCTGCCGCCCCTGCCGCGATGCTCCTTCCTCCGCACCCCCCTCGACACGCACCGCGCGAGGCCGGAAGAACGCAGGACCGCCGGGCCAAACCCCGCCGGAGTGCCTCCTGCGGCCCGATAAATCCCCTTGTTCAAAATCGCATCAACATGTATGTTAAGGCAGTGCAGGCGGTGTTCCGCCCGCCTGCTGTCCGGGTCGGTTGACGTAAGTTGTTATATAACAAGGAGTTGAGAGATGAAGCACGCTCTGATGCTGGTGGTGGTCATCGCGGGCGCACCTGTCGCGATGGCCCAGGTCGACATCCGGATGGACCTGGCCACCTCGGCCGGCTCAACCGCCGGGAACTGGAACAACATCTCCAGCCTCACCGGCCTGACCCCCAACCTCGTGGACTTTACCTCCGGCGCCCCGACGACCATCAGCATCAACGGCGCTGGCAGCCCGTGGCAGAGCTTCGTCGGTGACACCGCCGGCGCCTTCCCCAACCAGGATTGGCTCATCCAGCCCGCCACCCAGGACGGCGCGGGCCTGCAGTCGGGCCTCACCGGCATCTTCCGCATCGCCGGCCTCACCGACGGCGTTCCCTACAAGGTCGAGGTCGTCTCGGCCCGCACCACCTTCGGCTACCTCAACACCATCACCGTCGACGGCTCGACCGCCGACCGCACTTTCAAGGGCACCCCGGTCGTCACCCCCTGGAACAGCACCACCGACGGCCTGGCCGCCGGCAACTGGCTCATCTGGGATGATGTCTTCCCCACCCGCGGCGAGCTCGCCATCATGGATGTCTCCGGGCCCGGCACCCTGGGCATCGTCAACGCCATCCGCATCTCCGCCATCCCCGCGCCCGGCACGGGCCTGGCCCTCGCGCTGGGCGCGGGCCTCATCGCCCGCCGCCGCCGGGCCTGACCCGCACCACGTCATCGATCCTCTTCATGACAAGACCCGCGCTCTTCGCGCGGGTCTTGTTCTTTCCATTCCGCCCCTTCGCCTCTCCGTCTCCTTCTTAACACCCCGCGTCGTAGTAGTTCAGGAACTCGAGGTAGTCGGCGAAATCAACCAGGCCATCGTGGTTGAAATCGACACGCGGGTCCTCCGCATCGTAGAAGTTCAGGAACTCCAGGTAGTCCGCGAAGTCCACCAGCCCATCGCAGTTCAGGTCTGCGATGCAGCCGCCGCACGACGCGCCCAGCGTGGTGAAGTACAGCCCCGTCCCCCGCGAGAACTGCACGATCGCCGTGGCCGCGCCAAAGCCCGCATCCTCGATGGTGGCCCAGCTGTAGTACGTCACGCCGATGCTGTACTCGCTGTCGGGCATCAACAGCCCGGCGGGGATCTCAAAGTCCGTCTCGCCCGGCGCCAGCTCCACGCTCCAGATCGTCGCGGGCGTCGCGTCAACCAGGTTCACGATCGCCAGCCCGAACTCGGCCCCCGCGGGCATCGTGAACCCGTTGACCGTGCCCGCGAACGCCAGGGCCGTGTCGTAGCTGTGCAGCCGGTCGAACGTCGTTCCGTCGAAGTACGGGATCTCCGCCATGTAGTCATCCGCGGGCAGGAACACATCCCCCAGCGCCGGGCCCGCGCCCAAATCCGCCGACAGCGTGTACGTCGTCGCCGGGAACTCCTGCAGGAACTCGGCCTCGGTGGCGTAGTACGGCGATGAGTAATACCACGAGTTGGGATTCCCTTCGAGCAACTCGTAGGACACCACCGGCGGCCGGTCGAACGACAGCCCGGCCGACACGATCGGCTCCTCCGCCACCACCGTGGCCAGCAGACCCCACGCGAACGCCGCGCCGGGCGCTGCGCTCGAGGTCTGCGTGTAGTTCGCGCCCCGGCCCACCGAGTACTGGTACACATCCGCCCGGGCCGCCCCCACCGCGAACACGCCCGCCGCGATCGCGACCAGCCCGAAGACCCCGCGCACCATCACCCCGCGGCTACGCCGCGACGTTCCCGCACTCTTCATGACATCCCTCTCTCTCGGAGTTGAACACGGGCCGCACACGCATCCCCGGCGGCGCACGCACGCCCGCACAAGACAGACGCCGACGGGCCACAACGGCGCGGCGTCCACAGGATGCCCAGTATCGCCGGGCCCAGGCCCGGCTCCAACGGAATTTCCGCCAGAATCACGCCCAAACCGGACCGCTGCGCCACCCCGCCCGCCCCGGTTCACCCCGTCATCCCGTCATCCCGACATTCCTTCTAACACCCCGCGTCGTAAAAGTTCAGGAACTCCAGGTAGTCGCCGAAGTCGACCTGGCCATCCCCCGTGAAGTCCACGCGCGCATCGGTCGTGTCGTAGAGCCTCAGGAACTCAAGATAATCGGCGAAGTCCACCGCCGAGTCGTCATTGACATCGCCCGGGCAGTGCGTGAACTGCCATGCATCATCCACGCAGAGGACATAGAGCGTCGGGCGCCCGTTCCTGGCGAACGGCCCCTCGGTCACGAACATCGGATAGGTCGGCCACATGAGGCCGCTGGCGAACGGCGTCACCGTCCCGTCCGGCGAGATCACATCGATCCGTCCGTGTTCGGGCATGCAGACGTACAGCCCATCGCCGAAATAGGGATCGCCGCGCCCGAAGGCCAGACCCGCCGGGTGCCCCATCGCCGCCAGCGGCGGCTGAGCCTGGCCTGAGGGGCTGATCGCGAACACCCCCCCGCCGAGCGAACTCGCCCACATGAGACGGCCGAAACCCGTCGAGCCATCCGACACGTCGAACGTGAAGTACTCCAGCCTCACCGGGGCCCACATGGACGCCCAGCCGAAGTACGCATCGATCCTGAGAATCCCCTCCGTCGTGCCCACGTACATGAACCCGCCGTATGACGGAAACAAGCCCCCGGATTCCCGGTCGATCAGCAACTGCCCCGTCCACGAGTAGCCCGTGGCCGGCAGCGGCATGATCTCCTCCCAGCTCCCTCCCGGAAACACGCGGAAGAGCGCCGGCAGCCCCTCACCGTTCCACGCCGCGAGGGTCATCATCGACGGGCCGCCGAACCACCCCATCGTCCAGCCGGGCCGACTCGCCAGCGGCCCGTCCACGTCGAGTCCCGCCACCCACGAGCCGATCCGCTCCACGTACTCAAAGGCCCGGCCCGCCGGGTCGATCCTCAGTACTCCCTGCACAGGCGACGACACGAACATGTTTCCCCAATCGATGAACCCGATCTGCGGACCTCCCAGCCCCGGGTAGCCCGCCGCGGCCCCCGCGAACGGGAACACCGAAATGCCGGGCGGGGTCTCGATCACCTGCTGCCCGGACGCGGCCTGAACCACCACCATCGCGCCGACCACCACCACGGCCCTGCCGATGCGTCTCATCGCTGTCCCCCTTGCACATCGCGAGCGGGCCGCGCGGGCCACGGCACCCTGCGCGCCGGGACTCCGGGCCCGCGCACACGCTCCCTGCCCGCCATCATGCCCTCCGGCCGCGCCGGCTCAACGGGAAGCTCGCCCCCAATCCGGGCCCAGCGACGGGCGCGACCCCAACGAAAAACCCCCGGCTGTTCGCCGGGGGCTTCTTGCTTCGTCTCTTCCTCTCTTCCGCCTACTGCTTCGTCGCCTTGAACCCGCTCTTGAACGTCTTGATCGCGTGCTCGAGCTTCTTCTCCAGGTCGCCATCCAGCGACCGCTTCTGGTTCAGCTCATCCCAGACCGGCTTGTTGATCGTCTGGAACGTCTCCAGCAGCCGCGACTCGAACTCGCGCACATCCGCCACCGGCACATCGTCCAGGTACCCCTTCGTGCCCGCGAAGATCGAGATCACCTGGTCCGTCACCCGGAACGGCGTGTACTGGCTCTGCTTCAGCAGCTCCACCATCCGCCGGCCGCGGTCCAGCTGCCGCTGCGTCGCCTTGTCCAGCTCCGTGCCCAGCTGCGCGAACGCCTCCAGCTCCCGGGCCGCCGCCATGTCCAGCCGCAGCGAGCCGGCCAGCTTCTTCATCGCCTTCACCTGCGCGTTGCCGCCCACGCGGCTCACCGAGATGCCGACGTTGATGGCGGGCCGCACGCCGCTGAAGAACAGCTCCGGCTCGAGGTAGATCTGCCCGTCCGTGATCGAGATCACGTTGGTCGGGATATACGCCGACACGTCGCCTTCCTGCGTCTCGATCACCGGCAGCGCCGTCAGCGAGCCCCCGCCGTTCTCGTTGGAGAGCTTCGTGGCCCGCTCCAGCAGGCGGCTGTGGAGATAGAACACGTCGCCGGGGTACGCCTCGCGGCCCGGCGGACGCCGCAGCAGCAGCGAGAGCTGCCGGTACGCCACGGCCTGCTTCGAAAGGTCGTCGTAGATGCACAGGGCGTGCTTGGGCTTGCCCGCCCCGCCCGGCGCGCCGGCCGCGGCCTTGCCCTGCCACATGAAGTACTCCGCCATCGCGCACCCCGCGTACGGCGCCACGTACTGCATGGGGGCCGGGTCCGCCGCCGAGGCGCTCACCACGATGGTGTAGTCCATCGCGCCGTGCTTCTTCAGCGTCTCGACCACCGCCGCCACCGTCGATTCCTTCTGCCCCACGGCCACGTACACGCACACCACCGCCTCGGGCGTGCCCCAGTACTGCTTCTGGTTGATGATCGTGTCCAGCGCCACCGCCGTCTTGCCCGTCTTGCGGTCGCCGATGATCAGCTCGCGCTGCCCGCGACCGATCGGGATCATCGCGTCGATCGCCTTGACGCCCGTCTGCAGCGGCTCGGTCACCGGCTGACGCTCGGCGATCCCCGGCGCGATGATGTCCACCTTGCGGAACTCGGTCGTCTGGATCGGGCCCGAGTCATCCAGCGGCCGCCCCAGCGGGTCGACCACCCGCCCCAGCAGCGCCTCGCCCACCGGCACCTCCAGCAGACGCCCCGTCGCCTTGACGACATCCCCCTCCTTCACCGAGAGGTAATCGCCGTAGATCACCGCGCCGACCGTGTCCTCTTCCAGGTTGAAGACCTGCCCCATGACCGCGCCCTCGCCGGTCTGGAACTCCAGCAGCTCGCCCGCCATCGCGTTCGACAGCCCGTAGATCCGGGCGATCCCGTCTCCCACCTCCACCACCCGCCCAACCTCCGAGACTTCCAGCTCGGCGCCGTACTGCTCGATCTCCTGCCTGATCACGCTCGCGATTTCATCGGTCTTGATCTTCACGCTCTGCTTCCCTTGGGGCCTCACGTCCGACCGGGCCGCGCCCACCGCGCGCGGTCAGGGCCCAAGGGTAGGTCCAACCCCCCCTCTTGTCCTCTCCTCCCGCTCCATCCCCCCCCAGGCCCCGAACCCCCGCTCCCCGAACCCCCCGCCCCCTCCAGCCTTCATTTGCCCTCCGCCCCCGCCATTCGCCACTCGCCACTCGCCACTCACCACTCACCATTCACGTTCCCCCTCAGCACCCCGCGTCGTACCACTGCAGGAACTCCAGCATGTCCCCGAAATCCACCACGCAGTCCTCGTTCAGGTCCCCCTCGCAGTCCTGCTGCTCCTGCCACGTCAGCACCTGCAGGTAATCCGTGAAGTCCACCAGCCCATCCCGGTTCACATCGGCCCGGCAGAACAAGCCGGGCCCGGCCACCCCCGCCCAAATTGCCCGCACCGCCTCCCGGATCCGAACCCCCGCATCCGAGTAATCCGCAGCGCCCGCCACCGCGAACCCCACCCCCGCCGGGCCCGTCACCGAATCCCGGTACGCCTGGTACGCCGCCCCGCCCCCATCCAGCACCACCGCATCAATCTCATCCACCCATCCCAGGGCCCGGTCCCGCGCCGCCGCCAGCCCCGCACCCGGGCCGCACGCCTCCGCCTCCACCCCCACCACCAGCACCACCCGCCGCCCCCCCACATACCGCTTCATCTCGAACATCGGCGGCTCCTCCTCCAGCACCGCCCGCAGGCACACCCCCGCCGGCACACCGGGCCGGGCCAGGTCCCCCGACTCACTCGCCCGCGCCGCCAGCACCGGCGCCTCGCACGGGCACGCCGGCAGCGTCCACGCGATCCCGCCCCGCACCCGGTCGTCGAACACCCCCACCTTCACCGCGATGTTCCCCGTCCGCGCGAACGCTGACGGGTCCTCCAGCGCGGCCCGGACGCCCTCGACCATCGCCGTGTACCCCGCGGCCGGCACGCCCGAAGACCCGTCGATCAGGATCTCCAGCTCGACCTCGACCTCCCGCACCGGCGCCAGCCCGCGCACGATGAACAGGTCCGCCGCGCTGTTGGTGTCCCCGCCGACCAGGTTCGTCGCGCCCGAGACGCACACCAGCACGCCCGTGTCGGAGATGTCCACATCCCCGAACACGCCGTCCAGCGCCGCGCCGCCCACGCCCGCCTCCAGCGAACGCCACACGCCCCCCGCAGGATCCCGCTCGAACACCCGCACCGCGCGCCCCGTCCCGATGTCGGCGTGCGCAAACAGGTACCCCGACGGCGACATCACGGGCCGGATCTCCCCAACCTCCCCGCCCTCCTCGCCCGCGATGCACGGCGCCTCCACCGACGGCGGCGGCAGCGGCCCGTACACGCACGACTCAAAGAGCGTCCCCGCCAGCAGGTAGTTGATCTTCGTCAGCACGTGCAGCCCGTCGTCCGACAGGTCGATCAGCCGCATCTTCGCGTCCGTCGGCGCCATGCACGCCGGGCCGAACAGGTACTGCGTGCTCCCCGCCGGGCCCAGCCGCACGCAGTTGCTGTAGCTGTCCGCGATGATCCCGCCATCCCACGACCGCATCCGCCCGGTCACGCCCGGCAGCACAACCGTCGCGCCGTCGCCGCGCGACCATTCCACACCGTCCCCGTTGTACGCGAATACGTGCGACCCCGTCGGCGCGATCGACACCTCCCGCGCCCCCGACATCCCCGGCAGCCGCGTCGTCTGACCGCTCTGCAGGTCGTGCAGGAACACATCGGGCGTCGAATCGGGATCCGCCTCGCCATCCACCAGGTTCTTCGCCGCGCTGATGAACACCACCCAGCGCCCGTCGGTCGACATCGCCGCGGCCCGCATCCCGAACACCGCCTCCATCCCGCTGTCATCATCCCCCTGCGCACCGCCGCTCGACACGCTCACGCGCCGCGTCTGCCCCGTCGCCAGCTCGCGCACGAACACATCCCACGCTTCGTTCGTATCCCCGTCCACCAGGTCCCCCGCCGGGCTCGCGAACACGATCCGCCGGCCATCCGCCGAAATGCCGGGCCACGCCGCCACACCCTGCGACTGCCCGCCCTGCGGCGTCACGTTCACCCGCTCGACCACCTGGCTCGGCGCGGCCAAGACCGGGCCCCCCAGCCCCGACACCAGCCCCGACACCAGCCCCGCCCCGCACGCCGCCGCGCACCAGCGCCCCGCTCCCCTCATGGCCCGCCTCCCCTCCAGCACTACACATGTCCCCCGACTGACTCTACCGGCGGATCCGCGACGCGCTGCATGATGTTTTTCTTAATCGGCGCGCGCAAGCACCGCCCCGCCGGCATCGGCGGTCCGCACGCCGACCTTCATGCGAACGCCGTCGATCCCGCCACCGGGCCACGCCCGGGCCGGCGGATCGGTCGTTATGAGTCTCTTGTTAGTTTCGGTTCACACTCAGCCGGGCGGGCCCGCGCCCTCGGCCGGTTCCGCCCGCTTGCGCACCGTCAGCCGCACCACCCGGTTGTCGGCCTCGAACTTCAGCGGCAGCTGCGAACTGAAGTCGGTGAACGAGACTTCCTTGCTCGTCACGCCTTTCTCCAGCTCCTCGAAACCCAGCGACAGCGTCGCGATGACCTTGATCTCGCCCGTCTTCACCTGGTTCACCAGGTCGCTCGGGCCCGTCACCTTCACATCCTTGATGAAACGGTCGGTCTCGGGGATCTCCACATCCCACTTGCCCAGCTCAACCGCCGCCATCCGCACCTGCACCGGCACGCTCGGCACTGTCACCGTCGCCGTCCGGCTCCGCAGCTTCAGCTGCACATCCACCGCCGGCGGCTCGAGCCGGGCCCGCCCCGGCGCGATCCACGGCGGCAATCCCACCGGCACACCCGTCACGGTCTCCATTCGCCCCGGAACCAGCTTCGACAGCATCGACGCGTCGATCTTCACCACCGCCGTCGCCTGTGCCCCCAGCGACGCCGCATCCGACGCCGGCAGCCTCACCTTCACCTTCGCGGGCCGCGTTTCGGGGACCCCCTCCAGCTCGCCGTCGGGCGCCTGCACCTCGACCCGCAGCTCCCGGGGCACCATCTGGTCGATCCGCACCTTCACCGATGACGGATCGGTCTTGCTGATCGTCGCCCCCATCTCCCGCAGGTCCGGGTGCGCCCGCAGCGCCAGCCGCAGGTCCACCGCCTGCTCCCCCGAATCCCCCGACACCCCGTCCATGCCGGGCGTCAGCTTGATCGCCTGCCGGTTCAGCCGCGACTGCAGCCGGTCCAGCCCGGCCGCGCTCCCCTCCACCGTCAGCTCCACCCGCCCCCGCCATCCCTGCCCGTCGGGCACATCGATCACCCGCTCGCCGGAAGGGTCGCCCTGGAAGATGACCTCCGCCGAGATCTGCTTGGTCCGCAGGCTCTCCGCCTCCGCGAACACCCAGATCACCGCCGTGATCACCGTCACCAGCCCGTACGACTTGATCCGGCTCCAGATCACACCCATCTCCTCAGACCTTCTCCGTCAACGGCTCGACGCCCCCGCCCACCTCGCCGCCTACTTCACCAAGGCCACCCTCGCCGTTGTCGATCGCGCCCGCATCGCCGGGCTTCGGCCCGCGCCGCCGCAGCCCGCGGTGACGCCCGCGCGTCCCGCCCAGCCGCCGCTTCAACTCCTCGGCCAGCTCCGCCGACGCCATCGGCTCGCTCAGCCTCCCGCGCTCCGCGATCCGGATATGCCCCGTCTCCTCGCTCACGACCACCGCCAGCGCATCGCACTCCTTCGTCAGGCCCACCGCGGCCCGGTGCCGCGAGCCGAACGCCGGGTCCGGCATGTCCGACGGGTCCGCCAGCGGCAGCTGCACCCCCGCCGACGCCGCCTGCCGCCCCTTCACCACCACCGCCAGGTCGTGCAGCGCCGTGCCCGGATAGAAAACCGTCTGCAGCAGCCGGGCCGACAGCTCCGCGTTCAGCGTGGCCCCCCCCTCCACCAGCCCCGCCAGCCCCACCTGCCGCTCGATCACGATCAGCCCGCCGAACCGCGCCTTGCTCAGGTACCCGCACGCCTCCGCGATCTCATCCGCGACATACGCCAGGTCCGACGGCGAACTGCGGAAGAACGGCGTCTCCCCCAGCCGCACCAGCCCCCGGCGCAGCTCCGGCTGGAAGATGATCACCAGCCCCACCGCGATCAGCGCCAGGAACCGGTCGTACAGGAACCCCAGCCGCTGCAGCGCCTCGCTCCCGCCCAGCACCCGCGAGATCACCGTGATCACCACCACCAGGAACAGCAGGCCCTTCAGCGCGCCCGCCGCCCTCGTCCCCTGCACGAACCGCAGCACCGCCCACACCACAACCCAGATCACGACCAGCTCGACCACCACCTCCCACGGCGCGTAGGAGGCCAGCCGCTCCATCAGGTCATGAATCGGACCCTGGCCCATCCCGACCCCGTACCCCCTCGCCCCGCACCCCTCCACGCCCCGTCACGCTCCGCCCCAGTCTACGACGCCCGCACGCCCCTCTCGTTCCCCGTCCTCTCTCTATCCCTACCCCCAACCCCTGCCCCCTGTTCCCTGTCCCCTACTCTCCCCGTAACCATGCGCATCACCCAGTTCCAGGCCACCCCCAACCCCAACGCCCTCAAGTGCGTGATCGATCATCGACTCCCCGACACCCCTCGCTCCTATTTCAGCGCTGCGCAGGTCAACACCGACCCCCTCGCCGCCCGGCTCTTCGCCATCCCCGGCATCACCAACCTCCTGATCCACGAAAGCTTCATCACCGTCGGCAAGGACCCCGCCGCCGACTGGAAACCCATCAAGGCCGCCCTTGAACTCACCCTCCGCGACTTCAAACCCTGATCCCCCGAAGCCGCCCCCGATCCCCCGACCCCCGACTCACCAATCCCCACCCCTATGGCCTCCCGCGACTCCCGCATCGCCCGGACCCTCCTCGAATGGTTCGACGCCGCCGCCCGCGACCTCCCCTGGCGGCCGCCGGGCCGCGCGGGCCGCCGCGACCCCTACCACACGCTGGTCTCCGAGTTCATGCTCCAGCAGACCCAGGCCGCCCGCGTCGCCGAACGCTTCCCACGCTTCCTCGCCCGCTTCCCCTCCCTCGCCCACCTCGCCCGCGCCGATGAGCAGGATGTCCTTGCCGAATGGTCGGGCCTGGGCTATTACGCCCGGGCCCGCAACCTCCACGCCGCAGCCCGCGCCGTCGCCGACCTTCCACACGCCCGCCTCCCCCACGACCCCGACCAGCTGACCGCCCTCCCGGGCGTCGGCCGCTACACCGCCGGCGCCATCGCCTCCCTCGCCTTCAACACCCCCACCCCCGCCGTCGATGGCAACGTCTCCCGCGTCATCCTCCGCCTCGAAGCCAAAGACCTCCCCCTCGCCGGGCCCGGCACCCTCGCCTTCGCCCACGGCCGCGCAACACAGCTCCTCGCCACCGAGCCGGCCCGCGCGAGCGCCGGCGCTCTCAATGAAGCCCTCATCGAACTCGGCGCCACCATCTGCACCCCGCGCTCACCCCGCTGCGAGGCCTGCCCCCTCGCCCGTGAATGCCGCGCGCGCAAGCTCAAAGCCCAGGCCCGCATCCCCCGGGCCAAGCCGCCCGCCCGCCAGAAACACCTGCGCGCCGATTCCGTGCTGATCCGCGACCGCGCGGGCCGGCTGCTCATCGAGCGCCGCCCGCGCACGGGCCTCTGGGCCGCCATGTGGCAGGCCCCCACGCTCGAATCCCCCGCCGGGCCCGATGAGCCGGGCCCCACAGCACGCCAGTTGCCTCGCCTGCTCCACCTGCCGGGCCTGAACCTCGGCCCGCGCCCCGTCGAGACCTTCACCCACGCCACCACGCACCGACTCGTCCAGTTCCGCATCTGGACCGCCGCCGCGCCCCGCGATTTTGCACCCGGGCCGGGCCCGGCCGGCGATCAACCACGCGAATGGAAGAAACAGGATCAGATCGCGATGCTGGCGATCTCCAACCCCCAACGCCGCATCCTGCTCGCCGACCGCGATTCGCTGTTCGACCGCTGAGAGGATCGCGGCTCGCGCCTCAGTGCCTTCGTGCCTCTGTGCCTTCTCAGGCCGCTCTCTGATCCCATCCCTTCGGCCGGACGTTGGCGGGGGTGTCGGGCGCCTCGCGCCAGTCCTCAGCGCACCGGAGCTTCAGGTCGCTGGGCATCGTCTTGCGGTACCCCAGCAGCCGGATGACCTCCAGCACATCCGTCCAGGATGGGAACGTGCGGGCGTTGGCTTTCTTGAACTCGTTGATCGCCATCAGGAACAGGAACTGCTCCTGGGTCATCTCGCCCTCTTCGGCGGATCTCGTGAAGTCGCTCAGGCGCCGGCCCGGGCCGCGGCGGCGCTCCAGGCCCGTATTCGCCGCGGTGGGCCCCCCGGGGTTATCACCCGCGGCCCGCCGGGCCATCGCCCTGCGGTCGGGCAGGATGCGGCGATCTACCACATCCCGGGGGGTGTCGCTGGATTCCGGGGATGGTGTGCTCCCCGGCGCGCGGCGGTCGTGAATCCCATCCTGGCCCATTCGGTGCCCTCCGGCGGACCCGGACGGGCGCGGGCCTCAGCTCGCCCCGAACGGGTCACAGCTCGTCGTCACCGTCGTCATCGTCAAATTCCTCGTCCCCCTCCACCGCCTCATCCTCGTCATCGAGGAAATCCTCATCGTCCTCGTAGTCCTCATCCTCCTCGAAATCGTCGTTCCCGAAGACATCATCGTCGTCGAAATCCTCATCCTCATCTTCGCAGACGACCTCCGGCGCATCGCCGGGCCTGTACTCGATCCCCCCCGGCGTCGTCGCGCGCCACACCGCGGACCAACCGCCGCCCACCGTCGCATCCATCAGTTCTGTTGCCATCGCTGAACCTCCCAACCCTTCGACCGCCGGCCCGGCACGGGCCGCTGTCCTGCACACCATCTCGTCCACCACCACCGGACCCGCACTCACCACACCCGCACTCAGCAGACCCGACTCGAACTCATCGGCTTCACACCAGTTCCGCCCCGATCCCGGCCCGGTTCCTGAAACCACGCACGTCCCGACCACGAACTCCCGGGCCCCCGCACCACCCCGCGGCCCGCGCACCCGTCCCGGGCCAAACTCGCGGTACACTACTGTCCGTTACGCGGCTGTCAATCGGCCTGTGGACATTCCGCCACCGTCCCGGGTCAACGTCCCTCCAATTCGGCCCACCGTAGACCCCCAGGCACCCCGCGGCCAGCCCCTTCCCGCGATTTCCCCATGATGCCGACCCGACGCTCTTAGGACCGCGCTGACCACGATGTCAACCCACCACACCCCCACGACTTTCAGCCCGGTCGCCGGGCTCGCCGCCCTGATCCTCCCGGGCGCGGGCCACTTTGTCCTCGGCCAGCGCGGCCGGGCCGCCGCCATCGCCGCCGGTGTCCTGGGCCTCTTCTTCGGCGGCCTCCTCATCGGCGGGATCGATGTCGTCGATTCCCGCGAGGACCGACTCTGGTTCATCGGGCAGGCTCTCATCGGTCCCGTCGCCTTCGGCGTTGACTACGCCCACCAAACCCACTTCAAGGGTGTCTACATCCCCCCCGAGATTCTCGTCAATAAGAAGATCTCCTCCCGCCAGCTCGCCCTCCTCACCCGCTCACCGCGCTCGGCCGGGCCCGGCGAAGTCCGGGAGGTCATGACCCTCCAGGTCGTCGATCCCCACCAGGGACAAGCCGCCTCCGTCACCATCCCCGTCCTCCGCCGCCTCACCGCCCAGGAGTTCGCTTCCGCCGGACTCTCCCCGGAGCTGGACGAGAACCAAGCCCCCCTCACCCGGGCCGAGATGTCCGCGCTGGATGCCAAAGGCCTCGGCCCGCCCAACCGCAAATCACTCTCCAAGGTCAACGAGCTGGGCACGCTCTTCGCCACCATCGCCGGGATGCTCAACATCATCGTGATCCTCGATGCCCTCTTCCCCCCCATCCGCACCCCCGGAACCTCCCCCGGAACGTCCCCCGGAATCCCGGAAACCGCACCCGGAGCCGCCGCGTGATGCCCCCCGCGCTCCATTCGGCCGGGACATCGCTCCTGTTGCTGGCCTACCGCCCGTTCATCGACCCGGTTGACATCCAGCGCATCTGGTACTTCCTGCTCATCCCCCTGGCGCTGGGCATCGCCATCACCTACAAGGCGGTCCGCATCCCCGACATGCGCCGCTACCCGCGCCAGGTCGCCCTCATGACGGTACAGATCGTCATCGCCATGCTCGCCCTCGGCGCTGCCTCCTTCCTCCTCGTCCAGCACGTCGCCCCGCTGATCCTGCCCAGCCGGTGAAGAAGATTCACCGCAGAGGTGCAGAGGCCGCAGAGAAGCAGGGGACAGGGGACCGAGGCACCAGTGATTCGAGTTCCGCGGATGCGCCGGGCGGCCGGGCCGTCATCCCATTCAATGTTGCCACCTCAAGATTCACATCTTCTCTGTGCCTCTGTGCCTCGGTGGTAAAAACTCTTCGTTGGTCCAACCAAAGCAGTTCACCACCGAGGCGCAGAGAAGAACGGGATCGGGGATTCGACCACGGGCGACACCGCCGTTCATCCCGGGCCCACCCATTTCTTCTGTCCCCTGTCCCCTTCCTTCCTATACCCTCTGCCTCAGCGTGCCCGCCTGCTTGTCCAGGTTCAGCACCAGGTACCGCAGCGCATCCACCGCGTGGTCCGGGCCATCCTTCTTCGGGTTCACATCCCCCGGCGCATCCTCCGGATAGTGGTACCGCTCCAGCGATTCGATCAGCACCACGCACCGCGCATGCACGAACAGCCGCGGGCCCGTCCCCGCCGCGGGCCGCAGCCGGGCCCGGAGCAGCCCCAGCCCGCTCGTGACCCCGCCCCTCGTCGCCCTGACGCCGAACCCCTCGCCGCGCAGCACATCGATCGCGCTCCGCCCGGTCTGCTCGCTCTTGGCCGCCCCCGCGGGGTCCACACCGATCCACCTGGGCTTGGGCCAGGGCCTTGCCTTCATCGCGGCGATGTGATCATCCAGCAGCGCCCCGGCCCGGCTGTACTCATCGACGATCCACAGCACCCCATCGCCATCCACCGCCCCCCACAGCACCACCGTCGGCGCGCGCATCCCGAAATCCATCCCGCCGTACCAGACAACGCCGCTCACCCCGCGCTCACCCTCCGCCCACGGCGTCTCCCGCACGATGTGCACCCGCGCATCAAACTCCGGCAGCACCGCCCCATCCCGCGTCGGCCGCAGGCACAGCATCTCCGATTCCCACGCCGCCGGGCCCACCCTCGACTTCATCGCCGCCGCATCGTCGATCGCCAGGTGCCCCACACCCACCCCCTCCGCATTGCCGGGGCGCTCCTTGGCCCGGCCGCCGCACTCCGGCAGCAACGGGCAGTCGCGGGCGGATCGCACATCGCCACAACTCACAGCAGCACAGCTCACATGAAGGTCGGCCGGAAGCTGGGGAAGCTGAACATCACCCCCCGCTCCCGCAGAGCCTTCATGTGTGCTGTGGCCCTGTTCGCTGTGGCCCTGTTCGCTGTGGCCATCTCCCGCCCGGCACCGCCGGGCGGGCTCGCACTGGCCCAGCACATCAACCACGCCCCACCGGAACAGCTTCCTGCGCCCCTCGCCCGCCTCCTGCACGATGCTGAACATCACCCCGTGCGGGATGTGCATCGTGCTCAGGCACTCCACCGCCCCCCGCACCCAGATGTCGCCGCACTGGCGGCTCTTGGTCACCAGCTGCGCTGCCTCCCACACCTCCCGGTCAAACAGCTCCACCTCATCGCACCGCAGCTTCTGCACGCGCGTCCCCCGCACGGACGCGTGCGACTGCGCCAGCACCTCCACCTCCGAGCCGTTGAGCAGCTTCAGGCGCCGGGCCGTGATCCGCCCGTCCACCAGCTTCGCCAGCTTCGGATACCGGAACAGCCCGCGCAGGTACGCGTGCATGCGCTTGGACTGCTCCAGCGTGCCCCCCAGGATCCGCACCTCGATCCCCGGCTTGAACATCAGATCGAGCATCGTCGCCACCGCGCCCAGGAACGTCTTGCCCCCGCCCCGGTTGGCCCACACCACGCAGTCGATCGGCCCGACCGAGTGCGGCCGCGGCGGGTGCTCGGCGTCGGGCAGTTCCTCGGCGGGGCGCCGGGCCCGGCCCTCGAAGTAGACGTGCACCAGGTAGTCAAACGGCGCGGCATGCCCCTCGATCACCGGCTCGCGCGGCACATCGACCTCCACCTCCTCGCGCAGCCACGCGTGCAGCGCATCGGGCGTCTTGGGCCCGGACCCCGCCGGGTTGTTGGGCCTCCGCTTGCGCGGGCCCGGCTCCTGGTCCCCTCCAATCTCTTTCGTCGCTTCCTCCAGAGCTTCCTCCTGCACATCCTCAACATCGGGCCGAGTCTCCTGCACCGGCTTCTCGCTCTTCACCGCCCGCTTGCGCTTCGCCCTCGCCTTCGCCACTCCCCACCCCCTTCTTGAGTCCTTGAAACCACACCGCGACCCCCGACACTCCACACCCCGACAGCCGATCCCCGACGCCTCCCTCAACCCGCGACATACGCCCGCGGCTTCGCCAGCAGCGCCATCCCCGCAGCGCGGGCCAGCCGCTCCACCCGCGCGTGCACCAGCTCCCTCGGCGGCCGCGCAGCGCGGGCCCAGGCCCGCAGCTCCCGCCGCAGCGCCGAACCCCGGGCCAGCTTCAACCCCAGCCGCCGCGGCGCCAACAGCTGCGCCGGCGATACCCGCGCCGCCCGCAGCGCCCGCGCCAGCCGCGCGTGCCTCCGGTGCGGCTCGACCTCCACCTCCCGCATCCCCGCGGCCGCGAACAACGGGCAACACTCCCCCATCGCCGCCACCGCCTCCGTCCGCGGCGTCAACGGCCGGGTCAGGTACCGCCGAACCAGCGCGGTCGCCACCCCCAGCCCGCGGTACCGCGGGTCGATCACCACCCGCGAGATCGTCCGCAGCTCCCGCCGCAGCACCGCCGCGGCCCGGACCGGATCGCGGTCCTCAAAGACGCCGGGCCAGGCCCGCCGCCGCGCGCTGCCGTGCAGCGTCGGCATCGACACCACCAGCACCCCAGCGATCGCGCCGCTCCGCGCATCGACCGCCCGCAGCACCAGCGCCCATGTCGCGGGCGCGCCCGCGCGATAGTGGAACCTCGCCAGCGCGCGGTAGTCCCCCGCGCTGCCGACTTCGATGCGAATCCCCCCGGGCGCTGAGCCGGGCCCGCGCACCCTCACCCGGCGCGACCACCGCGCCGCCAGCTCGCGATCCATCCCCCACCTCCCCGAAATGCGGACCGCTTACTCCCGCCGAAACACCTCGGCCCGCCCCCCGTCACCCACCACCACCAGCACGCGCGGGCCCAGCATCTCGAGCACATCATCGTGCGCGGTGGCGCACACCACCCGCGCCCCGCTGCGCCGGGCCCAGCGCGACACCGTCCCCGCCACACCCCGCGCGCTGGCCCGGTCCAGCATCGAGGCGAACTCATCGATGATCAGCACCCGCCCCGGGCCGCCGCGGCGCATCAGCCGGGCCATCGCGATCGCCAAGTCGAAGCGGTGACGCTGACCCTCCGACAGATCACCCCGGCGCCGCGGCAGCAGCCGCGCATCGGCCAACCCCGCCCGGGCCAGCACCCCCAGCGCCGCCTCCGCCGAGCCGCACTCCACCGCCAGCACATCCAGCACGCTCCGCCCCGCATGCTCCGCGCAAGCACCCGCGCCCACGACGACCGGGCACGCGTTTTTCTTCCGCAGGCGCCGGGCCAGTTCGCGCAGCAGCGTGCTCTTGCCCGACCCGCTCGGCCCGGTCACCAGCGCGGTCTCGCCCGGCCGCAGCGCCAGCTCCAGCCGCCGCGCTGCGCTGCGCATTGATGGCCCGTGCGTGCAGCGCGCGGGCCGTACCTCGAGGCCGAATCGCGCGCACGCGGCTTGAAGCCGGCCCGTGATCCGGGCCCGCGTCTCGATGATGGCCTGGCTCACGCCTGCTCTCCGCGCCGCCGCCCGGCGTGCCCGTCACGTTCGCCGCGCCCGCCGGCCGCTTCGTACAGGGCATCCACCGCCTGCCACTGCCGCCGCACCGCGTGCAGCGACAGCCGTAGCTCACCCGCCGCCTCGCGCTGCGACTTGCCCTCGATGAAGCACGCCCTCGCCACCTGCCGCTTGAGCGCGGGCCAGGCCCGCGACTGCGTGGCGACGAACGCGAACCGCCCCGACTTCACCCTCCGCAGGATCGCCCGCACCCGCCGCCGCAGAATCCGCGGCGACTGATCGAGGATCGCCGCCACCTCCGCGACGCGCCGCCCCTCGCGGTAGACCGAGTCGATCAGCCAGCGGTCGCCGGGCGGGAGCCACTCGGCGCGTTCGATGAGCTCATCGATCATCTCGCGGCGGCGGCGGCGCCGCAGGTCCCCCAGCCGCTCCAGCGACGCCCCGACGCCGCCCTGCCCCTCCACCAGACTCAACATTGTGTGTTCTCCATCCTGTTGCACACAAAACTGAGTTACACCCAACTTCGATGTTCAATGTGCCATTGAACATTAGTTTTGTGTTCTATCAACCATTGCGGGAAATGCAAGTTGTCGCGGGGCCTCCGATCGATGAAAATAGCGCATCGCCGCCAAATTGCGCGCAACCGCGGTCGATGCGCGCGGAGGATCGGGACCGTCCTCCGCCGCGCCGCCTCGTTCCCGAGCCCCGGCCCCACCACGTTCCGGTCAGCGCGGCCGACAACCGCCGCCACACTTCCGTGTCCCACGCCCTTCCCACCCCCCTCTCACCCATGATCCGCCGACAACCCCAACCCACACCCGCGGCACGCCCCATCGGCGAACTCATCCGCGCTCAGCGCTGCGCGCTGGATCGCTCTCTACAGCAGGTGGCCCGCGCTGCGGGCTGCTCGCGGAGCTACCTCTGCCAGATCGAGAACGCAAGAGTCGCGCCCCCCGCCGAAGCGCTGCTCGCGCGGCTCGAGCGCGCCCTGCAGCTCGCGCCGGGGGATCTCGCCGGGCCGGCCCGCGCCCAGCGATCGGCCCGCCGCGGCGACTCCATCGCCGGCGCTGCGCTCCGCGAGGATTTGGCCCGGCTCGAATCCGCCCTCGCCCGGCTTACCGGCTGGCTCACCGACACCCCGCCCGCAGAGGGCATCACCCCCGGCGACTGCCCGCGCATCCCCGTTGTGAGCGGCGGCGACCCCGCCGAAGCCGCGCCCGATCTCACCGGGCCCGGCTTGCGTGCGGGGGCCGGCGGGGAGTTCATCTGCGTGCCGGGCCTGCACGACCCCGAAGCCTTCGCGCTGCGGCTGAAGGATGACCGCATGGAGCCGCTCTACCGCGCGGGGGACCTCGTCGTCTTCAGCCCGGCCCGCCCCGCCCTCAGCGGCGCCGACTGCTTCGTGCGCATGGGGCCGGGCCTTGGCGACCAGGCCCGCAGCGCCGGCGTGTTCGCGCGCGTGTATTTCGACGGCGCGGGCCCGGTGCGCCTGCACCCCCTCAACAGCGCCCACCCGCCCCGGCTCGTGCCGCGCAAGAAAATCGCCGGGCTGCACCCGGCGATCACGGTCATCAGGTCCATCAAATGACGCGGGGCGACGCCCGCGATGGTCTCAGCAGCCCAGCGCGTAGGAGTCGATGAAGGCGAGGTAGTCGGTGAAGTCGACGATGCCGTCACCGTCCAGGTCGGCCGCGGCGTCCTGGGAGTCGTAGGCGTTGAGGAAGTTCAGGTAGTCGGAGAAGTCAACCAGCCCGTCGCGGTCCAGGTCGGCCGTGCAGTACGGGCCGAAGGGGCTGAAGAAGCCGGCTTCGCGGAGGCTCAGCCGCAGGATCGAATCGGCCCGGCAGATGAGCAGCGAGGGAAGGACGAGGCCCGAGTCCGGGCCCGGCGCGGCGGGGTCGGGCGTGAGGAAGAAGCTGGCGGCGCCGCCCGTGATGATGAGCGTGCGCTGCGCAGGATCAGCCAGGCTGATCTCCCAGAGGTCGCCGCTCAGCGTGTTGACGTAGATCATGCCGGTCAGGGCGCCCACACCCTGCACGACATCGCGCACCAGCCCGTCGATGGGCCCGGCGGGCAGCGTGTCGAAGAGCAGGTCGCCGGTGAGGGTGTCGTACAGCCGGATGCTGTCCTCGGCGGCGGCGAGGAAGGCCTTTCCGTCGCGGGTGATCTGCATGCCGTAGACCTGGTCGCCGGTGATGCGGCGGCCGATCGAGCGCTGCGTCGGGTCGAGGTCGTACACGCCGTCGGCGCAGGCGACCAGCAGGTGGCCCGCCATCGGCCCGCGGATCCCGGCGGGGACCTCGGCCATCGAGGCGGGCCAGGGCAGGTCGGTGAAGACCGCGCCCTCGATCACGCCGTCGGGGGTGATCTCGACGACGCGGTCGTACTGCGGCTGCGACATGAAGGTGCGGTAGCCGCGGCCCGACTGGAACTGGGCCATGTCGAAGGCGCCCTCGTACTCATGGAAGGCGATGGCGAGGCCATCGGCGTAGGTGTACGCGTCGGCGTGGCCCGGGAAACGCAGGATCGCGCCGCCGTACTCGGTGACCAGCACCTGACCGTCCTCGCGGAAGGCGATGCCCACGGGGCGATGGACCGGGTCGATGCCGCTGACATACGTGGAAAGGAAGAAGCCGCGGGCCTGCGCCTCGGGCGTCAGCTCCGCCGGCTGTGCGAACGCCGCCGCGCCAAGACCGATCGACAGTCCCGCCGCCAACACGACCGCGTGAGTGCTCTTCATGACCAGCTCCTTGTTGTCCGACCGCGTCGCCGCGCCACCGGCCCGAATCGCCCGGGCCGTGCTCAGCGCTGCGCGAATCTGATTCCAACGTAGATCCGGGCCCCGGCCCGGTTCCACGGGAACCTCACCCTATTGAACCACCGGGCTACCACGAATGTTTCCGAATCAGCCTCCCGCGGTCCGAAGCGGGGTTCGGAGGTAACAAACCGCGCCGCAGCGTGTACAACGGGATCTGGGGCGGGCAGTTGAAACGCACATCCACGATGGCGCCCCCCAGCCCGCGGCTCACCGCCGCCAGCGTGTCGTTGTAGCGCAGGATACCGGTGGCCAGCCCCGGCGGCAGGTCCGTGCTGGTGTGCGGCGCCCAGCCCCGCCACGGCCGCACCTGCCCGCCGTGCGTGTGCCCCGCCATCACCAGCGGCACACCCAGGTCCGCCGCGGCGAAGATCTCGACCGGGTCGTGCACCAGCGCGATCGAGAGCGCCCCCGCGCGGGCCGCGCCGTGCTCCAGCGCCAGCGCGAACAGGTCCTCGGGATCATCCGCCGCCAGCAGCCGCAGCGGCAACCCCGGCACTTCAATCACCCCGCCGGGCCAGGTGATGCCCGCCAGCCCGCGCGCCCCGCGCCGCAGCGCCGCGCTGTCGTGGTTGCCGAAGATCCCCACCGCGCCCAGCCGGGCCCGCCACGACCGGGCCAGCGTTCCCAGCGACCGCAGCGCCGCCCCCTCATCCCCGGGGTGGTTCATGTAATCGCCCGTCAGCACCACCAGGTCCACAGGCGTGGCCCGCAGCGCCGCCATGGCCCGGCGAATCACCGCCGTCAGCGGCCGGGCCCGCCGGATGTGCTGGTCGCTGATCTGCAGGATCGTGAACCCATCCAGCTCCCGCGGAACCGCCGGATGCACCAGGTCGTAGCGCTCGATGGGCCTGGGCGGGACGGGCCTGCGGAACGCGGGGGTCGGGTGCATCCGGGCCGCAGTCTATCGGGGACCTCCCCGGGGCCGGAACGGGCCATGCCGGGCCGGGCGCGGGCCCGGCCGCCGAGGGGTTCCCGGGATCGCTCCAGCGCGGTACACTCCCGCCCCTCGGTGGCCCGGATGAAACCCGAAGGTGGCGGGAGTAGGGTTTCGGGTTCGGGAAAGAGGTTGCCGGGCCGAAGTCTTCTGGGTTTCGGGGTGTCGGGTTTCGGGGTTTCGGGGTTTCGGGCGGGGTGCGGGCGTGGACAACGCCGGGAGTGACCGATGGCGAAGATGTTCTACTCACTGGAAGAGGCGGCGGGCAAGCTGGGTGTCTCGCCCGAGCAGGTCAAGGAAATGGCCGACAAGGGCCAGCTGAGCATCTTCCGCGACCGCGATGAG
Source organism: Phycisphaerales bacterium (assembly GCA_020849615.1). Taxonomy (GTDB): domain Bacteria; phylum Planctomycetota; class Phycisphaerae; order Phycisphaerales; family UBA1924; genus JADLFW01. The sequence continues at coordinate 58,606 of JADLFW010000004.1, forward strand.
AAGATCATGTTCAAGGCCGCGCAGGTGGACCTGCTGGCCGGCGGCGCTGAGGAGGAGGATGCGATCCCTCTCGCGCCCGACAGCGACCTCGAGCCCCTCTCCTTGGCGAGCTCCGGCTCGGCCACGGGCATCAGCCTCGCCGCCGAGAACCCCAAGGAGCAGACGGGCATCAGCATCTTCGAGGAGTCGGACCAGACCGAGGAGGCCGACCCGTCCGCGCAGACGCAGATCACCAGCGCCGGCTCGGGCATCATCGGCCTCGCCGATCCGGGCGCCTCCGGTTCGCGTTCCGGCTCCGGCTCCGCCGGGCTGCTCGACGCCGCGAAGGAAGCCGACGACACCTCGCTGGGCGCTGACCTTCTTGATGATGTCTACGGCAACGAGACCGTGGCCCAGACCTCCGAGGAGCCGGCCGTCTCCTCCGGCGACTCCGGCGTCGGCGGCGCGCTCTTCGAGACCCCCGCCACCAGCGAACCCGCCGAGGCCGCGGCCGTCGTCCCCATGATGGTCGCCGCCGAGGCCTACGACGGCGCCGGCTCGGGCCTCGTCGGCGGACTCGCCCTGGGCGCTGTGCTCAGCCTCGCGGTCGCCACCTTCGCGGCCCTGATGGGCCTCTCCGGCGGCGGTGGCGGGCTGCTCGACACCCTCGGCGACAAGATGATCATCATCGTCGGCGGGCTGGCGGGCCTCACCCTCATCTCCGGCGTCGTCGGCTGGGTGATCGGCAAGAAGTCCTGAATCACGCCGCGCATCGGGTGCCGTGGTGGATGAGTCTTCGAGTCCGCCACGTCGGTGGTGGTGCGCGCCTGAGGCGCGGGCCGACAGTCAAACCGCCCGCCTCGGAGAGGCGGGCCACCAAGAGCCGATTCACCGGTCAGGTCACCACAGCCGCGCCGATCAGCTCGTACCGCCCGCCGGGGATCTCCAGCTGCCCCAGCAGGCTCGTCCGCGCGTACAGCACCTGCACCGCCGGGCCCGGCGATTCAGCGCCGGGGGGCGGGACGCGCAGCGTCGCCGTCAGCAGGCCATCGATCTCGATGTGACGCAGGTCACCATCGCTCGTGCAGCGCACGGGCCCGGCGAGGTCATCGCGCGAAGCCGTGACCACCGCGAGCACGGCCCGCGCCCCGGTGGAGGGATCGACAAGCTCGGCCCGGGCCTCGCCCCCGCGCCCCGCCGGCTCCAGCGGCACGGTCCACTCCAGCGTGATGTACCGGGCCGGACTCCTCGCCAGTGTCGCCTCGGGCACCGCCGCTGCGGCGACCTCCCACCGCAGCGCCAGCCGGGCCGGCGCGGCCCGGTCGATGCGGACCTTCGTCGTCAACAGGTCGCCCGCGCGCGGAACGCCGGGACGTTCGATGCGCGTCACAGCGATTCTCCTTCGCCGGGCCGGGCCGGCTCGGCGGCCCGCGGCCCCGTGACCGATCCGCTGAGCACCGATGCGGCGATCTCAAGGCCACGGCCCGACGGGCTGACAAAGCCCTGGCTGAGCGTCTCGAGCGTCCGGAAGAAATCGATCATCTCATCGAGCCGGCGGTTGTGGTCGGCGATGGCGGCGGGAGGCGCGAAGCTGGGCCGGGCATCCGCCCGCTGGTGGGGCTGGGTGATGTCGCGGATCTCGTACAGCGAGGCCATGAGCGGATCAACCTCGCGCTTGATGCGCTCGCGGACGATGGCCCGGAAGAGCGTCCAGACGTGCTGCTCGGCCTGGAAGTACTCCTTGCGGTCGCCGCGCTTGTGGGTGCGGGAGACGATGCCCCATTCCAGGAGCGCGCGGAGCGACATCGAGGCGTTGCCGCGGCTGATCTCCAGCCGCTCCATGATGTCATCCGTGCACAGGGGCTCGCCGGTGATGTAGAGCAGGGCGTGGACCTCGGCCATGGTGCGGCTGATGCCCCAGGCCGAGCCCATCTGCCCCCAGACCGCGACGAACTGGTCCTGCGCCTGCGTGAGCGCATCGGAGGTGGGTCGGGTGCTCATACCGGGAGTATCGCGCGGCCGGGGGCGGCCGTCCACTATGTTTTCAGAAGAGATTGAAAGAAAAAGAGACTGCCGAGATCTCCAGCAGTTACCGGCGTTTTCCACGGCTGTTTCCGGTGCGAAAGAAAAAAAGGCGGCGAGCCGCAAACGCGAACTCGCCGCCCTTCCGGGGGCAGTGGTAAGTTCTGGGTTAGCCCTTCCGATGGCCTCCCAGGTCGGTCAGAACACGAGGTCTATCACCCCGCACAGCCCGAGCACGCAGCTCAGGATCCCGTTCAGCGTGAAGAACGCCATGTCCAGCCCTCGTTCGCCGCGCCGGGCGAGCACTGCATGCTCCCCGACCAAGAGTCCGACGACCGCGAGCACTCCGACCGCGAAGAGAGAACCAAAGCGCGGATCCGCGCGCGCGGCCGAGAACAAAAAAACCACAGCCGCCGCGTGCAGCACCCGGCTGATCCAGATAGCCGGAGGAACACCCAGCCGCGCGGGGATACTCCACAGTTTTGTGGCCCGGTCGAAGGCGACATCCTGCAGCGCATAGATGATGTCGAACCCCGCCACCCACATCACCACCATGCCCGCAAGCCAAAACACGGCGGGTGTGCGCACGCCCGCACCCTCAACCGACAGCCCACCCCCCGCAAGTCCCACCGATGGAGGATTTACCGCGATCGCCGCCGCGATCGGCGATGCCGCCAGTGCGCCCCCGAGAAATACATGGCACAGCCACGTAAACCGCTTGGTGAGCGAGTAGAACGCGATCCAGATCAGCACCGGGACCGCCAGCCGCGCGGGCCAGGGATTCCCGAAGCACACATCAAACAGCCACGCCGCCGCCACAAAGAGCGCTGCGCACCCGAGCGCGATCGCCCAGCCCGCGCGGGGTGAGAGCCGCCCGGAAGCGAACACCCGCCGGGCCGTGCGCGGATTGGCGGCGTCGATTCCCCGGTCGGCGAGGCGGTTGAACAGCATCGCCCACGTCCGGGCCAGCACCATGCACACCACCACCAGCCCAAGCTGACCCGCGAAGCGCGCCCACGGGGAACTCTCATCCCGCGCCAGGAAGGCCCCCAGCACCGCGAAGGGCAGTGCGAACACCGAGTGCGCGAGCTTGATGTCGCCGGCCGCCATCCGCAGCGCCCCCACGGGCCCGGGCCGCGCCCGGACGGGAGAAGGGGCCGGAGCGGAGGCCGCGGCGGAAGATGGGGTGGGCGTGGAAACGGTCATGCCCCGCCAGCGTAGGGATGGCCCGCCCGCGCAGGTATGCTGTGCCCCGAACCCAGAACACGGAGGCGATCGCGCATGAGCGAGGCGGGCAATCGGGGCGGGGGAAGCGTAAGCAGCGGCGACATCGACACGACGCTGCAGGAGCAGCGGCTCTTTGCGCCGCCCGCGCCGGCATCGGTCGGCATCCCCCGCTGGCACATCACCTGCGAAGATGAGTACCGGGCCCTGCTCCGCCGGTCGATCGACCACCCCGAGGAGTTCTGGGCCGAGCAGGCCGCATGCCTTGACTGGTTCAGCCCGTGGCACCACGTGCTGGAGTGGGAACCCCCCGACGCCCGGTGGTTCACGGGCGCGAAGATCAACGCCTGCTACAACTGCGTCGACCGCCACGTGCAGGCGGGGTACGGCGAGCAAGTGGCGCTGATCTGGGAGGGTGAGCCCGTCCACCCGCGGACGAGCCACCCCGCCCCCGATTCGCGCTACGCCCACGAGCCCGAGGTCCGGCTGCTCACCTACCGCGAGCTGCAGGTCGAGACCAGCCGCGTCGCCAACCTCCTCAAGAGCCTGGGCGTCAAGAAGGGCGATGTCGTCACGATCTACATGCCGATGGTGCCCGAGCTGGCGATCGCCATGCTCGCCTGCGCCCGCATCGGCGCAGCCCACTCGGTCATCTTCGGCGGCTTCGCCCACACCGCGATCGCCGAGCGCGTCGTGGATGCCCACTCCAAGGTCATCATCACCGCCGACGGGGGCTACCGCCGCGGCGAGGTGGTGCCCCTGCAGAAGAACGTGGAGGAGGCGGTGCAGATGCTGGCCAACCACGGCCACATCATGAACCACGTCGTCGTGCTGCGCCGCACCGGGCACGAGGCCCCCAGCCAGCGCTTCACGACGGGCCAGGCCCGCATCGGCCCGACACGCTTCCACTGGTGGCAGGACGCCGTCCCCCGGGCCTCCAGCGCCTGCCCGTGCGCGGCGATGGACAGCGAGGACATGCTCTTCCTGCTGTACACCTCGGGCTCGACGGGCAAGCCCAAGGGCATCCTGCACACCACCGCGGGCTACATGGTCTACGTCACCATGACGGCCCGGCTGGCCTTCAACCTGATCCCCGACGCCGGGCAGATCTTCTGGTGCTCGGCCGACATCGGCTGGGTGACGGGGCATTCGTACGTGCTGTACGGCATCCTCGCCAACCGAGTGCCGACGCTCATGTACGAGGGAGCCCCGAACTTCCCGGCTGTCCCCGGCGCAGCGGCGGGCACGGGCGACCGCTTCTGGGACATCATCGCGCGCCACCGCGTCACGCAGTTCTACACCGCCCCCACCGCCATCCGCACCTTCATGAAGTGGGGCCAGGAACTCCCCGAGAAGCACGACCTCTCCAGCCTGAAGGTGCTGGGCACCGTGGGCGAGCCCATCAACCCCGAGGCGTGGATCTGGTACCAGCAGCACATCGGCCGCGGCCGCTGCCCGGTCGTCGATACCTACTGGCAGACCGAGACGGGCGGGCACGTGGTGACCCCTCTGCCCGGGGCCATCGCCACCAAGCCCGGCTCGTGCACGCTGCCGATGCTGGGGATCGACGCCGCGATCGTCAACGAGCAGGGCCACGAGCTGCCGCCCAACAAGGGCGGGCTGTTCGTCATCCGCAAGCCCTGGCCCGGCATGCTGCGGGGGGTCTACGGCAACCGCGACCGCTTCGTGAGCAACTACTGGGGCCGGGTGAAGGACCCGCGCACGGGCGTTCCGTACTACTTCTCCGCCGATGGGGCCCGGCGCGATGAGGATGGCTACTTCTGGATCCAGGGGCGCATCGACGATGTGATCAAGGTCTCGGGTCACCTGCTGGGCACGATGGAAGTCGAGAGCGCGCTGGTGAGCCACCCCGCGGTCGCCGAGGCGGCGGTCGTGGGTGTGCCCCACGAGATCAAGGGCAACGCCATCTGCGCGTTCGTCACCCTCAAGAGCAAGTGGTTCATCGACCACAAGGGCCGCAAGCCCGATGATGCCCTCCGGGCCGAGCTCACCGCGCACGTCGCGCGCGAGGTCGGATCGCTCGCCAAGCCCGACCAGATCCGCTTCGCCGAGGGGCTCCCCAAGACCCGCAGCGGCAAGATCATGCGGCGGCTGCTGCGCGATGTGGCCGCGGGCGTCGAGAAGATCACGCAGGACACCACGACGCTGGAGGACTTCAGCGTGGTGGCCCGGCTGCGCGATGATGAGGAATAGCGAAGGGGAGAGGGGACAGAAAGAAATGGCAAAGAGCAAATAGCAAAGGGCAAATTCGGAGAAGACGAGTCTCTCCGTCTCTCCGTCTCTTCATCACTTCGTCACTTCCTCCGATGCACTTCTTCCGCACCACCCTCCACGGCCACCGCGTCGAGTTCCGCCTGAGCGATTTCGGCGGCGAGAGCATCATCATCGACGGCCGCGAAGTCTCTTCCAACCCCTTGAACTGGTTCGGCAAGGGCCACTTCTTCCCGCTCACCGATGAAGACGGGCGGGCCCGGCATATCGAGATGCGCCGCCAGAGCAAGAAGTTCACGTACGAAGTCATCGTCTCGGTCGATGGCCAGCCCCGCGCCATTCTCAAGCCCGAGACCGGCCCGCCCGGCGTTCTCAGCCTCTGCCGGAACTGCGGCTACGACCTCGCCGGGCTGGAAGAGATCAACGGCGAGCGCCGCTGCCCGGAATGCGGGCGTCACACGTCGGTGTAGCCAATGACGACGCGGCCGGGCCGCAACGTGACCGCCGGGCCCGGACGGCGGCTTGCGTCCGCGCCCCGTTCATGGTGTGATCTGGCCTGTGCGTTGCCCCCCGGCCCGATGGCTCTGGACGTGTCTTGCCGCGGTCGCTCTGACCGCCGCCGATGGCTGCGCGCCCCCCATGCTGCTCGCCAGCGCCGGATTCCAGGCCCTGTCCAACGGCACGGCGGTCTACGTCAACGGCGAGCTCGAGGTCGCCTACCGCGTGCCGTTCCACAAGGTCTGGGAGGCCACCCAGAACGCCATCGCCGACATGCAGTTCAAGATCGTCGATGCCCGAATCCGCACGGAAACCAAGGCCCTGCTCTTCGCCGAAGAGGTCACGGGCCGCTCCACCACCATCGCCGTCACGCAGCGCACGCCGATCGTCACCAAGGTCACCATCCGCGTCGGCCTGATCGGCGACCAGTCCATCTCCCGCCTCATCATGGACCGCATCGAGGCCAAGATGGTCGACCTCGACGGTGACCTGGTCTTGCCGGCTGTGAACGTGCGCCCGACCTCCCCCGCGCCGACCCCGCCCGCGGCCATCGAACCGGCCCCGCCGCCCGCCCCTCCGGACTGAAGATGGGAATCCGCGGGCGAGCCAACTCGTCCCAAGACCTTTGCCGACCGATAATTGCGGCAACCTCATGGCCCGCCGCCCCGTCCATCCCCTGCTCCGCGCTGCGGTGCTGGTCCCCCTGCTGGGAACCATCGCCGTGCACGCAGCCGCCTGGTGGGGCCTGGTCAGCATCCGCATCGACCCCCACCGCCGCCAGATCACCGACAGCCCCGCCGAGACGGTGGTGACCTTCTCACTCCCCCCACAGCCCGCGCCCGTTCCCCAGCCCGAACCGCCCCCACCCCCACCACCCCCCACCCCTGAACCCGAGCCCGAGCCTCCCGCCCCGGAGCCCGAGCCGCAGCCCGCCGAGATCGCGATCGAGGCGCCGAAGGTCGATAAGCCCGCGCCGCCCAGGCCGCAACCCGCCCCCCGCCCGGCGCCCCGGCCCGCGCCCGTTGTGACCGTTCCACAGCCCGGCCCGGCCCGCGCTCCCGAGCCGGCGCCCGCCTCCTTCGCGGGGGTGCAGGGCCCGCGCGCCTCTCGGGTTGTCTACCTCGTCGATGCCTCCGGGCCGATGGCCTCCTCGCTCCCGCTCGTCCTGTCCGAACTCGACCGCTCGGTCTCACGCCTGAACGCAGCCCAGTCGTTCCAGGTGATCGTCTTCCGCGAGCCGCCGCCGCCCGCGCCGGGCCGCGAATCCGCGCGGGCCCTGGAAGTCTTCGGCGGCGCGGGGTCAACGCTCCTGCCCGCCACCGATGACCAGAAGCAGCGGCTCCGCACGTGGCTCGCGGGCATCCAGCCCTCGGGCCGCTCCGACCCGCGCGAAGCGCTGGTGGCGGGCCTGTCGCTCAAGCCCGAGCTGGTCTTCCTCCTCACCCGCAGCATCCGCCGCTCCGGGCCCGACTCGGCCTGGGCGGGCGGCAACCGCGCGGTGCTCGAGACCCTCGACCGCCTCAACCCCGCCGACCCCGCCACGGGCCGCCGCCCCGTCGTCATCAAGGCCATCCAGTTCATCGATGATGACCCATCCGGGCTGCTCAAAGCGATCGCCTCGCTGCACGGGGACGGGCCCGGCTCCTACCGCGTGATGGACATCGAAGAACTTCCCAGCGGGGAGTGATCGGCGGCCGCCTGTCTTTGCGGTGCCGTGGTGGACGGCCCGGAGGTAGTGCACGTGCCTCCGACGCGTGCCGGGTATCGAACCGCCCGGCTCGGAGAGGCGGGCCACCATGAATGCCTGTCCGCGCAGATCTCCTACACTCGCCCCCGTGACCGATCAGGCTCCCGACACCGCGCCGAATCCTCCCGCCTGGCTCTCCGCGCTGGCGGGCCGGTTCCTGGTCTTTGAAGGCCCGGATGGCTCCGGCAAGAGCACCCAGTTCCGCCGGCTGCACCAGCTCTGCGAGGGCGCGGGCGTGAAGGTCTGCGAGGTCCGCGAGCCGGGCGGGACGATCATCGGCGAGCGCATCCGGGCCATCCTGCTCGACCAGTCCCTCGACCACATGAGCCTGCGCTGCGAGATGATGCTCTACATGGCGAGCCGGGCCCAGCTCGTCCAGGAGCGCATCCTCCCCGCGATCGCGGCCCGTCACCTCGTGCTCGCCGACCGCTTCGTCAGCTCGACGTACGCCTACCAGGGCGCCGCGGGCGGGCTGCCCGCCGATGAGATCAGCGCGGTGGCGCACGTCGCGATCCGCGATGCCTGCCCCGACCTGGTCATCATCTTCGATGTCGATGAGGTCACCGCGGCCCGGCGCACCAAGGGCGTCGAGAAAGGCGCCAAACCCAACGGCAAAGCCCCCGCCGCCTCCACGTTGGGCCTGTTCGACGACCGCATCGAACAGCGCGGCGATGAGTTCCAGCGCAAGGTCCGCCAGAGCTACCTCGACCAGGCCCGGGCCGACCCCGCGCACCACCTCGTCATCGACGCCGCGCGCGGGCCGGAAGAAGTCTGGAGTTCGCTCCTGGCCGGGCTTGAGGCCCGCTTCGCGCCGCGATCCTGACCCTCACCATCCGCCATGCCCGTTGGCCCGCTCAATCCCGCCGCCTGGCCCGCCCTTCTCGCCGCGGCCTTCCTGGCCGGGTCCATCCCGACGGGCCTGCTGATCGGCCGGGCCAAGGGCATCGACATCCGCCGGCACGGCTCGGGGAATATCGGCGCCACCAACATCACCCGCGTGCTCGGCAAAGGCCCGGGCGCGCTGTGCTTCGCCATCGACATCGCCAAGGGCCTCATCCCCACGCTCGTCGCGGGCTGGGTGCTGGGCCGCCTGGGCCAGCTGCGCATGCCCGCCGCCGATGCCTGGATGTGGCTGGCCGCGATGCTCGCCCCCGTGCTGGGCCACATCTTCTGCCCGTGGCTGAAGTTCAAGGGCGGCAAGGGCGTCGCCACCGGGCTGGGTGTGCTGCTGGGCGTCGTTCCCGCGCTCACCATCCCCGCGCTGCTCACCTTCGCCACCTGGCTCGCCATCTACAAGACCTGCCGCTACGTCTCCCTCGCCTCCCTCACCGCCGGGCTCAGTCTTCCCCTGTGGACGCTGGCGATGTTCATGCTCTGGCCCGGCCGGGCCGCGGGCGATCCCTTCCCCCCCCCGGGCTCAGGCCCGTTCCTGATCGTGACGACCGCGATGACCCTGCTGGTCTTCTGGACCCACCGGGCCAACATCCGCCGCCTCCTGAAGGGCCAGGAGCTGCGCGCGACGAAGAAGTGAGTTGGCCAAGGTTGCCGCGTGCCGTGTTGCTGGGTGCCGTGGTGGACGAGCCCGCGAATCCGCCACGCTGTGTTGCGCCGGGCGCTGTGGGGTGCGCTCCGCATCCCCGCGACACCTCGATCCTCAAGATTACAACGCGCCCCGGCACCCGCCCGCCTCGGAGAGGCGGGCCGCCTTCACTCCGCCGGCTTCGACGGCGAGCCGCCGCCGAAGAGGGCCCGATCGATCGCCAGCGCGCCCGACCCCGAGAACAGCAGCGACAGCGCCCCACCCAGCAGCGCCAGCTGCCACAGCAGCATCGCGTACACCGGCATCCCGCAGCTGTCCGCCGCGAACACCGGGTGACGCGGGATGAACCCCAGGTACGTCTGCCCCGTCTGCATGGCCGGGCCGAACTGCGTCAGCCACATCGCCCCCACCATCACACCCGCCACTCCCATCGCAGCCAGCCGCGTGAACAGCCCCAGCAGCAGCCAGCACCCGCCCACCAGCTCCGTCAGCGCCGCGGCCCACGCCGCGTACACGGGCCAGCGGCCCTGCGCCAGCCGCGCGGGCCAGAGCGGCATCTGCCCATCGGACGGGTTCGCCGCGCTCAGCAGCCGCAGCGTCAGCGACTTGTGCACGGCCCGGACATTGATGTCGGTCGGGAAATCCTCCGCCGTGTACACCCCGGACGGCGCGGCCTGCGGGGCCACCTGCAGCAGCGCGGGCGGGCCGCCGGCGGGCTTCTCGGGTGCTGAGGCCGGCGCGGGCGGCGTGACGGGCGCGGGCGTGGGAGTCGGCGTGACCGCCGGCGCTGCCTTGGGCGGAGCGGCGATCACCCCCAGGTTCGCCAGCGCCGCGGCGTCCGCGCCGCGCACCGGCTTTTCATCGAAGATCTTGGCCGAGCCGGCCCAGATGAACGTCAGCCCCAGCGCCACCCGCAGAAAAAACGGCGCCACACTCACGGCACAACGGTCACGGAATCCCATGCTTTGCTTCCTTTCCCGGACCCGGCCCGGCGGTGGCGCACACGAATCCTTCCGCTCACGCCCCGCCCGGTTTCATCTTACAGGATGCGGGCCCCCGGAAAGGCCCGGGCCGGGCCCGGCGTCTTCGATATGTTCGATGAAACCTCCGCACCCCCGGGCCGGCATAGGACACCGCTCCGCCCGGCTCCTGTGGCGGTGATCCCCGGCGCTCTGTCGGGGGTTCGCAAGTCCTGTTCAAACGTCCGCGTTTCGGGATCATCCAGTGTGCTCTGATCGCCGGCCCGGCGCGTGGTCGCGTTTGCGCGTCGCCCACCCCTCCGGGCCCGGCGGTTGCCCGTGATCAGCGCCGGACTCCCCCGGCGCGGGCCGCGGGCGCCCGGGCCTCGTGCCGCCCCGTGCGGTCACGGACCCGGTTCTTTTCGTTCACTCCGCCGCGCGAGGCCCGCGCTGGCGTTTGGGAAATGGCATCCCCGCCCGAGACTCGCGCCGCGCTGCGCGGGCCGATCCCCGGGGCCCCGGCCGCGGGCCTTGCCCGCGGGGTGAAGGTTCGTGGTGGCTCGCCCCCTCGCGGACTACCCTGATCCCTCGCGGGCCCGACGGAACAAGCAGCCGGGCCGGCCCGCCCGTCCCCGTGGTGGGGGCGCTGGGGAAAGCCGACGCCATGCCGCACATCATCGCCGAGCCGTGCATCGGGACCAAGGACACCTCGTGCGTCGAGGTGTGCCCCGTGGACTGCATCCATCCGACCAAGAACGAGGCCGACTTCGCGACCGCCGACCAGCTCTACATCGACCCCGACACCTGCATCGACTGCGGCCTGTGCGTGGATGAGTGCCCGGTGAAGGCGATCTTCCCCCAGGAAGACCTCCCCGCGGAGTGGAACAAGTACATCCAGGTCAACCTGGATTACTACAAGAGCAAGGGCTGAGCGGGCCCGCGCGCGTCCATCCTCCCACTAACCTGTGGATCGAGTTTCCCCGGTTCTCGGCACTGATGCGCACCCGTTCTGCACCACACTTTTGTGCGGCCGCGCGGGCTGTCCGCGCTCGCTAGGTTGATCGGAACGGCCCGGCAGTTCTGACGGGCCGCGGCGTGGTTTCTCGTGCGGTTCCCACAACCAGTTCGGGGAGAAGGAGCATTCGCATGCGATGCAGAGGAACATGGTGCGCAGCGGCGGCGCTCACGGCGGCGGCAGCTCTGTCGCCGTCGGCGATGGCGCAGGTCGTGCTCACCGGCAACATCCCCGCGGGCACCTACACGTACTTCGATCAGGATGTGCAGATCTACGACGCGACGATCGTCGCCGGCACGGGCACGACGCTCACCATCCGCGTCAACAACGGCAAGATCTCCGTCGGCGCGGGCCTGTACAGCTGGGGCATCGACGGCCGCGGCCAGGATGGCGCGGATGGCTGGACGTTCTACCCGCCGCAGGCGGGCCAGCCCGGCACCGCCGGGTACAGCGTCGTGCTCGAAACCACCCCGCTCATGTCCACCGGCTCGGTCCCCCGCGACCGCAGCATCCAGGTCGGCAAGCCCATCGACTGCTCGGGCGGTGATGGGGGCGATGGCGCCTGGGGCCGCGATGGCTACTTCGACGACTGCGCCTACATCGGCGCTGAGGACGGATACACCGCCGCCGCCGGCTCGACCGGCGGCAGCATCAGGCTCACCGCCGCGGGCGACATCGCCATCTCGGGCGCCCTGGACACATCGGGCGGCGCCGGCGGCAACGGCGGCGGCGGGGGCCAGGGCATCATCGGCTTCGCGGGTGTGGGGCGGCCGGGCCGCAACGGCGGCAACGCCGGGCCCGTCACCGTCGAGCAGACCAAGTTCGCCCCCGCCAACTCGTGGGTCTCGCTCTACGTCAACTACGCCAGCTCCGGCTCCATCCTCGCCTACGGCGGCCAGGGCGGCAGCGGCGGCGCCGGCAACTACGGGCAGCCGGGCCCGCAGCCCGGCGGCAACGGGGGTAACGGCGGCAGCGGCGGCGCCGTGAAGGTCACGGCCCGCAACTACACGATGTCGGCGGCGCAGGGCGTCTGCTCGGTCGCCACCGGCGGCGGCTACGGCGGCGCGGGCGGAAACGGGGGCGGCGGCAACAGTTCGAGCTGCTACGAGCTCTACTGCTCCACCGGCGGCCCGTACAAGTACACCATCACCGCCTCCGGCGGGGCCAACAGCGGTTCGGGCGGCCACGGCGGCGCGGCCGGGCCCATCACCATCACCAGCGATGACATGCTGGGCATGGGCCTCTACTGCGGGCTCGCGGCCCGCGGCGGCAACGGCGCCACCGCGGGCATCGCCGGCTCGGGCGGCGTCTACACCGGCGACATGTGCGAGAACGGCACCGAGTGCGAGAACTACTCGGTCTTCGGGCCCGGGCAGACCTTCCCGTCGGGTCACGGCGGCGCGGGCGGAGCGATCACCACCAGCTGCAAGACCCTGTCGCTCGCGTACTCATCCTCGGGCGGATCCGCGGGCATGGACAGCAGCGGCGGCGATGGCGCCGACGGCATCGACGGCTCCATGGCCGGGGTCTACTGCTGCGGCGAGCCCCCCGAGCCCTTCGGCGGGCACGGCGGACAGGGCGGCGCGGGCGGCGCCGGCGGCAAGGGCGCCAACATCAGCCTCAAGTACGTCTACTACTTCGTCACCAACGAGCCCTACTCCTTCTGCGGCGGCCAGGGCAAGCCGGGCGGCGATGGGGCCAACGGCACCCCGCCGGGCCCGGGCGGCATCGGCGGCGCCTGCGGGGCCGGCGGCCAGCTCATCAAGAACAGCGTCATCCAGCCCATCGCGTGCGTGCAGTGCCCGGCCATCACCGGCGCGGGCGGCACCAACGACCTGGGGCTGTGCGGCATCCGGTGATCGACCGTTCAACCCGCTGATCGAACGCTAGCGCCCGGGCCCGGCCCCGGGCGTTTTCATGCGCCCGCCCGCACGCGGCGGTCGCTCCGCGGCAGCCGCGGAAAAAAAACCCGCCCGGGGAGGGAAACCCTCTTCCGAGCGGGCGTTTCGGGGCGAGTTGGGCGGGCCGATCGTCGGCGATCCCCGCAGGCCCGACATCCTTCCCGAATTCGGGAACGTTGTCAACCCGAACTTACATGTTTCACGAACCTCAAATCTGTGGAACTAATGTTCCTCCGGTTCCCGGCGGTGCCGGTCGGAGCAAGACCCATCGTCACGCCGCGAAAACGCTGATCGGATCTGGAAACGGCCCCCGTTTGATCGAACCAGCAGATTAAAAAAATCTCACGCTCGTCGGCCATGAGAAATCCCCGCTCGCAATTCGGCGGTGGTGTGCACGGCCACCGGAGTTCGATATCCCGATCGAAATGGATGCACCATGCGCGATGAGAACGCTTCCAGCGCGGGCGGTGCGCAGCGATTGGCCGGGGGTATGGCTGGCGCGAGCGCGAATCAGGCCGGCGGGGGCTCCGCCGGGTCGGCCCGCATGAAGAGCGCTTCGCCCTTCACGATCGCCGTGCCGGGGTTCAGCCCGTACGGGCCGGCGAACTGCACCAGGTCGGCGAGCGGCACGCCGGCGGGCGGCGTGCTCCCCCACTTGGCGAGGAGTTCGGTCATCTTCTGCGGCATGGCGGGCATCAGCAGCAGCGCGGCGATGCGGATGGCCTCGGCGCAGTCGTAGAGGATGTGGCCCAGCGTCGCCCGCAGCTGGGGCTCGGCATCCAGCCGCTTGGCGAGCTTGAACGGCTGCGTCTCGTTGATGTAGAGATCGACCCGCGAGATCAGCGACACCGCCCGCAGCAGGCCGCTGTCGAGGTCGAACTTCGCCTGGCACCGGGCCGCCTCGGCGGCGAGGTCCTGCGCGACCGTCCCCACATCCGAGATCGGCGTCGGGGCGCGCTCGGGCACCTTCCCGTCGAAGTACTTGGCGATCATGTTCGAGACGCGGCTGGCGCAGTTGCCGACGCCGTTGGCCAGGTCGGCGTTGTACACCTCGATGAACTTGGCGTGGCTGAAATCCGCATCCGTCGCGCCCAGCGGCCCCTGCGTCAGCAGGTACCACCGCACCGCGTCCAGCGAGTACTTGTCGGCGTAGGCCTTCAGCACCTCCAGCGTCACGAAGTTGCCCAGGCTCTTGCTCATCTTCACGCCCTCGCGCACCCAGTAGCTGTGCGCGTAGACCGTGCTGGGCAGGCCCAGCTTCCCGATGTTCTCCGTGCGCGAGAGCGCCATCAGCATGGCGGGCCAGATCACCGCGTGGAACCACAGGATGTCCTTCGCCATCACGTGCACGCTGGCGGGCCAGAGGTCCTTGCGCCCGGGCGTGTCCACCACCGTCAGGTAGTTGCACAGCGCCTCGATCCACACGTAGACGCGGTGCCCCGGATCGTCGGGCATGCGGATCCCCCACTGCGTGGTGGGATCATCGGTCACCGCCCGCGAGATCGGCACATCCTGGAGGCCCTGCCTCAGCCGGCCCAGCACCTCGTTGCGCCGGGCCTCGGGCAATATGCACTCGGGGTGGGCGTCGATGTGGGCCCGCAAGGCCGTCTCGTACTTGCTGAGGCGGAAGAAGTAGTTCTTCTCCGTGCGCTTCACCAGCGGCCGGCCCGTCACCGGGCTGGTGTACGGGCCGAACTTGCTGTCCTTGGCGACCGTCTCGGTGAGGTACTCCTCCTGCGATTCATCCCACCAGCCGACGTAGTCGCCGAGATAGATGTCGCCGCCGGCCTGGAGCTGGCGGATGTAGCCGTGGACGCGGGTCTTGTGACGATCCTCGGTGGTGCGGATGAAGTCATCCTGGGAGAAGTTCATCGCGGCGAAGGCGGCCCGGAACTGGTCGGCGTTGCGCGTCGCCCACTCCAGCGGACTGACGCCGTGCTCAGCGCCGCTGGTGACAACCTTGTCTGCGTGCTCATCGGTGCCGGTCAAGAAGAAGACGCGACCGGCCGGGCCGGCGGGAGCGGATCCCGCCCGGGTCGGCTCATCCTTGCCGTCGATGTCGAGGCCCCGGGCGAGACGCTGGAACCGGGCGGCGGCATCGGCCAGGAGCGTGGTGTAGCAGTGCCCGATGTGGGGACGGTCGTTGACGTAGTAGATGGGGGTCGTGATGTAGTACGGGCGGTCGGTGGTCATGAGTGGCCAAGTGTACGGGGCCCCGGGGCGGCTCCCCGGGAATGGCGGGCCCGACCGGAATCCCGGAATTGGGGCCGGGCGCAGGGGTTGCGCGAACCCGGGCCCGGCGGGCGCGGTATCGAAGAACGGGCCCTGAAGAGGTCGCGATTGCGCCGTGGAATGCCGCGGAATGGCCTGAATTGGTCAGACGGAAAGCGGCCCGGCCGATCTATACTGGGTGTTGATGGCGCGTTGACCCGTGGGCCCGGCGGAGGCGAGCGTGAGAGCTTCAGCGGTACGGATTCCGATCGGGTTGATGGTCCGGCTGGCCGGGTTGGCGGTGGCCTTGGCCCCGACGACCGCGCTGGGGCAGAGCGCGCTGGGCGGCGGGAACGGTCTCCAGCGGGATTTCAACCGCTACGGCGGGGGCGCCTTCACGCGGTCGGGCGTGGGCAGCAACGCGATCAACAACGCGATCATCTACGGCAACGCGCCCAACGGCATGTCGTTCCAGGGTCGGCGCGGGTTTGGCAACCCGTACGAGTTCCAGGGACGGCTGGGCAGCAACCAGATCACGCGGTTCGAGCGGGATTCGCTCTCTTCGCGGGCGCCGAGCTTCGGTGTGAACGCGGCGCAGATCGCCAACTACCAGCGGTCGCTGATGTCGGGCGGGGGGCCTTCCCCGGGGATCGGCGGCAGCCTGGCGGTGGCCCGCAACCCGTACACCGCGCAGCAGGGGCTGTCGCCGAGCCTGGGCTACAAGACGGCGACCTCGCCCTACAAGCCATCGCAGACCACGCAGTCGGCCGCGGGCGGGCTGTTCGGCGTCGACCCCTTCGGCCGGACGCGGGGCGGCATGCAGCGCGACATCGGGCTGACCGACATCGACCCGGCTTCGGGCGTCCGCAAGGTGACCCCGGGCGGGCTGGGTGGTGAGCGCAACCTGATGCGCGACCTGACGACACAGTTGTCTTCCGGGCTGACGCGGCAGGCGCCGGCCCCGCGCTCCGGGCTTCTGGACAACCCGGTGGGCGGGCTCCTCGACCGGCCCGCCGGCTCGACGCCCAGCGGGTCGCCGCGCGGGACGGGCGCGGGCGGCAGCGCGATCCCCGGCGTCGGCAACGGCGTGCCGGGTGCTTCGGACCAGGAGGGGGAATCGCCCTTCGGGCCCGGCCTGCGGACGGGACTGAACAGCGCGCTCAAGGCCGGCACGGGGTATGACAAGGCTGTGCTGGCGCAGGCCAGCAACGCCGAGGGGTGGCGTCAGCAGCAGACGGCGACGGGTCTGACGGGTGTGCAGGTGCGGACGCAGGCCCCGGCGGGGCTGCGGCCCCCGGGCACGGAGCGTGGCGCGACGGGCGGGACGGGCGCGACGGGCGCGACGGGCGTTACCGGTCAGGACCGCGGTGTGCCGGGCGGCAACCGCGGCTTGGGCGGCCCGGCCGGCGCGACGAACCCGGCGGGCGAGGACATCGGGAAGCTCCCCCCTCTGGGCGGCGAGCGGGTTGACACCTCCGCGAAGCCGCGGACGGCCTACGAGCTGCTCCGCGACCGGATGACCAAGCGCAGCGAGGAGACGCGGGAATCGCGGGCCGACGGCTCGGACCTGCTGACGTACACGCTGGGCAAGCGCGAGGCGGGCGGGCTGACCGGGCTCAACGAGAAGGATGTGCTGGGGATGCCCAACACGGCGCTGGCCAACCCCGGCTCGCAGGGGCTGAGCGGGTCGGAGCTGACGACGCTGCCCGGTATGGGCCAGCGCGGGGTGCCCGAGTGGGAGCGTCGGATCCAGGACCTGCGCCAGCGGCTCCGCCAGCAGGCGGCGGTCGACAGCACCAAGAACTACCTGGCGGCGGTCCGAGAGAACGCCAAGGAGACGCAGATCGGCGGGCTGCAGATCCCCAACTACATCCAGCCCAAGACGGGCCCGACCGTGAACCTGTGGGGCAAGACCGATCGCCCGTTGCCCGGCCTCACGCCCGGCACGCAGGAGCCCAAGGTCACCAAGGGCGTCCAGCACGGGCTCAAGCTCGACACCACGACCCTGCGCCTCATCCGCGAGAGCGGCGGCAAGATCGAGTCCTTCATCAACATGGGCGCCCCGGCCACCGACCAGTTCAAGGAGTTCATGCTGACGGGCCAGGCCGCGATGCGCGAGGGCAAGTACTTCGACGCCGAGGATGCCTTCGCCCGGGCCATGAACGAGCCCAGCGCCGACATCACCGCCATGGTGGCCCGCACGCACGCCCAGATCGGCGCCGGCCTTATTGTCTCGGCCGGCTCGAACCTGGTGAAGACCTTCACCGAGTACCCCGAGACCGCGGCCCCGCGCTACGCCCCGGACCTCCTGCCCAAGGAATCCCGGCTGCTCGCGCTGTCGGAGCAGCTGCGGGCCTACGCCAAGGAAGACACCGATGTAGGCCGGAGCTCCGGGCTGCTGCTGGCGTACATCGGCTACCAGCGCGGCGACCAGGCCGCGGTGGCCGAGGGGCTCGACGCCATGGCCCGGGTCGGGCGGATCCAGTTCGAGAAGGCCGCTCCCGGCGCGGACCGGGACATCCTGGAGGATGAAGGCCGCCTGGTCGAGTTCCTCCGCGGCGTCTGGCAGGCGCCCTGAGCCCGATGTTGAACTTCGCCCCGATCGCGGCCCGCGCCGCCCGCGGTTACGATGCGCTCCCCCAGGCCCGCCGGGCCCGGGGCGAGACGTCGACGCTGGGGCCGAGGGAGCACGGATGACACCCGGAGAGCCGGCCGCGCGGGCCGGGAGCACCGCCGCGGGCCCGCGCCTGTCCATCACGGATTTTCTGACCGACGGCTCGCTGGCCTCGCTGTGCGCGGAGGTGACGCGCCTAGTGGGCGTTCCCGTGAACCTCTTCGATGTGCGCGGGCGGCTGGTTGCGCCCGGCGAGCGCCCCGGCACGTGGACGGTGCAGGACCCCGTGGACGGCGCGGCCGGGCCCGACCCGGCCCGGGCCGTGCCGCTGGTCGTCGCCGGGGACCGCATCGGGTGGCTCGTGATCGGCGCGGGCGAGCCGCGGCTGGACCCCGCCCACGCCCGCTCGGCGCTGGAGCGCGTCGTGTCGCTGCTGGCCTCGACCGCCAGCGAGCTGTGCGAGGAGGAGATGGAGCTGCGCCACCGCATCAAGGAGGTGAGCGCGCTCTACAAGCTGACCAGCCTGCTCGCCCGGGCCGCGGATGTAAGCCGCGTGCTCAACGTCGTGCTCGAGTCGGCCCTGGATGTGCTCGAGCTCGATGCCGGCTCGGTCGTTCTCATGAAGGAGGACAGCGACGGCATGTCGGCCTCGACCGAGGAGGACCTGGCGCTGATGGCCTCGCGCGGGCTGAGCCGCAACTGGCTGGAATCGCCCCTTCCCCTCTCCCGCGACCGCCTCTTCGACCGCCTCGCCTTCGAGGGCGAGATCGTCACCGTCGAGGATCTGCGCGGCGACCCGCGGGTGCTCATCGGCGACCGGGCCGAGCGCGAGGGCCTGCGGGCGGTCATGAACGCCGGGCTGGTCTTCCACAACAAGCCCATCGGCGTCATCCGCCTCTACTCGCGAACGCCGCGCCGCTTCGGCGAGGCCGAGAAGGGCCTGCTCCGCTCCTTCGCGCAGCAGGCGGCGGTCGCCGTCGAGCAGGCCCGGCTTCTGCGCTTCCAGCAGGAGGAGCAGCGGATCCAGCGGCAGCTGGAGCTGGCGGCCGATGTGCAGCGCCGCATGCTGCCCGGGGCCATGCCCAAGGTGCGCGGGCTCGACATCGCCGCCAGGTACACCCCCAGCTTCGAGCTGGGCGGGGACTTCTACGACTTCCTCGAGCTCAACGGCCACCTGGGCCTGGCCGTCGGCGATGTCGTCGGCAAGGGCATCGCCGCGGCGCTGCTCATGTCGGCCGTCCGGGCGAGCCTCCGGGCCCACGCGGAGGAGACCTACGACCTCGACGAGATCGTCGGCAAGGTCAACGTCGCCCTCTGCCGCGACACCCTCGACCGCGAGTTCGCCTCGCTGTGGTACGGCGTGATCGACCCCGACCAGCTCCTGCTCACCTACTGCTCGGCGGGGCACGAACCCACGTACGTAGTCCGCCACCACAAGACCCGCCCGCCCACCGACAGGGACATCGAGGAGCTCGGCGTCGGCGGCATGGTCGTGGGCATCAACCCGCAGGAGAAGTACCAGCGGGCCGTCTGCAAGCTGCACCCCGGCGATGTGATCGTCGCGTACACCGACGGCGTCGGCGATGCCCAGAACTTCTCCAACGAGAAGTTCACCCGCAAGCGCCTCCGGGCCACGCTCATCAAGGCCCTCACCCAGCAGCCCGACGCCACCGCTGCGCAGATCCTCGAGGCGATCCAGTGGGAGCTGCGCCAGTTCATCGGGCTGCGCGACCGCACCGATGACCAGACGGTCGCGATCGTGCGCGTGGCCCGCAAGACGTAGGGGGCCCGGAAGGGAACTCACCACAGAGGCACAGAGAAGATCGGAACGCGAAGCCGAGGGTGAGTTGGGGGGCCGTGCCGGATGCCGTGTGGACGCATCCTCGCACCGCCACAGCGCCCACGTGTTTCCGATTCCCCTCTCCCCTGTTCCCTGTCCCCTGTTTGCTTCTTCTCTGCGCCTCTGCGCCTCGGTGGTTTTCTTCCCCAAAACGACAACGCCCGCGATCGGGCCCCATGGCGGACTCGATCGCGGGCGTTGGTGTCGGCGGTCAGCGCCGGGCCGCGTCAGGCGGCGCGGGGATGATCATCATCGTCGGTCCCGACCAGCTCGCGGAGGCGGCCCAGGTGGCCATCGACGCGGCGCATCGCATCCTCGGCCATGCGGATCGAGTCGGGCTGGCGACGGCGGGGAGGCTCGGCCCGGCGGGCCCGGTGCGCCAGGCTGGATGGGAACGGGATCGGGTCAAACTCACCGGCCGGCTCATCAACGTGCAGCTTCAGTGTCGCCATGGCGTCCTTCCTTGAACCCCGAGGATCAACAACAGAATCGTGCTATCCAGATCGGAAGCCCGCCCCGGAAAGATGAACGCCGCTCGACCGACGGGCCCAAGTCGCGGCGGGTCACGTGTTGCAACGCGTAGAGGCACGAAAGTCCCGCGCTCTTCACATCGGCCCGCGCCGCCTGTGGCGCTGAACGGGCGGGGGGCGCGCCCGATAAATGAGCAATCACCCGAGGTGATGTCGGACTTCCCCGGGGAAACAGGAGCGAAGATGCCCCGGAACCGGGGACCATCGCGCGGGCCGAAACCTCCTTCAGTGAAGCCGGGCCCGGACGATCTCCCGCGCCATCGCCTGGTTCATCGCGTGGCCCGAGCGGTGCGCGATGATCGTTGCCCGCGGCAGCGGGCCCGCCAGGTACAGGTCGCCGATGAGGTCCAGCAGCTTGTGCCGCGCCGGCTCATCGGGCAGGCGCCATTCCTGGTCGACGGGGCGGCCATCATCGCCGATCACCAGCATCTCGCGCGTGGTGATGTGCCCGAAGAGGCCCATCGCCCGCATGGCCCGCGCCTCGGCGGCGAGGCAGTAGGTCCGGGCCGGGGCGACCTCGTGCAGATACCTGGCCGGGGCGCCGTTCTCGCCGAGTTCGATCGCCGCCGACTGCGCGGCCAGGGCCGCTCCGGGCCCGTAGTCGAGGCGGTACTCCAGCCGGCAGGTGGGGAGATCGTGCGGCGTGGCCGTGATGCTGGCGGGCCCGGCCGTGACGGTGATGGCCCGGGCCAGGCGCGGCCGATCGTAGGATTCCGCGAAGGGTCGCCGGCCCGCGGCGGCGATGGCCTCGGCGAAGGGCCGGGCCGAACCGTCGGCGATGGGGATCTCCGGCCCGTCCACATCGATGAGGGCATCGGTGATGCCGGCGGCGGCGAGGGCGGAGAGGATGTGCTCGGTGGTGGCCATGAAGGCGCCGGGCATTCCGTGCGCACCGGGGGCCGCGAGGGTGGTGTTGCGGGCCTGCATGCCGGGGGGCAGCCCCGGCAGTTCGACGGCGTTGTCGATGCGGATCGGGATGACGGGTGACCCAGGCAAATCCGTGCGGCGAAAGTGCAGCCCATCATCGGCGGGGCGGATGGTTGCGGTGGCGGGTCGTGCGGTGAAGAGACCGACGCCCGACACCGAAGCGTCCCCGGCGACGGTGGTGCGCGGAAGGCTCATGGCGGGAGCGTAGCCGTCAATCGGGAGAGGAATCCCCCCTCTTGCGGGCGGGTCGGCCCTGGTCGCGGTACTCGGCCGCGAGCCGGCGCAGAAGGGTGAGGTCGCGGAAGGCCTGGCGGCCGTTGTAGGCAGGGTGGCCGAACCACATCTCGCCGGCCGGGACATCCTGCATGGCGCCGGCCTTGCCGGCGAGCTGGGCGCCCGCGCCGACGGTGAGGTTGTCGGAGACGCCCGCCTGCCCGCCGAGCATGACGCCGTCGCCGATGACCGCGGAGCCGGCGATGCCGGCCTGGGCGCAGATGATGCAGCAGCGGCCGAGCTGGACACCGTGGGCGATCTGGACGAGGTTGTCGATCTTGGTGCCCGCGCCGATGACGGTCGAGCCGAACTTGGCCCGGTCGACGCAGGAGTTGGCGCCGATCTCGACGCCGGGCTGGATCTCGACGTTGCCGATGTGGGGAATCTTGGCGATGCCGCGGGGGGGATCGGGGCGGAAGCCGAAGCCGTCGGCGCCGATGACGACGCCGGCGTGCAGCAGGCAGGCATCGCCGACGACGCAGCGGTCGAGGATGCGCACGCCGGGGTGCAGCGTGCAGCCGCGTCCGATGCGGGCTTGGTGGCCGAGGTAGACCTGGGCGATGAGCGCGGTGCCCTCGCCGACGACCGCGCCAGCCTCGATGATGCAGCCGGGCCCGATGTGGGCGGTCGGAGCGATCGAGGCCGAGGGATCGACGATGGCCGAGGGGTGCGCGCCGGGCCGACGTGCGGGCGCCGGGGGCGCCATCAACTCCAGCACCGTGTTGAGGGCGAGGTCGGCGTTCTCGACGATGAGCAGGGCGCGGGCCGAGGGGTCGTGGCCCGGCACTTCGATGCCGCGGGTGACCAGGGTGGCGGAGGCCTTGCTGGCGGGCCAGCCGGCGGCGTAGCGCTTATCGCGGATGAAGGTGATGGCGCCGGGCGCGCCGCGCTCCAGGGTGTTGATGTGGGTGATCGGGAGGTCGGGCGGGCCGATGAGGCGCGCGTTGAGCTTCCCGGCGAGGAAGCCGGTGGTCAACGGGCCAGCCGGGCCCGGGGATGTGGGCGTGGCGTGCATCGTGAGGGTCATGCCGCGAATGAATAGTACCGGGGGGTGGGGATGTGCGCGGCTTACTTGCCGGCGGGGTCGGCCGGGGTGGTGGCGGGCGGGGCCTGATACTGGTTGTTCATTTCCTGGGCCAGGGCGGCGGTGACATCCAGGGTTTCGGCGGCGAACATGATCCGCTTGTTCTGGATGACCATGTTCATCTGCTCCTCGGTGGCCTGGTCGGGCAGGAGCATGGCCCGGTCATCGACGATGACGAGGTCGTAGCCGTTCTTGACGGCGAAGGCGGAGGCGGCGGCCTGGATGTCCTGGTAGAGCTCGCGGATGAGCTCGCCCTTCTCGATGTTGATGACGCGCTGGAGGGCATCGCGCCGGCCCGCGGCGGTCTGCTCGAGCTCGTAGGCCTTCACGAAGAGGTCGCGTTTCTCCTTCTCGGCCGTCTTGGGGAGGGCGTCGATCTCATCCTTCATCAGCTTGAGGCGGTCGACCATCTCGTTGATCGACTTCTGGCGCTCATCGTTGCGGGCCTTGAGCTGGTTGTTGAGGACCGCGGCCTTGGTGAGCTGCTGCATGAGCTTCACGAGGTCGATGGTGGCGATGGTGGTGGGCGCCGGGCTGACGAGCGGCGCCGGCGGGCGGGCTGCCGAGTAGTGGCTGCCGATGCCCAGGGCTGCCAGGGCGATGCAGGCGGGGGCGGCCAGACGGGCCAGACCGGAGCGGATGACGGTGGTGTGCATGATGGGTGTCCCTCGGATGACAGGAGTGCGTGGGGCCATCATAGGGCACCTCAAGCTAGCGGATGCTAATCAGAAGGACGGGGGTCGGGCGTCGGGCGTCGGGCGTCGGGCGGGATAGCAGAACTTCCGGGTCGGGCGATGAGGTAGAGCCCGAAGGGCTCGCAGAGGACAGCCGGGGGCGAGTCCGCCGAAGGCGGACGACGCCCCCGGTGGTGTCGCGACACATTCAGCAGCCCGAAGGGCTGCGAGATGCGGAGTCGTGAGGTGAGATGCGGCGAACTGAAGAGACGCGGCTCGGAGAGCCGCGGTACCCAAGACCGTTAGCCAAAGCGCCTTACGCCACAGCGGCGAGGTGTGCGGCCTCGCGGACCGGCGTGCGGAATCGCACCGCGACGGTCTGGCATCGCTCGGCATCGGCGAGGGTGCCGGGGCCGGTGCGGACAACAGTGGCCCGCATGAGGCATTCCTGCGGGAGGATGGGCTCACCATCCCAGGCGACGGCGATGTCGAGTTCCTCGCCGGGCTGGAGTGCGCGCGGGCTGTCGATGCGCAGCAGGGCGCCGTAGGCCGAGACATCGGTCGTCCGGGCCGGCAGGAACTTCTGGGTGCCGGGGTGGAAGACCTTGCAGGAGCGGGTGATGCGGAGGCGCGGGAAGGAGCGGCGTTCGAAAACCTGCGGCATCGGGCGACCTTTCCTCACGGGGGAGGGGAGTCTGGCTGAATATCGGCCCTCGCGGCCCGTCACTTTGGATGCCCATCGATAAAGGCCGATAGCCATGGCGATGGAATTCCTTTCGGGCAACCCCCGGGATTCGTTGGCGGCGAGCGTGCTGATCCCGACGCGCGGCCGGGCCCGGCTGCTGGAGCGGTGCCTGGGCGCGCTGGCCCGGCAGGAGGGGGCGGGGTCGTTTGAGGTGCTGGTGGGGCTGGATGGCCCGGATGCGGAGTCGGAGGCGGTGACGGCGCGGTTCGCGGCGCGGGGGGTGCGGTGCATCCCGTGCGCGCGGGGCGGGCTGATGGCGGTGCGGGAGCGGTTGGTGGCGGAGGCCCGCGGCCGGCTGATGATCTCGATCAACGATGATGTCGAGCCGTGCGCGGGGTTCATCGCCGCGCACGTGGAGGGGCACGCGGAGGCGGAGCGCAGGACGGGCGGCCCGGCTGTGATCGTGGGCGATTCGCCGTGGAAGGTGCACAGCGATGACTCGCTGTTTGACCGGCTGGTGCGCGAGACCTCGATGATCTTCTTCTATGACCGGATGAGGGGGGAGCAGGACCGGTGGCGGGACTGGGGGTTCCGGCACTGCTGGGGGCTGAACTTCTCGGCGCCGCTGGGGCTGGTGCGCGAGGTGGGCGGCTTCCGGGGGTTCACGTTCGCGTACGGGTACGAGGACATCGAGCTGGGGTATCGGCTGGCGCAGCGGTTCGGGGCGCCGGTGCTGTTCCGCCCGGCAGCGCGGGCCGAGCACGACCACCGTTACCGCCCGGCCGATGTGCTGGCGCGGGAGTTCCAGCTGGGCCGGGCCGCGTGGCTGTTCGCGGGGGCTGCGCCGGAGTTCGCCCGGGCCGTGTTCGGGCGCGAGATCCGGTCGGCGGATGAGGTCGCGTACAGCGAGGCGTACCTGGCGCGAGAGGAGAGCCTGGCGGCGCGGCTGCGGGGATCGTTTCTGAAACTCGCGGAGCTGCCGGCATCGCTGGTCGGGGGCCAGCGGATCGGCGGTTCGGACGAGGTCGAGTTACTCAACCTCCTGTACCAGCAGCATTTGGCCCTGAAGCGCTGGATGTGGCGGGCCGGGCTTGCGGATGCCGCGCGGGGCGGAACCGGCGAGGTGCGCTGGCCGTCGGGATAGTCCGCATAAACTGCCCAGTTTGGGTGATATACCTCTCTTCTCAGGTCGCCCTTGCGAGCTCAAAACCGTTGCATTCCGGATGGCCAAATCCTAGTATCCGCCCGCACGTGACAACACTTTCCGCCACCATCGACTTGGATGATGCCCGCGAGCTGATGCGTCAGCATCCGATGGCGGTGCGCGAGCGGTGGCTGGTTCGGGCGGTCCAGTGGGGGCTGGTCGGGGCGATGGTGGTGATGGCGGTTCCGACGGCGGCGCTGGTGGCCTTGGCGATGGGCGTGAGCGGGGTGGTGTCGGCCCTGGACCGGGTGCCGGGGATGCCGGCCCGGCTGTGACCGCGCAGGCCCGGCCCGGTTCGAAAGCAACACAACCGAGGGCTGTCTGGTAACGGTCCACGCCGGCGGGGGCTGTGCGCGGGGGGGCTAGAGATCGGTCGGTGCGGCGGCGGTCTCGTCGAGCCAGGCCCGGCGGAATCGGAGGGTGACCGGCCCGACCGCGCCATCGCCGATGGCTTCGCGCTCGATGCGGACGATCGGGAGGACTCCCCAGCTCGAGTTGGTGAGGAAGACCTCATCGGCGTTGAGCAGGTCATCGATGGTGAGCATGCGGCGGTCGGGCTCGAGGCCCAGGCCCGGCGCTGCGCTGAGGATGAACGAGCGGACGATGCCGGGGAGGACCGGGCTGGGGAGGGCAGCGCCGGGGGAGAGGGAGCCGGGCCCGGCTGCGGATGTTGGTTGATCTGGCGATTCCCCCGCGACTTCCTGTTCTTCACCGCGGGCGATGGGGGTGAGGAGGCGGTCGCCCTTGATGAGGAAGATGTTGCTGACGCAGCCGCCGGCGAGGTGGTTGGTGACCTGGAAGAGGATGGCTTCGCCCGCGCGTTTGGCGGCGGCGACCTGGAGTTCGCGGAGGCGGGGCCAGTAGTTCAGGGTCTTGTGTCCCGCGAAGGGGTCGAGGGGGTTGATGCGGAGGTCGCCGATGACGGCGGAGACACCGCGTTCGAACATTTCATCGGGGTAGAGGGTGGCGGGCTGGCCCGTGATGAGGACGGTGGGGTCGTGCTGGGGCCTGGGGGCGCCGCCCGCGCGGGCGACTTCGAGGAGGCTGAGGTCGCCGCCGGTGATGGTGAGGCGGAGGCGGAAGCGGGAGGAGGAGGGAAAGTCCTGAGCGGCCTTGGCGGCGGTGCGCTCGACGGCTTCGGCGAGGGCGCTGGTGCGGAGGGAATCGGAGAGGCCCAGGGCCCGGGCCGAGCCGGCGAGGCGCTGGAGGTGGGCGCGGAGGTGGAAGACGGTGGGGGGTGCGCCGCCCGGCTCGACGATGGCGAGCATGGTCTCGAAGAGGCCGACGGCGTGCTGCAGCCCGGCGTCGAAGACGCTGATGCGGGCATCATCGCGGTCGACGAAGGCGCCGTTGAGGAAGACCGAGGGCATGGGGAAGAGTAGGAAGAGACGGCGAGAGGGTGAGACGAGCGGAGACTAGGTGGTGCGGAGGTCCACGTTGAGGGCGCGGGAGAGGACGGCAGCGCAGGTGTCCCACTTGTGCCGGGCGAGCAGATTGCGGAGCTTGGCTTCGGTGGTGTGCATGCCGACGTAGCACTTGAAGCGTCGGTGCGGGGGCATGGGGACGCGGGGGCAATCGGGGGCGAAGTCGCGGGGGTGGAGGTAGATGACGGTGGCCCGGCCCGCGCGGGATTCGGATTGCAGGCCCTGCTCGATCAGGCGTGGGGGGAGCAGTCGGAGATAGCCGCCGCCGGAGTAGCACATCTTCTTGCGGAGCGGGCCGAGGCCGACGGGGGCGATGGACATGGGGAGTTCGGGGAGCCGGCGGCCTTTGGGGGTGGTGACGATGTGCGGGCCCGGCGTGCAGGCGTAGCCGCCGTGTCCGCGATTGGCGGGGAAGAGGCTGGCGTCGTAGGTGATGCCGTGGTCCATCAGCACATCGAACGCCCATTCCGCGCCCTGGGTGATCGAGAACGATGGGGCGCGGAAGCCGCGGATGGGGGTGTTGTGGCCCGCGGCGGAGCGGATGGCGGCGAGGGAGTCGGCGATGTCCTTGGAGAAGACTTGGGGGGAGAGTTCGTAGACCTTGCGGTGCCAGAAGGAGTGGGTGGCGAGTTCGTGGCCCGCATCGGCGATGCGCTTGATGAGGGCGGGGTGCCTGTCGGCGATCCAGCCGAGGATGAAGAAGGTGGCTTTCGCTTTACCATCGTCGCAGATCTTCAGGATGCGGTCGGTGTAGCGTTCGACGAGGCTGCTTTCCTTGGACAGGCGCGGCCATTCGTCGGGATTCTCAACCGCTTTGACTTCGACAATGTGAAACCAGTCTTCGATGTCGAAGGAGAGGACGTGGGTGAGTTCTGAAGCGGTACTGCTCATTTGGTGGTGACGCGCAGATGCATGACAAGAACGACGATGATGAACAGAGCGGCCTTCACGACCAGCCCCGCCCATGTTTCGAGGCACCGCGCGCGAGCGATCAAACGTGAACCAACAAACGCTGGCACTCCGATTATCAGACTGGGCATGAGCGGCGGGTCGTCCGGGCCGGACATGACGACCGGAATAGTCATCATGGCTGCAAGCGCAAGCAAGGCGTGCTCGGCGAGAAAGGCCAGAACGCGAACTCCGGGCGAAGATCGCTTTGGAAGGGCAAGACGCTCCATGGATCGATGATCGTTGCTCATCGGAATCGGTGTCCGTGCTGTCTGAATCGACGAACATCTTCAGCCGTCGGCATGGCGAAATGCGTCATCTCTGATTCGGGGTTTGCCGTCAATGGCGGCTCGCCGGCTTCGACGAGGCGGACGCACTCGATGATGGCCTCGGCGGCGATGTCCTTGCTGCGGGCCATGATGTCCTCGAGGGTGTCGTGGGGCCAGATGCGGTACTTGCGCTGCACGACGATCGGCCCGTTGTCGAGTTTGCGGTCGACGAAGTGGACGCTGGAGCCGCCCCACCGCTCACCGTTGGCGAGGGTCCAGAAGCTGGGCATGAGGCCGCGGTACTTGGGGAGGAGGGCGCCGTGGCAGTTGACGATGCCGAAGGGCGTCTGCTGGCGGAGGTCTTTCTTGTAGAGCTGGGTGCCGGAGATCGAGACGATGAACTCGACCCCGAAACTTCGAAGCATGGATCGGAAGCTCTCCGAGTTCACATCGTCGGTGCGGTGCACGGGGACACCGTACTTCTTCGCGACGGCGGCGACGGTGTAGCAGCGCTTCGTGGAGCCGAGGAGGCCGTTGATGAGCCTTGCCCGGAGCTTGTTGAAGAGCAGGCCGCGGAGCTTCCACTGGAAGTACCAGAAGCCGTAGACCTTGTAGAGGTCCATGGCGGTCTGGAAGAGGGTGCGTTTGCCCTGGGTGTTGGCCTGGATGTTGATGCCGGCGGTGGAGTCGGCGAACTCGCGGAGGAACTTGTCGAGGACCTTGGGGAGGAAGTTGGCATCATCCTGGATGAAGATGTACTTCTTGAGGGTTCGGCCCGGCGGCTGGAGGATGAGGAACTCGTAGCCGGACTTCTTCGAGCCGGGGATGGGCTCGAGGATGAACGAGGCGCCGGGCGGGAGCGCGGGGGCGTGCGCGAGCTGTGGGGCGGTGATGGTCATGAGGGTGAGGCTTCCGGCGCTGGGGAGGGTTGAGGCTCGGTCGGCCCGCGCTGGGCTTTGAGGCGGCCGCCGACGAGGCCTTCGAGGAGGTCGACCCACATGCGGCAGGCGGTGTCGCGGTCGTAGCGGCCTTCGAGGCCGCGGCGGGCGTTGAGGCCCATGCGGGCGGCCCGGGCCCGGTCGGCGGCGAAGGACTCGATGGCGGCGGCGAGGCCCGCATCGTCGCCCTCGCGGATGGTGAGGCCCGACTCGGACTCGGCGAGGACGCGGGCGATCTCGGAGGAGGGGTGGCCGATGAAGATGGAAGGCCGGGCCACGGCCATGATGCCGAAGAGTTTGGAGGGGACCATGATGCCCTCGACGCCTTCCTTGAGGGAGATGAGGTGGAGGTCGGCGGCGGCGAGGGAATCGGCGAGTTTTTCGCGGGGCTGGTAGTCGTACCACGCGGCGTTGGTCAGGCGGTGCTCGCTGATGAACTGCTCGACTTCGCTGCGGCGCTTGCCGCCGCCGACGAAGACGAAGCGGATGTCGGCGCGGGCCTTGAGGCGGAGCATGGCCCGGCACATGGTCTGGGCATCGTGGCCGATGCCGAGATTGCCGGAGTACATGACGGTGAAGGCGCCATCGGGGGCGTAGGTGTGGCGGAGTTCGGAGCCGGTGTCGGCGGCGCCGGCGGGCCGGGGCTGGAGGTCGGACCAGACGGGGATGAAGTGAATGTGGCCCGGCAGGACACCCTTGGCGAGCACGCGGTCGCGCATGCACCGGCCCAGCACGACGGTGGCGTCGGAGCGGCGGAGGAGGCGGCGGTTGAAGGCCTCGAAGAAGCGGGTGGAGTGGGCGCGGGGCCTGAGGACACCGCAGGCGATGGGGAGGTCGGGGTAGAGGTCCATCACCCAGTAGACAGCTTTGCTGCGGCGGAGGAGCCGGGAGATGAGGCCGACGAGGGAGATGAAGGGGGGCGTTGTGAAGGAGACGATGACATCCTGGCGGCGGAGCGTGAGGATGCGCAAGAGGGCGAGCGCGTAGAAGAGCGCGAAGTCGGCGATGCGGGCGATGATGCCGGCCTTGCCGAAGATGGAGGCGCCGACGCGGTAGACCTGGATGACGGGGGCGGGGTAGGTGGGCGCGTGGGAAAGGGCCGGGCCCGGCGGGAGCGGGACGGGGATGGTCTCGCGCTTGGGGAGAACAGCGCCCTGCTGGCCGTAGATGGAGCGGGAGGCGACGACGGTGACGATGTGTCCGCGGAGGGCGAGGTGGTCGGCGAGGTCCTTGGCCATCTGGGCGGTGGACACCACATCGGGGTGGAAGGCCTGGTTGAGGAGGAGGACTCGCATCGCGTGGGATGATAAATCGGCCCGCGGGCCCGGCCGGCTGATCGCCGGAAGCCGGGATTATTCCGGGTTCGGGCGAGGGGGCCGGGGCGGGAGTGGAATGGGCACAGGCGGGACGCCTGTGCCACCCCGAACCCGAAACCCGAACCCCGAAAGCAGTACGCCGGCGGCGATCAGGCGTTCGGGGCCGCTGAAGGAGGGTCGGCGAGGCCCAGGTCGCGTATGGAGGCGATGAGGGCGGGGTGGAGGGCGGGATGGGCGGCGACGATGCCGCGGTTGACGTCGAGGCCGCGACCGCGGGAGAAGTCCAAGGGGTGTCCGAGGGCATCGGTGACGATCCGCCCGGCTTCCTGCGCGATGATGACGCCCGCGGCGTGGTCCCAGATGCGTTCGATGTAGCCCTTCTTGCTGGGGAGGCGGAGGTAGGCATCGCCCTGGCCGCGGGCGACGACGGCGTATTTGCCCTGGCCATCGAGGCGGAGCGGGATGAAGGTGTGGGCCGCGTGCTGGAGGACCTCGGCGACGGTGTCGCCCTTGGTGTGAGCCTCTTCGACTGAAGAACAGAGGCGGAGGGGCGAGGGAAGGGGGCCGGGCGGGCCGAGCCGACGACGGGCCGAAGTATCAGAGAGGACCGATTCGAAAGCGCCCTGCCCGGCGATGGCCCAGAAGAGTGTGCCCTGGGGGGTAAGGCCATCGATGGGCGCGGTGTGATCGAGGGCGAGGTTGGGGCAGCCCAGGACGCCGAGGACGGGCCGCCCGGCGGAGATGAGCGAGAGGCTGACGGCGTACTGCTGGCCGCGGAGGAAGCCCTTGGTGCCGTCGATGGGGTCGAGGGTCCAGAAGTCGCCGCCATCCGCGGGCGGGTCGGCTGCGCCGGCGTCGATGGCGTCGAGGAACTGGTCTTCGGCGACGCCGGGCCAGACTTCACGGGCGGCGTCGATGGCGGCCCGGCGGTGGGCGGCGTGGGCATCCTCGCGGAGGAAGGCGGAGGACTCTTCGCCGACGATTGGGACCGGGCCGAGGGCCTGGCGGAGCGTGTGGCAGATGACAGCCTGGCTGGCGAAGTCGGCGACGGTGACGGGGGACTTGTCATCCTTGGTGATGGCCCGGACCTGGTCGAGCCGGGCCTGGACGGAGCGGCAGAGGCGGGAAGCGAGGGTGACGGCGCGGAGGGCGGGCTGAAGGTGTTGTTCCGGCGTGGCCACGGGAGATCCTTCAGAGTTGAACGCAGAGGCCGCAGAGGACACAGAGGGGTTGGAGCGTTGCTGTACTGTCCTGCTCTGCGGTCTCTACGACCTCTGCGTCGCTTGATTCAGCCGCTGATGACACCCTTGGCCCGGAGGAGGTCGAGGCAGGCCCGGACGCAGTCATCCACGGACATGGTGGCGGGCTTGAGGACCAGCTCGGGGTTCTGGGGGGCTTCGTAGGGGTCATCGATGCCGGTGAAGCCTTTGAGCTCGCCGGCCCGGGCTTTCTTGTAGAGGCCCTTGGGGTCGCGCTGCTCGCAGATGTCGATGGGGGTATCGCAGTAGACCTCGAGGAAGGGGATGGCCCCGGCCTTGTCCTTTTCGTGGAGTTCGCGGCAGAGGTCGCGGTCCTTGCGGTAGGGGGAGATGAAGCTGGTGAGGGCGATGCAGCCGGAGTCGGCGAAGAGCTTGGCGACCTCGCCGATGCGGCGGATGTTCTCGGCCCGGTCTTCGGCGGAGAAGCCGAGGTTCTTGTTGAGGCCGAAGCGGATGTTGTCACCGTCGAGGCGGTAGGAGTTGAGCCCGGCGTTGATGAGGGTCTGCTCGAGGGCGGAGGCGATGGTGGACTTGCCGGAGGCGGAGAGGCCGGTGAACCAGAGGGTGGCGCCCTTGGCGGAGAGGGCCTTCCAGCGTTCATCGCGGGAGAAGGCGCCCTGGTGCCAATGGATGTTGGTCGATTTGGTGTGGGTGTGGGACACGGGGGGTCTCCGGGGGTGAGGGGGAGATGGTACGCGGGGAAGAGGGGAAGAGGGGAAGAGCGACGGTGAAGGGGCCCGATGGAAACCCGGCGATTTCGCTCACCCGGGGGCTCGCTCATCGCCGGCGTTGGGGGCGAGAGATGGCCCGGCACAGGCGGGACGCCTGTGCCACCCCGGCCCGCCCTGTGTCACCCTGGGCGGGCGGCCCGTTCCTATGCTTGGGCCCTCGCGGACCCATACAGGAGTTTCAGGCATGCACGGTCTCATCGCCCCGCACGGTGGCACGCTGGTCAATCGTCTTGCGGAGGGCGCCCGGGCCCAGGAGCTGGCCCGGGATGCCGCGACGATGCAGCGGATCAACCTGACCCAGAAGCAGTCGTGCGACCTGGAGCTCATCACCAACGGCGGCTACAGCCCGCTGACGGGGTTCATGGGAAAGGCCGACTTCGAGTCGGTGTGCAAGGAGATGAAGCTCAAATCAGGGCGGACGTGGTCGATCCCGATCCTGCTGAGCGTGCTGAAGGGATGCGAGCCCAAGGTCGGGCAGCGGGTGGCGCTCTACGCCCCCAACGGGACCTTGCAGGCGGTGATGCTGGTCGAGGAGGTCTTCGAGCACGAGAAGAAGCTGGAGATCCCCAGCGTGTTCCGCACGGAAGATCCGGCCCATCCGGGGGCGGCGATGGTGCAGGCCGAGGGTGAGGTGTGCCTGGCGGGCCCGGTCGAGAGCGTGACGGTGTGCGTGGACCCCAAGGGTCCGGAGGCGTTCCTGAGCCAGCGGCTGACGCCCGCGCAGGTCCGGGCCGAGTTCCAGAAGCGGGGCTGGAAGCGGATCGTGGCGTTCCAGACGCGCAACCCGATCCACCGGGCCCACGAGTACGTGTGCAAGTGCGCCCAGGAAATCTGCGATGGGCTGCTGATCCACCCGCTGGTGGGCGAGACCAAGAAGGGGGACATCGCCGCGGATGTGCGGATGGAGGCGATCGGGGCGCTGGTGGCCAAGTACTTCAACCCGGCGACGACGATGGTGAGCGTGCTGCCGGCGGCGATGCGGTACGCCGGGCCACGGGAGGCGATCCACCACGCGATCATGCGGAAGAACTACGGGTGCTCGCACTTCATCGTGGGCCGGGACCACGCGGGGGTGGGGAACTATTACGGCACCTACGACGCCCAGAAGATCTTTGACGAGGTGGATGAGAAGGACCTGGGCATCCAGCCGCTGATGTTCGAGCACACGGGGTATTCGAAGTCGTACGGCGGGATGGTGTCGGGCAAGAGCTTCCCGAAGATTGAAGGGGACATCATCAACCTGTCGGGGACGGCGGTGCGGGACCTGCTCTTCAAGGGTGAGCGTCCGCCGGTGGAGTTCAGCCGGCCCGAGGTGGCGGATGTGCTGATCGCGGCGGCCAAGAGCGGGCGGCTGTTCGTGCAGTGAAAAAGCGGACAGGGGGTAGGGGACAGGGGACAGCCCGCGCCTGAGCGAAGCGAGATTCCGCCACGCCGATTCTCCGTGGCCCGGCCCGGGGGGCGGGCGGGGTGTCTGGGTCGTCCGCCCTCCGGGCGGGAGAGAAGAAGCAAGGATGAGTGGAGGCCCGGCCTCCAGGGGCTGAAGCCCCTGGCAACGATCGTTCGCCCTCCGGGCGGAGATGCAAAAAAAGAGATCGGGCGTGCTTGGCGGCCTCGGCCTCCAGGGGCTGAAGCCCCTGGCAACGATCGTTCGCCCTCCGGGCGGAGATGCAAAAAGAGATCGGACGTGTTCGACGGCTTCGGCCTCCAGGGGCTGAAGCCCCTGGCAACGATCGTCCGCCCTCCGGGCGGAGATGCAAAAAGAGATCGGGCGTGCTCGACGGCCCGGCCTCCAGGGGCTGAAGCCCCTGGCAACGATCGTTCGCCCTCTGGGCGGAGATGCAACAAGAGATCGGACGTGTTCGGCGGCTTCGGCCTCCAGGGGCTGAAGGCCCTGGCAACGATCGTTCGCCCTCCGGGCGATGAGCCTGGCCCGGGAGAAGGTTGTCGGTTGCACGGGCGGGGCATCCGCGGCAGGGAGATCTGCCGGTGGTGTCGCCCGGCACCCTCCGGGAATGTCGAAGGTTGGGGCGCGCCGGGGTAGACTGTCGCGCGTAGGGGATGGATCGCGGCGCGGAGAAGCGCGGGCGGCCCGGAGGTCAGGGACGATGGCGGAGAAGGGACAGGCGAGCGCAGGCCCGCGCGATCAAGGCGCCGTTGAGATCCCGCGCGAGCGGCAGTTCGTCCATCTGCACCTGCACACCGAGTATTCGCTGCTGGATGGCGGGAACCGGATCGACCGGCTGATCGCGCGGGTGGCGCAGCTGGGGATGAAGGCCGTGGGGGTGACGGACCACGGGAACATCTTCGGGGCGGTGGCGTTCTACCAGGCGTGCAAGGACAGGGGGATCAAGCCGATCCTGGGGGTGGAGGCGTACGTGACGCCCCCCGACCGCCCTCGGACGGACCGGACGTATTCCGGGGGCGGCGAGGGTGGGTACCACCTGGTGCTGCTGGCCATGGACATGGCGGGGTGGCGGAACCTGCTGGTGCTGTGCTCGGAGGCGTACCTCACGGGGTTCTACTACAAGCCGCGGATTGATCGTGCGCTGCTCGAGAAGCACAGCGAGGGGCTGATCGCGATCAACGGGCACCTGGGCTCGGAGATCGGCGAGCACCTGCTGGAGTACTCCTCGAGCGGGGACAAGCGGCACTGGGAGCGGGCCGTCGAGAGCGCGGCGTGGCATGATCGGGTGTTCAACGAGGGCACGAAGGCACGAAGGGACGGAGGCACGAAGGGAGCGGACGAGCCTTCGCGCCTTCCGCGCTTCTACATCGAGCTCCAGCGGCACGTGCCGGAGCAGAACCGCATCAACCCGCTGCTGGTGAAGCTGGCGCGGGAGCTGAAGCTGCCGATCGTGTGCGACAATGATGCGCACTTCCTCAGGGAAGAGGACCATGATGCGCACGACACGCTGATCTGCATCTCGACCGGGAAGAACAAGGATGACCCGGACCGGATGCGATACTCGGGGGAGCTGTACGTCAAGAGCCCCGGGCAGATGCGGGCCCTGGCGGATGATGAGATCCCCGAAGTGAAGGAGGCGTGGGCCGAGGCGTGCGACAACACGGTGGCGATCGCGGATCGCTGCAGCCTGGAGCTGCCGATCGGGCAGAGCCACGCGCCGATGGTGCGGGTGGAGATCCCCGACGCCAAGGGCCTGCCGAGGTGGGATGACGCGGCGTACGGCGGCGACCTGACGGCGTGGTACAAGGACTACTGCGCGCGGTTCATCGTGAAGCCGTTCCGGCAGCAGCCGACGGCGGAGGAGATGGCGCAGGCGAGGGGCGAGTGCGACCGGGCGCTGCGGATGCTGGCCGAGGCGGGGGTGGTGTGGAGGTACGGGCCGGGTGGAAGAGACGAAGAGACGAAGAAACAGCGCGACGAAGTGACCGCGCGGCTCGAGCGCGAGTTGAAGATTTTGGCCGACAAGAACATCTCGGCGTACTTCCTGATCGTGTGGGACTTCGTGAACTGGGGGCGTCAGCGGGGGATTCCCGCGCTGGCCCGCGGTTCGGGTGTGGGGACGATGGCGGGGTACGTGCTGGGGCTGTCCAACGCGTGCCCGGTGCGGTACGGGCTGCTGTTCGAGCGGTTCACGGACCCCGACCGCAGCGAGTACCCCGATATCGACATCGACCTGTGCCAAGATGGCCGCGCGGAGGTGATCAACCACGTGCGCGAGAAGTACGGGCACGTGGCGCAGATCATCACGTTCGGGACGCTCAAGGCCCGGGCCGCGCTACGGGATGTGTCGCGCGTGCTGGGGGTGAGCCTGCCGGCGGCGGACCGGATCGCCAAGCTGGTGCCCGAGCAGCTGAACATCACGATCGACGAGGCGCTGGAGCAGGAGCCGGACTTCAAGGGCCTGCACGAGGGCCGGGCCGCGGCGCTGGCGAAGGTGAACGACAAGCTGGGGGTGGACCAGCAGGTGACGGCCCAGCAGGCACGGCGGCTGATCGACAACGCGCGGACGCTGGAGGGTCAGGCGAGGCACGCGAGCGTGCACGCCGCGGGGGTGATCGTCGCGACGCGGCCGCTGAACGAGATCGTGCCGCTGTACAAGCAGTCGGGGGCGGAGGAGCACGAGATCGTCACGCAGTGGGACGGGCCCACGTGCGAGAAGATGGGCCTGCTGAAGATGGACTTCCTGGGCCTGCGGACAATCTCGGTGATCGAACGGGCCAAGAAGCTGATCCGCGAGACACTGAGCGAGGAAGACATCTGGAAAGCGGTGGGACGCGGGGCGGATTTCGAATCGCTGCGGGGCGCGCGCGCCGGCGGGAAGAAGGGGGGCGCCGCGGCGGTGGGCGCAGCCCACCCCCTCGACCTGGAGCGCCTGACGTTCGATGACCAGCGGGTGTTCGAGATGTTCCGGCGGGGGGACACGACGGGGGTGTTCCAGTTTGAATCCGGCGGCATGCGGCGGCTGCTGGTCGAGATGAAGCCGGACCGCCTGGAGGACCTGATCGCGGCCAACGCGCTGTTCAGGCCCGGCCCGATGGACCTGATCCCGGACTACAACCGGCGCAAGCACGGGCAGGATGTGGTGCCGCGGGTGCACGAGATCGTGGACCGGTACACGGCCGAGACGTACGGGGTGATGGTGTACCAGGAGCAGGTCATGCAGATCGTGCACGGCCTGGGCGGGATCAAGCTGCGGGATGCGTACTCGCTGATCAAGAACATCAGCAAGAAAAAGCACGACAAGATCGAGAAGGAGCGGCCCAAGTTCATCGAGGGGGCGCAGAAGCAGGGGCTGAGCAAGCAGCAGGCGGAGGACCTGTTCGAGCTGATCCTGAAGTTCGCGGGCTACGGCTTCAACAAGAGCCACTCGACGGGGTACGCGATCGTGGCGTACCAGACGGCGTACCTGAAGACGTACTTCCCGGGCCAGTACATGGCGGCGTTCCTGACGTACGAATCGGCTGCGAGCGCGGTGTCGGACTGGACGCCGTACCTGGAGGACTGCCGCCGGGCCCGGTACATCGACCCCGGAACGGGGAACTGCGTGAGGGTCGGTGTGGAGGTGCGGCCGCCCGACATCAACCTGTCCGGGCCGGAGTTCACGGTGGTCTTCGATGAGCGGGAGAAGCCGGGGCTCCGGGCCCACCAGGGGCACATCCGGTTCGGGCTCAAGGCGATCAAGGGCGCGGGCGAGAAGGCGATCGAGGAGATCATCCGGGAGAGAAGTGACGAAGCGCCGAACGGACGAAGCGCCGAAGCAGAATCGATCGGTGGGGGGCCGCGTCACTCCGTTACTCCGCCAGTGCGTCACTTCTCCTCCCTCTTCGACTTCTGCGAGCGGGTGCTGGGGCGCGGGCCCGGCGTGCTGAACAAGGCGACGATCGAGTCGCTGATCAAGTGCGGGGCGTTCGATGCGCTGCACGGGCGGGAGAGCCGGGCCGCGATGGTCGCGAGCATCGAGCAGGCGGTGAGCGCCGGGCAGAAGGCGGCGGCGGACAAGGCGTCGGGCCAGGGGGCGCTCTTCGGGCTCGGCGGGGGGGCGGAGGAGGCGGGCGGGGCGAAGGAGGGCGCGACGCTGCTCGCCAAGGCGACGCCATGGAGCGAGCCCGAGACGCTGGCGAAGGAGAAGGAGGCGCTGGGGTTCTATGTCTCGAGCCATCCGCTGGAGCGGTGGCGGGCCTGGGCCTCGGTGTTCACGACCTCGACGGTGGCGACGGCGAAGGAGGCCGCGCAGGACTCGCGGGTGGTGATCGCGGTGATGGTGCAGTCGGTGCGGACGCTGATCGTGAAATCGGGGCGGTCGGCCGGGCAGAAAATGGCGGTGATCACCATCGAGGACCTGACGGGGTCGATGGACTCGGTGATGTTCAGCGACTGCTTCGCGCGGTTCGGGCACCTGTGCGAGGCGGAGAAGGTCGTCTTCGTGCTGGGGAGGCTGGACCGCTCGCGGGGCGATGCGCAGGTGCTGATCGAGCGGCTGGTGCCGATCGAGGGGGTGCCGCTGCAGCCGGGGCGGCTGCAGCTGTGCCTGGATGAGCCGCGGCTGAACGGGAACGGCCCGGCGACGCTGAAGCGGATCGCGGAGCTGGTGCGTGGGGCGGCGGCGGGCCCGGTGGTCGCGGCCGAGGCGCTGATGAGCGGGGCCGTGAGCGGTGCGGGGGGCGCGGCTCATGGCCATGCCAATGGAAATGGCCATGCCAACGGGAACGGGTACGCGAGCGGCAACCACATCGTCGTCGGGGCGCTGGTGAAGGCGGAGGCGGAGACACCCTTCCCGGTGGAGGTGGTGATCGCGACGGCGACGCACGCGGCGGTGCTGACCGCGGACCACCGGATGCGGGTCACGCTGCGGCCCGAGCTGGTGAAGGAGCTGGAGTCGGCGCTGGGGGCCGGGATGGTGCGGCTGGTGGGCGGGGTGAGCGTGGAGATGAACCAGCAGAAGCCGTGGCAGAAGCGGCGCAGCGGGGGGGATGAGGAGTAGGAACCGGCGCCCCGGCCGCTCACTCCGCGCTGACGCTGGCCTGGTCCACCCGCTCTTCCCACCGCGTCTTGAGGTCGTGCGGCACCTTGAGCAGGTCCAGCACCTTGCCCACCATGAAGTCGACGAGGTCCTCGACGCTGCGCGGGCCGAGGTAGAAGCCGGGGTTGGTGGGACAGATGACCGCGCCGGCGAGCGTCAGTGTGCGCATGTTCTCGATGTCGATGAGGCTGAGCGGCGTCTCGCGGTGGCAGATGACCAGCGGGCGGCGCTCCTTGAGCGTGACCATCGCGGCCCGGGTGAGGAGGTTGCTGCCCGAGCCGGTGGCGATCGCGCCCAGGGAGGTCGAGGAGCAGGGGAGGACGGCCATGCCGTCGTGGAGGAAGCTGCCCGAGGCGATGACCGCGCCGACATCCTTGTGGGGGTGGATGTAGAGGCGGCTGTCGAAGGTGTCCGCATCAGCCCGGGCCGCGAGGGCTGGGGCGAGGGTCTCGAGCTTGAGGTCGCGGATGCGGGCCTCATCGAAGAGGAGGCGCCGCCCGTACTCGGAGACGACCAGGTGCAGCTCATGGCCGCCGGCGAGGAACTGCTCGATCACGCGGAGGGCGTAGGCGGCGCCGGAGGCGCCGGTGATGCCGAGCACGAAGCGGCGGGGGGATGCGGAACGGTCATCCATGGTCGAGCCTCGGGTGATGGTAGGGATGCGGGGACGGGCCCGACCCCGGCCTTCGCCCGCCGGGGCGGCCCGGATTCGGGACTACGATGCGGGCCCGGCGGGTTGCTCCCCCGAAGATGATTCACCACAGAGGTACAAGGGCACAGAGAGTTCGGGATGGGAGAGGCCGGGTTGCTTTGAGTGTGCCTGTCGCGGCGCTGATTTGAGACGAAGCATGAGCGATACACCGTCCAACCCGGCTCCCGAGTCGATCCACAAGCTGGAGGCCCAGCGGCGGGCCAACCGCGAGGCGGCGGCGGCGCTGGGGCTGAAGCCGTACGGGGGCCGCACGGATGGGATCATCACGAGCGAGCTGGCCCGGGAGGTGTACGACGAGGCGGCGAACACGGAGTTCAACGCGAACTCCAAGACGCCGGGGTACGCGGACCGCCGGCCCGTCGTGACGATCGCCGGGCGGGTGGTGCTGGCGCGGGATAACGGGAAGCTGATCTGGCTGAGCCTGCGGGACCACACGGGGGACCTGCAGGTGGCGGTGTCGCAGCGGGAGTGCGATGAGATGGGGTTCCGGCTCGCGAAGCTGACGGACCTGGGGGATGTGGTGATCGCGACGGGCCGGGTGATGAAGACCAGGACCGGCGAGGTGACGGTGTGGGCGACGGGCCTGGCGCCCGCCTCCAAGTGCCTGGTGCCGCCGCCGGAGAAGCACGCCGGGCTGCACGATGTGGAGATCCGGTACCGGCAGCGGTACGTGGACCTGTGGGCCAACCCCGAGACGCTGAAGGTCTTCGAGCTGCGGTCGCGGATCGTGGCGCGCGTGCGGGCGTTCATGCAGGGCCGCGGGTACCTGGAGGTCGAGACGCCGATGCTGCAGACGCTGGCGGGCGGCGCTGCTGCGCGTCCCTTTGTCACGCACATGAACGCGCTGGACATCGACCTGTTCATGCGGATCGCGCCGGAGCTGTACCTGAAGCGGCTGCTGGTGGGCGGGCTGCCGCGGGTGTTCGAGATCAACCGCAACTTCCGCAACGAGGGGCTGGACAAGCAGCACAACCCCGAGTTCACGATGCTGGAGGCGTACCACGCGCACGGGGATGTCGAGACGGTGATGGAGCTGACCGAGTCGGCGGTGCGGGATGCGGCGAAGATGATCGCGGGCGACGGCCCGGCCGTCCTTCCCTTCGGCGACCTGACCATCGACTACGACCGGGGCTTCGATCGCGTTTCGTACGGCGAACTCTTCGAGCGGGCTTACGGGTTCGCCATGACGGACACCGCGCGGGCCCGGGAGGAGCTGAAGAAGCACCATCCGCACCTGCTGAAGAACAACCCGCGAGCGATCGACGAGATGGATGCGGCGCTGGTGATCAACGAGCTGTTCGAGGAGAAGGGCGAATCGCAGCTCGATCCTTCGCGGCCGACGTTCATCACCGACTACCCCAGCGCGATCTCGCCGCTGACGCGGCCCAAGCCCGACAACCCGGCGCTGGCGGACCGGGCCGACCTGTTCATCGCGGGGATGGAGATCGCGCCGCACTACACGGAGCTGAACGACCCGGATGTGCAGGAGGCCAAGTTCCGCGAGCAGCTCAAGGGCATGGATGCGGAGACCAGCGCCGAGGAGAACACGTTCAGGACATTCGATGAGGACTTCATCCGGGCGCTGAAGGTGGGGATGCCGCCGGCGGGCGGGATGGGGCTGGGGATCGACCGGCTGGTGATGCTGCTGACCAACCAGCGAACGATCCGCGATGTGCTGCTGTTCCCGATGATGCGGCCGGAGGAATGACCCGCGGCGTGATGTAGCAATGACTACAACACGCGCCGATGTAAGCAATTTCAGGGTTTTTCCAACGATCGACGCGCGGGTGTATTGCACATCCCGGGTCAAGACCTCACGCGCACGATTCGTGAATTCCTGCTGCAACCGCGCGCCGGGCGCGGCGAATGGCTTGGCGGGACGCCGAGGAGGGAGACCGCGGCGCAGCGCCCGGGGACATGCACCGTCCCCGGGCGCGCACGCGGGAAACATCCGCGGCGTTCCCGGACTTCGGCCCGTCTTCTGATCGCTTTCCGGACCTGTTACCGATTCGAGATTGGCAATCCGCGCAGGATCGCCGGGGCGTGCCGCGCACGCGGCGGCCCGGCGCGCGGGGTTGAGTTCGCTTGTTCGCCGGCCTGAAGGTCCTGGGTCATGGTTGGGGTGGCGGCGCACCGCGGCCCGTGCCGAACGCGCGGGCCGCGGGCGCCGACTGCGGAGAGTTCAACAATGAAGACCAGACTGCTCCTCGCCACCGCCGGGCTGACCGCGCTGGCCGCGACTGTTTCGGCCGGGCCCGTCAAGCACGCCGGCACCGCGGCGGGGACCGTTTCGATCCTGCACGGCCAGGACAGGGAGCTGGTGAGCCTGGCGTTCGCGACGACGGGTTTCACGATGACGGGGGCGGATTTCCTGAACTTCACCGACGGCTCGGTCGTGAACAACATCGGCCCGTACGGCTGGTTTGACCCGATGGCCCGCGATGTGGATGGGGCGAACGTGTACACGGGCAACCCGGACCGGGCTGACGGCTCATCGCCCTACGACGGCGAGGCCGCAGCGATGGGGACGCTCGCGGAGGTCTTCGGGGCGTTCAGCGGGTACAAGAACATGTCGCGGCTGATCGATGGCGAGGATAATTCGGGGTGGGTGCTCGACCTGCTCTTTGACCCTTCCAGGCGGCTGGATGCCGACGGCGATGATGCCACGGCGGAGGTCGCGGTGCTGGAGCGCGGGCGGAACTCGGATTTCAACATCTACGGCATCACGACCGGCAACGCGGTGACGGGCCCGCTGTTTGTCTCCCGGGCGGAGACCGGCGGCGTGGGGTGGTCGCTGGACACGCTCGAGATCGGGGACGCCCAGGAGGTTGGCGCGGTGGGGATCAGCCTGGATGCTTCGTGGGTGGATCTGATCGGCCTGCGGATCGAGGCGGCGGGCGGGTTCAACGGCCCGGACCTGATCGCGGTGGGCACGGGCCCCTTGCGGACGGTGCCGGCGCCGGGGTCGTTCGCCTTGGCGGGTTTGGCGGCGCTGATGGTGGGCGCGGCCCGTCGCCGGTGACCGGTAGTTGCGAGCTCCTTGTCCGGCCGCCCTCCGGGATGTTTGGGGGGCGGCCTGTTTTTTTGGCCCGGCGAGATGCGGGGGTGTCGTGGCGGACGTTATCGGATGCCGAACCGGGCGCCCCGGTATTACGTGCGAGGGTCGGGAAGCAATCAGCAGATAACAGTTCGGGATGTCGGCATATGCCTTTGGCCCGTCCGGCCTTGCCCAAGTTGACGGCGGTGTCGTCTTTTTTCTAAGCCGTGAAACAGCGGGATCTTGGAAAGCGAAGGGGGAGAGGATACGTTTATGGAGTCGCCGTTTCCGCGATCGGCCCGGCTGATCGACCCGGCGAGGAGAGACACGAAGGTTCACAGAGGAGAGAAGGCAATGTCTATTCGCGCGCAGGCCGCCCTCATGGGCGCGGCTGTGGTTCTCGGGATGTCGGGGCAGGCTATGGCGCAGAGCCGCAGCTCGTTCCTGACGCTGGATGCCCTGACGGATCTGAGCATCACTCAGGAATCGCCCCTGACGTACCGGGTGGATGTCGGCGCAGCGCCGACGATGTCGTACCTGGGTGTGACGTACACCGTGAACTCGGTGTTCGGCTTCTGGGCGCTCTCGGATATGGACAACGACTTTGCCGACACGACCAGCTTCGGCGACTGGGATGCGAGCGAGAACCTCTCCGGCGCGGGCGGGATCAGCGGGTGGAAGACCAACCCGAACAAGGGCATCGCGCCGGGCGGCACGCTGGCTTTTACGTTCGACCGGCTCACGCTCGCCGATGTCAGCTCGTTCGGCATGCACATCCGCGTCAACGAGACGCTGCCGACGGGCGGCAACACGGCGTACTTCACGGTACCGACGCCCGGCTCGCTGGCGCTCATGAGCGTGGCCGCGGTGGTGCTGCCCCGGCGCCGGCGGTGAACATCTGAGATTGACCTCCTTGGGCCGGCCGCGCGATGCGGCCGGTTTTTTTGCGCGCGGGGTTCCCGGGCACAGGCGGGACGCCTGTGCCACCCCGAGCCCGCCCCGGAGCGGCGGGCCACCGTCAGGACCGGGCGCGTACCCTCCCGCCATGGCCCACACCCTCCAGGCCCCGACCGGGCTGCGTGACTTCTACCCCGCGGATCTGCTGCGGCGGCGGTACATCGAGAAACTGTGGCGGGACACGGCGATCCGGCACGGGTTCGAGGAGATCGATGGCCCGACGTTCGAGCACGCGGAGCTGTACAAGATCAAGTCGGGCGAGGGGATCCTGAACGAGATGTTCGGGGTGTTCAGCGGGAAGGATGAATCGCAGCGGGCGGCGCTGGCGCAGGGAGAGGCCCCGTACGCGCTTCGGCCCGAGTTCACCCCGACGCTGGCGCGGCTCTACGCGGCGAAGGCGGCGACCTTGCCCAAGCCGTGCAAGTGGTTCTGGCAGCAGAACTGCTACCGGGCGGAGAAGCCGCAGCGGGGCCGGCTGCGGGAGTTCATGCAGTGGAACTGCGATGTGATTGGGACGGAGAACGAGCCGGAGGCGCAGGCCAGGGCGGATGCGGAGGTTATTGGGGTTTCCATCGCGCTGCTAGCGCTCGCGGGACTTCAACCGGAGCGTACGTCACCTGGCGTGACAGCTCGCATCTGCGATCGATCGATCATGCAGATGTGGTTCGCCTCTAGGGGCGTTCCTGAAGTGCTGATGCCGCTCGCATTTGAATTGCGCGACCGCGCTTTAAAGGAGCCGACCGAACGCCTCCACGAAGTGGCCACACGTGCCGGGATGGGCTGGGACGCGCAGATGTCTGTGCTTCGCGCACGAGCAATCGTCGTGAATGCAGGCGCTATCAAATCGCACGGCCCCGCTGTTGCCGATGTGATGGATGTAAGCGGATTCAACTTGCTTGATGAATCGCTTCTCTCTTTCGGGATCGACGAATGGTGTCGATTCGATACCACGATTGCTCGCGGCCTCGCGTATTACACGGGCATGGTCTTTGAAGTCATCGCCGAGGGTGAGCGGGCCATCGCGGGCGGGGGTCGCTACGACAACCTCATCGAGCTCTTCGGCGGGCCGCCGACTCCCGCTGTGGGCTTCGGCATGGGCGATGTCGTGCTGTCGCTGCTGCTCGCGGACAAGGGGCTGATGCCCGAGGGCAAGGATTTGCTCGAGGCGCTCTCTGCGCCGGCGGCCTCGTTCCGGCCCGATGCGTTCGTGATCTCCAACGGCACACCCGAGGCGGATGCCGCCGTGCGCCCGCTGGTCGCGAAGCTGCGTCGCGGGACCGAGTCGGCGGCGTGGCTGGCGAAGGAGGGGCGCAAGCCGTGGGAG
This sequence comes from Phycisphaerales bacterium, assembly GCA_020849615.1. Classification (GTDB taxonomy): domain Bacteria; phylum Planctomycetota; class Phycisphaerae; order Phycisphaerales; family UBA1924; genus JADLFW01. The sequence goes on from JADLFW010000004.1 coordinate 103,165, forward strand.
GCCGCGCGGTACGGCTCGGTGGGAGAGGATGACCCGGCGGCCCGGCCCGTGCACGCGCGGCACACGTACAAGACGACCAAGAACGTGGGGAAGCTGCTCAAGGAGGCTTCGGATCAGCACGCGCGGGCCGCGGTGATCATCGAGTCGGGGGAGCACGCCACCGTGCGCAACCTCGAGACGCGGGAGGAGCAGAAGGATGTCCCGCTCAATCGCGTGCCGGGCGTGATCGCGGGGTTGGTCGCCGGATGATCGACGGTGGGCTCGGGCGCATCCAGGCAGCGGCGCTCGTTTCGGACGTTGACGCTCCCGCCCGCCTCGGAGAGGCGAGCCACCTCGGTCCGCCTACCAGATCCACCGCATGCGGCCGAAATCGGGCACGGGCAGGCCCAGGCTGCGCTGCAGTGAGGGGAAGTACACGAAGAACGCCTTGCCCACGAGCAAATCGCGGGGCACGACGCCGACCTGGCCATCGCGGATCGAGGCCGCGACCCACGGGTCCACGTGCTGCCACAGCCGGGCATCGAAGCTCGCCGGGCTGTTGTCGCCGCAGACGAAGAACTGCTCGGTCGTGAGCGTGGGTGTGGAGTAGGGGTGCGTCGCGCGGGCCGGGCCCGGCGTTTCGTTCAGGATTCCCGGGACGTAGAAGAGATCGCGGTCGAGCTGCACACGGTGGATGGTGAGCGGCCCGCCCGTGAACCCGAGCTTGATGGCGGGCTGGCGGTAGCGCTGGGGCGCGGCGAAGACGTTGGGATCGCGCGGGTTGGCCTCGGCGAGCAGGCGGGTGAGGGGGATCCCGATCGCCGCTTCGACCCGCTGGGGCGGGAGCCAGTCGTATTCAGCGCGGGCCGCGGGCTTGCCGTCGATCCAGAGGGTGAGGGCTTGGTCGGCGTGCCAGAACTCGATGGAGGTGGCCCGGCCCGGCTCGAGGGCCTGGGTGGGGGCGCCCTGCGCCAGCGTGGTCCAGGAATTTTCGGGAGCGCCCTCGGCGGGGCGGGGGCGCATCTCGAGGGTGACCTTGCCGGGCCGGCCCGCGGTGATCACGGCGCGGAACTCGTGGCCGCGGGCTTCGAGGAGGATCGTGGACGTCTGGCCCGGCGTGTCGGGCTGGACCTCGCAGGCGAGGCGGAGGTCGGAGACGGGGTACTTGGGGCGGAGGTCGGCGCGCGGGCCTTCGTTGTAGGGGTAGAAGTCGACGATGGGGCGGTTGATGCTGTCCCAGGCGAGCTGGGTCGGGCCCGCGCCTTCGTAGCGGTACGAGGCCCGGCCGTTGAGCAGCCAGCCGGTGGTGGTGGTGATCCAGGGGGCGGGGAACTCGCGGCCATCGCGCATGGGGCGGGCCGGGGTGTAGCGGGAATCGAAGACGGGCTGCCAGACAGCGCGCTGGATGCGCTCGGGCTTGCGGGCGATCTTCCAGCCCGGCCCGGTCCATGCGTTGTCCTCGGGGGATTGACGGGCCATGCCTGTCGAAGCGGGCCGGGCGAAGACATCGCCATCGACGATGGCGATCTCCTCACCGGGGAGGCCGATGAGGCGCTTGATGAAGTTTTCCTGCGGGTTGGTGGGGTTCTTGAAGACGATGACATCGAAGCGCTCGGGCCCGAGCATGGCGTAGAGGTACTTGAGGACGAAGATGCGATCGCCGGAGCGGAGAGGCACACCGGGGTAGCTGAGCTCCTCCCGGGTCATGGGGTCGTGGACGATGACGGGCTGGTTGGCCGAGCCCTGCGGGTCGAGCGGCGATGCGCTGGTGTTGTCGCGGCCCTGCTCATCGCGCGGGTAGTAGAAAGGCCCGGCGGGCCAGGTGTAGCCGGTGGACGGGCCGGTGAACCGCATGTGGGCGCCCATGAGGGTCGGCGCCATGGAGCCGGTGGGGATGAGGAAGGCCTCGATGACGAACCCGCGGAACACGAACGCGAGAATGAACGCGATCATGATCGAGGTGATCGTCTCCTTGATCGATGACTTGTCGTGGTGCGCGTGCTCCTCGGATGTACTGCCGGTGAGGTGCTGAGCTTCGGATGAGCGGAGGGCCATGGCCCGAAGGATACGCGGTCGGCGACCGGGCCACGGAGCTTGCGTTCAGGGCGCCATCCGGGCTGGCCCGGCGGGCCGGATGCCCTTGAGCCAGCGGATCCACGCCACCAGGAAGCGGCGGTCGGCGGAGTCTGCGACACCATCGCCGTCGAGGTCTCGGTGCGCTGCATCCCACGCCCCCAGGTCGGACCAGTCCACCGCGCCGTCACCGGAGACATCCAGCCGGCCCGTGGTCGGGCCGATGGGGCTGGTGGGCGACAGGGCGTCGAGCTCAGCGCAGGTGACAAACGAGTGCGCGCCGCCCGCGGGCCCGGCGATGCGGATGCCGGTGGCCCATACCGGCGCGGAGAGCACGAAGTCGATGATCTGGAAGGGGCGGGCCGGGTCGAGGGGCTGCGAGGGCGCCGCGGGCAAAACGACCCACGCGCCATCGATCCGGGCCTGCACGGCGGCGGAGGTGAACCAGCCGCCGCTGGAGAGCGCATCGGCGAAGTGGTCGCCCTCGATGAATCGGATGGCGCTCACTTCGACGGGGCGGTCGTAGGTGACGGTGAGGGTGACGGGGGTGTCAGGCGGGGGCGGGGAGCCCTGGCTGGAGTAGTACGCGCGGATGGAATCATCGATGACCTCAAGACCGCGGAAGTCCTGCTCGTGGCCGTTGGCGAAGTACCATGGGCTGGGCGAACCGCGGCCATCCGGGACGGCGCCGGGCGGGAGCGAACTGGAGGCGTTGACCGCGCCGCCCGCACGCGGCACCCGGTTGTTGGCGCTGCGGCGGTCTTCATCCCACGTCGGGCTCTGCGTGAGGGCATCTCCGCCGGGAGCCGGGGGAAGGAGCCACACCCCGCGGGCCGCGTCGATGCGGCCGCCGGCGTCGAGGATGCGGCGTTCCACGATCGGGAGCATCCGCTCGGCCATCATGGTGAGCGTGTCCTGCCCCGCGATCCCGGGCGTGCGATCGGGGAATCCATCGCGCGTGCGCAGGATGTCGTAGGTGTCGGCCAGGGCGATGCCGGGGAACTGAGCCGCGAGCTGCGCGGTGCCCAGCATGGCGGCGACGAGCCCGCCCATGGTGGCCGTGCCGTTGTCGGAGTCCCACCCCGAGAGCGTGCCGATCTGCACCGTGCGGCGGAAGTCGCCGCCGCCGTACAGCAGCGCGATGAGGCCCGTACCGAAGTTCACGCTCGACTCGTACCAGTCGCGGTAGCGATAGCCGTGCAGCGCGGCATCGCGCTGGAACCGCACGTAGAACCTGTCGCGGGTGGATTCCCAGTCATCCGGGTCGGGGTTGGCGAGGAAATCGGCCAGGATGAAGTCGGCGATATCGGCGGACTTGGAGCCGTCGGGAAGGTAGCGCCGGGCCTGGGCGACCAGCCACACGGCGCGGTCGCGGGCGGCGAGGTCGGCGGGGACCTGCAAGGCGAGGGAGTACAGCACGATGTAGAACTGCGAGGCGTGGCAGGCGTAGCCGGAGGAGGTGGTCCGCACCGGGCCATCGCCGAGGCGCAGCGCATCCCACGGCATGCCCGGCGCGAGCAGCCCGGCGATCTCGGTCGTGAGCTGGGCATCGATCATGAGCCGGTGGAAGTTGGCGGTCCCCAGGCCCGTCGCCGGCGGCAGCACGCCGCGTCCGATCAACCGGCGGGCCTCGGCGTTGGACACCCAGATGTAGCGGTTGATGTGGTCGGTCCAGGCGGAGGCGATCTGCCCGGGTGTAAGCGTCACGCCGCCGGTCAGAGAGAGTTCATCGAGGTAGACGTATTCGATGTCCGTGTCATCGTCGGCGAGCCAGGGGCTCTGCCAGGTCACGAACTCGAGGGGGTAGCCGCCGATCAGCATGCCCCAGTCGGCATCGGTCAGGAACGGCGCGGTCAGGCGCATCCCCTCGGTGCGCAGCCCCGTCCAGTTGGCGATGCACTCACCGAGCCAGAACGCGCGCATGCGGTCGGCGTAGTCGGCCCGGGAGATGATCCGAGGCGTGAGGTCGACCGCGGCGAGCGCGGAGCCGCCGGCGGCGGCCAGGAGCCACGCGCCCAGCGCGATCCGCGCCGGCGCACAGAGTCGCGACGGCATCATGATTGAGCCCTCCGGAAGCAGGGACAAAATCGCTGCAGATCCTCAGGGATGATAACGGATGTGTGCCCGGGAACCTAGGAAGATATGCTCACACGCGCGCGGCAGGGCCGTATTCTTCCGCTCTTTGAAGGGGGCGGACGGCTCGAGGATGCGCAGCACGCGACGGATTGTCCATGTCGGAACGACCCCCGTCATCACCCCGCATTGCCTGGCCCGCCCTTGTGCTGCCGGCGCTGTTTCTGCTGGTCGCCATCCCGGTCATCCTGTCGGGCAATCTGTCGGGACGGGCGGCGTACGACCAGTTGCTGTTCCACGAGCCGGCGATCCGCCAGTTCGTGCGCGAATGGCCCGTGTTCGACTTCAGCGACTACCTGTCGGCGACGACGCCGGGGTACCACCTGATCCTGGCGGGGTGGGCGAAGTTGGTGGACCCGGGCCGCCAGGCGCTGCAGCTGATGGCTTCGCTGTTCACGGTGGGTCTGCTCGCGAGCCTGTCGGGGGCGTGCGTGGAGCGAGCCAGGGGCCGGGCCCGGCGGGCCGGCGCGGACCTGGCGGCCCTGGTGTGCTGCCTTCCCGCGGCGGCGTCGATGTACATCCTGTTCCCGGGGATCTGGCTGCTGCCCGACAACATCGGGTGGTGGCTGATGCTGACTGTGCTGCTGATCGCGCTGCGGCCATGGACGGCGTGGTCGCCGATCCTGGCCGGGCTGGCGCTGCTGGGCCTGGTGTTCACGCGGCAATCGCACCTGTGGGCGGCGGGGCCGATCTGGGCGGCGGCGTGGCTGAGCGCGGGAAAGCTGGTCCCGGGCCCGGCCGCGGGAAGCGCGAGCGCGGGCGCCTCGCCGGTCACCGAGGTGCGCTGGCTCTTCACGGCCATACCGGCCCGGGCCGGCGCGCTGGCGATCGCGGTGACGGGCACGATCCCGGCGTTCCTGGCGGTGCTGGCGTTCTACCAGCTCTGGGGCGGGCTGGTGCCGCCGCGGTTCCAGGCGCAGTACCGGGGCCTCTCGCCGGCGGCGATGGCGTTCTTCCTGAGTAACCTCGCCATTGTCTCGGTGTTCTTCGGCGGGTTCCTGCTGGCGCCGCTGCTGCACGCGTGGAAAACGCATCGCGGGCCGGTGCTGCTGGCCGGCGCCCTGGGGCTGCTCGCGGCGGTCATCCCCCCCACCTCTTACGACTACGACCACGGGCGCTCATCGGGGCTGTGGAACATCGCGCAGAAGCTGCCTGTGATCGCCGGGCACACCAGCGTGCTGCTGCTGGTGCTGACTCCCTTGGGCGCTGTGGCGATTGCGGGATGGCTCGCGGCCGTGCCCCGGCGGGAGCGGTGGGTGTACCTGGCGGCCGTCGCCGGCTTCATCGCCGCCCAGGCCGCGAGCCCTCAGCTGTGGCAGCGGTACAGCGAGCCGATGGTCCTGATTCTGGTGGCGCTGTGGGCGAGCAGGTGCATCACGACGCCGCCCCCCGAGGCGCCCGGCGGCGCGAGGGGGAAGCTGATCGGCGCGGCGGCGGCGTTCAGGCTGGCCGGGCCCGCCGCGCTCGCGCTGCTGTACTCGGGGGTTTCCTACCGAACGATCGCGACCGCCGAGCCGGTGAAGCCCGAGGAGAGCCCGCAGTATGTGGCGCCGGCCGGGCCGTGAGCAAAGAAAAGGCCCCCGAGCGGGCGGGGGCCTCGCGAGTCCTGCACAGGTGGGCGGCTCAGCAGCCGGCATCGTAGAAGTTCAGGAACTCCAGGTAATCGGCGAAGTCAACGAGTCCATCGCCGTTGTAATCGACGGATGGGTCGCCCGCGTCAAAGCGGTTGAGGAACTCCAGGTAGTCGGCGAAGTCGACGAGTCCATCCTCGTTGAGGTCAGCGCTGCAGAACTCGATGAGGACCGCGGCGTTGAGCCCCGCGGTGGTGCCGTCCTCCAGGGCCACCTCGATGAGGGCGAAGCGGCCGTTGTCGGAGACGGCGAAGGCCCGCGCGCCGCTGGAGATCGTCTTGACCGCACGAGCGTCGATGCTCGAATCGGACTCGAGGAGAACCGCGCTGATGCCGCCGCCCGACAACCGGAGCAGGCCCGTGTCGTGCAGCGTGTCGGGGTTGGACCACTCCGCGAAGAAGAGAACGCGACCGCGGTTATCGATATCGACCGGGCCCGACGAGGTGCCGAACGTCTCGTAGTTGTACGGGCCGAGGGCGGCGGGGATGGGGTTGCCCTCGCGGGCGACGACGGCGCCGTCGACGACGAGGACCTCGTTGTCGGCGGGCACGGAGCTGTCGAGCGGGGCCTTGATGACCCAGGAGCCCGAGTCGTTGAGGTCGAGGCCGCGGCCCGTGAGCCCGGCGTAGGTGCGCCCGGCGACGGGGGATGCGCCGCCCTCGGCGGCGAGGGGCGTGCCGACGGGCCCGCCGCTCCAGCGGTAGAGCGCCGTGTCGGCCGTGGTGGCGCCGGTCGTGTCGGAGACGAAGAGGATGGACCCCGCGTTGTTGAGAGCGATCTCGTGGCCGCCGGTGGCGAAATCGGCGACGGGGTCGGGCAGGCCCGGCAGTATGTCGCCTTCCTTGGCGACGACGGTCTCGAGCGGGAGCGGGCCCGACACATCCATGATGACGACCGCGCGGTCGACGGTGCTGGTGATGAGGGGGTCGTCGACGCTGGCCATGACCAGCAGCTCATCGGCGTCGTTGAAGCGGGTTTCGAAGAACCCGATGTAGGGTGTGCCCGGGCTGAAGGAGAGCGAGGTCGAGAGCGTGCTCTCCTGCAGAATGAGCGTGTCGTTGCGGAAGAGGCCCGAATCGGTGCTGAGCGAGCCGGTTCCGGCGAGGAAGAAGTTCCAGCCGCTGTCGCCATTGTTGTTGAGGGTCATGGAGTCGAAGCTATCGAGGGTGCCGGTGGTGGGCACGATGAGCGGCTGGCCTTCGCGGAGGAACGCCGCGCTGTTCTTGATCAGGACGTGGTCGGCCTCCGTGTCGATGTTGTCGGTGTCGGCCCAGACGATCCACTGGCCGCCGCTGTTTACGGCGAGGCCCTCGATGCTCGTCACCAGCCCGATGCCCGCGACGGAATCGCCCTCGCTGACCACGGGTGTGGCCTTGAACTTCTGCTGCGCCAGGGCGGTGGGCGCCAGGCCCGCCGCCATCACCACGAGCGCCGCCGCGCGGATGCTCTTTGTCATGATGCCACTCTCCTTGTTCGAGTTGCGGTTGTACCGCCGGGCGGCCGCAGAACGCGGCCCCGGCACAACATCCCGGCCCGGGCGTGAGCGCCCCGGCCCGGCCCCGATCACTACACCCCCCCACGCCGACCCCCAACGCCTACCCCGACCCGGAGGCCAAGGCCCATCCGGCCTTGGTATACCCGGCGGCGCTTCGTGAATCAACGACGGCGCGCCCGCCCGGCGCTCGGCGCCCATGAAAAACCCCCGCCGGGCGGGGGTTCGTGCTATCGGCGCGTTGAGGTTTACATCCCGTCAGCAGCCGGCATCGTAGAGGTTGAGGAACTCGAGGTAGTCGGCGAAGTCGACGATGCCATCCTGGTTGAAGTCCACCCGCGGGTCCTGCGCATCGTAGAGATTGAGGAACTCGAGGTAGTCGGCGAAATCGACGATGCCATCGCCGTTGAGATCGACGATGCAATCGACCCGCTCGGTGCGGTAGGCCCGGATGTTCGAGGTGCCGACGAGCACCAGCGTCCCGTCCCGGCCCATCGCCGGGCCGCCGATGTTGATGTTGGGCACGCTCACCGACCAGCGCTCGGTCAGGTCGGCGTTGAAGGAGAAGACGCGGCCGTCGCTGAAGGCGCCGTTGCTGAAGAAGACGCGGCCATCGCGGTCGATGGCGAACCGCGGCGTCATGAAGTCGGCGGCGATGCTGGAAGACGAGCTCATCACCGCGCCGTCATCAGGATCAAGCCGCTGGATGATGTTGCCGGGGGCCAGCATGTACACCGAGCCGTCCGGGCCCACGCCGAACTCGGAGCTCGTTGACCAGCCGGCCGGGATGTGCCACTTCTCGACCAGGCCCGTGCCCGTGTCGGTGAAGGCGTAGAAGTTGTCCACCGGCGGGTTGTTCTGCGTGCGCGACAGGTAGACCGTGCCGTCGGGCCCGACCATCGGCGAGTTCTGGAGCGTGAAGCCGGGCATGACGGGGCTGCTGTACTTGAAGGCGCCGGTAGTCAGGTCGAAGGCCTTGATCGAGTGCCCCCCGACCACCGCATCGGCGACGTACACGGTGTTGCCGTGCACGGCGCCACCGCAGTTGCCGCTGACCGAGCCGACGCGGGTCGCCGTCCACGCCGTCAGGCCGTCGGCCCAGCGGATGCGCTTGATGGTGCGGAAGCTGGCGATGATCAGGTCGCCGTTGTCGGCGAACACGACGCCGTCGTACGCGCCGGCATCGACCTCGTCGACGCTCTGCCAGATCTGGTGACCATCGGCGGCGTCGAGCGCGTAGGCCGGCGCCGATGAAGAGGCGCCGTTGCCGCCCCGGCACGCGAACACACGCCCGTTCTTCACCCCCGCGACCCAGGTCGTCCAGTCGCCGGTGACGAAGGGAATGTTGGCAATCCACTCCTGCGCGCCGGTGTCGAGGTTGATCGCCACCACCGGCGAGCTCGTCCCCGCCGCCGGCTCGGGCGGGAAGCCCGTCTGGCGAACGACGAAGACCCGTCCATCCTCGATGACCGGCAGCCACGAGATGATCGACGACCGCGTGGTGTAGGTCCACAGCAGGTCGGCGGCATCCGGGCCCAGCTCGCTGGTCAGACCGTTGCGGCCCGCGTTCCCGCCCGAGTTGGTCCAGTCCGCGGCCCGGACCGTGCACACCGCGGAGATCGACAGCGCGACCGCCGCCCCGGCCCACACACGACTCATCATGTTCATGGCTCCCGCTCCCGTTGAATCACCGGCGCCGCCGAGCGTTCAGCGCTGAACGTGCCCGGGCCCGCGCGGGCCCGGCGACCCCCCGAGCAAGCTAACGCCGGGCCCGGCGTAGGTCAACGAGCGCGCAGCGCAGCCGGTCCGCATTCGCGCGTTCCCGGGGATCAGACCGGGGGCCCGATTACCCGCCGCAGGTGTCGTACAGCGTGAGGAACTCGAGGTAGTCCGCAAAGTCAACAAGGCCATCGCCGTTGATGTCGGCCGCGGACTGCGAGATGTCGTAGGCGTTCAGAAACTCAAGATAGTCGGCGAAGTCGATCAGGCCATCGTGGTTGTAGTCGATCCGCGGGCACGCGGGAGCGCCCATCACGCCGTACAGGTTCAGCACGAACGAGGCGTAGGGCCGCTCGGGGCAATGGCCACCGCCGAACCAGAACTGCCCGACGTAGTTCGTGAGTGGTCCGCCAAGCTGGTTGAACCAGTCGAACCCGTCGATCACCCCCGTCGCGCTCCCCAGCCCGCCGAGGCTGAACGGCCGGGCCAGGTACGGGCCAATGATCCCCTTCGGACCGCCCTGGTGCTGCTCGAAGCTGTACCCGTAGCCGAAATCGTGCAGCCCATCCCCGTCAACGTCGGCATCGCCGAGCGCAAACTCCGGCCCGTGCCCTCGAGGTCGATGGTGTAGATCCACCCGCCGCCGCCCGGCAGCGTCCCATCGCCGCCCTGGATGTCCTCGATCAGGAATGCGCGGAATGTGGGCGGCGTGCCAGGGTTGAACGAGCCGTCATAGTCATCGATGAACGTGTTGATCATGTTGAGCCCGGCGACGCCGGGCCCGGCGGTGTCGCGCGGAATGTTGGTTGCATACGCCACGTCGTAGCCCGTGACCGTCGAGCCCGCCGCCACATCGCCCCAGCCGACGACCGCGGCCTCGAACGCGACCAGCCCCAGCGTGGGATCCCGCGTCGGCCGGTCGAGCCCATAGAAGAAGCTGCAACTCCCCGGAACGTCATCGTTCGCCCAGTAGATAGGCTGCGTGCGCGGGCCCGCGCCCGTGGGCGTCACCGTTCGCTCGCCCGTCGCCATGTTCACGTAGACATGCCCCAGCAGCCGGGCCTGGATCCACTCGTCCTCGACCAGCATCGGTTCACTCGCCAGGGCAACCCCCCTCGGCCCGGCCGCGCCACCGCAGGCCGCGATCACCATCCACGCATGCATCCGAAGATTCATGAAAGCACCCTTTTTCACAAAGCTCTTGAGCACATGCAGATCAGCCCACGCACGAGTCGTACCGGTTGTAGAACTCCAGCCAGTCCCCGAAGTCGATCACGCCATCCTCCGTCAGGTCCGCGCTGGCATCCTGCCGCTCGAAACGGTTCAGGAACTCGAGGTAATCCCCGAAATCGATCAGCCCATCGCCGTTGTAGTCGATCGCATCGCAGGGAGATGGCGCCACGGGCCCGTACAGGTTCATGTAGAACGAGGCATAGGGCGTCGCGGGGCAGGCACCGCCGCCGAAATCGAGGTCGGCGTAGTAATCCTGGTACGGGCCCGTCAGGCTGTTGAACCAGCTGAAGGAATCCACCACGCCGGTCGCGGTGCCGCCGCCGCCCAGGCTCGCGGGCCGGACCAGGAAGCAGCCCACGATGCCCTTGGGCTCCCGCTGATTCTGGATGAACGAAAAGCTGTACCCGAAATCGGCCAGGCCATCACCATCCAGATCGCCGCCCAGCCCGCTCGCCGTGTCGCCGATCGTGAACTCGAGCCCCGAACCCTCGAGGTCGACCGTGTAGGCCCACGAGCACCAGAAGTCCGAGCACGACCCCGTGCCGCGGTAGAAATCCATCAGCGTGATCGCCGCGGTCTCGAACGCCGGGCCCGCGCCGCCCGGCTCGGTCACCGGGCCGCCCGGATTCACCCGGCTGTCGTACCGCTCCAGGAACCCGACGCGGATGCCGAAGCCCTCGACGATCGAGCCGGGCTCTTCCGGCTCGATGTTGCCAACCATCGCGAAATCGAAGCCGTCCACGACGGCCGGGCCCGCCACATCGCCCCAGTCCACCACCGTCGAGCCGAACTTCACGCGCCCCAGCGATTCATCGCGCGTGGGTCGATCCTGGCCGTAAAAATACGAACAACTCCCGGCGATGTCGCTGTTCTGCCAGAAGACCTCTCCGCGCCGCGACGCCGGGGCAAGCGTCTCGATGCGCTCTCCGGTCCGCGCGTTGATGTAGATGTAGCCCACGATTCGCGCGGGCAGGAGTTCATCCGCCACGTCGGGCTGCGCCACGGCCCGTGGGGCCGCGAGTCCGGTAACACCTCCGCACACGAGCACCATCGTGAGACCGATACCGCTTTGCATTGCTGACCCCTTGGGAGACCGACGCCACGCGGCGGAGCGCCGCTCAACATCCCGGCATCGGTAGTTCCCCGGCTCAATCCTCATCGGCCGCGCGCCGGGATGAACACCCCGATGCAGAACCGGGCCGCGGCCTCTCTCCAGGCCCGCCCCGCCGACCGACGCCCGGGCCCACCTGAGTCGGCCCGTGCTTCAGTATCTTCGCTGGCCGCCCGGATTCAAGTTCCATAAAAGCACTTGGAAGCGCTTCACCTTCTCGGCGGACGGCATCACTGGTCGCCGGAAGGGAATAAGACCGCACCGCGACGTGAGAAACAAACCCCGGGCCGCCGGGCCCGGGGTTGTTCGCCGCTTGGTTGCTCCGCCACTTTCTCCGTCAACAGCCCGCATCGTAGAAGTTGAGGAACTCGAGATAGTCGGCAAAGTCGACCACGCCATCACCGGAGAGGTCGGCCCGCGGGTCGAGGCTGTCGTAGAGGTTGAGGAAGTCGAGATAGTCGGCGAAATCGACCACGCCATCGCCCGTGAAATCGGCCCGGCAGGCGTGGAGACCCGTGAACATGTACACCGCGCCGCGGTTGGTCTGGTAGAACGGGCCCGCGATGGCGGCGCGATCGCCGGCCACCGCCAGCCGCCACCCGAAGTTGGTGTTGCCCCCGTCGGAGGCGGTGAGCGTGCGGTCGTAGGACCACGCGCCCGCCGTCTCGCGGTAGATGTAGGCTGCACCGACGCGCGTGCCCGGGTTGGCGAGGTGGGCGCCGACCAGCACCGTCTGGCCCCGCACCGCGACATCGCAGCCGAATCGATCAACGGCTTCCGGGGCCGGTGAGACCAGCCGGGCCGCCTCGGCCCACTCCCCGCCCGCGCCGGCCCGGAAGACGTACGCGGCGCCCGCCTCATTGAGGCCGGAGTGGTCGTGGCGTTCCGCGCCGACGATCACGGTTCCGCCGTTGATGGACACACAGCCTCCGAACAGAGACCCATCGCCGGGGTCGGACGCGATGAGCTTGTCAACTTCGGTCCAGGCCCCGCCCGCGCGGGAGAAGATGTACGCCGCACCCGGGTCGGCCCGGTCCGAGTGGTCATCATCGATCGCGCCGACCACGGCGGTGTCGCCCTCGAAGTCGATCGAGCTGCCGAAGTTGTCATCGAAGTCGGCATCCGAGGCACTGAACGAGCCCGTGCGGGTCCACGTGCCCGCATCGCGGTGGTAGACCAGAACCTCACCCGCGAGCGCGACGCCGCCATGTGTGGCGCCGTTGGAACCGATGAGCAGGTCATCGCCCCGCAGGGCGACCGCCACGCCGAAGTTGCCGGAGTTCTCGGGAGAGGGCGGGGCCAGTCGCTGGATGAAGGTCCAGGTGCCCGCAACCCGCTCATAGAGATAGACCGCGCCTGCGTTGGTGAGCGGGAGATCATCCTCGCCCGGCGCGCCGATGGCGATGCGGTCGCCATCAACGGCGACCTGGACGCCGAACCCCGAGCCCTCCTTCAGGATGGGCGGAAGCAGCCGGGCGGTCTGCTGCCAGCGGTCGCCCGCCCGCTCGAACACGAACGCCCGGCCCGGCTGCGACACCCCGGAGAAGGTGCTGAAGGGCGCCCCGGCGACGAGCGTCGCGCCGTCGAAGGCGATGCCGTAGCCGAAGATGTCGCTGGTGAGCGGATCGGCGGGGGTGAGGCGCTGCTCCTCGACCTGGGCTGCGCACGGCCCGGCCGCGAAGGACAGCGCCAGCGCGCAGCGCCGCAGGCGGACGGATGGGCCCATCGGGTTCATGGCTCGGTTCTCCGTTCCCTTCGCGTTTCGATCTTCCGCGGCCCGGAACCTCCGGGCCAGCGCCCACCCGCCCGGCGCATACCGGCGACCGGGTTCGGGGTTGCGGGCCCGGCCCAGCCAGCCCAGCCCGGTCCGGACGGCCCGGCGGCGCAAAGAAAACGGCGCGGCCGGGCCGCGCCGTGGGGCTGATCGAACGGGAACTGCGCCCCCGCGGGGGCCGCTCACGTTGTCACACGACTTCTCCGAAGCTCTTCTGCTTCATTGCTTCCAACTCAGCAGCCGGCGTCGTAGAAGTTGAGGAAATCGAGATAGTCGGCGAAGTCGACTATGCCATCGCCGTTGTAGTCAACACTGGCATCGCCCGCGTCGTAGCGGTTGAGGAACTCCAGGTAATCGCTGAAATCCACGAGCCCATCGCCCGTCAGGTCCGCCGGGCAGTAGGAGATCGTGACCGTCTGGTCGGCGGCCAGGGTGAGCGAAGTCTCGCGGCCGTTGGGCCAGACGACCCGCACGCCGGCGCTGGTGGCGCTGCCGAGCCCGGCATGGACGGACTGCTCACCGGTCGAGAGGTAGTTGCAGCCGTTGTCGATGTAGTGAATGGTCTCGCCCAGCGAGCCGGTGATGTAGACCTTGGCGTTGATGCCGCCGGGGGCGAGGCGGGCATCGCGGCTGGTGTCGAGGAAGACGCGCAGCCAGCGCCCGGTGCCCGTGCTGACGTTGCGGAAGAGGCGGATCGGGCCGCTGTTGACGGTCATGGCGATGTCGGGCCGGCCGTCGTTGTCGTAGTCGAGGCGGACGAGACCGCGGCCCTCGCCGGTGGGGTTGGTCAGGCCGCAGCCCGGGACCACCTGGGTGAACGAGCCGCCCTGGTTGATGAAGACGTGGCTGTCCTCCCCGATGTGCGGATCGGTGGGGAAGCCGTTGGTGGCGACGATGTCCATCCGCCCGTCGAGGTTGAGGTCGACGGCGGTGGTGCCCCAGCCCCAGCCGCCATCGCGGACACCCTGGGACAGCCCGACCTCGTTGTACACGTGGCCGCCCTGGTTGAGATAGAGCATGTTGCCGGTGCGGGAGAGGGCCGGGTTGTAGATCGAGGTGACGTACCAGTCGAAGCGGCCGTCGTTGTTGAAGTCGGCGGCGGTCTCGCCCATGCCATTGTTCTCGAGGCCCGTGCCCGTGGAGGTCGTGATGTCAGTGAACGTGCCATTGCCGTTGTTGCGGAAGTAGACGCTGGTGTAGAAGTCGCTGGCGACGATCAGCTCCGGGTAGGTGTCCCCGTCCATGTCGAGGAAGCGCGGGCTGAACCCGAAGATCTGGGCGGCGGCCTTGGCCAGGACCGGGGCGCCGGTGACATCGGTGAACGTGCCGTTGCCGTTGTTGCGGAAGAGCCGCGGCCCGGCGAGCGGATCGCTCCAGGAGCCGGTGGCGATGTCGAGATCGCCGTCGAGGTCGTAGTCGCCGAAGGTGGCGCCCCACGCGTCCGGGCCGTTGGGCGAGCCCCGCACCCCCGCCGCGGCGGCGACATCGGTGAAGGTGCCGTCGCCGTTGTTGCGGTAGAGCTTGTTCTGCAGCATCTGCGGGCCCGCGCCGCGCGGCCCGTAGCTGGTGACGTAGATGTCGGGCCAGCCGTCCTTGTTGTAGTCGCCGACCGCGGCGCCGCCGCCGACGTGGCTGGCGGCGACGTTGTACGGGCCCGCCTGGTCGGTGAAGGTACCGCCGCCGCTGTTGATGAACAGGCAGTCGGCCGTGGCGCCGCCCGAGAGGTAGAAGATGTCCTGGCGGCCGTCGCGGTTGAAGTCCCCCACCGCCAGGCCCGCGTGCATGACCGACACCGGCACATCGGCGGGGAAGGAGTGCGACCGGTTCAGCCCGGCCGCCACGGTCACATCCGTGAACTGGACCTGGGCCGAGGCGGCCGAGCCGCACACCGACAGGATCGCCAACGCCCCCATCATCCGCTTCGCTTGCATGATCCGTCTCCTTGCCGTCGGGCGGCCGGGCCGACAAGGCCCTCGCCCTGTTGCCTGAACGCGCCGTCGTCCACACGGACGAACGGTGAACACAAGGAGCCCCTGAGCGCAGAGTCAGCGCATTACCGCTTCCGGCCGTGCGCCATCACCTGCTGAACGAATCACACCCCGGGACCTCCCAATCGAGACCCCCACGATACCGATGGGGCGGCGCCCGGTGCCAGCCCAAATTGAAGCCCGGTCCGGGGTCGCGCCGTGGCGGGCTGCGCAACCGGCGCTTCGGGCGCGACTTGCGAACTTCGCCACGGCGCGCGGATTCCCGGGGCCGCCGGAATCCGGGGGAGCGCGGCATCAACGGCCCACCCCTCTAGGAGCCGGAACTCCCTGTCCGTATGATCGGTATAGACCGTGCCCGCGGCTCTTGGTGCGCGCTCGCCGCAACTCACCGCCCACGTTCAAGATAGGTAAGCCCGAACATTCAGCACGAAGGCCCGGTTGCCCGGTGCTGAACGACCCTGACGGAGCACTTCCATGATCGCCCGCCCGCTCATCCGCGCCTCCCTGACCCTTTCCGCCGGGGCGCTGATCGCCGCCGTGATGGCGTGCCAGTCTTCGCCGCGCACCACCACCGGAACCGGGGGTGCGCTGGTGGATGCGCGGGGGACGAACCTGGACCAGGTGCCCTTGGCGATTTGGCGGCCCGGCGACCCGGAACCGAAGGCGGACCGGGGTGAGGAGAAGGAAGAGGATGGCAGCCCGCGCCGCGAGATGGGTCCGCCGCCGCCGGGGTACTGGCGGATCGTGGGTGATGAGGTGCCGGACTGGAAGCCGGACGGGGCGGGGCAGCGGTCGGGCCCGCTGGACTGGGTGTTCATCGGCCCGGAGCCGATCAAGGAGGAGTACTGGTCGGGGAACGGGGATGCCTCGGGGCGGGTGGTGTCGATCGCGCCGCACCCGGTTGATCCGCTGATCGCGTACATCGGGTCGGCATCGGGCGGGGTGTGGAAGACGGTGGATGCGGGGGAGACCTGGACCCCGATCACGGACCAGCTGGCGAGCCTGAACCAGGGTGTGGTCGCGGTGAGCCTTTCGAACCCCGACACGGTGATGGTGGCGACGGGCGAGTACACGACGGGCTCCACGGGCGCGGGCGTCTTCCGCTCCGATGATGCCGGGGCGACGTGGGCGCGGATCGGGTCATCTTCCGAGGCGGGGTCGCGCTGCTCGGGCCTGGCGATCCACCCGCTGAACCCGGACATCGTCCACGTCACGAGCACGCTGGGCTACCGGCGGACGCTGGATGCGGGGGAGACCTGGGGCGGCGCGACATCCGGGCTGCCCGCGGGCGACTGCTCGAGCCTGGTCATGGACCCGCAGAACCCGGATGTGATCTACGTGGCCCGGCGGAGCGACGGGATCTACCGCTCGGCGGATGCGGGTGTCTCGTTCGCGCGCCTGGGCGGGGGGCTGCCGACGGCGGGGTTCACGCGGATTGTGATGGCGATCGCGCCGTCGGACCCGACGGTGCTGTACGCGGCGTTCATCAACTTCTCGGCCGGGCTGGAGGGCCTGTACAAGACGACCTCGTCGGGGTCATCGTGGCAGAAGCTGACCGCCACGCCCAACTTCCCGACGCCGCAGGGGTGGTACGACTGCTTCGTGGGCGTCGATCCGACGGACCCCGAGACGGTGTACTGCGGGGGTGTCTCGCCCGACTACGGCGAGGGCGGGGTGATCAAGACGGTCGACGGCGGCGCCTCGTGGTTCGACATCACCAAGTACCCGACGGGGTGGATCCACCCGGACATGCACGCGGTGGCGTTCGGCCCGACCGGCACGGTGTGGATCGGCTGCGATGGCGGCGTGTGGAAGAGCGATGTGCAGGGGCTGTCGTTCGTGAACTGCAACGCGACGCTGCAGGTGACGCAGCACTATCACGTGGCGCTGCATCCGAGTGATCCCAACCTGATCCTGGGGGGCACGCAGGACAACGGCACGCCCGGCAAGTTCGATGCGACGCTGGAGTGGCCGCAGATCGTGGAGGGCGACGGCGGCTTCGCGGCCTTCGACTTCCAGGAGCCGACGCGGTTCTATACGACGTACGTCTACCTCAGCACGTTCCGGATCACGCCCTCGGGGCTCGACGACATCACGGGGCCGTGGGGCTTTCCGCCGACCGAGACGGTGAACTTCATCGCGCCGCTGGTGATCGACCCCAACGACGCCAACACGCTCCTGGGCGGGACGTGGCGGGTGTGGCGGACGCAGGATGCCCGCACGGGGGCAACGTGGGCGAGCATCTCGGACGCGAAGTTCGACCCGGGCGATCCGCTGAATGCGATCGCGGTCGCGCCCGGGTCCTCGGACACCATCTACGCGGGCAGCTCGGCGGGCCGCGTGCTGGTGACGCGGGATGCGGGGAGCTGGCTGGACCGGTCGGAGGGGCTGCCGGTGGGTGAAGTGAGCGACATCGTGGTGCAGCCCGGGTCTCCCGGGACGGCCTACGTCGCCTACTTCCTGGCCACGGGCCCGCGCATCCTGAAGACGACCAACTTCGGCGAAGACTGGGTTGATGCGAGCGCCGGGCTGCCGATCGGCCCGCGCATCACCGCGCTGGCGATCGACTGGGGTGTCACGCCGCCGACGCTGCTGGCGGGGACGGGCTCGGGGATCTACAGCTCGTACGACGGCGGGGCCACGTGGACGCGCGACGGCGCGGAGTTTCCCAACGTCAACGTCGGCGACCTGGTGATCAAGGGCCGGACGATCGTGGCGGCGACGTACGGGCGGGGGATGTGGCGGGCCAACCTGGACGGCGGCGGCGCCTGCGAGGCGCCGGCGGTGGTGACGCAGCCCGAGTCCGCGCACGCGTGCATCGGTCAGACGGTGACGCTCTCGGTCGAGGCCAGCGGCACCTCGCTGGTGTACGAGTGGCGCAGGTCCGGCGTCCCGGTGCCGGGCGGATCGTCCCCGACACTGGTCTTCGAGACGCTCGACGCCGGGGATGAGGGTGTGTACTCCTGCCACATCACCAACGAGTGCGGCGTGGCCGATTCGGACAGCGTGAGCGTGACGGTCGACAACCTGTCGGTGGTGGCGCAGCCCCAGAACATCGCGGTCTGCGACGGGACCACCATCGCGTTCTTCACGTTCGATGTGGACGGGGCCGGGCCCATCACCTACCAGTGGCGCCACAACGGGATCGACATCCCCGGGGCCACCAGCGCCACGCTGGCGCTGTTCGCGCCCGGGCCCGACGATGCGGGCGTGTACGTGTGCGTGGCTTCCAACTCGTGCGGGGACCTGGTCTCCAACCCCGCGAGCCTGGCGATCCTGACCGGGCCGACGATCCTCTACACCTTGCCGGGCCCGTGCACGCTGGCGCCCGGCACCTCGGTCACGCTCTCGGTGGAGGCGACCGGGACGGAGCCGCTGCAGTACCAGTGGCTGCTGGATGGGGAGGCGATCCCCGGGGCGACTACCGACACGTACGTCGTGCCGGTGCTCACGATCGGGGCGAGCTATTCGGTGGCGGTGACCAACACGTGCGGGTCAGTCACGGCGCAGATCCCGCTGGTGATCGGGTGCGCGGCGGACCTCAACCGGGACGGCGTCGTGGACTTCATCGATTACCTGGAGTTCCTGAACTTCTACGACAGCCTCGACCCGGCGGCGGACATCAACTGCGACGGGGTGATCGATTTCGGCGACTACCTGGAGTTCCTGAACCACTTCGATGCGGGGTGCTAGGCCCGGGCCCGCCCGGGCCGCGTTGAGCCGGTTTCCAACGCCCCGGGGCCCGCGCCCCGGGGTTCTTTCCTTTATGGGACATTCCGGGCCCGGCGGGGCGAGATTGGCGTAGGCGCACCCCCGGGGGACCGGGTAGATTGACCGCACCGACCCCCCATCTCGTGGCGGGTTTTCAGGGCTTTGCCCGAGAGCCAGAGGAGTCATCCATGCCCGTACGCCCGGTCCACCGTTCCGTCATGCATCTGCTCGCGCTGGCGGGCCCGGCCTGCGCGGCCGGCCCGGCCCTGGCCCAGAACGGGGAGGCGTCGGTCCCGACGCCCGAGCTGCGTTCGCACGATGTGGCGTACCCGCTGGATTCGGGGCTGGTGTCGAACCCGGGGGCCGCGCCGGCGGTGGTGTGGTCGGCCAACGTGGTGGTGCCGGATGCGTCGTGGCTGCGGCTGTTCTTCGAGACGGTCGACCTGGCGGGGGACCCGACGGACGGCACCGGGGCGTACCTCCTGATCACCTCGCTGATCGACGGCGGGACGCAGCGGCTGGACGGGGTCTCGGCGCTGCAGTGGCAGCGTTCGACGGCGTATTTCAACGGCGAGGCGTTGACGATCCAGCTGGTGGCGCCGGCCCGGGCCGGGGCGAGCCGGGTCGTGCTGCGGACGGCGGTCGCGGGCGAGCCGCCGCTGCTGCCGCGGTCGATCTGCGGGACGTCGGACAACCGGGTGCTTTCGAGCGATCCGCGCAACGCGCGGCTGATGCCGGTGGGCTGCACGGCGTGGCTGATCAATGATGTGAACCACCAGTTCCTGACGGCGGGGCACTGCGGCCCGTCGGCGGGGCAGGTGGTGCAGTTCAACGTGCCGCTCTCGAGCGCGGGCGGGGGGACGATCAATCCGCCGCCAGAGGACCAGTACTACGTGGAAGGATCGTCGGCCTCGGCGACGAGCGGGGGCATCGGGTTCGATGCGGCGTACTTCGGGGTGTACCCCAACTCCAACACCGGGCTGACACCGTACCAGCGGCAGGGTTCGGTGTACACGCTGGCGGCGGCGGCGCCGGGCGGCTCGGGGCAGACGATCCGGGTGACGGGGTACGGGACGGTGTCGTCGCCGGTGTCGCCGACGTGGAACCAGGTGCAGAAGACGCACACGGGCCCGTACGCCGGGCTGTCGGGCACGAACATCCGGTACACGGTGGACACGACCGGCGGCAACTCGGGCTCGCCGGTGATCCTGGATTCGACGGGTGAGGCGATCGGCGTGCACACGCACGCGGGGTGCACCTCCGGCAGCGGGACATACAACAACGGCACGGCGATCCAGTGGGGGACGCTGCAGGGGTACCTGGCGGCGCCCAAGGGCATCTGCAAGTCGGGGATCGGCGCGGTGGCGGGCCCGCTGTTCGTCTCGACCGACCTGAACAACAACTTCGGCACGGCGAACACGGCGACGGGCCAGTTCGCGAAGGTCTCCCTGGCGCCGGCTCAGATCCACGGGCTGGCGTTCAACCGCAATATCGACCGCTTCTACGCTGTCGACAACACCCGCAAGCTGCACGTGGTCAACCCCGACACGGGGGCGTTCACGCTGGTCGGGACGATCTCGGGGACAACGCTGGTGATCACCGGGCTGGGGTACGACCCCGGCGCGGACATCCTGTACGGGCTGGCGCAGTCCAACGGGCAGCTCTTCAGCATCAACACCGCGTCCGCGGCGGCGACGGCCATCGGCGCTCCGGCCGGAAATACGGTCGGCGGCATCGACTACGACGCGACGAACAACATCCTGTACGGGCTGGCCGACCTGACGGGCGGCACCCGGCTCTTCAGGATCAGCACCGCGACGGGCGCGCAGACGCTGGTGGGGACGCTGGGCACGGGGATCAACGACTGCAACGGCCTGGCGTGGAACGACCGCGACGGACTGCTGTACACGATCAACGCGGCCAACGGGCAGCTGCTGCGGATCAACCCCGCGACGGGCGTCGCGACGCTGGTGGGCGCGACCAACGCGCTCTTCTCCGGCACGGCGGGCGGCACCGGCGTGGGCGCGTACGGCATGGCGGTGCGGCAGATCGCCGTGGCCACGTGCGAGGTCGACCTCAACGGCGACGGCATAGTGGACTTTGCCGACTACCTCGAGTTCCTGACCCGTTATGACGCCGCCGATTTGTCGGTCGATTTCAACGGCGACGGGATGGTGGACTTCGCCGATTACCTCGAGTTCCTGACGCTGTACGACGCGGGGTGCTGAGCGGGAGGCGTCGAAGGCGGCCGGCAAGCCAGAGTGATCGCGGCCCGGGCCCGCCGGCCCCGGGTCGCGGTGCGCCTTGGCCGCATCGCGGCTTCCCCAGCTTCGCGCGGGGCATCTGCAGGCGGGGCGGTCGCCCCGATAACCCTGCCCGCATGTGACTTTCTTGGTTGAAGTCGGCCGGCGGCCGGAGCTAGCGTCGGGTTGCGCCGCACGGGGGCGCTGGGGCGCCGCCCGGCCCGCGCTTGCAGGGAGAACTCCGATGTTTACGATCACCCGCGCTTCGCTGCTGGCCGCGCTGGCCGGCGCCGCCATCCCGCTGACCGCTTCCGCGCAGACCATTTCGTGGGCCGCCGCCGTCAACGGGGCGTGGAACGACATTACCAAGTGGAACCCGCAGAGCGTGCCCGATTCGGCCGCGGAGACCGCGGTGCTGGGGCTGACCGGCCCGTACAGCGTGAACATCTCCGGCGCCAGCAGCTACGCGATCCTGGGGTGCCAGGTGGCCAACCCGCAGGCGGTGCTGATGATCGACGCGTCGATCGGGATCACCACGGCCCAGCTCATGCTTCATTCCGGCGCCCTGACCAATGACGGGCTCATCCGCCTCACAGCCAACCCGGCGACAGCGAACAACAACCGGTTGGGGTTTGCGCTGAGCGGCCTGACCGTCTCTGGCACGGGCGAAGTCCGCCTGGAGGAGGCCGGTGATGCGCAGTTCTACTGCGCTGCGGGCGCCGGGGGGACGTTTGCGCAGGCGCCCGGCCACACGATCTCCGGGGCCGGCTCGATCAGCAGCGGCGGGGCGACCTTCATCAACAACGGCCTGGTCGTCGGCAATCGTGCCGGCGGATTGACGCTGGGCAGCCCCGTGAGCAACGCCTCCGTCATCCGCGCGATCGCCCCCGGCGCGATCACGCTCGACAACGCCATGACCCAGACCGGCACGGGCTACTTCGAAGCCGACGGAGCCACCTTCACGCTGGCCAGCGGCGCGATCATCTCCGGCGGCAAGGGCCGGTCGCTGAACGGCGGAGTGGTGCTTGTTGCTTCCGGCACCGCGACCGCCAGCGATGTCACGGTCGAGGGAGAATGGCAGGTGCCGGCCTACACCTCGATCGCCACCACCACCCTGCAGTCGACATCGACGGGCCTGACCAACAACGGCGTCATCCGACTCCCCGCCAACAGCCTGACGGCCAACAACAACCGCCTCTCCATGAACGGCGACGGGCTGACGCTGTCTGGAACGGGGGAGGTGCGGCTGGAGGAGGCGGGCGATGCGGAGCTCTATTGCACAGCGGGCGCCGGCGGCACCTTTGTGCACGGGGCCGACCACACGGTTTCCGGCGCGGGGTCGATCGCCAGCTCCGGTGCGACGCTTATCAACAACGGGCTGATCCTCGGGGATCTCGCGGGCGGACTCACGCTGGCCAGTCCGGTGAGCAATAACTCCGTAATCCGCGGTGTTGCGCCCGGGGCAATCACCCTCGACAACGCCATGATCCAGACCGCTTCGGGGTCCTTCGAGGCGGACGGCGGCACCTTCACGCTTGCCAGCGGTTCGCTGGTATCCGGCGGCGTCGGGCGCTCCCTGAACGGCGGCGTGATCGTTGTCGCCTCCGGAACCGCGACCGCCAGCGATGTCACCGTGGAGGGTGAGTGGCAGGTCCCGGCTTACACCTCGATCACCACCACCACGCTGCAGTCGACATCCACGGGCCTGATCAACAACGGCCTGATTCGACTGCCGGCCAACGCGGCGACCGCGAACAACAACTACCTCTCCATGAACGGCAACGGGCTGATCCTGTCGGGAACGGGCGAGGTCCGTCTCGAAGAAGCCGGCGACGCCTACCTCTACTGCACCGCCGGGGCGGGCGGCTCGTTCGCGCAGGGGCCCGGCCACACGATCTCCGGCGCCGGATCCATCGCCAGTTCCGGCGCGACCTTCATCAACAACGGGCGGGTCGTCGGCAACCTGCCGGGCGGGCTCACATTGGGCAGTCCCGTGAGCAACGCCGCCGCCGTCCGCGCGGAGTCGCCCGGCTCGATCACCCTCGACAACGCCACGGTCCAGACTCCCTCGGGCTACTTTGAGGCCGACGGCACGAGGATCACGCTTGCCGCCGGCTCGCTGGTATCCGGAGGCGTCGGCCGCTCGCTCAACGGCGGCTTCATCATCGTCGGGCCCGGCACGGCCACGGCCAACGAACTGACCGCCGAGGGTGAGTGGCAGGTGCCCGCCTACACCTCGATCACCACCACCACGCTGCAGTCGACATCGACGGGCCTGACCAACAACGGCCTGATCCGCCTGACGGCCAACGCGGCGACCGCGAACAACAACCGTCTTCTCATGAACGGAAACGGGCTCGTGCTGTCGGGAACGGGTGAGGTCAGCCTCGAGGAGGCTGATGACACCTACCTCTCCTGCACAGCCGGCGCCGGCGGAACGTTCAGGCAGGGCCCGGGCCATCGCATCAGCGGGCTCGGCACGATCACCTCCAGCGGGGCCCGCTTCGAGAACGAGGGCACGCTGGCGCCCGGCGCGCCGCGCGGATCGCTTCGGATCGACTGCGCGACCACGTTGAAGGCATCCGGCATCGTGGAGATCGAACTCAGCGGCGACCTGGATTCGCAGCGTGATCTCCTGGACGCCACGGGTCGGCCCATCACGCTTGGCGGGACACTGAACATCCACTGGCACGACGGCTATGTCATCCCGCCATGCACCTCGGTCGTTATCATCCGCGGCAACCTGAGCGGGACGTTCGATGTCCACGATTTGCCGGCGATGCCCGACGCGGAACTGGCGGTGAGCTACGGCACCAACACCGTCACGGTGACGTACATCCCCGGCGACCTCAACGGCGATGGGCTGCTGGACTTCGGCGACTACCTGGTCTTCCTGAACCTGTACGACTCGCAGGACGTCCGGGCCGACCTGAACCAGGACGGGCTGGTCGACTTCTCCGACTACCTTGAGTTCCTGAACCGATACGACGCGGGGTGCTGAAGCTTCCGCGCCTGGTTTCCACGCGACCAGCGGCGGGCCCGGGCCAGCATCCGGGCCCGCCGACTTTTACCCCACCCGGGTTCGACCCGGCGGAACACCCGAGTCTTTGAGCGTGCACAGCGCGGGTGGCCGCGCGGACGCCGGAACTGGAATCGGTCTACGGGCGTTGCGGGCGAAGCCGGTCACCGGAGGGCGAGTTCCGGCCCGGCTTTCCGGAAGTCGGGCCTTGCTCCATCCCCGGGGCGGGTGGTACCTTGGTGCCTTCATTCCTTGGTCGTAGCGGGGTTGTCAGAACTCTCGTCAAACTGGGCAAGTCACGGGCCACGGCCGGCCTCCCGCGGGGAGCGCCGGCAGGAACACCACGCCGACCGCGCGGCCCGGACTCCCGTGGGGTCCGCTCCATGATCACCCGTTCCTTCTCCGTCCGCGCCTGCACGGCCGCGGTGCTCGCGCTGATGAGCGCGGCCGCCGCGATGGGCCAGATCGCGCCGCCGCCCGACAACCAGTCTCAGCTGGAGAAGCAGAAGCTTTCTCCCACGGACTGGATGCGCCTGTTCGTGGATGAGGTGTACCACCAGCACCGGTACAACGGCCAGAACCCGACCGCGCCGAGCGACATCATCTACGGCGCCGACGACCGTCTGGACATGTACCAGGTCACCGACTCGCTGCACCTGCAGTTGGGCAGCGCGACGTGCGTGGTGGTGAACGAGTCGGAGATCGTCAACCGCGGCGACGGCACCTACCAGCTCAACGCCTCGCGCTGGACGAGCCAGGGCGGAACGCTGTGTACAGACGAGCCCTTCCGCAACCAGTACCAGATCGGATTCTGCTCCGGGTTCCTCGTGGGCACCGACATCATCACGACGGCGGGCCACTGCGTGAGCGGCTCGTCGGTCGGGAGCGTGGCGTTCATCTTCGGGTTCGACCAGAAGGCCGCGGGCACGGGCGCCGGCGCCGACCCCGATCTCATCATCCCGGCGTCGAACGTGTACTTCGGGACCGCGGTGATCGACCAGAAGCTGACCGGCGACCTCGACTACTGCGTGCTGCGCGTGGACCGGCCCGTGACGGGCCGGACGCCGATGCAGGTGCGCCGCACCGGCGTCCCCGCGCTGAACGATCCGCTGGTGATGATCGGGCACCCTGTCGTGCTGCCCAAGAAGGTCGATGCCGGCGCGATCGTGAAGGATCCCAACGGCAGCGTGGCCTTCTTCATGGCCAACACCGATTCGTACGGCGGCAACTCGGGCTCTCCGGTGTGCAACCGCCTCACCGGTGTCGTCGAGGGCATCCTGGTCCGCGGCAACTCGGACTTCGTCACTGCGGGCGGGTGCGTCCGCTCGCGGGTCTGCCCGGATTCGGGCTGCCCGACATGGGAGGAGATCAGCAAGGCCACGAGCTTCCAGTCGTTCATCCCGCCGCTGGGGATCCTGGTGAACCCCGCCACCGACACGCTCTCGCTGGGCGTGGTCGGCGGCCCGTTCACGAACCCCTCGGTCACGTACACGCTGAACAACGCGACGAGCAATCCGGCAAACTACGACGTGAGCATCGTGGCGGGCGGCTCGGCCCCGGTCCTGATCGATGGCGGGACGGCCACGATCTCGGGCTCGCTCCCGGCGGGCGGCTCGGCCAACTTCACGGTGACCTACTCGGCCTCGGCCTCGTCGCTGGCGGCGGGGACGTACGCGTCGACCATTCGCGTCCGCGACCTCACCAACAGCCTGACCTACAACCGCACCCACACGCTCGAGGTCGGCACCACCGGCTTCGATGTGACGCCTTCCGACGGGCTGGTGGCCTCCGGCCCGACGGGCGGACCGTTCACGCAGACCAGGACCTACACCGTCACCAGCAGCCGGCCCACCGCCGTCGATGTGCGCATCACCGCCTCGGAGCCGTGGCTCACTATTGATGGCTCGACCGGGCCCGCGATGATCAGCCTGCCCGCGCTGGGGTCTTCCGCCACCTTCACCGTGGGGATCGACGGCTCGGCCGCTTCATCGCTGCCCGCCGCGCTCTACATCGGCTCGGTCGCGATCGACAACCTCTCGGGCGGCGCGGGCTCCACGACGCGGGCCGCGAGCCTGGAGATCGGCCGGTACGGTTACACCTCCACCGATACGCCCAAGCCGCTGCCCGACCAGGCGACGGTGACGAGCACGATCACGATCCCCGATTCCTACTGCATCGGCGACCTCGACGTCACGGTCAACATCACCCACACCTACCGCGGCGATCTCGAGGTCGACCTGATCTCGCCCACGGGCGTGACGGTCCGCCTGCACAACCGCACGGGCGCGGGCGCGGATGACCTGATCCTCACCTACGACGACTCGGGCCAGCCGCCGGACGGGCCCGGCATGCTGGCGGACTTCAACGGCAAGATCGCGACGGGCCCGTGGACGCTGCGGATAGCCGACCGGGCCTCCGGCGACTCGGGCACCCTGAACGGATGGGGCCTCAAGATCCTGCCCTCCTCTTCGCCGTGCCCGCCTGTGGCGTTCGATGTCACGGCGGCCGTGCCGCCGACCCTGACTACCGCCATCCAGCTTGATGGCGATTCGGTCAGCGGCGGGACGCTCAGCTACGTGATCGCCTCGCTCCCCACGCACGGCATCCTGATCGCGCCGGGGCTGGGGACGCTGGGCGGCACACCCACCACGCTCGACTCCGGCGGCGACACCGTGTGGTACCGCCCCGACCCGCTCTACGTCGGCGCCGACAGCTTCACCTACCGGGTGGATGACGGCGTCGCCTCGGGCATCGCGACGGTGTCGATCACCGTCGGCCAGGAGATCATCGCGTACGAGTTCAACATGGATGTGAACCCCGGCTGGTCGACGCAGGGCCAGTGGGCATGGGGGACGCCGACGGGCGGCGGCTCGCACGACCTTGACCCCTCGTCGGGATTCACCGGCACCAGCGTCTACGGCTACAACCTCGCGGGCGATTACCCCAACAGCCTGGGATCGACGCAGTACCTGACCACGAATCCGCTCGACCTGACGGGCTACGTGAACACCCGGCTCGAGTTCCGCCGCCGGCTCGGCGTCGAGTCGGCGACCTACGACCACGCGAATATCCAGGCCTCCAACAACGGGACCACGTGGGCGACGGTGTGGGACCACACCTCGACCAGCGCGATCTCGGAGGCGTCATGGTCGCTCCAGTCCTACAGCATCGCCGCCACCGCGGATGACCAGGCCGCCGTGCGGATCCGCTGGGGCATGGGCGCAACCGACACCTCCGTGACCTACCCGGGCTGGAACCTCGATGACATCCGCATCACCGGCGTGGCCCGGCCGTCGACCGCCTGCTACGCCGACCTGAACTCCGATGGGCTGGTGGACTTCGCCGACTATCTGGAGTTCCTGAACCTCTACGACGCCGGGGATCTTTCCGTCGACTTCAACGCCGATGGGCTCGTCGACTTCGGCGACTACCTGGAGTTCCTGAACCTGTACGATGCCGGGTGCTGAGGAAGAAGCAGCGGAGCAAGGACGTCCTCGAGCAACGAAGTGAAGCAACCAGCCCCCGGCCCGCGCCGGGGGCTTTTTCTTCGCGCCGGGCCCGGGCGGGCCATAATGACGGGCCTGTGACCGCTCACCCCATCCAGCTCGAACTGACCCCCGAGCGGGCGCTCGCCGCCTGGCCCGGCGATTGGCCGCTGGCTGCGCTGTGGTCGGGCGACCAGGCGGCCTCGCGATCGCGGTGGACGCTGCTGGCCCGGCCATCGAGGACGCTCACCATCCGGGCGGGCGAAGTCGAGCCGGGCGCCGGGCCCGTCGCAGTTTCGCAGTGCTTGCTGCCGCGGATAGGCCTGGCGACCACGAGTCTCAGTCCCGAGGCACCGCCCTTCAGCGCGGGGTGGATCGGGTCTCTCGCCTACGACGCGGGCCGGGCCATCGAGCCCCGCGCTGGGCACGGGCCCCCGCGCACGGGCGGCTGGCCCGTCGCCTGCTGGGCCCGGTGCGATGATGTCCTAATCTTCGACCACGCGCAGCTTCGGTGGTGGGCGGTGGGGGATCCGGAGCTCGGGACGGCGCTACGCATCTCCGCAGGCCATCCGCTTGCGAGTTCGTTCACGCTCTCGCCGCTGTCGAGCCTGACGGGCCGGGCCCGGTACATGGCGGATGTCGCGCGTGTTCTCGAGTACATCCGGGCCGGCGACATCTACCAGGCCAACCTCGCGCACGCGCTGGAAGGCCGGTTCTGGGGCTCAACGCGCGGGCTGTTTGCTGACCTCGCGGCACGGGCCCGGCCGTGGTACGGCGCGTACCTCGAGCTCGCGGATGGGGGATCCCAGCGGGTGATGCTCTCGCTGAGCCCGGAACTGTTCCTCTCGCTCGATCCCGCCACGCGCCTCATCGAAACCCGCCCGATGAAAGGAACCCGCCCCGCCTCGACCGATCCGCGCGAGCTGGAGCTGGCCCACAAGGACCGGGCCGAGCTCAACATGATCATCGACCTGCAGCGCAACGATCTGGGCCGCGTGTGCGAGTACGGCTCGGTGAAGGTGACCGAACCGCGGGTGATCGAGCGGCACGGCGCGGCCGGCCCGTCGCTTTTACAGGCGACGGCGACAGTGACGGGCCGGCTTCGCGCCGGGCTGGGCCCGGACGAGCTGATCGCCGCGGCGTTCCCGGGCGGGTCGATCACCGGTGCGCCCAAGATCCGGGCCATGCAGATCATCGATGAGCTCGAGCCCGCGCCGCGCGGCCCGTACTGCGGGGCGATGGGCTGGCTCGGTGATGATGGTCGCTTGTCGCTGAACATCGCGATCCGCACCGCGGTCATCTCATCCCAGGCGGGCGGCCCGGCTCAGTTCCGCAATGCTTCGCTGTCGTACTCCGTCGGAGCGGGGATCGTCGCGGATTCATCGCCCGAGGCCGAGTGGGCCGAGACGCTCGACAAGGCCTCGCTGTGGAGCGGCCTGGCGACGATCGAAGACCGGTGAACGCCTTACACTTAGGCGATGCTCTCGGCCCAGCCGAACAATCCCCCGCCCGCACCGCTGACGCCGGCCGCGGGCCGCGATGCGGAACTGCTGAAGGCGTTGCTCGCCGACCGCGACATCGCGTGCGGCAAGTGCGGGTACAACCTGCGGGGCATGACTACGGCGGCGTGCCCGGAGTGCAATGAGCCGTTGACGCTGCCAACCTCGCTGGCCGCGCAGCGGGGCTACGGGCCCGGTTCGTTGCTGATCTGGGTGTTTCCGCTCTTCCTCATCGTGGTGGGCACCGGCGTCGAGCTGTACTTCTATGTCAGTAACGGGTTCGGCATCCGGGATTACTTCACGATCGACACGGTGATTCTCCTCGTCACCGCGTTGCCGGCAGCCGTGGCGTTCGCCGCTGCGATCCGGGCCCGCAATCGCCTTACGTCCCCGCGCGGCATTCGACGATACTGGTTCTTTTCCCGCATTGTCGTACTGCTCTTGTGCGCTGCCTTGGTGGTCAGCCTCGTGATCTCGATGGTTCCCTAGATCAAGCGGCCCGCGCGTCGTCGCATGGCGTCGCCACCGCTCCCAGCCAGGGCGCCAACACGCGCTCGCTGCTGCTCCCCCACCGCTCCCTCGCATCCAGCATCGGGCCCGGTGACAACGTGCCGATCACCACAGCATCGGCTGCTTCGGGATCGCCGACCTCGCGCACGCCAAGTTCCGCGAGCACGGCCCGGACGATGTTGACGTTCTTGCCGTCTTCCACGATGGCAGCGCTTCGAAATGGCCCGGCCCGCCAGGCGACCTGCAACGCAGCCCGCGCGTGGGCCAGCCCGGTAAAGCGGTCCCAGATCTCGCGGGGCATCGGCATCCGCGGCTGGGCCCGCATCGTCCTGCGCAGCTCGACAAGACCCTCGCCGAAGCCGGCGATGGCGCGTTCCTTCTCCGCTATGGCCCGGTAACGCCGACGCAGGCGCCGCAGTTCAGCGCGGCCAGCGCATGGCGGGGCCCATCGCCGCATGACCCAGCCGTTGTTGCGGATCAGCCGCGCGAGGATGAGGTTCATATCCCGGTTGCGGTCGTCCTTCTGGTGATCGATGCGCCATTCACGGTCGAACTCGATCCGGTGGCCGGCCATCAGCAGCTTCGCGGCCAGATCGTACTCCTCGGCGTAGTACCCGAACGCGGCGTCGTAGCCGCCCGTCTCCAGGAACGCGCCGCGCCTGATCGCCACACCGCAGCCGATGAACACCTCCGGCAGCCCGCCCGCTTCTCGGCAGCCCTTCCGCGGCAGGTGGATGTCGGCCATCACCGCCGCAACACGCGGCTCACGAGCCCGCAGCCCCGCGATGAAGCCGACATCCAGCGGGCACGAATCATCATCGAGCATGATGACCCACTCGCCCGCCGCATCACTCTCGCGCACACCCACATTCCGGGCCGCAGCGCCAAGGTTGTCGCGCAACCTGATCACCCGCACCGCCAGCCCGTTGGTCAGGGTTGCGGGCACAGCGGGCGGAGCATCCGAGGCGTTGTCGATGACAATGACCTCGGCTTCGTGCGGGGCCAGCCGGGCCAGCCCTCCGAGCGTCTGGGCCAGCCGCTCCGGTCGGTCGCGGGTTGGGATGATGTAGGAGATCATGAAGAGGATTCACGACGGAGACACGGAGGACACAGAGAAGAACGGGACAGGGGACAGACGTTCCACGCGTTGAAGTGCACCACAGCCAGGCCCTTCTTTGTGCTCTCTGAGGCCCTGCGGTAAGACGCCTTTTCTTCAGGATGCCCGCAGCATCGACCGCGCGCCCCGCGCCTCGATGACCTCCGCGCCCGCGTAGGCCAGCTGCGCGGTGTGCACGCGTGTGATCATCTGCCGCAGTTCGGGGGCGCTGATGGGGATGTTGCCCAGCCGCTGAACCTCCAGCCCGGCCGCGCAGGCGCCCAGGAAGCCCGCGGCCAGCAGCGAGCCGCCCGCGGCGAGGGCCAGCGTCGCGGTGGTGAGCATCGCATCCCCGCAGCCCAGGGGGTCGAGCGCGATCGGGCACATGGCCGGGACGTGCTCACCCCGCAGCCGCGTGCGCCAGGTGTTGTCGTGGTCCTCACCATCAAGGCGGTCGAAGGCGATGAGACCATCCGCGCCCATGGTGATGATCGCCGCGCGGGCCCGGGTCTCCTCCAGCAGGTTCCAGGTCACCAGCGGCAGCCCCTCGCCGAAGTTGCGGTAGGCCTCGCGGAGCTCGGCCTCACTGGGGCAGATCAGGTCCATCCCGACCATCGAGCGGAGGCTCGACCGCTTGCCGCTGACATCGCCACTGAGCACCTGCGTGTGGGGTCGGATGGCCGCGCACAGCCTGCCCATCACCGCGGGCGTGAGCAGCCCCAGCCCGAAGTCGGAGATGATGGCGGCGCAACTGCCCTGACCGTCGCCCTTGACGGCCCGCCGGGCCAGTTCCAGGAACTCATCCTGTTGAGTGGCGTCGAGGATCAGCGGCTCGAGGACATCGAGCTTCATGACCTTCTGCGCGCCCACGAGGAAGCGCTGCTTCTCCGGTATCGCGCCGCCCACGGTGATGGCCCGGACCTCCACACCCTCGGCCCGGAGCCGCCGCACGGCCTGCCGGGCATCATCATCATCGGGCAGCGCGGTGACGAGCACGGGGCGGGCGCCCAGGGCCGCCGCGTGGCGGGCGATGATGGCCGCGCCACCGTCGTAATGACGGCGCTCCAGCGGTCGCAGCGTCATGACCGGGCTTTCGGTGGCGACCTCCGGGCGGTCGCACATGATGTAGGTGTCCTGGATGGTCTCGCCAATGACGACGATCCGCCGCCCGCGCATGCGCGAGATCACGCCGAAGAGAGCGGCGCCCTGGAGCTCCTCGGCGCGGGTGAGCTGGTCGATGCGGGCGTGGTAGGGATCGACGCTGCGCTCCATGGCGGCGATGAGCGCGGTGGAGCTGAAGACGACATCGCCGGAACTGAAGACCACGCGGCCCCCCGCGCGCTCAACGGCATCACGCTCGGCGCGGAATCGGGGGTCGCTGTTGAACTCGTACTCGCGGCCCTTGACGTAGACATCGGGCTGCACTTCGGAGAGCAGCTCGGCCGCGGTGGGGCGCTGCTCGATGTACACCCAGTCGACGAAGTCGAGGGCGGAGAGGTTCTCGGCCCGGAGCTCCTCGGGGATGAGCGGACGCCCCGTGCCCTTCTTCATCTCCAGATCGCCTGTGATCGTGACCAGGAGGATGTCGCCGAAGCTCTTGGCCTGGCGGAGGTGCCGGATGTGACCGGGATGGACGATGTCGAAGCACCCGTGGCACTGCACCACTCGGCGTCCCCGGGCCCGCGCGGCTTCCCGCGCCGCGATCAGCTGCGCGTGACTCATCACCTTGTCCGTGCCGTCGCGTGATTCGGGATCGGGGTTCATCGCCCCCAGTTATCGGCTCCCCGGCACCCCCATCCCCAGCCGGCCCGGAGCACAATCTTCTCGGGCCCGCACAGCCTCCGCACGGGCCTCGGCGGTCGGCCCGCCACCCCCCGGGGCGTCCACGGCCCATCCCCGGTCCCGGTGAGGTGCTTTCTCGGAACCATTCACATTCGGTGAGGGTCGAGCGGGAATCAGCCGACAATCGACTGAACCCGCCGGGACTTTCTCCCGGCCCGGTCCTGCGTGAACACTCATGTCCACCCTGCTCGCCGATGCCCTGGTGCTGGTCTTCACGGACTGGTTCACCCTGCGCCGCTGGCACGAGTCGGGACAGATGGACCGTGATTGGGCCCTGGGCGATGCGACTGGACGGCACTACCGCCGGCTCGTGCTGGTGACCTGCGGCCACGAAGACGACCGGGCATTCGGCGAGGCCCTGAAGCGGCGGGAACTCGTGACCGGCGAGGCGCCGCCGCCGATCCAGCTGATCATGAACGATGCCCGCACGCCCCTGCAGCGTCATCTCGACACCGCGCCGCGGCGCGTCGCCGAGGCCATCGCCGACGCCCGCACCGTGGTCGTCCGCACGCACCACATGGCCGCGGGCCGGCTCGCGCTGCGCATCACCGCGTACCTCCGCAAGGAGGGCAAGAGCGTTGGGCTGCTGGCCCGGGGCAGCTATCTCTGGTCTCGCTTCGCCGCCCACGAGTACGGCACCGCCTCCCGGGAGGCCATCCACGCCGCGGCGGTCGAACGCGAACTCTGCACGGCCGCTGATGCGTTCGTGGGAACGACCGGCAAGATGGTCGACGACCTGGCGTGGCGACACAGCCTCGACCCCGGCAAGGGAATGATCGTCCCCAACTACGTCCTGACCGACGGGCCGGTCTCCTCCGCCCAGGACCGCGAGCCGGGCCTGCTCGTCTACGCCGGCAAGCTGGTGAAGCGCAAGCGCGTCGAACTGCTCATCCAGGCCGTGGCCCGGCTCCCCGACCAGGTGCGCAACTCGGTGCGGCTCGACATCATCGGCGACGGGCCGATGCAGCCCGAGCTGGCGCGGCTCGCGACCAACCTCACGGCGCCGGTCCGGTTCCTGCCCCGCAAGCCGCACATCGAGCTGCTGGAAGTGCTCCGCCGCTGCCAGCTCTTCCTGCACGCTTCGGAACTCGAAGGCCACCCGCGCGCGGTGATCGACGCCATGGCCACCGGCTGCCCGGTGCTGGTCGCCGACACGCCGGGGCTGGGCAGCGTCATCCAGCACGGCGCCACGGGCATCCGCGTCCCCGCGGACCCCGACGCATTCGCCACCGCCATCTCCGAACTCCTCAACGATGAGGACTGGCGCGAGATGCTCGGGTCCGCCGCCGCCCGCGTCACGCGGATGATGTTCGGCCTTGACCAGATCATCCCCCTCGAACTGGCCGCGCAGCAGCTGGCGCTCGAGCGGGGAACCTCCAGGCCCGCCCGCATTCTCGATCACTGCGACACCGCCCAGCCCGTCCGCTGGACGCTCCCCCTGCTCGACGAAGCGCCCGCCGACGCGGCCCGCGCGTGGGCCGACGCCCTGCAGCTGTACACGGAGAACATCTCCCCGGTCGCGGAGGCGGAGTTCCGGGCTGCGCTGCACTCGCTGCTCAACGCGCCCCACCGGCGCCACGAAGCCGCCTGAGCCGCCCGCCCGGCTTGTGCGAAACCGCCGGGCCCGACCGGGCCGATAATCCCCTCATGCCCCCCGCTGCCCCACTCCTGCTCCCACTCCCCACGGGGCTGTGCGTCAGCGGCATTACCACGCTCACGCTCAACATCGCCCGCGAGATGGCGGGCCGCGGCCGTGAAGTCACGCTGCTCCTCCACCCCGAGCCACTCGGCGCATCCGCGATAGACCCGGACCTCGATCCTTCGATCACCACCATCGATCTGCATCGCCTGCCGCCCCTGCAGACCGCGAACGGCGACCTCTCCCCGTGGCTGCCCGCCTACCGGCAGGCGGTCTTGTCCATGCACACCCGGCATGGAGCGCCCGTGGTGGCGTTCCCCAACTCCCTCGGGGATGCCTTCGGTCTTCTTGCCGCCATCAGCGCTGAGCACCCCGAGGCCCTGCGGATCGTCGGATGGCAGCATAACGACATTCCCTACGACTCCCGCGTGCTGGAGCATTACGAGCCGGTGCTCACTGCGCTCGTCGGCGTGAGCGAGCACCTCCGGGCTGCGCTCGCGGCCCGGCTGCCGCACCGCGCCGCCGACTGCTGCGCGATCACCGCCGGTGTCGAGGTCCCGCTTCAACGCCGGGCCCGGACCTATTCCCCCGCGCGCCCGCTCCGGCTCCTCTACACGGGCCGCCTCGATCCGCACCAGAAGCGCATCGGAGCGCTCCCCATGCTCTCGGCGGAGCTCGATCGACGTGGAATCCCCCACACGCTCACAATCATCGGTGACGGGCCGGGACGTGATGACCTCGCCCGGCAAATCGCGAGGAACGACAGCGGCTCGGTCGTGCTGCTCCCGCCCGCAGCGCCGGCCCGCATCGCCGAGTTGCTGGAACAGGCCGACTACTTCGTGCTTCCTTCGCGGTTCGAGGGGCTCTCGGTGGCGATGCTCGAAGCCATGGCCCGGGGGTGCATCCCGGTCGTCACTCGCGTGGAGTCGGGCCTGGCGCAGGTGATCACGCCCGGCGCGAACGGCCTGATCGCGGAAGCCGGGCCCGGCGATGATGAGCCCGCCGCGGCCCGCGCCCTGGCGGAATCGATCTTCCTGTCGCTGCCGCGCCTGAATGAGATCTCTGCCGCGGCGCACGCGACGGCCCGCGATCGCTTCTCCCTGGCGCGGTTCGCCGGCGAAATCGAGCGGCTGATCGATCGTGCGGCCGCGGCGCCGACCCGCACCTGGCCATCGGACCGTCCCGCCGCGTTCACCGCCCGGCCCGGCGATCCCGCGGGCTCGGGGACGGTGCCTCCCGGAGCTGCGGCGCGGCTCCGCGAACTGCTGGAGTCGCTGGCGGGCCGGCCCGTGCTCATCCACGGCACCGGGCGGCACACGCTGGAGCTGGCCGGCGTGCTGGCCGAGTACAAGGACCGCATCATCGCGTTCGCCGATGATGATCCGGCGGCGATGGGCCGCGTGCTGCTGGAGCGGCGGGTGATCGCGCCGGCCCGCGAGGCCGCTGAGTTCGCCCGGGCCCACGGCGCTGCCGACGTGATCATCAGCTCGTTTATCCACCAGGATGCGATCTGGGCCCGGCGGGCTGTTTACGAGTCGGCCGGGCTGCGGGTTTGCCGCCTGTACGGATGAGCGCGAACAGGAATTCCGTGCAATTCCCTCTTGCGGTTGCCCAAGAACACCGGTAGTATAGTTAGTGAATGCTAACGATTACAGGATCGGGGGTGGTTTATGGCGATCGCCTTGAATGCCGGGCCGGTACCTGACTCGCGGCGGGAGATCGGCGTCAGCATCCTGAAATGGCTGGGCCGGGGCTTGGCCCTGCTGCTGGTGCTCTTCTGGGGCGCGTTCTTCATCGAGCACCTCAACGAGTGGTACAGGCAGCCGCAGGGCTACCCGCCGCCGTGGGTCACCATCGCGATGGGGTTCCACCTGGGAATGATCGTCGGCCTGCTGCTCTCGCTGCGCTGGGATCGCCTTGGTGTCCTCATCACCATCATCTCGACGGTCGGGTTCATGGTCGCCTCGGGGGCCGTGATCCCGCTGATGCTGATCAACCTGGCGCCGGCGGCATGCTTCGCGGCGGCCCGGCTGCTGAACCGGCGAGCGGGAACGGCGCCGCCGGGCCTGACCGCCTGAGAGCCGCCGGGCGATTGAACCTGACCTGCTGCGCGAAATCGCATCGCGTGTGCGGAGCTGTCCGGGCGGAGAACCCTGCAATGAACAACCCCCGCTCATCGCGGGGGTTGTTCGCTGTCCTGCGGGCGGGTCTGAAGAACCAGCCCCCCGCCCGTCAACCCGCAGCCGACCAGCCGTGGTCAGCTCGCCTTGCGGCGACGACCGACGGCGAGGAGCCCCCCGAGGCCGGCGATGACCGCCGAACCCGGACCCGGCACCTGCACGAGCTGATCCTGGTTCGAACCGCTCCGCAGGCCGAGGATGTCGGGGTCCGAGCCGGTCCGCGGGGCGCCCACCACCGCGAAGAACGTGCTCAGGTACCCCTGCACGGCCGAGGAGACGGGTGAACCGTCCGTCTTGGTCGCCCGGAAGTTGCCCGACGAGATATTGAGGCTCGACGGGCCGACATTCGGGTTGTAATCGGTCGCGATCTCCCACACGGCGAGCTGGAACGCCGACGCGTAGTCGTTCGAGGCCGATGACGAAAGCTGCGCCCCCGCGGCGGTCGTGTAGATGTCGAGGAGCGCCGCGGCCCGGCCCGCGCCCATCGGGCTCGAGCTGGGCAGCGCCTCCAGCGGGACCACATCGTACGTGAGCGTGGTCGACGTCACGTACTGGTAGAGGTCCGTGCAGAAAGTGGTGTGCTCGCCGCTGAGCCCCGCCGCGACGCCGGTCCCGCCGCTCAGGGTGTGCTTCAGCTGGCCCGCGAACACGTTCATGCCGCTCCCGTTGAACACGACCCCGTAGTTGCCGCCCCTGGCCGTTCCGGTAAACCTGACGTTGACCACATCAGCGCCGGCAGCGCCGGCCAAGGCCGCGATGGACACCATGCCGATCATCAACTTCTTCATGTTCAGCTCCTTGTTTTGATCCGCGGCGATGCCGGCGTTCCGCCCCATCGCCCGCGAAGGCGGCTGTCCGGGGCCCGAGCACCCCGCTTCCGCGCGACGCACAAGGAACTTGCATTACCACGCCGCCCGCCGCCACCCTCCGCACCACCGCCGGGCCCGGGACCATCCGCCTGCGCGGGCCCGGCCGCTTGCACGGGCCGCGGGCGATAACCGCACGGTCCGTGAACCGGCCCGGGATCACACAGCACACAGCACACAGCACACAGCACACAGCACACAGCACACAGCACACACGGGGATTCGATATCGCGAAACAAGCCGATCAAGCCCGACCGCGGCCCGTCAACAGCGCCCGATCCCGCCTTCATGTGAGTTGTGTGCTGTCCCGCTGTGTGCTGTCCTACCGCCCCTGCTCGGTCCGGGCCGTGATCCACAGTGCGCCATCCCGAAGCTCCAGGTCCAGCAACCGCACCCGACGGCCATCCTCCAGCCGGATCACCGCGCTACGGGCCAGCGGCTCCTCTCCCTCGAGCACACGCAGCAGAAACCCCACGCCGCCGTGCGCTTCATCCTCCAGCCCGGCCTCCCGCATCGCCTCGCGCAGGCGCGGCACCACCCACGAGGCCGGCGCGGGCAGCCGCCCGATCCGCACCCACGAGGCCCGCAGCCACAGCGACCCATCCTCGCGCAGCTCCGGCACCAGGCTCGCCGAGATCACGCTCACGCCCCCGAAGCCCCCGCCGTGCCGCAGCCGGGCCCCCACCATCACACGGCCCGCTTCGAATCCCGCGCGGGCCGTCTCCACACGCGCGGGCCAGCGCACCGGCGGGTCGCGGTTCGCCAGCCACCGCGGCAGCTCCTCAGCCAGCCATGCGTTCACATCCTCGCAGCGCATCGAGACCCGCCACGGCTCGCTCCGCCACGCCTCATCCGGGCCCAGGTCGGCCGCGGTGGGCCGGGCCAGATGGAGCTGGTTGATCACGCTGTTCTGCAGGCCCGCGCCGGCACCGGATCCGGCGGCCGCAGCGCTGGTCCCGGTCCACCAGCCCGGCTCCATCCGCGACTGCCATACCGCCACGATCAGCAGCGCCGACAGCAGCGCCACCAGCCCCACCGAGATGGCCGCGAACCGGCGCCGCCAGCGCCCGCCGCCGTCGGGCGCCGATGAAACAAAGACCGGCCCCGAGGTCGGGGCCGGTCCGGTATCGATCGGAGGTTGGGAATCGCCCGGGGCCACCGGGCAGTAGATTAGCGCTTCGAGAACTGGAACCGGCGGCGGGCGCCCGCCTGGCCGTACTTCTTACGCTCGACCTCGCGGGCATCGCGGGTCAGGAAGCCGGCCTCGCGGAAGATCTTGTCCAGGGCCGGGTCGTAGTCCCGCAGGGCCCGGGCCACCGCCAGCCGCATCGCGCCGGCCTGGCCCATGAACCCGCCGCCGTGCAGCTTGACGCAGACATCGAACTTGCCGAGCACACCGGCGAGCTTGAGCGGGTGCACGCAGTCGTTGCGGTCACGCTCCTCGGCGAAGTACTCCTCCACCGTCTTCTCCTTGCCGATCGCGCCGACCAGCGTGATCTTGCCATCGCCCTTGGCGGGCCGCAGGCGGATCCGGGCCACGGCGGTCTTGCGCCGGCCCGTGCCCCACCACCAGCCACGCTTGTCCGCGGGCTTGGCGGCCCGCATGGGCTTGGGAGCCTCCACCGGAGCCGCCGTCATCGCTTCGCCGCCGCCAATGTTCAGGGTCGTCATCGCAGATATCCCTCAGTCGAACTCGGATCGCAGTCGGTGTTCTCTGGTGTCTTTCTTTACCGGGTCACGGCCAGCTCGGCCGGCTTGCTCCCCGTGTGCGGGTGCTCCACGCCGGGATAGACCTTCAGGTTCTTCATGAGTACGCGGCTGAGGCGGTTCTTGGGGAGCATGCGCCGCACCGCATCCTCGATCAGCCGCTCGGGGTGCGTCTGGCGGACCTGACCGAAGGTCTGGGTCTTCAGGCCGCTGGGGAACTCGGTATACCACTTGCGGAGCCGCTGCTCGGCCTTGCGGCCCGTCAGCTCCACCTTGGAAGCGTTGGTCACGATCACGTAGTCGCCGCTGACGACGTGGGGCGTGTAGTCCGGGCGGTGCTTGCCCATCAGGACGATGGCGATCTCGGCGGCCAGGCGCCCCAGCGGGATGCCATCCGCATCCACGATCCGCCAGTTCTGCTTGATCTCACCGGGCTTGGCGTAGTAAGTCTGCCGACGCATGCGATCCTCCGACCTTCCGGACTGGCGGTGCCGCCACCCCGACGTGAAGAGGCCCTCGCCACGGCTCGATGCCGGAACTGGGGCCTGAAGCCTTCCAACTCGCCGCCTACCGGGCGGGGCGGGCCGGGCTCAACGCCCGGCAAACTTGGTTCCAACCTCTGAACTCCGGTCCCGCGGGCCTCCCAGCCAAACGGAGCCAAGTTCAGAGCCCGGAAGCGTAGGCCCGGGCCGGGGCGGGTCAACCTCGACCCACGCTTCGGTCGACCGGACACCATCCGAACAAAGAGCCCGCTTAGACTGGTCCCGATGAGTGCGCCCGCCGGTCAACCAGTCGAGACCTTCACCCCGGCCGAGGCGGCCTCGGACCCCCTCCAAGTCTACCTCGCCTCACGCGATGTCGGCTGCCCGCACTGCCACTACAACCTCCGCGGAGTCACCGCCCCCGCCTGCCCCGAGTGCGGCCGGGCCATCGAGCTCCAGCTCGCCGGGGTCCGCCGCTACTGGGTGCCGCCCATCTTCATGTTCCTGGCCTTCGGCTGGATGCTCATCGCCGGAAGCATGAATACGTACCGCAATGTCAACTATGCCTGGAACGCCGCGAGTCGCGTCAGCACGATCTACTTCGGCTCGACAACGACGATCGTCCGCCCCGGTGTCACCATCACGACGGGCCCCACCGGCTCGCTTCAGATCTCGCAATCGGGCTTCAGTTCCGGGCCGAGCTGGTCCAACGTCAGCGCCGACATCTGGATCCGACTCGCCTGGTCCACCTTCCTCATTCTCGCCGCCATCCTCGGCCTCGCCATCCTGTGGCGGCACCTCTCCAAACCGCTGTCGGCCCGCGCGTGGGCCCGGGCCCGTCTGCTCGCGATCTGCGCCTTCACGATCTACGCCGGGTTCCACCTCTACTGGTTCGCTATCGAAATGCTGTGAAGAGAAGTGTCTCCTACTGAGCGCCCAGGACTTCCTCGCAGATCTTCATCGCGGGTTCGACTGTCTGCGTGAGGTCGTGCGTCATCGCGCCGGGGGGGACGGTGTAACGCTCAAACTCCGGGCCCAGCGCGGCCCGCACCTCGGCGCGGACCGGTGTATTGTGCGAATCCGACTCGGCGAGCATCCGCTCCACATCCGGGGAGAGCACGAACTCGATGAAGACCCGGCCCGCGCCCGGGTTGGGCCCGCCCTTGATGAGCGCGATCGTGTTGGGGATCACCAGCGTCCCGGTCGGCCTGAGATTTGATACGAAATCGGCGGCCACGCGCGCGGGATCGGTCGGGCCAGGGAGCGCGGGCTGGCCCGCGTTTTCCATCACACACTCCACGGCCCAGCCCTCGCGCTGGCCCGTCCACACATCATCGGAGTCGGTGAGTCCCACATCGATCTCGCCATCCGCGATGGCCCGCACGACGGCGGAGTTGCCGCTGTAGAGCCGCAGGCCGTTGTCCTTCATCGCGGACAGCCACGCCCGGAAGCCCTCCGGGCCCCAGGCTGCGCACAGAAACGCCATGTGGGCCCGCGTGGTGCCGAACTGCGGGCGGGCCATGCCGATGCGGCCCTTCCACTGCGGGCTCGTGAGGTCGGTGAGCCGCTGCGGGAGCTGCGCGGCCGGCAGGCGCTTGGAGCTGTACGCGATCACCCGGGCCCGCTGCGCAAAGGCGTGGAAGTGCAGGTCAGGATCGATCGCCGGCAGGCCCGGCGGCGCGCCGCTGGGTTCGAACAGGCCCTGCTGATTCATGAGGGCGGTGCCCAGCGCCTCGTTGGACCACCAGACGTCGGCCCGGGGGCTTTCTTTCTCGGAGAGCAGCCGCTGCACCAGGCCCGTCGTCTTGGTCGCCTCGGTGTCGCCGACGATCCGCACCTTCACGGGGTGGCGCTGCTCGAAAGCGGCGATGACCTCCCGCAGCAGCGGATCATCGACCGAGGAGTACAGCACCAGCTCGCCCGGCGCGGGCCGCTTCTCGCAGCCGCTGAACGGATTCACCGCGAAGGCGCAAAGCGCACAAACAAGAACAATCGCTCGGGAAAGGATGCGATCCGGCAGCATGCCGGGAGCATACCGCCGGGCCCGGACGCTGTCGGGTGGCTTCCGGGGGTGCCGCTGGCAAAAAAAGCATGTCGCATCCGCCGCGGTTCCTGCGAAGGCCATGCGCACATGCCGGCTTCTCTGTGTTGTCGGCGCTTCTGTCGTGAATCTTCCTACTTCTTCCCAGCATCCTTGGCATCGGGGGCCGGGGGCTGGGCCGGCGCGGGCTTGGCGGGCTCGGCCTTGGGCTTGGCCCGTTCACCGAGCGTGCCGAAGTAGCTTTTGATGGCCGAGTGCAGCTCGGGGTCGATCTGCATGCTCTCCATGGCCTCGGTGGCCGACTGGCTGGCCGCTTCGACCGCCGACTCGTAGGCCTGCCGGGATTCACCGCGGACCTGCTCGCCGTAGACGAGCCGCGAGCCGATGATCGGCCCGGCCGTCGTCTTTGAGCTGGCCTTCTTCTTCTCGACGGTGTAGTCGGCGGCCTCAGCGCCGAGGTTGCCGCCCTGGCCGCGGCCGGGCCCGCCCTTGCCGTTGCCGCGGTTGCGCTCTTCGCCGGCGGCCCATTCGCCGGTCTTCTCCGGCCCCATCATGTCGCCATCGCTCTCGCCTTCTCCCTTGCCGAGGCACTGGCCCAGCTCGGCGAGTTGGCTGTTGGCCTCATCGAGCGCGGCGTCGAGCGCGGCCATGTCACCCTGCATCTGCTCCATCTGCGAGAGCTGGGCGCCCATGGCCTCCATGCCCTGCATGCCCTCGGGGTTCATGCCCTGCTGCGACATGCCGCTGGCGCACTGCGACATGGCCTGCGACATCTGGCCCATCTTGTCGGAGGCCTGCTTCTGGGCCATCGCCATCTTCATGAGCTTCTCGCGCTGCTCGGGCGAGAGGTTCGCCAGGTCCTGCAGCGCCTTCTGCAGCTCCTCGGCGCTGGCGCCCTTCTTGGCGAGGTCGGCCGCCTTCTTGGGGTCCAGCCCGGCCTTCTCGAGCTGCTTGGCCAGCTCCTCCTGGTCGGCGGCGACCTTGTCCATCTGCTGGGCCAGGCTCTTCATCTGCTCCTTGAGCTTCTCGGCGTCCTTCTCGGACATCGAGCCCTCGGCGAGCTTCTGCTGAAGCTTGTCGAGCTCCTCCTGGGCCTTGTCGAAGTTGCCGCGAGCGAGCTGGCGGGAGAGCTCCGAGAGCGGGCCATCGCCGGGCTGCTTGAGCTTCTCGACGGCATCGCGCATCGCCTTGAGCTGCTCGCCCTTCTCGTTGTCGCGCAGCTCCTTCAGACGGTCGGACAGGTCGGTGAGCTTGCGCACCGCGGCCCGCTGGATATCCTCGGGCTTCTGCGGATCGCCAGGAGTCTGCACATCCTCCTTGTCGGCCTCCTCGGGCGTCAGGTCGACCTTGGCCTGCGACAGCATGTCCTGGAGCTTCTTCTCCTTCGCGGCGACATCGGCCTTCACCTCGATCAGCTGCTGCTTCTGCTGCTGGACCGCCTGCTTCTTCTTCAGCAGGCCCAGCACATCGACCGCCGGCATCGACATCCACAGGATCATCAGCGCCAGCGCCGCGCCGAAGGGCACGGGCCAGAGCCTCGGCGCCGTGATCGGGATCGCCTGCCCCACCTTCACCGCCACCGCCCGCTGCCGGGCCGTCTCGACCACCACCTCAGACCAGGGGTCATCCTTCGCGGACTCCACGCACAGCGCAGTCGAGAGCGCCTCGCGCAGCCCGGCCCGCTCATCGAGCTCGCGCGCTGCGCCCAGGAGCCGGGCCCGGCGGCACGCGCTCCAGACCACCGCAGCCACCAGCGCCGCCGCCGGGGCGGCGATGAAGATCTTCAGCCAGGCGTCGCCGGACCAGTCGAGCCCGAAGAGCCGCTCGGTGAACCGGGCCAGGATCAGCCCCGAGAGCGCCACCGTCAGCGTCACCGCCAGCGTGCGCAGCACATCGATCAGGAACAGGCGCCGGGCGGCGGCTCGAACAACCTGGCGGATGCTGTCCATGCAATTCTCCGGGGTTGCTCGGGGCGCAACCCTGACGAAATCGGCGGGAATCCCCTGTTTGATACAGACTACCCGTAGAGAAGTTCGGAACAAGGCCGGGCCGGTTGCGACCGCGTGACAATTCCATCCTAACAAAGCCCGCTCCGCCTCCCCGGTTGGTCCGATCCATATTCTGTCCGCATCGAACCCAACACCATCCAGCGCGACTTGGAGCGGGTCGAGCGCACGGACCTTCGCGGCCAGCGGCTGCACCTGCTCTTCGGGATGCTCTCCTGTGCCCTGCTCGCAGCGCCGACGAGCCTGGTGGAGTTCGCCATCATCCCGGTCGGCCTGTTCTGGATCATCCGCTGGCCGTGGATGTGGCCCGCGGCCCGGTGGTCGTTCGCTACGCCTGTGTTTCTCGCGGCCCTCGCCTTCACCGCATGGCAGGCGATCTCGCTCTCCTGGAGCGGCGATCCGCGCGTCGGCATCGAGGAGTTCGGGACGGCCCGGTTCGCCTGGGGCCTCGTGATGCTCTACCCGGTGCTCAACCGCGGGCGCGGCTTCGTGCTGGCGCTGGCGCTGGGGTTCCTGGCGGG
The DNA here is from genome assembly GCA_020849615.1 of Phycisphaerales bacterium. Lineage (GTDB taxonomy): Bacteria > Planctomycetota > Phycisphaerae > Phycisphaerales > UBA1924 > JADLFW01. The sequence goes on from JADLFW010000004.1 coordinate 147,145, forward strand.
AAACCTGTCGCAGCTCCTCCACGCCGCCGGGCGACAATGGCACATCGACTGGCTGACCTGGCCGCGCAGGCCCGACCGCAACTCCGGCTGGTGGGACCCCGCCGTGGGCGGCACGCTGCTGGTGGCGGCGCTGGGCCTGCATTTGCCGGTCGCGTTCATGGGCCGGGGGCGGGCCCGTCGAGTCGCCGGCATCATGACCGTCATCACCCTCTTCGCCATCTTCGCGACCGGCACGCGCGGCGCCTGGATCGGCGGCCTCGCCCTCACGGCACTGGCCGCGCTGGTCGCGATCGCGCGGATCCGCCCGCGTCGCCGCGCGGGCCTGACGCTCGTCTCCGCCGCGGCCGTCGTCATCATCGCCGCCGGGCTCGCCTGGTTCAGCGCCGGCGAATCCATCCGCGCCCGTTTCGAGGCGGGCCGCGCTGAAGTCCGCAGCGCCCTGGTCGAGGGCAACTACAACACCGACACCGGCGCCCGCCTCGCCATGGCCGGCTGGGCCTGGCGGCTCTTCACCGAGCACCCCGTCCGCGGCGTCGGCGTCGGCGGCTATCGCCCGGCGGTCGAAGACCTGCTCCGCCGCCAGGGCGTCGATCCCGCCTCGCGAGCCCTGCACGACCACGCCCACAACGCCCTCCTTCACGCCCTGGCCACGACGGGCCTGGTGGGCGCCGCGCTGCTGATCGCGATGCTGGCGACCGGCCTGCGCGGGCTGATCCGCACAGCGCTCCGCGAAGGCCCCGGCACCTACGCCGCCGGACCGCTCTTCGCCATGACGGGGCTGGTACTCATGACTCCCTTCGACGCCTTCCAGGTCAACACCCAGACCGCAGCGCTGATGTGGCTCTTCCTCGGCCTTGGCGCTGCGCCCAACGCGCGAGCATCCGCCGAACACGAGCCGGGCCCGGCCGCATGAAGATCCTCATCCTCGCCGAATACATCCGCCGCATGCCTTGGTCGTCGAGCGCCTGGGCCGGCGAGCTGGCGCGCGGGCTCTCGGCCCGGGGACACGAGGTAACGATCGCGTGCGATGGGCTGGATGACCCGGCCGCGCTCGAAGGACTTGGGCTGCGCGTGCGCAGGCCCGTCCGCACTGTGCGGGGCTCCGACCCCATCGGCTTTCAGCGCTGGGCCTTCGCGATGCGGAAGCGGATGAGCGATCACGCCTCGATCTCCCTCACACCCTGGTGCGCGGGTGATGTCTGGATCCGGCTTGATGCCGATTCCACCGCCGCGATCTTCCGGTCGCTCCGCGCCAATCGTCCGCTCACCGCACTGCTCGAACTGGCGCACTGCCCGTGGATTCTCGCCGCCCTCAACGCCGAGGCCCGGGCGGTGCGCACGGCCGGGCCCGTGCGGCAGCTCCGTTTCGCGGCCAACGCCGCCGAAGATGAGTCTCATGCGCTCCTGTTCGCCAGCAGGCTGCCGCGACCGGATGAGGCCCAAGTCTTGCTGTGGCGGGCCCGCGTCCGCGAAGCCCTCGGCATCAACCCCTCCCGCGAGGTGCTGCTCCTGTCGGCGATGGAGGTGGATGCGCCGGCGCTGGAGGCGTTCCTCGCGGGTGTGGCCCGGCTGCGGCGCCGCGGGCCCGGCATCTCGCCGGTGGTTCTCGCCGCGAGCCGCCGCTCGTACTCGGTGTCGCGGGCCGCGGCCCGCGCCGGTTGCGAGCCCGGCACGGTGCGGCACATCGGCTCCACCGCGCGGATCGAATGCGCCCTGGCGGCCTGCGATGCCGCGGTGGTGCCCGGGCCCGACCGCGGGGCCTCGGCCGGCGCGCGGTTCCTGGCCGATGCCCTGCGCACGGGCCGGCCCGTGCTGGCCCACCGAAAGGCGCCGGGGGCTTCACTGCTCGAGCCGGCCCACTTCGGCACGGCGCCGCTGGGCCTGCTCACCGACGCCGGCACCGCGGAGAACTGGGCCGCGCTCCTGGAGACCGCGTTCAGCGACGGCTGGATCGCCCGTGCTCAGCGCGCCGCCCGTGACGCCGGGCCCGCGCTCTCGATCGATGGCCTGCTCGATCGGCTCGAGCGTCACCTGGTGCGCCGCCGCTGAGACCGCATCGCAACGCTGGGGATCAGGGCGGATTCCCCTGCGCGATCGCCTTCCGTCGTGACCGCTTGATCCGCTAAGGTGCGAAACAGCGGTGGACGGCGCTCCGGGCCCGCCCCGCAGAAGGGAAGGCATTCCATGAGTTCGCTTCCACGGCGTCACCGCCGGGCGCTCGCCGCTCGCGTGGCAGGCGGCGCACTGTGTCTGCTCGCGGCCGCTTCCGCAGCGCGGGCCCAGACGTACGTCGCCTTCGGCTACAACGACCTGGGCATGCACTGCATGCAGTCCGACTTCTCGCAGATGATGATCCTGCCGCCGTACAACGTGCTGCATACGCAGGTCATCCGGCGAGGAGCCGAGCCCGACATCATGACGAGCGGCGTCACCGTCCGATACACCCTGCCCGGCAACACGCGTTCCAGCGACAAGTGCAACTTCTGGAGTTACGCCGAGGCGCTGCTGGGAGTGTCAATCCCCCCGGACATCGGGCTGGCGGGCTATGGCATGTCGGGCACGATGACGCTCGACCCGGCCCGGCAGGACTTCGTCGCCACCGGCATCCCGGTCACACCCATCGATGACGACGGCAAGGAGAACCCTTACCCGCTCGCGCTGATCACCGTCGAGCGCAGCGGCGCGATCGTCGCCCAGGCCCAGGCCGTCGTGCCCGTGTCCTGGGAGATGAGCTGCTTCCTGTGCCACAACACGCCCGGCATCTCGATGGCCACCGACATCCTCCGGGCCCACGACCGCCTGCACGGTACCACGATCGAGCAGCAGCAGCCGGTGTTCTGCGCCTCCTGCCACGCTGACCCCGCCGTGGGCTCGCCGGGCCAGCCCGGGGTGTCCACGCTCTCGGGCGCGATGCACGGCGCACACGCGTCTCGCATGTCCGGGATCCCCTTGGCGGTCGACTGCTACGCGTGCCACCCCGGCGTCCGCACGCAGTGCCAGCGGGACATCCACTACTCCCGCGGGCTTACCTGCCACGACTGCCACGGCGACATGAACGCCATGGGCGTCCCGACGCGCAACCCCTGGGCCGATGAGCCGCGCTGTGTCACCTGCCACGCCCGCCCCGGTTTCGAGTTCGAGCAGCCCGGCACGCTCTACCGCAACTCGGTCGGGCACAAGGGTGTGCAGTGCATGGCGTGCCACGGCAGCCCGCACGCGATCACGCCGACGATCACCGCGGCGGACAACCTCCAGGCGCTCCGCCTGCAGGGCCACGCCGGCAAGATCGACACCTGCATCGTGTGCCACACCTCGACGCCGTCGGACCCCTTCTTCCACAAGGTTGACAACTGATCCCGACCACCGCCGTGCGGCCCCGGGCCCCAGGGCCCGGCGCCGCGGGAGTTCAGCCATGATCATCCAGTTCACGCCGCATCGATTCCTCCCGGCCGCCGCGCTGGCCTGCGCCGGCGCCGCGACCGCCCTTGGCCAGTCGTACACCATCACCGAGCTGGGGACCCTGTACGGGCCCGCCACCGCGCAGGCCGTCAACAACTCGGGCGTCGCCGTCGGCACCTCGACCGACCCCACCGCTCATTTCCGCGCCGTCCGCTGGGATGGCGGGCTCACCAGCCTGGGCGGGCTGCCCGGGCTTCCCGAGAGCGCGGCCACCGCCCTTGACAATGCGGGCCGCATCTTCGCCGTCGGCTACAGCTTCAACCAGATCGGCGGCTCCGCCTTCGCCTGGGATTCCGGCTTCATCACCCCGCTGGGCGCGTTCGAGCCCCGCGGCTGCAACGACGCCGGCGCCGTCGTCGGCTCGACCTACACCGCCACCTCCGGCTTGTGGTTCGAACGGGCCTGCGTCTACTCGGCCGGCACGCTCACGGTGCTGGCGACACTCGGCGGCTCGGCCGCCGAGGCCTACGACATCGACGCCGCCGGCCGCATCGTCGGCTCATCATTCACCCTCGCCAACACCACGCCGCACGCCTGCCTGTGGATCGGCGGCGCCCCGCGCGACCTGGGCGGCCTCGGCGGCGCCCGGGCCCAGGCCTTCGCCATCAACGATGACGGCTTCATCGCCGGCTGCGCCGAACTGCCCGCCGGCGCCGCGCACGGGGTGCTCTACCGCATCGACGCCGCCGGCAACGTCCTCTCCCGCACCGACCTGGGCACGCTCCGCACGGGCGCCTCCAGCTTCGCGACCGGCGTGAACGCCGCCGGCGAGGTCGTGGGAATCTCCGATGGACGTGCGTTCCTCTGGACCGACGGCGCACTGACCGACCTCAACACGCTCATCGACCCCGCCGGGGGCTGGCGGCTGGATGTCGCCGCGGCGATCAGCGATGCGGGCGCCATCGTCGGCTGGGGATTCCACGATGGCCTGCCCCGTGCCTTCATCATGACGCCGGGCGTCCCCTGCCCCGCCGATCTCAACGGCGATGGCATCGTCGACTTCGCCGATTACCTCGAGTTCCTCAACTTCTACGACGCCCAGGACCTCCGCGTCGACTTCAACCACGATGGGATCGTCGACTTCGCCGACTATCTCGAGTTCCTCAACCTCTACGACGCCGGCTGCTGACCGACCGCGGCCCGCCGTTCTCAAAATCCGCCTTGCTCCGGGCCGCCACGGCCCGGTAGCCTTGCGCTTATGGCACGCGCACGCTCCGCCCCCCTGCTCCTTGCCGCTGCGGCCGCCTCCGCGATCACGTCGAGCACGCCGGCGCAGCCCGCCGGGAAGACGCTCTTCGTCGGTCACAACGTTGGCGGCCAGGTCACCGTCCACAACGTCGGAACGGATGGATCGCTCACCGCTGTCCCGGGCTCACCCTTCGCCGCCGGAGCCAACAACTCGGCGCTGGCGATCACCCCCGACGGCCGAACACTCGTCGCCGTCAACGCCACGATCGACACCACCGAGGAACTCCGCGTCTTCAGCGTCACGACCTCGGGCGCGCTCGTCGAGATCGCGCCCTCGCCCTACATGGTCGGCGACGGGCCGCTGGGGCTCACCATCGACCGCCTCGGCCGCTTTGTCTTCGCCCCCACCGCCTCGCCCGACCGGATCCACGTCTTCGCCATCGACGACAGCGGCCTCACCCAGATCGCGGGCTCGCCCTTCCCCACACCCAACTTCCCCGAGGAAGTCGACACCACCCCGGACGGGAAGTTCCTCTATATCTCGCATCTCTTCGGGACCATCAGCGCCTGGAGCATCGGCGCGGGCGGCGTGATCTCCCAGATCCAGGAGATCCCCACCTCCAACGACGCCTTCGAGCTCATCGTCTCCCCCGATGGACGAAACGTCTACGTCGGGGAGGGCCTCTCCCACACGGTCGGCGGCTTCTCGATCGATCCCGCGACGGGCGAACTTGCCCCCATCCCCGGCGGCCCGTTCCCCAGCGGCGGCAGCTCCGCCGTCAACCTCTGCATCACGCCCGATGGCCGCTGGGTCTTCGTGTGCAACGTCGTCAGCGACACTCTCACCGTCATGGCCCGTGACCCCGACACCGGCGCGCTCGCGTTCGTGCCCGGCAGCGCCAAGACGATCGGCAACGACATCCGCAAGTGCGCCACCGACGGCGTCCATGTCTTCGTCACCGATGAAACCACCATCCAGCAGCCCGTCGGCGTGCGGGTCTTCAGCATCGACGCCTCGACGGGCCTGCTCGCCGAGATTCCCGGCTCGCCCTTCCCGCCCTACTCGGGCCGGCCGCAGGACCTTGTCCTGTGGACCCCGCCCGCCGCCTGCGCGGCCGACCTCAACGGGGATGGCATCGTCGACTTCGCCGACTACCTCGAGTTCCTCAACCTGTACGATGCGCTCGATCCCCGCGCCGACTTCAACCACGACGGCCTCGTGGACTTTGCCGACTATCTCGAGTTCCTGAACCGCTACGACGCCGGCTGCTGAGCCGCGATCACCGCCGCGCCCACCCCTTCTGCGCCGGGCCGGGCCTGCTGCGCCGCGCAATGTTTTGCCAGGGCCATCGCGATTCACGCTCCTTTACCCGGGGGGACGCCCCGGATGCGAACCGGGGCCCGAACACCGTCCGCACGAGTGATCGAGGAGGTCCACGTCATGCCATCGCCGTCATCCACGTCAATCCCGTCATCCCTGCCGGCCCTTTCATCGCACGCCCGCGGCCCGCTGCTCATCGCCGCGCTCATGCTCGCGGGCGCCGCCCCCGCCCTCGCCGGCCCGCTCGACCCGCCGGGCGGCGCGGTCGCCCCCACCTACAAGACGCTGGGCCAGATCGAGCCCCGCACCATCATCTCCCCGTCCACCACGCCGGGCGACGGCGACTCGGTCTGCAAGATCACCCAGCCCGGCTCGTACTACCTCACCGGCGACCTCACCGGCGAGTCGGGCAAGCACGGGATCGAGATCGAGGCCTCCCACGTCACCATCGACTTCAACGGCTTCCAGCTCAAGGGGGTGCCGGGCTCGCTGGCGGGGATCGACGGCAACGGGACGGGCCCGGGCAGCCCGACCTCCGCGGCGTACATCACCCTCAAGCACGGCGTCATCACCGGCTGGGGCGCCAACGGCGTCACCGCCAACAACGCCGGCGCGTGGATCATCGAGGAGATGAAGTTCGCCGGCAACACCGGCACCGGCATCTCCGTGAACAGCGGCACGGTCTTCACCCGCTGCTACTTCTACCAGAACTCCCTCGACGGCTGCCAGACCTCCAACCACGTCGAGTTCTACTACTGCTTCGCCAGCCAGAACAGCGGACACGGCTACTCCGCCGGCAGCAACTCGACCTTCCAGAACTGCGAGGCCGGCAGCAACGGCGGCAGCGGCTTCGTCGTGCCCCTCGGCGGCCGCGTCATCAACTCCACCGCCAGCGGCAACGCCGCCGTCGGCGTGATCGTGGGTGACGGCGGGAGCGTCGACAACTGCAAGGTCGATGTGAACCTCCAGGGCGGCATCCTCGTCGGCAAGGGCGGCAACGTCTCCCGGTGCGCGGTCGACGGCAACGGCACCGCGACCACCCACCACGGCATCCAGGCCCGGCTGTACGGCGCCGCCACGGTCACGACCGCGACCATCGCCGACTGCATCGTGACCGGGAACGCCGGCTCGGGCATCGCCAGCCAGGGCGGCACCATCCGCGGCTGCATGGCCGAGGGCAACGGCAACTTCGGAATCAGCATGGGCGACCGCGGCGTGATCAGCCAGTGCACGGCCAAGGGCAATACCGCCGCCGGCATCTTCGGCGGCCAGTCCGTCGCGATCCTCGACTGCTCCTCGGGCGCCAACGGCACCCACGGCATTCAGGTCAACGACGACTGCCTCGTCCGCGGCAACACCTGCGACAGCAACGGCACCGATGTCGCCAACGGCGCCGGCATCTACATCGCCGACCAGTTCTTCCCCCTCGTCAACTCCGACAACCGCATCGAGGAGAACAACGTCTCCGACAACGACATCGGCATCTGGGTCGCCGACACCGGCAACATCGTCATCCGCAACTCCGCCACCAGCAACGCGACCAACTACACCATCGTCGCCGGCAACACCAAGGGCACCATCATCGCCGCGGCCGGCGCCGACATCACCACCGGCAACTCCTTCGCCAACTTCGAGTATTGAAACCACCCGGCGCCGCAGGAGCGAAGGCCGCGGCGCACCGCCGCGGTCTTCTTGCTGCGCTAGCGCTTGTCCAGCGGCCGGCCATCCATCGTCAGCGTCGCCCGCTTCCGCGCCCCGCGCGGCGGCCGCCCGAGCAGCCGCGACACCAGCCCCCGCGGCAGCACCATCCGGGCCACCGCCCACAGCGCCACCGCGGCGATCACCGTCGCCACCCAGAACTGCCAGTCATCCGCCGGGAACCGCATCGCCCCTCCGGCCCCAGCATACGCAGCCCGCACCAATGCAAGCGCCGCCGGGCGGGCGGCGGCGCTTACCGATACTGGCCCGTCCGCGTGGGCGAGAGCCGGGCCCCCGCCCAGCGATTATCAGCCGCCGTGCCCCGCCGGAATCGCGGGGTTCACGCGGCCAGCGCGGGCGGGCCGATGCCGGGCCTCTACTCAGTTCGTCCGTTCCGGTCGTCGTGCTGTTCCCCGGTGACGGACTCGGACGGCCCGGACTTTCCGACCATCCGCGCCGAACCCTGCCTCGCGGGCTGCTTCCCGCCGGCCCGCGATTCAACCTTGTCTTAGAGCGCAGCGCCGCGCCGTTCAAGCCCCGACTCACGCATTGCCACCCCTTCGGGGCCTAATGCTGCCGAGTTCCCGCGAACAGAACGCAACCGCGCTGCCCGCCGGGCCCGCGCGGACTCAGGCGATCCCCGCCGCCCGCAGCCCCTGGTACGTGATCAGCGCCAGCGCGTACGCCAGCACGCTCATCCACGCCAGCTGCAGCGCCGCCCACCTCAGCCCGCCCGCCTCCTTCGCCGTCACCGCCAGGGTCGGCAGGCACTGCATCGCCAGCACGTAATACACCAGCAGCGACCAGCACGTCGCCGTCGTGAACACCGGCGTCACGCCGTCATCGCGCCGGGCCGCGCCCACCGCCGCCAGCACACCCTCATCCTCCGCCTCCTCACTGCCGGTGATCACCACCGCCATCGTGGAGACGAACACCTCACGGGCCGCGAAGCTCGTCACCACCCCCACCGTCAGCTGCCAGTCATACCCCAGCGGCCCGAACACCGGCTGGATCGCCCGGCCCATCCGCCCGGCAAACGAGTTGGCCTTCGCGTGCGAAGCTTCCAGCGCATCCGCTTCCCCCGCGAGCGCAGCGGCCGCCGGGGAATCGGCCGGTTCGACCTGCGCTGCCTGCTGACGCAGCTCCACCACCCGCGCGGGCGGGGGCACGTGCGGGTAGCTCCCCAGCCACCACAGCACGATGCAGATCGCCAGGATGTTCGTACCCGCGTTCTTCAGGAACACCATGGCCCGGTCGTACGTCGTCAACAGCGCCGTCCGCAGGCTCGGGAGCTTGTACGTCGGCAGCTCCAGCGCCATCGGCCGCGACCTCCCGCGCAGGATCGTCCGCCGCGCCGCCAGCGCGCTCAGCAGCCCCGCCGCGATCCCCAGCGCGTAGCACCCCACAAACGCCAGCGCCGCCAGCGCGGGCCGGTCGCGGAACAGCAGCATCGTCACCAGCACGTACACGGGCAGCCGGGCCGAGCACGTCATGAACGGCGCCACCAGGATCGTCGCCAGCCGGTCCCGCCGGTCCGGAATCGCCCGGCACGCCATGATCCCCGGCAGCGCGCACGCGTGGCTCGAGAGCAGCGGCACGAACGCGTGCCCCGGAAGCCCGAACGGCCGCAGCACCCGGTCCATCACGAACGCGGCCCGGGCCAGGTACCCCGTGTCCTCCAGGATGCAGATCACAAAGAACAGCAGGCAGATCTGCGGCAGGAAAATCACCGTCGCCCCGATCCCCGAGATCACGCCGTTGGCCAGGAGGTCGGTCAGCACCCCCGCCGGCAGCGTGTGCACGACCCACTTCGCCGCTTCGGCGAACACCGCATCAATCAAGTCCATCGGGTACGCCGCCAGGCTGAACAGCGCGTAGAACAACCCCACCGACACCGCCGCGAACACCGCCAGCCCGGTCACCGGGTGCGTGAATACGCGGTCCAGCCGGTCCGTCAGCGAATCGGCGGGCCGGAACGCCGCCGGCCCGTCCCCGTTCCCCGCCACCCCCGAGGCGCTGGCCGCCGCCGCGTACACCTCATCGGCCCAGCGCTCCAGCTGCTCCTGCTGCCCCGGCGGCGTGCGGTTCGGCACGCGCGGCGCGGCCAGCTCCTGCCGCAGCGTCTCGATCCCCTCGCCCGTGCGGGCCGAGATGAGCACCACCGCGCACCCCAGCACCTCGGACAGCCGGGCCGCATCGATGTGCAGCCCGCGCTTCCGCGCCAGGTCGATCATGTTCACCGCCACCACCGTCGGCAGCCGCCGCCGCAGCGCCTCGCCCACCAGCACCAGGTTCCGCGCCAGGTTCGTGGCATCCGTCACCACGCACACCGCATCCGGCTCCGCCGCTTCTTCCCCCTTGGGCGCCAGCCGCCCGGCCAGCACAGCCCGGCAGATCTCCGCCTCGCCCTGATCGAGCTCCAGCGAGTAGATCCCCGGCAGGTCGATGATCTCGGTCGCCGCCGCGCCATCGCCGGGCAGCAGCTCGCCGACCCGCGCCTCCTGCGTCGTCCCCGGAAAGTTGCTCGTCTTGTGCCGCAGCCCCGACAGCCGGTTGAACAGCGTCGTCTTGCCGGTGTTGGGATTGCCCAGCAGCGCCACCCGCGCCGGCACACCCGCCGGGCCGGGCCCGGCCTCCGGAATCTCCGCCGGGGTGGGAGGGGCCGCGCTCATCAGACCACAGCGGACGATTCCGGGGCGACGGGCGGCTCGCACATCACCCGGTCCGCAAGCGGACGGGCCAGCCCGATCCGGCAGGCGCACGAGGTGACGCCGCCCGGGTAGACCTCCACGATGCACGGCTCGCCCGCCCGGCACATCCGCACGAACGCCGCCGGCCGCAGGCCCATCGCCCGCAGCAGCGCCGCATCATCGGCCTCGAGGTCGGCGTGACGGATCCGGGCCGTCTGCCCGGGCTTGAGCTGCGCCAGCGCGATCCGCGGACCATCAATCGCCGGCCGCCCGGCGGGCCCTGCGCACACCACGGGCGCAGCGGCCTTCGACAGGCTGATCTCCAGCGAACGCCCCCCTCCCGGACAACACCAGGATTCCGATTGTCCCGCCACGTCCCGATTCTCCGTGCGCGCCCCGAAGTCTCGCGAATACGAGACCCTGAGGTCACTTGATCCTAGAGCAGTTGAGACTGAATTGCAAGGAAGCGAATACCCCACCCGGCAGGCTTGAATCCGCGGTCCGATACCCCTTCCGCTCAGCCCGTGCTCCCCACCAGGGCCGCGTTGGTCGGGAATCGCTTCATCGCCGCCAGGAGCTGCTCCACCTGCACGTGCGGGGGCATCTGCAGCAGCCGCCGCCGCAGCGCTGTCATCGTCTTGAGCTCCTGCTCGTTCAGCAGCAGGTTCTCCTTCCGCGTCCCCGACGCCGCCAGATTGATCGCCGGGAACAGCCGCCGCTCCGAGATCTTCCGATCCAGGATCAGCTCCATGTTCCCCGACCCCTTGAACTCCTCGAAGATGATCTGGTCGGCCTGCGATCCCGTGTCCACCAGGCACGACCCGATGATCGTCAGGCTCCCGGCCTCCTCGGTGTTCCGGGCCGAGCCGAAGATCTGCCGCGGAACCTCCAGCGCCTTGGAATCCAGCCCGCCCGACATCGTCCGGCCCGAGTTGGCGTGCTGCCGCGACTGGTTGAAGGCCCGGCCCAGACGCGTGATCGAATCCAGCAGCACGACGATGTGCTTCCCGGCCCGCACCATGTCCTTGCACCGCGAGATCGTCTGCGTGCTGATCGCGATGTGCCGGTCCACCCCGTGGTCGTTGCTCGAAGCCACCACCCGGCACCGCGGGCTGGGTCGCGGCGCGCTCGGCGTCACCGCCGGGCCCGCCGGCCGCTCCAGGTGCCCGTTCATCCCCGCGCCCCCGCCCACCGGGGCCGCAACCCCAGCCGGCGTGATCATCGGGTCGATGTACGCCGCGAACGTCCGCTTGAAGTCGGTCACCTCCTCGGGCCGTTCATCCACCAGCAGCACGATGACCTCGACATCCTGGTGGTTCTTCAGCACCGAGAGGGCGATGTCCTTCAGCAGGGTCGTCTTGCCCGCCTTGGGCGGCGAGACGATCAGGGCCCGCTGGCCCCGCCCGATCGGGCAGAACAGGTCGATCAGCCGGCACGAATCCGGGCATCCCGGGTACTCCAGCGTCAGCCGCGGCTGCGGATCGATGCTGGTCAGCTCTTCGAACGACTTGCCCGTCGGCGGGCCCGCATCCATGCCCGCGAGCTCAGGCAGCCCGCCCGAAGGCGGCCGCGGCCCGTACCCGCCGCCGTGGCCCGCATGACCGCCATGACCGTGGCCGGTGTACCCACCCTGTGCGCCCGGGCCGCCGGGCCCGCCCGGACCCCCGCGGCCGCGCCGCCCCCGACGGCGTTTGAACCTGCGTTTGCCGACTTCCAAGCAACCCTCCTGGACCCGGGCCGACTCAGCGCGGAACACAGCCACAGCCCGCGGCGCCGGCCGCGAGCAAGCCTGTTTCCTGTGCATGAGCCGGACGCCGCGGCGCGGATGAACCCATCCCTTGCCCGGCGCGCCCGGGGTGTATCCACATCCCGGAGCGACCCTCAATCCCACGACAACTTGTGAACCGTCCTGTCGTCTCGACGGGCCCGACCGACCGAGAAGCCCCACTGCCGCGAAACTCGATGCGCCAAACCGATATCCCGTGAATCCCGAAAAGGCGAGTCGGTATGGTCGGGCACGGGGCGCTCGGCGAACCGCTGAGCAAGCCCCTGTCCCTCAATCAGAGCCTCCCGGAGCCTCCGTGTCAAGAGGATTCCCCGCCGGGCCCGCGCATTCCGCCTGAAGTCGTATTCACCCTGCGCTTGGGGTATTCGCCTTGACATCCACCAGCACGGGCGACCCACCGCATCACAGCATTCCAACCTGATCGCCGGCGGCACTGACTTCCAGCCCGTGTTCTTACCTTCCTTGCGAACCTCGGCGCGGGCGCGTCCGGGCCATCACCCCATGTGCCCCTCGGCGATTGCGAGGAGCCGCCCTTCCCCCTCGGACCTCCATCACCGCATCACTCCGTCACTTCCCCTACTGCACCACCACCGCCGTGCCGCTCGCCGAGACCATCAGCATCCCGTTCGCCTGCCCCAGCACCTCGTAATCAAGATCGATCCCCACCACCGCGTTGGCGCCCAGCTCGCGCGCCCGCTCGGCCAGTTCATCCAGCGCGATCGTCCGGGCCCGCTGCAGCTCCTTCTCGTACGTCGCCGACCGACCGCCCACCAGGTCCCGGATCCCCGCGAACAGGTCTTTGAACAGGTTCGCCCCCAGGATCGCCTCCCCCGCGATCACCCCGCAGTACCGCGTGATCCGCTTCCCCTCGATCGTCGGCGTCGTCGTCAGTTCCATCGCAGTCTCCTTTCACGGGTACCGGCACCCCGGCCCGGCACCGTACTTGGGATTCTCCCTCATCCCGTTCCCGCCCGCACGACCCGTCTCCTGCGCGGCCCGACCGAACCGGTCCCCCTTCACGCGGGTACTAGGATTGCCGACAGTACCTCGCACGGGCGCCTCCACGCCCGCGATCGACGCCGGGCCTGTTATCCGGGCCCGAACATCCGCCCCACCCGCCGGTCCCCCGGCCCGCCCTGAAGGACCCCCCATGACCGCCACCCGCAAGCGCGCCCTCATCACCGGCATCACGGGCCAGGATGGCTCCTACCTCGCCGAGTTCCTCCTCGCCAAGGGCTACCACGTCCACGGCCTCATCCGACGCTCCAGCTCCTTCAACACGGGCCGCATCGACGCCATGTACAAGGACCCCCACCTCCAGGCCGCCGAAGGGCCCAAGCTCACCCTCCACTACGGCGACCTCTGCGATGCCAACTCCCTCTCCAAGCTCATGGACCTGATCCGCCCCCACGAGGTCTACAACCTCGGCGCCCAGTCCCACGTCCGCGTCTCGTTCGACATGCCCATCTACACCGCCGAGACCGTCGGCATGGGCGCCCTCAAGCTCCTCGAGGCAGTCCGCGATTTCCAGGAGAACTCGGGCCAGCAGGTCCGCTACTACCAGGCCTCCAGCTCCGAGCAGTACGGCAAGGTCGTCGAGACCCCCCAGAAGGAGACCACCCCCTTCTACCCCCGCAGCCCGTACGCCTGCGCCAAGGTCATGGCCCACTGGGCCACCGTCAACTACCGCGAGTCGTACAACATGCACGCCTCCTGCGGCATCCTCTTCAACCACGAATCCCCCCGCCGCGGCGAGACCTTCGTCACCCGCAAGATCACCCGCGCCGCGGGCCGCATCAAGCTGGGCCTGCAGGACAAGCTCTTCCTCGGCAACCTCGACTCCAAGCGCGACTGGGGCTTCGCCGGCGACTACGTCAAGATGATGTGGTTGATGCTCCAGCAGGACAAGCCCGATGACTACGTCATCGCCACCGGTAAGTGCATCAGCGTCCGCGAGTTCTGCGAGCTCGCCTTCGGCCACCTCGGCCTCGACTACAAGGACTACGTCGAGTTCGACCGCCGCTACCTGCGCCCCGCCGAGGTCGACCTGCTCCTGGGCGACCCCTCCAAGGCCAAGACCAAGCTCGGCTGGGTCCCCACCACCAGCGTCGAGACCCTCGCCGGCATGATGGCCGAGCACGACCTCGAGCTCGCCAAGCGCGAGAAGACCCTCCGCGATGCGGGCCACCAGCTCCCCGAATACGCCGGGCACGATCAGTAAGCAAAGCGAACGCGGAGAAGCGTGCCAGTTGCGCAGCGGAGGCGGCGGGCGTGCTGTGATCTGCCGCTGCGGACCGGCGTTTTCCCTTGATCCCCACCCTCCGGCCCGGTTACCTTGGCGGTAACCAATGGGAGGCCGGAGATGAAGCTGCCGATCGCGACCGCCGCCGTTCTTATGTTGACCACCGCGGCTGCGGCCCAGCCGCAGACGGGCGCCATCCGCTTCCAGGTCTCCTACGACGGTTCGTTGTGGTCGAGCGAGATCGGCGTCGACAACGGCTTCGAGTTCAAGATCCGCGCGCTCGCGGAATGGACCGATGGCGCAGCGCCCAGCGTCGGCTTCGCCGGCGCCACCCTCGAGCAGATCGACCTGATCGGCTCGCGCATGTCCGATGACACCTACGACCTCGCCTCGGCTTTCCGCCGCCAGGGCACACCCGAGACCTGGTCCATCCAGGCCGGCACCGGCGCCTCCGCGGGCTGGACCAAGATCGACAACATCGTCCCCACCTCGCGCACCAACTTCGGCCAGCTCCCCGCCCTGCTGCCGGGCGGGATCCCCAACCCCAACTTCGACCCCGCCAACCCGCTCATCCTCTTCGAAATGGACTGCCGCTACGGCTTCAGCCACGCCGACAACATCACCGTCACCGGCACCTGGACGCGCCTGGGATCTCCCCCCTCCAACGAGTTCAAGCTCTACACCACCGCCACCGGCACCAATCAGAAGCCCGCGCAGGAAGCCACCATCATCCCCGCCCTCGTCCGCTACGTCGGGCCGACACCCGGCACCGCCGGGCTCTTCTTCTTCGCCGCCACCCTCACGGGCCGTCGCCGGCGGTGACAAGTAGCCCGAGCGTCAGCGATGGCGCTCCGGCAACAGGTAGCCCGAGCGTCAGCGAGGGCTCTTCTGAAATCGAACGCAGAGGCCGCGGAGCGCGCAGAGCTCAAAACCGAACCGCGAGCGTGAGCGAGCGGTCGATTATCCCGTGCACACCTCCGCGACCGTCAGGGAGCGGGCAGCAATCCAGCGTAGAGGCCACTGAGCTCAGAGAGTCTTCTCCGCGTTCTCCGCGGCCTCTGCGTTCAATCCCCCTGCTTCAGCAGCAGCAGGCGCTCCACCTTGGCCCCGATCCGCTTCGGGCCGACCGCGATCGCCTCCCGCAGCCGCGTCGGGATGATCACCCGCGCCCCCACCGCGAAGGCCGCCGTGCACACCGCCCCGATCACCGCCACCCGCAGACCATCCGCGACGATCGTCTCCATCGCCGGGCCCAGCCCCGCGCCCGCCAGCGCTGAGCGCGCCGCCACACCCAGGTTGAGGAAGTCATCCACCCCCACCGCCAGCGCCGCCGCGCCCGTCGCCAGCACCCACGGCGGCAGGATCGCCCGCAGCACCCGGCCGGGCCCGACACCCATGCTGCCCATCACGTACATCGTGCCGATCAGCCGCCCCAGCGCCATCGCCCCGCCCGTCCACCACGCTACCGCCGTCGCCGAGCCGTCCGTCCACCCCGCGATCGCCGCGGCGATCGTGATGCCGATCCCCTCGTACAGCGTCAGGAAGCTCAGCCCCTTGAACCGGCCCTCGGCGAGCATGACCGCCGCGCACAGCCCGAAGGTGATCCGCATCGGGAAGAAGAACCCCAGGATCTGCACGCCCGGCACCGCCTCGGCCCAGCGGCCGTGCCACAGCACGCTCTCCAGCGGGCCCATCACCGCCGCCAGGCACAGGCTCATGTAACCGCCCACCAGCATCAGCGCCCGCAGCGCCCGCAGCGAACCGTGCGCCATGCGGACGCGGTTCCCTTCCATCCGGGCCAGCGCAGGGAACAGCACCTGCTGCACGTTCGAGGACAGCAGCACCCCGATCTGCGCTGTGATCTGCCACGCGAAGAAATACACCCCCACGACCTGCTCGCTGACCATCGCCCCCAGCACCGCGAACGGGCCGAAGTCGAACATGATGTTCGCCAGCGTCGCGAAGATCAGCCACCGCGTCGCCAGGAACAGCCCGCCCCACTGCCGCGGCTCGGCCCGCCGCTTCCACGGCCGCTCCCGCGCCGCCAGGTACGACGCCACGCCCTCGTAGATCGCGATCAGGATCAGCGGCAGCACGAACGCCAGCGGGCCCAGCGAGAACGGCGGCGCCGCCAGCACGATCGTCCCCACATTCCGCACCAGCGCCGAGCCGATCTGGATCCGCGACAGCACCCCGAACCGCAGCTGCATCCGCAGCTTGCACTGCAGGATCGCCGCCGGCGTTCCCAGCGGCAGGCTCAGCCCGATCACCACCAGCATCGGCGTCAGCGGCATGTCGTAGAACGCCGCGATCGCCGGCGCCGCCAGGCACAGCGCCAGCGCCGCCGCCGAGTTGATCGTGAACGCCATCCAGTACACCGGGCCGACCAGCCGCTCGTACGACGCCGCGCCCCTCTGCACCAGGAGGTCCCGCACCCCGCCATCCCGGAACGCCGTCACGATCCCCGCCACCGCCAGCGCGGTCGAGTACAGCCCGAAATCACCCTTGCTCAGCAGCCAACCCAGCACGATCTGCGCGACAAACGCCAGCGCCTTGATCGCCACCGTCGAGAAGGCCATCCAGCCCATCCCGCGGCCCACCGACTGCCCCATCGCCACCGGCAGTTCCGGCGACTCTCCGCCGGCATCACGGGAAACCGGCTCCCCCGGACTTCCCGGAATCCCCGGATCCCCGGGTGCGGCCTCCACCCCCGCTTGGTCGCTGCTCGTGGTCATCCGGATCAAACCCATGCTACCCGAATTCCCCCCGTCCTAAACTTCGGCCCTATGGACCCAGCCACCCGGGTAATCCTCACCGGCGGCGCCGGCTTCCTCGGCCGCGTCGTCACCCAGAAGCTCATCGACCGCGGCGTCCGCCCGGAACACATCTTCATCCCCCGCCGGGCCGACTTCGATCTCACCACCGAGGCCGATGTCGCCCGCCTCTACCGCAACGCCTTCAAGGGCGCCAAGGCCGACCTCGTCATCCACCTCGCCGCCGAGGTCGGCGGCATCGGCGCCAACCGCAGGTCCCCGGGACGTTATTTCTTCGCCAACATGGCCATGGCCCTGCACCTCATCGAGCAGGCCCGGCTCGATGACCTCCACCACCGCGGCGGCAAGTTCATCCAGGTCGGCACGATCTGCGCCTACCCCAAGTTCACCCCCGTCCCCTTCAAGGAAGAGGACCTCTGGAACGGCTACCCGGAAGAGACCAACGCCCCCTACGGCGTCGCCAAGAAGGCCGCCTGGCAGATGCTCGATGCCTACCGCCTGCAGTACGGCTTCGCCAGCGCGTATGTTCTCCCCGTCAACCTCTACGGGCCGCACGATAACTTCGACCTCGAATCCAGCCACGTCATCCCCGCCCTCATCCGCAAGTGCATCGACGCCCAGGCCCGCGGCGACAAGGAGATCGTCTGCTGGGGCACGGGCCAGGCCTCCCGCGAGTTCCTCTACGTCGATGACGCCGCCGAAGGCATCCTCCGGGCCGCCGAGGTCATGAGCGACCCCGAGCCCATCAACCTCGGCGCGGGCTTCGAGATCAAGATCAAGGACCTCGTCGACCTCATCGTGAAGCTCACCGGCTTCAAGGGCGCCATCACCTGGGACACCACCAAGCCGGACGGCCAGCCCCGCCGCCAGCTCTCGGTCGACCGGGCGGCGCAGCGTCTGGGGTGGAGGGCGCAGGTTTCCTTCGAGGAAGGCCTCAAGCGCACCATCGACTGGTACCGGGCGAATCCATCCCCGCGCTAGCCACTTCGAGACTTTCACCTCGGGCGGCCCGCGCCGGGCTGTCGCTTAGAATCCCCCCCATGGCCCCCAAGCCCCGCCCCAAGCCCACCCCCGGCGATCCCGCGCCCTCCATGCAGGTCTTCAACGGCCTGGGCGTCTCGCCCGGCATCGTCATCGGCCGGGCCCTGGTGCTGGATGATGACCTCCGCCATGTCCAGAAGCGCACCGTCACCGAGGCCGGCGTCAAGACCGAGCTGGCCCGGCTCGACAAGGCCATCAAGGCCGCCGTTGATGAGCTCAACGCCGCCCAGAAGGCCGCCAAGCAGGAGATCGGCGATGAGGCCGTGGAGATCTTCCGCGTCCACGTCGCCATGCTCACCGACAAGTACACCACCGGGCCGGCCCGGCGCCTGATCGAGCAGGAACGCGTCGGAGCCGAGTACGCCGTGGCCAAGACCATGGGCGAGCACGCCGACCAGCTCCGCAAGTTCTCCAACTCGGCCATCGCCACCAAGGCCAACGACGTCGAGGACCTCGAAGACCGCCTCCTCAACCACCTGCTGGGCCCGCGGGCCAGCCGCCTCGACAAGGCCCCCGAGAACTCCGTCGTCATCGCCCGCGACCTCACGCCCTCGCAGACCGCCGGCTTCAACCGCAAGCGCATCCTCGGCTTCGCCACCGACCTCGGCGGCCGCACCAGCCACACCGCCATCGTGGCCCGCGCCCTGGGCCTCCCCGCCGTCGTCGGCTGCCAGAACCTCACCGACTCGATCCCCGAGGGCGCCCCCGTCATCCTCGACGGCGAGCAGGGCATCCTCATCGTCCACCCCGACAAGGAACACCTCGAGCAGTACCGGCTCTACACCGAGCGCCGCCGCCTCTTCCAGCTCGAGCTCTCCGAGATCGCCGACCTCCCCAGCGTCACCGCCGACGGCACCCCGATCGAGGTGCTCGGCAACATCGAGTTCGCCGATGAGGTCGGCCTGGTCCTCAACAACGGCGGCTCGGGCGTCGGCCTCTACCGCACCGAGTTCCTCTACCTCACCAGCGACCACGAGCCCACCGAGGGCGAGCACTACCAGTCCTACAAGCGCTGCGTCGAGCTCTGCGCGGGCCGCTCCCTCACCATCCGCACCGTCGACCTCGGCGCCGACAAGTACACCCAGGCCCGCGCCGAGGTCCCCGAGCGCAACCCCTTCCTGGGCCTCCGCTCCATCCGCTACTGCCTCAAGTCCCAGCCCATGTTCAAGCGCCAGCTCCGGGCGATCCTCCGGGCCAGCGCCCTTGGCCCGATCAAGGTCATGTTCCCCCTCGTCACCTCCGTCAGCGAGTTCCGCAGCGCCAAGTACCTCATCAACGACGCCATGGAGGACCTCGAGGAACAGGGCCTGGCCTTCGACCGCGACATCAAGATCGGCATGATGGTCGAGGTCCCCTCCGCCGCCCTCATGGCCGATGTCTTCGCCCGCGAGGTCGACTTCTTCTCGATCGGCACCAACGACCTCGTCCAGTACACCCTCGCCGTCGACCGCACCAACGAACGGGTCGCGAACCTCTATAACCCCGGCCACCCCGCCGTCATCCAGCTCATCCGGACCATCATCCGGGCCGCCCGCCGCCACGAAATCCCCGTCTCCTGCTGCGGTGAGTCTGCCTCCGACCCCGAATACGCCCTGTTGCTCATGGGGTTAGGGTTGCGTACCCTCTCCGTGACGAGTTCTTCGATCCCCGCTCTCAAGCGGATGATCCGGAGTGTGACGATACCTCAGTGCGAGCGGATCGCCCGACAGGCGCTCACGTTCGATTCCGACGTCCAGGTCTCCTCCTACCTGAGGGACCGGGCGCGACAGATCGTTCCCGAAGCCTTCGACGGTCGTTCCGCCGAATAGCCCAGGGAAAGGACATGCGGCTCCGCCAGGACCCCCGCAAACCGGGGGTGGTGGGGCGGAACGGTCGGCTCGGCGACCGCGGCCTGCACCGCCGGCGCGCCCCGTGGTCCACCTGACCCGGGCGCAGCGTCGCGGAGGCTGGATCGGCGGTCGGTGAAGGGGCCCGCGAGCACGCTCGCCGGGCCCGCGCGGGTCCGGTCGGCGCAAGCCGGCCCGTCCGCGGGCGTCTCAGGACCGATCCCGGCGCTGATGCGCCGGAAGATCGCCCGACGCCACAAAGGCGCGCCGGAGCGCGCCCGAGCATCCCGTTTCCGAACCCCCGAAACCGCGGCGGGCCGCCCACAGGGGGGCTCTATGCCCGAATCTCGGATGGTCATCAACTACGTCCCCGGCGAAGAGTGCCGGGTGGCGATCGTGGAGGACGGCAAGCTCGAGGAGTTCTACTCCGAACGCTTCGACGCCGCCAGCCGCGTCGGCAACATCTACGTCGGCCGCGTCACCAACGTCGAGGCCGCCATCCAGGCCGCCTTCGTCGACTTCGGCGTCGAGGAGAACGGCTTCCTCCACGTCAGCGACCTCCACCCGCGCTACTTCCCCGGCGAGGATGTCGACGAGACCACCGAACGCGTCGGCCACAAGACCCCGCGCCGCGAGCGCCCGCCCATCCAGCACTGCCTCCGCCGCGGCCAGGAAGTCATCGTCCAGGTCCTCAAGGAAGGCGTCGGCACCAAGGGCCCGACCCTCACCAGCTACCTCTCCATCCCGGGCCGCTTCCTCGTGATGATGCCCCAGATGGACCACGTCGGCGTCAGCCGCAAGGTCGAGGATGAAGACCTCCGCCGCCGCATGCGCGAGATCCTCGACCAACTCGAGCTCCCCGAGGGCTTCGGCTTCATCCTCCGCACCGCCGGCATGGACCGCACCAAGCTCGAGCTCAAGCGCGACCTGGCCTACCTCCAGCGCCTCTGGAAGGACATGGAGCGCCGCCTCAACACCGGCAGCAAGCCCCGCCTCCTCTACTCCGAGTCCGATCTCCTCGTCCGCTGCCTCCGCGACCAGCTCAACAGCGACATCCAGGAAGTCGTCGTCGACAACGAGCTCGCCCTCCGCCGGGCCAGCCGCTTCATGAAGATCGTCGCCCCCCGCGGCCAGACCAAGCTCCTGCACTACCCGGGCCAGGCCCCCGTCTTCCACGCCTTCGGCATCGAGAAGCAGATCCTCAACATCCACTCCCGCGAGGTCCCCCTCCCCTCGGGGGGCCGCCTCGTCATCGACCAGACCGAGGCCCTCGTCGCCATCGATGTCAACAGCGGCAAGTCCCGCGATGCCCGCGACGCCGAGAACAACGCCTACCAGACCAACGTCGAGGCCGTCGATGAGATCTGCCGCCAACTCCGCCTCCGCGACATGGGCGGCATCATCGTCAACGACCTCATCGACATGCGGCACGCCTCCCACCGCAAGGATGTCGAGCAGCGCTTCCGCGAGCGCCTCAAGCGCGACCGGGCCCGCTCCACCATCGCCCCCATCTCCCCCTTCGGCATCCTGGAGATGACCCGCCAGCGCATGCGCGGCAGCATGGAGTCCATCCACTTCATCGATTGCCCCACCTGCCGCGGCCGCGGCCTCGTCCAGCGCCCCGACTCGGTCGCCGCCGACGCCCTCCGCGAGCTCGCCGCCGTCCTCGACGCCGACCGCGTCGCCAAGGTCGAGCTCGTCGTCGCCCCGCGGGTCGCCAGCGAACTCCTCTCCACCAAGCGCCGCTCCCTCAACCGCATCGAACGCACCAGCGGCAAGCACGTCGATGTCCGCGTCAGCGAGACCCTCCCCGTCGACCGCGTCTCCTTCTACGCCTACGACCCCGCCGGCGCCGACATCGACGTCGCCGCTCTCCCCCAGCCCCGCAAGCCCCGCGACCTCCGGGCCTGGGAAGACCCCGACGCCGGGCCGGACGACAAGACCTGGGCGATCGACCCCGAAGAGGAAAAAGCCCAGATCCTCGAACCCGAGCCCGAACCCCAGGAAACCGACGTCGTCGAGCCCCTCCCTCACCCCATCGAGGTCGACATCGATGATGCCGATGGCGAGCAGCCCGCCGCCCCCGGTGAAGCCGGCCGCCGCGGACGCCGCCGCCGCCGCCGCCGCGGACGCGGCCGGGCCGGCGATGACCAGGCAACACTGGCCGGCCCGGCAGGTCGTCCAGGCCCGGCGCCCTCAGAAGCTTCCCGCGAGCCGCGTGAACCCCGGCAACCGGCCCGGCGCCCCGCTCCGACCTCCGATGCCCCCCCGACCGAGGGCGAGGGACCCCAAGGCGCCGAAGCCCCGCCGGGCGCGCCCGGCGAAGAGGGTGCCCCACGCCGCAAGCGCCGCCGCCGCCGCCGGGGCCGCGGTCAGCGCCCCCTCGGGCCCGATGGCCAGCCCCTCCCCCCGGATGCGGTGACCGCCGATGGCCCGGCAGGGGCAGTGGATCAGCCCTTCTCCGACTCGGCCGGGCCGGAGTTCGATGCCCCTTCCTCCGAACCTCGGTCCGGCCTCGAACCCGCCGAGCCCGGCGATGATGAAGGCCCGGCCGATGGCGGCATGGATGACGATGGCCAGCCGATGGCGGAGGGTCAGCCCGGTGAAGGCGGTGAGGGCGGTGAGGGGGGTCGTCGCCGCCGCAGGCGGCGTCGCCGCCGCGGCCGGGGACGCGCCGGTGAAGGCGGCGAAGCGGCCGGGCCCGCGCCGGCGGGCGGGCCCCCGGCTGGCCACACCGGTCAATCTGGTCACGGCGGACATGCCCCCCGCGGTGGACACCGGGGCGGCCCGGGCCCGCAGCGAGGTGAATCTGGCGGGGGTCGCCCCTCGGGATATTCCAACCGGGTCCGCGGCCGGGGCGGCGCATCCTCCGACAACGGCGGCCAGTCCCGGCCCGCGAGCGCTCCCAACGGCGATTCCGGCGGCGGACCTTCCGGCGGCGCCGGCGGGCAGCAGCCCCCGCGTCCGCGCCTGCTCTACACCAGCCGGCGCAAGCTCTCCCCCAGCGAACTGAACAAGAGACCCAAGCCGGAGTGAGGCATGGCCGAGCGGCGGCTGATCCTGCTGGGGTCGACAGGTTCGATCGGCACGCAGACCCTCGCGGTCATCGCGCACCTCAACGCGCTCCACGAGCGCGGGGAATCGCCGGTGCGCTACCGCATCGTCGGGCTCGCCGCGGGCCGCAGCGCCCCCACGCTCTTCGAGCAGGCCCGCGCCCTGGGCATCAACGACCTCGCCCTCGCCGACGGGCGCGATGACAACCACGGCTTCAACCTCCGGGCCGGGCCCGACGCCGCCGAACGCCTCATCCGCGAGGTCGAGTGCGACCTGGTTCTGGCCGCGATGGTCGGCGCGGCCGGGCTGCCCGCCACGCTCGCCGCGGTCGAGCTGGGCCGGGATGTCGCCCTCGCCAACAAGGAGACGCTCGTCGCAGCCGGCGCCCTGGTCGTCCCCGCCGCGATGAAGTCCGGCAGCCGACTCCTGCCCGTCGACAGCGAGCACGCCGCCGTCTGGCAGTGCATCTGGGGACAGTCCGACCTGAAGCCGGGCCTCGCGCCCCCGATCTCCCTGAGCCGCGACATCCGCCGCGTCGTGCTCACCGCCTCCGGCGGCGCGCTCCGCGATCTCCCCCCCGGCCGCGCCTACGCCGCCACGCCCGCCGAGGCCCTCCGCCACCCCACCTGGACCATGGGCCCGAAGGTCACGATCGACTCGGCCTCGCTCATGAACAAGGCGCTGGAGGTCATCGAGGCCCACTGGCTCTTCGGGCTCGACGCCGACCGCATCTCCGCGATCATCCATCCCCAGTCGATCGTGCACGCCCTGGTCGAGTACGCCGATGGCTCCGTGATGGCCCAGCTCGCGCCGCCGGACATGCGCACGCCCATCCAGCTCGCGCTCTCCTGGCCCGGCCGACCCGCGGGCGCAGCGCCGGGCCTCGACTGGGCCTCCCTCTCACGCCTGGATTTCCGCACCGTCGATCCCGACCGCTACCCGGCGCTGGGCCTGGCCCGCCGGGCCATCACCGCCGGCGGCACCGCGGGCGCGGTGCTCAACGCCGCCAACGAGGCCGCCGTCGCCGCCTTCCTCGCCCAGTCGGAACGCGAGCCGGGCCCGCGACCGATCCCGTTCGGCCGCATCGCCGAGCTCGTCGCCGATGCCATGGATGCGATCCCCATCGCGCCGCTCCGCTCGCTGGCCGATGTGCTCGCCGCCGACGCCCGGGCCCGCGCGTTCATCCGCGAAGAACTGGCCCGCGATGGGCACGAGATTCCGCCGCCCATCCCGCCCCGCCATCATCCATCCCGGGCCGCGCAGCCATGACAGCCATGACCGGGCCCGGCGATCCGATCCAGGCCGCCCAGGTCCACGCCGCGGCGGGCCGGCCCGACCAGGCCCGCAAGATTCTCGAATCCGCGCTGGCCCGCGCCCCGCGCGACGCCCGCCTTCACCGCAACCTCGGCCTCATCCTCGCGCAGCTCAAGGACACCGCCCGGGGCGTCTACCACACCCAGCGGGCCGCCGAACTCGAGCCGCTCAACCCCGACAACTTCACGGCGCTCGGTGAGGCGCTCATGCTCGCGGCCCGGCACGCCGATGCGGCCCGGGCCTGCACGCAGGCGATCGCGCTCGATCCCCGCCGCCCGGCCGCCTACGACGGGCTGGCCCAGTCGCGGCTGTTCATCGACGATGCCGATGGTGCCATCGCCGCGATGGCGCAGGCTGTCGCCGCCATTCCCGGCGAGGTCGCCCTGTGGCGCAGCTACGGCGGCCTGCTGCTGCGTCTCTGCCGCCACGAGGAAGCCATCGCGGTTCTCCGCCGCGGCATCTCGATCAACCCGGCCCGTCCCGAGATCGATGACCAGCTCTGCCACACGCTGAACTACGCGCCGGGTGAGGGCGCCGCCGAAATCGCGGCCGCCCACCGCCGCTTCGGCGAGGTCGTCGCCGCCCACATCCGCGAGTCGCCGACCGCATGGCCCGACCCGGGCGGGCCGGGTCGCCCGCTGCGCATCGGCTACCTCTCCCCCGATTTCCGCAGCCATTCCTGCGCTCACTTCATCGAGCCCATCCTCCGCCACCACGACCGCTCCCGCGTCGAGCCCGTCTGC
Source organism: Phycisphaerales bacterium (assembly GCA_020849615.1). Taxonomy (GTDB): domain Bacteria; phylum Planctomycetota; class Phycisphaerae; order Phycisphaerales; family UBA1924; genus JADLFW01. The sequence continues at coordinate 172,281 of JADLFW010000004.1, forward strand.
TACTTCACGGGCGACAAGACCGATGAAGTCACAGCCCGGCTCAAGCCGCTGGCCGAGTGGCGCGATGTCTCCGCGGTCCCGGTCCGGGCCCTCGCCGAGACCATCCGCCGCGACCGCATCGACATCCTCTTCGAACTGTCGGGCCACACCGCGGGCCACAGCCTGCTGGGCCTGGCCCGTCGCGCAGCGCCCATCCAGGCGACCTACCTCGGCTACCCCAACACGACGGGCCTGGCCACGATCGACCTCCGCTTCGTCGATGCCCTCACCGACCCCGCGCCCGAGGCCGATGCCCTCGCCACCGAGACGCTCACCCGCCTTCCCGGCTGCTTCCTCTGCTATCAACCCCCCTATCCGCTCCAGGGCGAGACCCTGCCCGAACCCGCCCGCCCGCGCACGCCCGGGGCGCCGATCACCTTCGGCTCCTTCAACATGGTGCAGAAGCTCAACGGGCCGCTGATCGACCTGTGGTCGGGCGCGCTCGATGCCGTTCCTGGCTCGCGCCTGCTGCTGAAGTGCGACACGCGCCTGAAGGCCGTGCGCGAGCGCGTGCTGGGCTGGTTCGCGGCGCGGAAGATCGAGCCGGCCCGGATCGAGCTGGCCCCCATGACCAAGGGCTTCGCCGATCACCTGGCGCTCTACCACGACGTCGATGTCGCCCTCGACACATTCCCTTACAACGGCACCACCACCACCTGCGAGGCGCTGTGGATGGGTGTTCCGGTCGTCTCGCTCGCCGGGAATGTCCACGCCTCGCGCGTCGGGCTCAGCCTGCTCACCGCCGCCGGGCTGCCGGAGCTCTCCGCGCGGTCTCCGCAGGAGTTCATCCGCACGGCCGCCGACCTGGCTCGCAGCACGGCGCGGCTCGATGAGCTGCGGACGGGCCTCCGGGCCCGGCTGCTGGCGTCGCCGTTGTGCGATGGGCCCGGCTTCGTGCGCGGGCTGGAAGCCGCCTGCATAGCCGCGTGGCGGGCGCGCACGGCTCGGCGCTAAAAAAAAGACCCCCGCTTTCGCGGAGGCCTTTGTTCTGACACCACTGCGGGAACAAGAGCGCAGCGGTCGTTCGGGTCACTTGGGTTCATCGGGCTTGGGCACATCCACTTCGTCGATCGGCGGCGGCGGCTTGCGCCCCGCGGGGCGCTTGCCCTGCTCGTTCTTCTGGCGCTCCTTGAGGCGCTTCAGGGCTTCCTCGCGCTGCTCGGGCGGCAGGTTCTTCAGCCGCTCGCGGGCCTTCTCGGGGATGCGCGGGTCATCGATGTTCACGGGCTTGTCCGCCCCGCCGGCCTCGGCCTTCTTCTTCTTGTTCTGATCGACCGCCTTGGCGGACATGTCCTCGCGGACCTTGACCAGCTCCGCCTCGACCAGCTTGCGCTGCGGCTCGGAGAGCACACCCCACATCTTGGCCCGGGCCTGCTCGAGCTTGGGAGCCTGCGCAAAGAGCTCCTTCAGCTGGGCCCGCGCCTCCTGTACCTGGCTCTCGCTGGGCCTCTCGCCCTTGGGCCCGTCCATCATGTCGGGGCCCATCATTTCATCCGAGCCGCCCGGCGGAGGCGGCGGCGGACGATCGGCGCCATCGGGACCACCCGGGCCACCCGGGCGACGCTTGCCAGGTCCATCCGGCCCCGGCTCACCCTTCCCGGGCCGCTGGCCCGGCGCCTTCTTCACCTGGTTCGCCGCGCCGCGGCCTTCAGCGCCCAGCCCCGCCGCGAGCAGCTCGCGGATGCGGGCCCGGTCTTCGGGGGGAAGCTTGGCGGCCAGCTCGCGGGCCTCCTCGCGGTGGGCCTTGGCGAACTCGCGCTGCTGCGTGCGGAACTCCTGTTCGATCGTCTTCAGCTTCGCGGCCTGTTCATCGCTCAGCCGCGTCTCGGCCGGAGCGCCCTCGGCGTTGAGCGTCATCACCGCCTTCATGAACACGGGCTGGGGGATGGGCCGCTGCGCATCCTTCCCCTTCGGCCGCCCGCCCGTGAACGTGGATCGCTCGCCGGGCGGTGAGTTGTCCTTCACCTTCGGCCCGCGCAGCACCGGATCGGCCCCGGACTCCTGCGCCACCGCCATCCCCGCCATGTTCACAAGCAGGAACGCCGACAGTCCCACCTTGGCCAACCCCCGCAAGTTCGAACGCAACATGCTCATCCTCCTGATCAAGATTCCGACGGTCAGCCTAACGCTCCGGGCCATTTCCCATTGCCGGGCCCGGCCCCGATGCCGCCGCCGGGCCGAAGCCACTTCAGGCCTCCGGGCCGGGAACCGCAGCTTTTCGCTCCGGACCTGGCCTTCCGCCTAGCATCGGCGGGAACCTGCTCCGGCGTCACTCCCCGCCACGGCGACCCATCCCTATGACACTGACCAAAGACCAAATCCGTGAAACCCTGCGGGCCGTAACCCCCCCCGGCGATGCCGCCGACCTCGTCACGACGGGCCGCCTGCTCTGGGTCGCCACCTGCGAAGCGTTCACAAGCCTGAAGCTCGCGGCCGGGCCCGGGCCCGTGGCGCGCATGGAGCAGGCCGCCCACGCCGCCCACACCGCGCTGGCCGCACGCTTTGCCCAGTCGGGCACACCGCTGCAGTCCCTCATCGTCGAGTTCATCGATGAGCAGGGCACGAGCGTGCACACCACCCGCTTCGGCTCCCCCACACCCCCCAACGCCGCCGCCCCCGCTCCGCCCGCGCAGGCGCCTTCGGCCGAGGGCCACCGCCCCATCGGTGGACTGGCGCCGGCCGCCCCGGCCGCCGGGCCGCTGCCGGGCGTGCGCCACATCATCGCCGTCGGCGCCGGCAAGGGCGGCGTCGGCAAATCATCGATCGCCGTCAACCTCGCCGTCGGCCTCGCCCGCCGCGGACACGCCGTCGGCCTCCTCGATGGCGACATCTACGGGCCATCCATCCCCACGATGCTGGGCCTCGGCGCACTCGAACAATCCGTGCACCAGGGCCGCCTTCAGCCGTTCCTGGTTCACGGCGTCAAGGCCATCACCATCGGCAAGCTCGTCGATCCGGAGAAGCCGCTCATCTGGCGCGGGCCGATGGCCCACGGCGCCTTCAAGCAGCTCACCGAGCAGACGGCCTGGGGCGAGCTCGACTACCTCATCATCGACCTCCCGCCCGGCACGGGCGACATCTCGCTGACGATGGCCCAGACGCTCCGCCTCGCGGGCGCGGTGGTGGTCTGCACGCCGCAGAAGGTCGCGCAGGATGACGCCGTCCGCGCTGCGCGGATGTTCCAGCAGCTCAACGTCGAGGTGCTGGGTGTGGTCGAGAACATGTCGTACTTCATCGGTGATGACGGCAAGACGTACGACATCTTCGGCCGCGGCGGCGCCGAACAGATGGCCCAGCGCCTCGGGGTGCCCTTCCTCGGCGCTGTCCCCATCACCATGTCGCTGCGGCAGAACTCCGATACCGGCGACCCCACGGCCAACTTCACGGGCCAGGCCCCGGCCGAGCAGCGCCTCGCCAAGTCGCTCGATCAGCTCATCACCAACTTCGAGGGCCAGGTCGCCCTGGCCGACATGCGCCAGGGCCGGGCCCGGCCGACGCTGACGATCAGCTAGACTGGCGGTGCGCGGTCGCATTTCGACCACGACCCCTCTCCAGCAGCCCGCCGAGGCCCCTGGCCGGAACTCCTGGCGTGATCAAGTACCTCGGCTCCAAGCGCACCCTTCTCCCCGCCATCCTCCGGGCTGTGCGCGCGGTGGCGCCCCCCGATGCCCCGAACCCGTCGGTCCTCGATCTCTTCTCCGGCACCTCCCGCGTCGGTCATGCCCTCAAACGCGCGGGCCACCGGGTCATCGCCAACGACCACAACGCCTACGCCTACACCCTGGCCCGGTGCTACGTGCAGGCCGACCGCGAAGACATCCTCCCCGACGCCGAATCACTGATCGCGGAGTTCAACCGACTGCCGGGCCGGCCCGGCTACTTCACCGACACGTTCTGCGCCCGTTCCCGCTTCTTCCACCCCCGCAACGGCGAGCGCATCGACGCCATCCGCGACCGCATCGAAGCCCTCGACCTCCCGCCCGACCTCCGCGCGGTCATGCTCATCTCGCTCATGGAGGCCGCCGACCGCGTGGACTCCACCACCGGCGTGCAGATGGCGTACCTGAAGTCCTGGGCCCCCCGCGCCATGGGCGACCTCGAGCTGCGCCTTCCGGATGTCCTGCCCCGCGCCGCCGGCGGCAAGGGCGAGGCCCATGACCTCGACGCGCTCGATGCCGCGGCGCGACTCGAGGCCGATGTCGCCTACATCGACCCGCCCTACAACCAGCACTCCTACCTCGGCAACTACCACATCTGGGAGACGCTGGTGCGCTGGGATGCCCCCCCCGTCTACGGCGTCGCCTGCAAACGCGAGGATTGCCGGGCCCGGACCAGCCCGTTCAACTCCCGCCGGGCGTGCGCGGAAGCCCTGTCGCGGCTCTTCGAGATCACCCGCGCCCGGGCCCTGGTCGTCTCCATCAACGATGAGGGCTTCCTCTCGCGCGAGCAGGTCGAGGCCATGCTGGCCCGGCGCGGCCGCATCACCACGCTGGCCCACGACTACAAGCGCTACGTCGGGGCCCAGATCGGCATCTACAACCCCCAGGGCCGCAAGGTGGGGCGCGTGGGCCGCCTCCGCAACACCGAGTTTCTCTGCCTCGTGACCCCGCACAATGCGCCCGACCCCGCCGCCGTGCTGGGCCAATCTCCCGCGCTCGAAACGCGTTGAAACGACCCGCCCGGTCATCTGTACAATCGGGAGCACCTTCGCAGGGAGATCCGCACCATGGACAAGAAGAAAGCCACCCGCAAGTCCGCCGCCAAGCCGCCAGCAAAGAAATCAGCCGGGAAGTCGGCCAAAAAGGCCCGCAAGGCCGCCAAGACCGCCGCCCGCAAGCGCCCCAGCATCGCGCCCTCCCCCGTCAAGACCGGGCCCGGCGCTTCTCCCATGGAGATCGGCCAGTCTCTCGTCGGCATGTTCAACAAGGGCCAGTTCGGCGAGATCGAGCAGAAGTGGTGGAACCCCCGCGAGATCACCTCGGTCGAAGGGGTCGGCGTCAGCATGGCCTGGTCGGGCCGGGCCGCGGTCGACGCCAAGAACCAGGGCTGGATGGCCGATCACATCATCCACGGCGCCTCCGCCGAAGGCCCCTTCATCGGCGCCTCAGGCTTCGCCGTCCGCTTCCGCATGGATGTCGAGACCAAGTCCACCGGCGAGCGCCAGATCATGGATGAAGTCGGCGTGTACACCGTCAGGAACGGCAAGATCATCCGCGAAGAGTTCATGTACTCGACCGGCGGCTGAGTTCTACCGTCGGCGCCGCCGCAGGCGCTCGGCCCGGACCAGTTGCACCGCGCGCTCGATCGATTCATCCAGCTTCTCGTTGATGAGGAACACGTCGTAAACACCGCAGGCCCGCGCATGCGCGATCTCTTCCCGCGCCGCCGAGAACCGCCGGTTGATCGTCGCCTCATCGTCGCGCTTCCGCGCCCGCAGCCGCTCCAGCAGCGTCTCCTCCCCCGGCGGCAGCACGAAGAGCGCGTAGGCCTCGGGGATCTGCCGCTTCACGTTCACCGCGCCCTGCACATCAATCTCCAGGATCACCAGCCGACCCCGCCGCAGCTGCTCCTCCACCCACAGCTTCGGCGTGCCGTACTTCTTCCCGTAGATCCCCGCCGTCTCCAGGAACTCCCCCGCCGCCCTCATCCGCTCGAACTCTTCATCCGTCACGAAGTGGTAGTCAACCCCTTCGACATCCACATCCGTTCGCGGACGCGTCGTCGCCGACACGCTGAACACCGCATCCGGGATCGAACGCTCCACCCCCCGCGTGATCGTGGTCTTCCCCACACCCGACGGGCCGCTGATGATCAGCAGCATCCCGTCGTCGGTGTCCGTCGCCAGCCGATGCGTCGATGTCCCCGACATAGGCCCCCAGCATACGCCCCCACCCACCCCGAGGTAGGCTCCGGACCCGACCATGCGGCTCCTCTTCCTCCTCCAGCCCGGCGCCAACTCCCGCAGCATCTTCCTGGACTTCATTCGCGGCTTCCGGCAGGCGGGCCATGAAGCCCTCACCCTCGAACTCGCCCCCATCTGGCACGCCTACGACCAGAACCCCGCGGCCCGGCCCGCCCTCATGTCCCGCTTCACGGGCCAGCTCCGCGAAGCCCTGGTCGCCCAGCGCATCGACCTCACCTGCGCCATGTGGGGCAACGCCCTCACCACCCTCATGCACTCCACCCACGATGGCGCCCCGCGCACGCTCTTTGACCTCCTCAACATCCCGCACCTGCTCTTCTGGCTCGATGCTCCCCACTGGGCCCAGGGCGGCTCCATGCTCCCCGCCTTCGGCACCCCCATCCTCGCCGGGCCCGCGCTGCGCCACCTCATCAACAACCCCGCCACCGCCCGCGAAATGACCGATGTCCTGGGCTTCGGCGCCACCATCGCCGCGCCCTACGCCATCAACGAGGAAGTCTTCCGGCCACGCCCGGAAATCACCCCCGAGTTCGACCTCGTCGCCTGCATCGGGCCCGGCGACCCCGCCCCCACGCCCCTCGCGCTCCGTGAGCTCGAATCGAGCACGCCCGACCTCGATGCCCTGCGCCGCGAAGCCGCCGACCTTCTCCGCCCGCGCCTCCGCGAACTCGCCGGGAATGACGCCAGCGCCGCTGCGCTCGATGCCCTCCTCGATTCTCAGGTCGCGGCCCGGCACATCCCGATGCTCGACCGCCTCCGGGCCATCGACACCGACATCGCCCGCGCGATCCTCGCCGACCCCCGCCTCTACACCCGGGCCACCATGGCCAACCGCTCCATCGAATCCCTCGAGCGCCCCTTCACCACCGCCTGGCTCTCGCGCCGGTTCTCCTGCGCCATCTTCGGCGAGGGCGATCTTTCCGCCTGGGGCTTCCGCGGCGCTCACCTGGGCCGGCCCGCGCACGAAGAGCAGTCCGCGGCCTACGCCCGCGGCCGCATCGGCCTCAACCTCATGCGCTGGCAGGATGATGCCGGGCTCAACCTCAAGCCCTACGAGATCTCCGCCTCCGGGCGCTCCTGCCTCTGCTCGGCCCGCGCCTGGACCGACCGCTCCTTCGAGCCGGGCCGCGAGATCCTCGCGTTCTCAGGCCCGGCCCATGCAGCCCAGCTCACCCGCGAACTGCTCGATGACCCCGCTCGCCTCACCGCCATCGCCGAAGCCGGGCTCGCCCGTACGCGCCGCGACCACACCTGGTGCACGCGGGCTGCGCAGATCATCGATTCGCTGTGACGATCATCCATCCCGCCCCAGACACCACCCCAGCACCGCCATCCGCACCCGCGCGCCGTTGGTCACCTGCCGCAGGATCACCGACCTCGGCCCGTCCGCCACCTCGGCATCGATCTCCAGCCCCCGGTTCATCGGGCCGGGGTGCATGACGACCGCGCCCTTCTTCATCCGCTCGGCCCGCGCGGGCGTCATCGCGTACAGCTCGCGGTAGTCGCGGACCGAGGCGATCATCGCCGACCTGCGATCCCCCTCGGGCTTCTTTTCCCCGCCCTCCTCATCGTGCCGCTCGAACTGCATCCGCAGCACCATCACCGCATCAATCACCGGCAGCAGCCCATCCAGGTCCGCCGAGACCTCGCACCCCAGCGACTTCAGCGAGGCCGGCGCCAGCCCGGGCGGGCCGACGCACACGACGTTCGCCCCCAGCGCCCCCAGCCCCGCGATGTTCGATCTGGCGACGCGCGAGCTGGCGATGTCGCCCACGATCGCGACCGTCAGCCCGGCGAGGTCGAAATCCTCCAGCCGCCCGTGGGATTCGGCGAGCGTGTAGGCGTCCAGCAGCCCCTGCGTCGGGTGCTCGTGCCGTCCGTCGCCCGCGTTGATCACCGCGCACTTCACGGCCCGGGCGATCCCTACCGCCGCGCCCGACTGCCGGGCCCGGACCACCAGCGCATCGACGCCCATCGCCTCGACATTCAGCGCCGTATCGACCAGCGTCTCGCCCTTGCTCACGCTGGAGGCCGCCCCGCGCAGGTTGATCGTCTGCATCCCCAGCCGCTTGGCGGCTACCGAGAAGCTCGTCATCGTGCGCGTGGAATCCTCGAAGAACAGGTTGGCCATCAGCCGGCCCGCCAAGCTGCGCTCGGGTTCGCCCGCGCGGGCCCGGCTCAGCAATCCGGCGATCTCGGCCCGCGCCATGTTCTGCAGGCCCAGCAGCGATCGGGATGTGGCGAGGGCGGCGGCGGTCGGGCTCATGCGGAAATCCTAGCGGAGAGTGCCGCCGTAGTTCTGTCCCCTCTCCCCTGTTCCCTCTCCCCTCTTCTCTGTCCCCTACGCCTTCCAGGCGTCCTTCGCCCACGCCAGCGTCCGCGCGATCCCCTCGCCGAAATCCACCACCGGCTCGTACCCCAGCAGCTCCCGGGCCCGCGCAATGTCCGCCGTCGAATGCCTCACATCGCCGGGCCGCGGCTCCGCGAACGCCGGAGTCGCATCCACCCCCAGCACCCGCCCCATGTGCGACAGCACATCCAGCAGCCGGATCCGGCTCCCCGTCCCGATGTTGACCACATCCCCCGTCAGCTCGCGCGGCGAAGCCCCCGCCAGCAGGTTGGCGTACACCACGTTGTCGATGTACGTGAAGTCCCGTGTCTGCTCGCCATCGCCCATGATGCGCGGCTGCCGCCCGGCGATCAGCGCCCGCGCGAACGCCGTGATCACCGCCGCGTACGGCGAGTTGGGGTCCTGCCGCGGCCCGAAGATGTTGAAGTACCGCAGCGCCACCGTCCCCAGCCCGTAGCACCGGCTGAAGGTCCGCAGCAGAAGCTCCCCCGCCACCTTGCTCGCCGCGTAGGGCGACCAGCAGTCGGGCAGGTGCTCCTCGCGGCTCGGCAGGCTCGGGTGGTTCCCGTACGCCGCGGCCGACGCCGCGAACATCACCCGCCGGACCCCCGCCGCCTTGGCCTCCTCAAGCACCCGCTCCGTTCCACCGACGTTCAGCTGCATGCACCGCTCGGGCTGCTCCACGCTCTGCGGCACCGACACCATCGCCGCCTGGTGATAGACGTACCGGCACCCCTTCACCGCTTCCCGCAGCGCGGGCCCGTCCAGCACCGAGGCCCGCGCCAGCTCCACCCCGCCCCGCCCGGCGCCCGCCGCCTCCGCCGCTGCGCGGGCCTCATCCAGATTGGCCTCGAACCCGCCGGAGAGATCATCCAGCACCCGCACCCGCGCCCCCAGCCGGGCCAGGGCCAGCGCCAGGTGCGAACCGATGAAGCCCGCCCCGCCCGTGATGAGCACCGCGCTCCCCCGGTAGGCCTCCACGAACTCCGGCCTTTGCATCCACGCCGCGCCCGATCGCTCGATCATCTGGCCGTTCCTGTCCCCACTCCGGCCGGCTCTTCGTCCGGTTCGAGCGGAGCATAACCGAGCCGGTCGAGCAGCGGACCCATGATCGGCAGGGCCTCATCCAGCACCCCCGGCTCGAGCTCCCGCTTCCACCGCTCCAGCGAGTTGGGGTGCACCTCCGCGCGCACCGCCTTCATGTACTCCTCGTTGATCTCCACCCCGCAGAACTCGGCGATCTTCCTGAACCAGTGATCCGGATCGGTCACGACATCCCGGTACACCAGCCCCAGCCACTGCTCCGGCGGCACCTCCGCCAGGTCCCGCATCGCCGTCTCCACCGAGATCACCCACTGCTTCGCCGCGATCTGCGCGGTCGTCATCGTGCGCAGGTCATGCCGCCAGCCCGGGTACTTCACGCCGAACCACCTCACGCCGGGCCTGCGCGTCACGTACCGCCGCACAAGCCCCGCCGCCGCCCGCGGCATGTACGCCGGCCACTCCCAGAACGGCGTCTCCTCCAGCCGGTGCAGGATGTGCCGCCCCCCCTCCCGGTTGATCACCTTGTACCCCGCGAACGTGTGGTACTGCTCCACCTGCGACCGCAGGTTGGCCCGCCCATCCCGGTAGATGTGGATGATCCGGGCCTCGGGGAAGATCTTCCGCACGAACGGGATCCGCAGCACATTGGTCGGCGACTTCTCGACCACCCGCAGCCCGCCGTGATGCTCCTGGTACTTGAAGAACTGCCGCCGGATCCACCGCCTCACCCACGGCCGCGCATCCGCGGCGCCGGCGCAGTCATGGTCCCGGTAGGCGTGCCCCACCCTCCAGAGCGTCTGCGGCTCGTGCCAGAAGCACAGCCCCGGCGCAGAGCCCAGCACCCGCATCAGCATTGTCGTGCCCGAACGAGTCGCCCCCACGATGATGATGGGCGGCTGTAACGTCATTCAGGAAAGCTCCCACCCCCCGGTGGTCCCCGCACAGGATAATGACTCAATCCGCCGGACACTGCCCGGCGTGGTTCCTTATTCACGCCAGATCAGTGGATTTTCCGGGCGCCGCTCAGCCCAGTCGGGCGTTTTCCGGAGCCTGATCGGACGTTGTGACCCCGCCCGCGGCCGGGCCCATCGGCCGCGGCTTGATCACCTTGCACGGGTTCCCCCCCGCCACCACGCCCGCCGGGATGTCCCGGCTCACCATCGCCCGCGCCCCCACCACGCAGTTGTCCCCGATTGTCACGCCGGGCCCGATGAACGCCCCCGCGCAGATCCACACCCCGCTCCCGATCCGGATCGCCGGACGCTGCAGCGGCAGGTCGGGCCGCGTGTAGTCGTGCGTCCCCGCGCACACGTACACATCCTGCGACAGCACCGTGTGGACCCCGATCGACACCGGGCCGAGGTTGTAGATCTCGACCCCCTCCGACAGCATCGTGTGCTCACCCATCTCCAGCAGCCACGGGTGCCGCACGATCGTGCTCGCCTTGGTCCCGCTCGTGTCGGCCATCTTGGCCCCGAACATCCGCAGCCACATCCGCCTCCACCCGTGGGCCCGCCGCGGGCTGAAGCGGATCAGCACCGCCTGCACCCACTCCCACGCGAAGCGCCGCGTGTACTCGCTGAGCGAGTACGGGAACCCCGCCGTCGTGTCCAGCCGCTGAAATACGGGTTGGCCCGGCCCTTGGTCGCTCATCTTGTTTCCCGGCCGCTGAAAGTTACAGTCGATGGTGATGCTAGGGAATGCCCGCGCTCCCGGGGAGTCTGATAAGTCGGAGGGCCCCCGGCCCGACCCCCCACGCGGCCCGGCGGACCACCCGCCGCTGGTCAGCGTCGTCATCCCCACCTTCAACCGCCCCTGGCTGCTCTCCCGCGCCATCGAGAGTGTCATCGGCCAGACCGAGCACCGCTGGGAACTCATCATCAGCGATGATGAGGCCTTCCCCGCCGCCGGCCGCTGGATGGCCGAGTCCTACGCCGCCTCCGACCCGCGCATCCGCGTCGTCGTCAACCACGGGCCGCACGGCCAGTGCGGCAACCTCAACAACGCCATGGCCCACGCCCGGGCCGACTGGATCAAGCCCCTCTTCGATGATGACCTCCTCCGCCCGGACTGCCTCCGGGCCATGCTCAGCGCCGTGCGCGGGCGGCCCGGCGTCGTCCTGGCCCGCTGCCTCGCCGACCATTACACCGGGGAGCGCCCCCGCCGCCTGCACCGGCCGGGGCGGCTGCCCGCGATTCAGAGCCTCGACGGCGAGTCGGCCCGGCTCGCCATGCTGATCCAGGATGTCGAGATCGGCATGCCGACGCAGGTCCTGGTCCGGGCCGAGGTGGTCCGCGCCGGCGTGCGCATGGAGGCCCCCGAAGGGGTGGTCATCGGCGTCGACTGGTGGTGGTTCGCCCGGCTGCTCCAGCACGGCGATCTGATTCTTGTCAACCTCGGCCTCGCCGAGGAGCACCAGGGCGACCACGCGACCGTGACCTCCAAGGCATCCACCGACATCCTCTACGATGAGATGCGCCGCTTGCGGCGGGATGTGCTCACGCTGATCCCGGAGCCCCTCCGCCCCGCCGACACCCGCGCCGCCGAAGGCGTGGTCTCCCTCGTTCAGGCGGCCTGCGATCTCCGCGCAGGGGAGGTCATCGCCGCGCTCCGCCGGGCCGCCTTAGTCCGCAGCCCCGGCGCGTGGGCGCTGACGGCCCGCCTGTTCCTGCGGCGCCTGCTCCCCGGGCGGTTCGAGCGCATCCCCCGCCAGCGCCATGACCTGTCGGGGCTCGCGGGGGGAGGGGCTGAACAACCACCGGCATCCCCCGTAGATATGCTCAGCCCTTCATGCCCGCCGGCCCTCTCCGCATCGCGCAGCTGATCCAGACGGTCCACGCCCAAGGTGGCGGCACCTCCACGGCGTTCCTCCAGATCTTCCAGGCCTTGGCCGCACGCCCCGACCTGGCCCCTCGCGCCTACGCCCAGGCCTCCCCGCCGGGCGACCCTTCCCTCCCCATCATCGCCCGCTACCCGGGCCTGTGGATGACCCCGGCCCGCGCCGGCGGCATCTTCGCGGGTGACCTGGGCAAGGCGGTCATCGCCGACATCAGCGCCGCCAGGATTGATCTGCTGCACATCCACGGCCTGTGGTCGAGCGACCTGGCCGCCGCGGCCCTCGCGGCCCAGCGCCGCGGCATCCCCGTCGTCTGGAACCCCCACGGCATGCTCGTCGAGCGGGCCTTCCGGATGAAGCGGCTCAAGAAGCAGATCTTCCTGCGGATGGGGCTGGGCCGGGCCCTGCGCGGGGCCTCCGCCCTGGTCTTTGCCTCCGCCGTCGAGCGCGATACCAGCGTGGTTCTGCCGGGCACGGGCCACATCCGCCGCGAGGTCATCCCGCTCCCCGTCGATATCCCCGCCGACCTCACCCCGCCCGCACAGCTCCGCGCTGAGGGCCGGGCCCGGTTCAACCTTCCCTCCGATGCTCCGGTGATCGTGTTCCTGGGCCGGCTCCACCCCGTCAAGCGGATCGGGCTGGCCATCGAGGCCCTGGCGCACACCCGAAACCGGTTACCCGGAGCGCGGCTGTTGCTTCTGGGGTCCGGGGATGCGGAGGAGGAGGCCGGCCTGCGCCGACTCGCCTCCGAACGCGGGCTCGCCGATGCGGTGGTCTTCGCCGGGTGGCTCGATGGGGCCGACAAGTGGCGCGGGCTGGCCGCGGGGGACTGCCTGACGCTGCAATCGATGTTCGAGAACTTCGGGTACGTCGCGCTCGAGGCCGCGGCGATGGGCCGGCCCGTCGTCATGACCGACAACCTCTCCCTCGCGCAGGAAGCCGTCAAGGCCGGCGCCGGGGTCGCGTGCGCCGCCGAGCCGGCGGCGCTGGGGGAGGCGTGGGTGAAGGCCCTTTCACTCCCGGACCGGGCGGCGGTCGCCGCGGCGGGCCGGGCCTGGGTCCAGCGGGACTTCTCGGCCGCCGCCGTCGCCGCGCGGATGGCGGCCCTGTACCATGACCTCGCGGCCCGGCCGGGCCCAAACCGCGGGCCCGCATAAGCCGATGACTTCCGCGATGTCCCAAGCTGCGTTGTCCCCCGCCGGCCATGCCGAGAGCGCCGAGTCCCGCCCGGCGGTGGCGATCGTGACCAACTCGCTCACCCCGTACCGGGTGGCGGTGCACCGGCGGATCGTCCGCGAGCTCCCGCAGATCAGGCTCTACACCGTCGTGACCCACGACGCCGCCGACCAGCCCTGGACGCTGAACGCCGGCGACATCGGCGTGGTGAAGTTCGCGGCCGAGGGTGAGAAGGTCGATGATGTCCGCCCGCTGCGGTACGCCCCGGCCCACTACGCCAAGGCCCGGCGCATCACCGAATGGGCACGGACGACCGGCGTACGGGCCATCGTGGTCAGCGGATACAACGACCTGACGCGGCTGGAGCTGATCCGCTGGGCCTACCGGGCCGGCATCCCGGTGTTCCTGGCGAGCGATTCCAACTCGCGCTGCGACCGGGCCACCGGGGCCAAGCGGGCCGTGAAGAACTCCCTGATCCGATGGATCATCCGCCGGTGCGCCGGGCTCCTGCCCCACGGCTCCCTGGGCGCGGAGTACTTCACCAGCCGCGGCGCGGACCGCTCCAAGATCTTCTATTTCCCCTCCGAGCCCGACTACGACCTGATCCTCAACCTCCCCCAGTCGGCGATCGACAAGGCGATGGCCGACCTGCGCCTGGACCCCTCCCGCCGGCGGGTGGTCCTGTGCGGGCGGCTGATCGGCCTGAAGCGCATCGACCTGGCGATCGATGCCTTCGCGGCGATCGCCGCGGAGCGGCCGGAGTGGGACCTGGTGTTCATCGGGGACGGGCCGCTGAAGGCGGAACTGCAGGCGCGGGTGCCCGAGCACCTGAAGTCCCGGGTGATCTGGGCCGGGTTCATCGGCGACCAGTCGGTGATCAGCGCTGTCTACCGCCGGTCGGATGTGGCGCTGCTCGTCAGCGATTACGACGCGTGGGGGCTGGTGGTCAACGAAGCGATGACCGCGGGCATGGCGGTCATCACCAGCGATGTCGTCGGGGCTTCGGCGGAGCTGGTCAAAGAAGGCATCAACGGCCGGGTGGTGCCGCGGGGGGATGTGAAGGCCCTGACCGCGGCCATACGGGAGGTGACCGACCCGGCGAACATCGACCGCTACAAGGCCGCCTCCCCCCCCATCATCGCCGAATGGAGGCGGGTCGGCGATCCGGTGAAGGGCCTTCAACGGGCGCTCGCCTCGGCGGGGGTTCTCCCCGGCTAGGCGCAGAAGCTGCGCGTCGCCCGGGGCCGCGATCGGCCCGTGACGGGCGGGCCGGGGCCCCGAGCAGCGCCCCTACAGTCCGGCCTTCAGCCCGAAGGCCCGCGAACCGACAACACTCCGGCCCCGTACCCTCGGCTGGCGATCGACGCACCCCTTATCCCCCCTGAAAAGGCCCCCATCAGGCGGCCGCTCGGCTAGCCCGCCTCGAACCTCCCTGTGGAACTCAGCGCGGTCCAACTTCTGATGGTCATCGCCGCGGCGGTGATCTCCCACGGCCTGCTGGCGGCCACCGCGCGCAAACTGAACCCGCTGATGGTGGTCGTGGCGGCGTTCTTCGTCTTCGCGCCGCTGTCGGCGGCCATCAAGATCCCCGGCTTCGAGGCGTTCAAGTACGCCCGCCTGTACTGCAGCATCCTGATCGTGGTGATCGGCGTTTTCCTGATGCGGGCGGGCAAGCCCCGGCCCGCCGGGCTGGTGTTCCTGCTGTGGGCGATCTACTACATGGCGGCGGCGGTGTACGGGCCCGCGCCGGTCCCCGGGCTGAAGCTCAAGGGGCTGTACGTGCTGGTGGTGGTGTCGGGGCTGGTGGCGGCGTACGGGGTGCGGAGCATGGCGGACCTGCGGGTGGGTCTGCGGATGATCCTGCTCGGGTCGGGCCTGTTCTCGCTGATCCTGCTGAAGGAGATCGTGACCAATCCCGGGGCGGCGAGCGCCGGGCGGCTCATGGCGTTCGGGCTGAACCCCAGCCGCATCGGCCAGGAGTGCGCGCCGATGATCATCTGCGCCTCGGCGGTCGCGTTCTACGACCGCTCGAAGCCGTGGCGCCTGCTGGCCTACGGGATCGCCGCGATCCAGGCCCTGGCGATCATCTCATCGGGTTCGCGCGGCGGCGCGTTCATGGCGGCGATCGGCATCTTCGCCTGCGCCCTGCCGCTGATCCGCCGCCCGGTCCTGCTGGCGTTCACCGTCGCGGTGATCTACTTCGCGGGGGGGTTCATCCTCGATGCGGTCTCGCCGCGGGCCTCGGAGCGGCTGGGCGACCTGTCCTTCGAAACGCGCCGCGTCGAGTGGGCCAAGGGCTGGGATTACTTCTTCGAATCGCCGTTCATCGGGCAGGGCTGGGTGTCGGATGAGGGCGGCCGCGAGGGCGGCAGCACCCAGAACATGCACAGCGTGTACATGCAGGTGCTGGCCGAGACGGGCATGGTGGGCGCGGTGGTCTTCGGTGTCATGCTGGCCTTCGTGCTGTGGCGGGCCTTCATGCTGTACATCTACGCCCGCACCCACCACGCCGACACCCGGTACGTCTATTTCACGGTCGGGCTGATGGGCGCGCTGCTGGCGCACTGCATGGCCGAATCGTCAACGATCATGGGGTCGAACATCAACGGCCTCATGCTGCCCTTCACGATCGGGCTGGTGGACCGCCTGCGCGAGCTGATGGCGCAGGAAGCCCCGGTCGAGGTCCCGCGCAAATCCACGGCGCTGGACTACGACTACTCCGAGGAGTTCGGGTACGGCGGGGGCGACCAGACCCTGGCGCCGACGGGCTGAGCGGCGCTCCGCGACAAGACACGCCTTACTTCGCCGCCGGCAGCGCGATATCCGCGAGCACGGCCCGGTGGTCTGATCCGGCGCCGGAGAGGGTGTCCCAAGAGGCGACCTTCAACCCCGGGCTGATCCAGACATCGTCGAGCAGGATCGAGGCGGGCCAGGCCCGGCCGCTGGGGAAGGTGCCCTCGGCCCTCCAGAGCGGCTTGCAGCGGCGCAGGTCTGTCAGCCGGGCCAGCAGCCCGCTGCGATAGCTGCTGGGCGAGCCGTTGAGATCGGTGGAGAACATGACCTCGAGCCCCTCGGCCCGCATCCGGTTGATGACGGCCGCGGCGTCGCGGATGAGCTGGTTGCCGGTCTCCCAGCGGAGCCGGTTGCGGGGCGAGGGGGGGTGGAGCAGGATGAGGCCGAACGGGCCGAGGGGGTGATCGACGACGATGGCGAGGAAGGGGGGCTCGCCGGCTTCGTCGTGGCCGTTGGGGTATTCGCGTGTCGGCCAGCGGCTGAGGATGTACTGGAAGCTGGCGTACTCCTTGGGGGAGAGGCGGGTCAGGTGCGGGTTGGTGGGGTCGAAGCGGCGGCGCTGGTAGACCTGGACGCTGATGTCGTAGGGGGGTTCGACGAGGCAGATGAGGTCGGCATCGCACTCTTCGATGAAGCGGGCCGCATCGCCGGCCCGGGTGTTGTGGGGGTTGATGTTGAACTGCAGGATGCGGACGGCGCTCGCCCGGGTGATGGCGGGGTCGCCGGGCCCGGCCCACGCGGCGCGGGGGGCGGCGAGGATGATGACCTGCGACAGGCCCGCGATGGCGGCGACGGCGAGGAGTTTCCAGCGGCGGAAGAGGACGAGCCAGGCGATAAGGGCGGCGGTGAGGAACAGGGCCTGGGCGGTGAAGTTGGCGATGAGGTCGATGGGCCAGGCCAGCGAGGAGAGCCAGGGGGTGGTGGCGACGGCGATGACGAACACGAGGGCGAGGGATTCGAGGGCGAGGCGGAGGAAGTGGAGCGTGCGGCGGACGGGCCCGCGCCGGGGAGGGAGGGGGGTGAGCAGGGGTTGGTCGGGGAGGGAAGACAAAGGGCGGCAACAGACTAGCCGAGGAACGGGCCGACGTGTCCAGGCGCCGAGGAGTGAAGAAGTCAATCCTCGCCCGGGGCGCGGGCGACACGCCTGCGGATGTGCTCATTGAACTCGGCGTGCATGCGGGCATCTCGGCGTTGCCGACGTCGGCGGGCCGCGATACTCCACCACACCGCCAGGCCCCCCAACAGCGGCGGCGCGAAGATGCTTCCAAAGAACGACCAGATGAAGAGGTCGAACCACCAAGGGGAAGGGCGATGGAGGCGGGGCTCGCCGCGCAGCCCGGCGGCGGAAAGATCGGCGAGCCAGGCTTCGCGGGTGTCGAACCGATTCCATTCGCCGGTGCGCGTGTTGAGCCGGAACCAGGGGCCGGGCGGAGTGCCGGAGGGAAACGTAGTGGATGGTGGTGCGACTCGCTGGTACGCGATGCGGCCGAAGACGAGGTCACCCTGGACGCCCACCTCGTCCACGGACTCATGCCTGCTCATGTCGGTCAGTGTGTTTCCGCTGCGAGGGTCGGCGATGTAGACCATGCCGCTCCACGGTGAGCTCATGCGGTACCCATTGGGGAGATCTGTATCCCAGTCGCGGAGACCACAGCCGCCCCAGACAATGAAGAGCAGCGCGAGGATGAAGAGCGGAGAGATAGAGCGGGCCGGGTCGCGGGGCATTAGGAGACTACGGGAGGGATGGAACGAGGGTTCGGAGAGTTCCAAGCGGCTCCCGCACGGTCGCGAAGGTGCCGTTCTCGTGTTGGCCCGTCCGATCATGCTCGCCGTCCGGTCAGAGAAGAGAGCCCTCGCTCACGCTCGGGCTGCTTGTCTCGGCGGGGTTACTCGACCACGTGCGCGGGCGGCGGGGTTTCGTCGGTGATGCGTTCCTTCTTCACCTTGCCGTCGGCATCCTCGGCGGTGAGGATGTGCATCTCCTCGTTGATGCGCATCTGGAGGTGCACGGGCCGAGCCCAGAGGCGGCGGAGCGAGCGGAGGACCTCCACGGCTTTGGCGGCTTCGACTTCGAGGCCGATGAAGCGGTGGGCGAGGAAGAGCTCGCCGCGGTTGAGGTAGTTGGCATCGACGACGTAGACGAAGGGCTGGCCCATGTTGGTGAGGTGGTGGAGCAGGGTCTGCTTCACGCGGCCGAAGTCCCGGGAGACGATCTTGAGCTGGCCCGTCTGCGGGTCGCGGCGGTGCTGGTACATCTGGTGGCGTTCGACGAACTCGGGGGTGAGGAACTCGTCGATGAAGTTGACATCGTTGTAGATGCGGCGGACCTCGAAGATCTTGGCCCGGCCCTGCTTGGACTGGTCATCGAAGGCTTCCTGGGCGCCGATGGCGCCCATGCTTTCCCAGCGGGCGCCGTGCTGGCCGCGGTCCCAGCGGCGTTCGATGTCCTTGAACATCTCGACGCCGATCTTGTAGGGGTTGAAGCCGCCGGGGGGCATGTGGACGACGCCGGAGTGCTGCTCGGCGTAGTCGACGATCTCCTTGGCTTCGAGGAAGTGCTGGGTCATGAGCTTGGAGTGCCAGTAGGTGGCCCAGCCTTCGTTCATGACCTTGGTCATGGCCTGGGGGGCGTAGTAGTAGGCTTCATCGCGGATGATGCCGAGGATGTCCTGCTGCCATTCCTCGAGCGGCGCGTGGCGGAGGAGGAAGAGCAGGCAATCGCGGGTGGGCTGGGCGGGGAACCTGGAGCGGGCGGCCCGGCGCTGCTCCTCGTGCTCCTGGCGCTGGCGGTCCATCTCGCGCTGGGGGTTGATGAAGGGGTCCATGTAGTCCTTGGCGGGGAGCTTCTCGGGCTCGAAGGCGCCGGGCTGGGCTTCCTCGCCCAGGCCGCGCCCGGGGTATCCGACGCGTCCCTCGCGCTGGACGAACATGGAGTGGGGGTCGATGAGGTGCTCGATGGTGAGGCAGGTGTCGATGAACTGCTCGACGACCTCCTGGCCCTGGCGCTCGATGTGGCGGCGCACGCGGGTGGCGTGGTTGGCCATCTCGTCGATCATCTTGCGGTTGGTCTTGCCAAACCAGAGGTTGTGCTTGAAGAAGTCGGCGTGGCCGTAGACGTGGGCCATGACGAGCTTCTGGTCGGTGACGGCGTTGGATTCCTGCAGATAGGCGTAGCAGGGGTCGTTGTTGATGACCATCTCGTAGATGCGGCCCAGCCCGTAGGCATCGCGCTTGGAGAGCTTCTCGTACTCCATGCCCCATCGCCAATGCGGGTAGCGGATGGGAAAGCCGCCGTAGGCGGCGATCTGGTTCATGGTCTCGAAGTCGAGGACCTCGAAGACGACTTCGTAGAAATCGAGCCCGTACTCGATGGCCTTGGCCTTGATGGCCCGCATGTGGGCCGCGAGTTCGGGGGGGAGGTCGGTGGAGGCGCGCCTTGCCATTGCCTGATTATCGGCTGTCGGGGGGGCGGGCCCCACGGGCCGCTGACCCCAAAATGCGTGGAGGCCGGGACGGGCCCTCAGAACGCCAGAAGCGCGATCAGCAACGACACCATGAGCAGCCCGGCCAGGCCAATGCCGCGGATAAGGCGGGGGGGCTGGTCGAGGAGGAACGGTCGGGCCAGCCGCCACGCCGCCAGAGCCGCCAGCGCGACGCAGGCGGGCCGGGCCGCCAGAACAAGGCCTTGAAGTCCCGGAGTGCGCAGCGGGCCGATGCGGTTGGCGGCCAGGCCCGCGCTGATGAGGAGGGCGATGCCGGCCGCGGCGATGTAGGCCCGCCACCACGTGATCCAGACCGGGCGGGTGTATTCAGTGGGTCGTTGACGGCTGCCGCACTCCGGGCAGACCGGGAGCGTGACGCCGCGGAGGCTGTACCCGCAGCGGCGGCAGCGGGATTCGGCGTCGATCGGCCCATTGCGGGGCGGGTCCGGCATGGGGATGACGACACCGCATTCGGGGCAGAACGGGCCGGCGACGCCGACAAGGGAATAGCCGCAAGCGGGGCAGCTTGTTTCGGCGCCGGCGAGTCGCCGGGCGAGCTGCGGCCCGTGACCGGGCGTGGCGGGCATGAGGGGAAGATACCCGTGGGACACGAAAAAGGCCCGCCCCGGGTGAGGGACGGGCCCGGCGAAGAGGCACGAACGGGCTTCGCTCCCGGTTGGTGGTGCGATCGGGTTCAGCGCCGGCGACGGGAGGCCATCAGCCCCGCCAGGCCCGCGAGGGTGAGCACGCCGGGCGCGGGCACGCTGAACGGGTTGCAGAAGGCCAGCAGCTGGCCGCCCTGGACAAGCTCGGGGTCGGTGAGGCCGTAGTGGGCCTGGACATCGAGCAGGAACCAGCCGGGCCCGAAGAGTGCGGAGGCGTCGATGATGCCGCTGGACTCCTCATCGGCCGAGAAGGGAGAGGTCGGGCTGACGCCGAGGTCGCCGAAGCGGGAGACATCGTGGCTGGCCAGGAGCGTGAGGGTGTCGCTGGCGATGTTGTAGTTCCAGATCTTGGCGGAGTGGGCCTGGTTGCCGGGGTCCTCCTGGATCAGGACGTTGCCGTAGCCATCGACAGTCATGTTGTCCATCATCTGGATGGCCTCGGTGCCGTCGAGGAGCATGTCGAGCTCGCCGCCGAGCTCGGGGTTGTCAACGTCGGTGAAGGTCATGCTCCAGAGGCGGGAGCGGCCGATCTGGGAGCCTTCGCCCGTCTTGACGGTGTCGAAGCGGTCGGTGGTGACGAAGAGGAAGCGGTTGGGGTTGGAGGGGTCCCAGTGGCCATCCTCGGGGCGGAGGAACTCGGTGACGCCGGCGGCGGAGCTCTCGGACTGGAGCACCGCGCCGGTCTTGAGGGACTGGTCGCCGAGGCTGACCATGGTGAAGGGGACGGAGGAGCCGCCGAGACCGCCGGCGCGGTCTTCGACAGCCACGCCGCCGGCCCGGACGCCGTAGACCGAGCCGCCGACCAGGCCCGCCTTCTCGAAGGAGTTCCCGGCGGCCTGCTTATTGCCGATGTACATGTAAACCTGGCCCGGCGTGGAGTCGTCGGTGCCGATGACGACGGTCTTGTCGCCGGCGTGGGGACTGGCGACAGAGTTCTCCCAGGAGAAGCGGCCGAGGTGGGGCAGTTCCTGGGTGGAGCCCTTGGCGGGGCCGGTGACGAGGGTGCCCCAGGCCCGGCCTTCGTTGCCGGACTCTTCGCCGTTCATGAAGATGCGGTCGGTGGTGCCCAGGCCGGAGGCGGGGTTGTAGAAGGCGGTGAGGGCGGGGAGGTCGGCGGAGCAGAAGCGGTTGAAGGCGGTGGTGCCGGAGAAGAAGGCGCCGGCGGACTTGTCGAACTGGGTGACGGAGGTGATGAGATCGCCGCCGGAGAGCACCTGACGGCTGGCCTTGTCGATGCGCCATTCGGAGACGAAGGCGCCCTTGCTGCCGTGGGCGCGGGTGACGCCCGAGGTGTCGCCGAGCTCATGGTTCATGAAGACGCTGAGGGTGCCATCGCCGTTGTCGAGGGCACCCAGGCCGTCGGGGATGCCGGCCATGCGGTAGCCGCCGATGGTGTCGCCGACGGTGAGCAGGGACTGGGTGATGACGCCCGGGGCGATAGGGGTGATGTAAGGGGAGGCGGAGCTGGACGGGCCGGTGAGCTGGGCGGAGGCCCGGCCCGCCATGAGCGCGATGACCGCGCACGCCCCGAACAGGGCGGACTTCTGGATACACATGTTGAAAGACTCCTGTCTCTGGGTGCTCGCCGCGCGCCACCAACACGCTCGGGGACGGCGGCCCGGGGTATTGGAGCAATTGCGGATGTGCGTGTGTTTTCGGCCCGGCTAAGGGGGTGCTAAAGGGCGCGGGGCGGGCCGGAGCCGTGGCTGGCCGCGGCCCGGACCGCGGCGGCGAGGGGGTGCGGGTTCGGCGGCGGGGAGGACATTCGCGTGGATCTTGAGCATGCCCCGTGGAATCCACGTCGGCCCGGGCGGGGCCTGCGCGTACAATCTCTCTGCCATGCCCAAGCCAACGCCCGCCCCGGGTCGGCCCGTGAAACGGGCCACCGAAGTCGAGATGAAACCCGCGCGGGCCAAGGAAGGCGCGGGTGTGAAGGAGGCCGCGAGCCCGGCCGAGACGGCGGTGAAGCCGCGCAGGCCATCGCGTTCCCGGGGGTTTGAGTCCTTCGAGGAAGCCTTGGCCTACCTGACGGACCGGGTGAACCTCGAGCGGGCCAACCAGCGGAAGCTGGACCCGGCGGTCTTCAAGCTGGAGCGGATGCGGGCGCTGATGGCCGCGCTGGGCGACCCGCAGTCGCAGATCAAGACGGTGCACGTCGCCGGGAGCAAGGGCAAGGGGAGCACCTGCGAGATGATCGCATCGTGCCTGCAGGCGTGCGGGTACGCGACGGGGCTGTACACCAGCCCGCACCTGGTGGACCTCCGCGAGCGGATCCGGATCAACGACAACATGATCCCGGAGGAGGACTTCCGGGCCCTGATGAGCGAGATCGCGGCGCAGGTGCCCAAGGTCGAGAAGGAGCTGGGGCACCCGACGTACTTCGAACTGATCACGGCCCTGGGGTTCCTGCACTTTGCCCGCCAGGCCGTGGACATCGCGGTGATCGAGGTCGGGCTGGGCGGGCGCCTGGACTCGACGAACATCATCACGCCCGAGGTCGCGGTGATCACGGCGATCCAGCTGGAGCACACGCACCTGCTGGGCGACACGCTGGAGAAGGTGGCGGGCGAGAAGGCGGGGATCATGAAGCGGGGCGTGACGACGATCACGGTGGCGCAGGCCCCGGGGGTGGTCGAGACGTTCCGCCAGGTCGCCGAGCCGCTGCAGGCGCCGCTCCTGGTGCTGGGCAAGGACATCGATTTCAGCTACCGCTTCGAGGCGAGCCCGGAGCTGGGCCCGCACGCGCGGGTGTGCCTGACGACGGCGCGGTCCAACTACGAGCATCTGCCGGTGCCTCTGAAGGGTGAGCACCAGGCGCTCAACTGCGGGCTGGCGCTGGCGGTGCTGGACCGGCTGCGGGAGCACGGGTTCGAGACGCCGGAGCGGAGCGTGGGGATCGGCCTGGCCCGGACGCCCAACCACGGGCGGCTGGAGCAGGTGTGGGACCGTCCGCGGATCATCGTGGATGGGGCGCACAACCCCGAGTCGATCCACGGGCTGGTGAAGGCGATCGGAGCGCACATCCGGTACGACTCGATGGTGGTGATCTTCGGGTGCGCCTCGGACAAGAACGTGCCGGGGATGCTGGCCAAGATCGCGCTGGGGGCCGACAAGATCATCTTCACGAAGGCCAGCGGCAACCCCAGGTCGATGGACCCGCGGGAGCTCCAGCGCCGGTTCGCGGAAGTCAGCTCCAAGATGACCCAGACGGCGCCTTCGCTGAAGGAGGCCATCAACTTGGCGGCCCGGGCCGTGGCCCGCGATGACCTCATCTGCATCACGGGCTCGTTCTACCTGGCCGGGGAGGCCAAGCGGCTGCTGGCGGAGAAGCGGGCCGCGATGGGGACAGCCTGAGCGTCCCGCCCGCCGGGGTGCGGGGCGTATAATGGGGCCTATGAGGTTCGAGGTGCCTCGCTCGCTGCTTCGGCTTGACGCATGGTGGTCATGATGCGCGCGAGGCCCGTCCCTGCCCGACTTGCAAGGCCCCGCACGCGGGGCCTTTTTCGTTGCCGGTGTGTTTGAGCTGCTGACCGACGCCGCCCCCGCGGCCCGCCCGACAGGAACGCTGGAGAGACCGCTTCATGAGCCAAGACACGACCCCCCGCGGCCGCGCCGACGACACGCCGGGCCTGCGCTACACGGCGGCCCTGGCCGACCAGATCGAGCGGCGCTGGCAGCAGCGCTGGCAGGCGGATGGGACGTACCGCGTGCCCAACCCGGGCGAGCCCGGCTTTGACGCTTCGCGGCCGAAGTTCTACTGCCTCGACATGTTCCCGTACCCCTCCGGCGCCGGGCTGCACGTGGGGCACCCCGAGGGGTACACGGCGACGGACATCATCTGCCGGTACAAGCGCATGAAGGGGTTCAACGTCCTGCACCCGATGGGGTGGGACGCCTTCGGGCTGCCGGCGGAGCAGTACGCGCTGCAGACGGGGATCCACCCCTCGATCACAACGAAAAAGGCGATCGACAACTTCCGGCGGCAGCTGCAGCGGTTCGGCTTCTGCTACGACTGGTCGCGGGAGTTCGGGACGATCGACCCCGAGTACTACAAGTGGACGCAGTGGATTTTCCTGCAGATCTACAGCGCGTGGTACGACAAGGAGCTGGACCGGGCGCGGCCGATCGCGGAGCTGGTGCACGAGCTGGAGCGGGGAATGATCGCCGTGGGCCCGTCGGGGGAGCTCGTGCACCTCGCGGGCGGCGGGGCGACTCCGGCGATCTCGGGGGAGCCGGTCGGCGTGCGGATGTGGCACGAGCTGACGAGCGAGGAGCGGCGGATCTTCATCGACAACCAGCGGCTGGCGTACCTGGATGAGCAGATGGTGAACTGGTGCCCGAAGCTGGGGACCGCGCTGGCGAACGACGAGGTGATCGACGGGCGGAGCGAGCGGGGCGGGTACCCGGTCCTGCGCAAGCCGCTGCGGCAGTGGATCTTCCGGATCACGGCGTACGCGCAGCGGCTGCTGGATGACCTGGCGAAGCTGGACTGGCCCGCCTCGACCAAGACGATGCAGGCGGAGTGGATCGGGCGGTCGGAAGGCGCGGAGATCGACTTTGCGCTGGACCTGACTCCGTTCACAGCGCCGTACCGGGGCGACATCGCGACGTTCATCCGCGTCTTCACGACCCGGCCCGACACCGTGTTCGGCGCGACGTACATGGTCGTGGCGCCGGAGCACCCGCTAGTCGATGCGGTGATGCGGCACCCGCCGGCGGGGGCGGACGGGCCCGCGCTGCGGGCCTACGTCGAGAAGGCCCGGAACACCTCCGAGGTGGACCGGATGGAGAACCGGCAGAAGACGGGCGTCTTCTCGGGGGTGCACGCGGTCAACCCGGCGACGGGGCGGCCGATTCCGGTGTGGATCGCCGACTACGTGCTGATGGGGTACGGGCACGGAGCGATCATGGCGGTCCCGGCGCACGATGAGCGGGATTTCGAGTTTGCGCAGAAGTTCGGGCTGCCCGTGAAGGATGTGGTGTACACCCGCGTGCACGCCGCGATCGCCTACTTCGCGGGCTACGCCAACCCCGAGGAGCAGGCGCCGGAGCGCTGGGCCGGGGTGCTGGCCGACATGCTGGGGCTGGCGGTTTCATCCAACGCGACGCCGGAGGAGTTCCCGGTCGTGCTGAGCACGATCCGCGGGCGACGGAGACCGGGGGCCGACGGGACGGCGATCTTCATCGACCCGGGGGCCAAGCCGGGGTCGCAGCCCGGCGCGGTGGGGCAGCGGCGGGGCTCGACGCGGATCATCTGGCTGGATGCGATCGAGGAGATGAAGCTGACCGACTTCGAGGAGTTGCGGCGGCGCGTCGCCGAGGCCCGGATCACGGTGGCGGGCGGCGCGGCGTACGCCGGGCCCGGCTTCGCGGTGAACTCGGCCAACGACCAGGTCTCGCTGGATGGTCTGCACACCGAAGAGGCCAAGGCCGAGATCATCAAGTGGCTGGAGTCGCAGGGCGCGGGGCGGCGGCGGGTGAACTTCCGGTTGCGCGACTGGGTCTTCTCGCGGCAACGGTACTGGGGTGAGCCCTTCCCAATCGTGTACGACGCCGAGGGGCGGCACTATCCGGTCTCCGAGAGCGCTCTGCCCGTGGTGCTGCCGCCGCTGGATGACTATCACCCGGTCGAATCGGATGATCCGCAGCCGCTCCTGGCCAAGGCCACGGAGTGGATGAACACCACGGCCGGCGCGGCGGGGGTGTCGCCGGAGATTCTGCCGCCGGAGACGCCGGTACGCCGCGAGGCCAACACCATGCCGGGGTCGGCGGGCTCATCGTGGTACTGCATCCGTTACTGCGACCCGCGGAACAGCGATGTCTTCGCCGGGCCCGGCGCGCAGGCGTACTGGATGGGCGGTGGCCCGGGTCTCCGGGCCGGGGCTGAAATCAGCGGCGTTCCGGGCGCGGCACGGAGTGCTGCGGTACCCGGGCCCGGCGCCGGTGTCGACCTGTACCTGGGCGGTTCGGAGCACGCCGTGGGGCACCTGCTCTACTCGCGCTTCTGGCAGAAGGTGCTGTTCGACCTGGGCCACGCGCCGGTCGATGAGCCCTTCCGCAAGCTCTTCCACCAGGGGCTGATCACGAGCTTTGCGTACCAGCGGAAGGACAAGTCGATCATCGCGGTGGATGAGGTGAAGGAGGAATCGGAGGGCAAGTTCATCGAGATCGCGACGGGCGCGCCCGTGATGCCGGTCGTGACGAAGATGTCCAAGCGCTACAAGAACGTGATCAACCCGGATGATGTGATCGGCGAGTACGGGGCCGACACGTTCCGGCTCTACGAGATGTACATGGGCCCGCTGGAGGCGAGCAAGCCGTGGAACCCGCGCGACATCATCGGCCTGTTCCGGTTCCTGCAGAAGACGTGGCGGCTGGTGGTGGATGAGAGCAGCGGGGCGCTGCGCGTGGGCCCGGCGGTGGATCCGGCGCTCGACAAGCTGCTGCACCGGGCCACGGCGAAGGTGGCGCAGGACATCGAGCGCCTGGCGTTCAACACGGCGATCGCGGCGCTGATCGAGTTTGTGAACGCGGCGACCAGCGCCACGGCGGCGGCCCCCGGAGCGGGAGGGCTGGCCCGGGAGCACATCGAGCGGCTGACGCTGACCTTGGCGCCGTTCGCGCCGCACATGGCGGAGGAGATCTGGAGCAAGCTGGGGCACGCGACCTCGATCGCGGATGCCGGGTGGCCCGAGGTGGATGTCTCGAAGCTGGTGGATGACCAGGTGGAGATCCCGGTGCAGGTGCTGGGGAAGGTGCGCAGCCGGGTGGTCGTGCCGGCCGGCGCGGATGCGAAGATGATCGAGGCGGCGGCGCTGGCGGATGAGAAGATCAAGGAGCTGGTCGCGGGCAAGCCCATCAAGAAGGTGATCGTGGTTCCGGGGAAGATGGTGAATGTGGTGGTGTAGGAAGGCACGAAGGCAAAGAAACTGTGAAAAGGGGCTTCCTGCCCTTGGTGCCTCTGTGCCTCCGTGCCTTGATGCCTTCTTCTACAATCCCCCGTGAGCGACCCGGCCCCCGAGATGCACCCCAGCGAGGCCCGTGATGAGCGCCTGGCCCGGCTGTTGAAGAAGGCCCGGACTCTGCCGCCCGTGCCGGGCGTGTATCTCATGAAGGATGAGAAGGGGATCGTGATTTACGTGGGCAAGGCGGCCCGGCTGCCCGACCGGGTGTCGTCGTATTTCGTGCCCTCGGCGGACCTTGGCCCGCAGAAGTCGCTGATGCTGGATGTGGTGTGCGATTTCGAGCACCTGGAGTGCGAGGGCGAGTGGGAGGCGCTGCTCACCGAGAACCGGCTGATCAAGGACATCCACCCGCGCTTCAACGTGCGGCTGACGGATGACAAGACGTTCCCGTACCTGGCGATCACGCAGCGCGAGGATTTCCCGCGGGTGTTCATCACGCGCTCGCCGGCGGCGCCGGAGCTGAAGGGGGCCAGGATCTTCGGCCCGTTCACCAACGCGGGGGCGCTGCGCGAGGCGATCCAGCTGCTGCAGCGGGTGTTCAAGTTCCGCACGTGCAAGCTCGACATCATCGACCAGGATCCGAAGAACCAGCACTTCCGCCCTTGCCTGCTGCACGCCATCAACCAGTGCACCGCGCCGTGCGCCGCCAAGATCTCCCGCGATGAGTACCGGGCCGATGTCGACCGGTTCATCAGGTTCCTGGGCTCCAAGCGCGCCGACATGCTCCGCGGGATGCGCGAGGAGATGACCCAACTCTCGGTCGACCTGAAGTTCGAGCAGGCGGCGGCCGTGCGCGACCAGATCCGGGCCATCGAGAAGCTCGATGAGCGGGCCAAGCGGACCGACGGGTGGCAGCCCGAGACCGAGGTCAGCTTCATCGACCCCCGCAAGTCCTTGAAATCACTGCAGAAGTCGCTGGGGATCGACCAGCCCATCCGCTGCATCGAGGGCATCGACATCGCCCACCTGCAAGGGGGCGAGACCGTGGGCAGCAAGGTCTGCTTCGTCGATGGCCGCCCGTTCAAGAACGAGTACCGCCGCTACCGCATCAAGGCCGTGGACGAGACGGGCCGGGCCAACGACGACTACAGCTCCATCCGCGAGGTCATCAGCCGCCGCTACCGCGAGGCCGGCTCGGGCCAGGAGCTCTACCCCGATGTCATCCTCATCGACGGCGGGCTGGGCCAGCTCCACGCCGCGCTCGAGGCCTTCGACCAGCTCGATGTGAAGCCGCCGATGGTGATCTCGCTCGCCAAGAAGGAGGAGCTGATCTACATCCAGCAACGGGCCGAGCCGGTGCGCCTGCCGCGCGAGAACGCCGGGTTGCGGCTGTGCCAGGCGATCCGCGATGAGGCCCACCGCTTCGCCCAGCACTACCACCACGTTCTGCGACGCAAGAAGACCATGGATGAAGAGTGACAAGCAGCCCGACCGTCAGGGAGGGCTTTCTTGGGTTGGCCTGTCCTATGGAACAGAGAGCCCTCGCTCACGCTCGGGCTGCTTGCTCCTCCGCACCCCCCCACTGCTCGCCGCATTCAGGGCATTTGCTCTCGGCGAGGCCGTGGAGCGGGTAGCGGCAGCGGGGGCACTCACCGCGGGCGAGCCGCCTCGCACGATTCCGGGCCCGCCAGAGTGATGGGGAGAGGTTCCAGCGGAGGCAGTAGACCAGACACGCGATCACCCCGACCGTCAGCGTGTTGTGAATGATGCCCCCCCACAACAGGCGCGTGCTGCTGACCACATCACGATGGAGCAACTGGTCGGCCAGCGCGGGATTCTCCCCGAAGCCCTGCGGACTCTTGAACCAGTCGAGGTAGATCTCTCTCGCTTCGCGCAGCTCCGCATCGGAGAATGTGGCGAGGGTTGCCCAGGGCCGGATGCTGAGCACGTACCGCCGGATGTAGGTCGTAGGGGCGAAGAAGCCTCGTGGCCCGCCCGTCGGGTGAAACGCGGGGAGCAGCACATCTTCGGGCCGGGCCTCCAGGACCTTCATGATCGCGTCCATGCTCTCGACGTTCGCATCGCGGAGCACAAGGCCACCCGGCTCTCGGATGATGTACGGGCCGGTGATGACGCGCGGCCCGGTCGGGCGGGCAAGAGAGAAACGCCCGATGAACCATCCGACGGTTGACCCGCCGGACCACCCCTTCGGCAGCATCCACACGCTCACCCCCAGCATCGCCAGCAGCACCACCGCCGCCGCCGGGTGTCTCAAGATGCGCTTCAGCCGGGCCATCACAGAAGCCTATCCGCCGGACCGGCACCACCGGTTCTCACCCCGATCCGCTTCTGATCCGCGCGATCCGCCACTCCTGCCCGTATTTGCCCTTTGCCATTTGCTGTTTGCCATTTACCATCCCCCATGGCCGAACCCCTCCTGTCCGCCGATGATGTCCGCAAGGTGGCCCGGCTCTCGCGGCTGGCGCTCACCGACAGCCAGGTCGAGTCGTACCGCCACCAGCTCTCCGCGGTGCTGGGCTATATCGACCGCCTGCGACAGCTCGACCTCAAATCGGTCGAGCCCATGGCCCACGTCGCCGACACCGTCAACCGGCTCGATGCCGACACCCCTGGCACGACCCTGCCCAACTCGGTCTTGATGGGCCTCGCGCCCGACACGATGGAGCCCTTCATCCGCGTCCCGAAGGTCATCGATGATGGGAGCAGCGCATGATCCCCATCCCGACCTCCATTTCCGAGCTCCGGGCCCTCATCGGTTCACGCAAGCTCTCGGCTGTCGAAGTCACCCGGGCCACGCTGGCCCGGATCGCCGAGCTCGACCCCGAGCTGCACGCGTTCCTCGAAGTCTTTCAGGAGCGGGCGCTGCAGAATGCCGCCGATGTCGATGCGGCGCTCGCACGCGGCGAGAACCCGGGCCCGCTCGCGGGCATCCCGGTCGCGCTCAAGGACAACATGGCCTTGGAGTGGGGCAACACGACCTGCGGCTCCAAGATGCTGCGGGGCTACCGCTCGCCGTTCACCGCGACGGCCGCGCAGAAGCTCATCAACGCCGGCGCGATCGTCATCGGCAAGACCAACCTCGATGAGTTCGCGATGGGCTCATCGACCGAGCACTCGGCGTTCGGGCCGACGCGCAACCCGTGGGATCACGCGCGCGTGCCGGGCGGGTCCTCCGGCGGCTCGGCGGCGGCGGTTGCCGCGCGGATGGTGCCGCTGGCGCTGGGCTCCGACACGGGGGGATCCATCCGCCAGCCCGCCTCGCTGTGCGGCATCGTGGGGGTGAAACCGACGTACGGGCGGGTGTCACGGTACGGGCTGGTGGCCTTCGCCTCGAGCCTCGATCAAATCGGCCCGTTCGCGACGAGCATCGCCGATGCAGCGCTGGCGCTCAACATTCTCTGCGGGTTCGACCCGCACGATGCGACGTCGGCGGAGCTGTCCGTTCCTGATTTCACGGCGGATCTGGACAAACCCCTCGAAGGCCTCACGATCGGGGTGCCCAGGCTCTCGGCCCAGCCGCAAGGGGAGATGGCGCTGGTCTTTGATGCCGCGGTCGCGACGTACGTGAACATGGGCGCGACGATCAAGGAAGTCTCGCTGCCGCTGACCGATTACGGCATCGCCGCGTACTACATCGTGGCGCCGGCGGAAGCCTCATCCAACTTGGCCCGGTTCGATGGGGTGCGCTACGGCCACCGGGCGGCGCTCGCCAAGGGAGACGATCTGATCGCGATGTACTGCAAGACCCGGGCCGAGGGCTTCGGGCCCGAGGTGCAGCGGCGGATCATGCTGGGCACGCATGTGCTCTCCAGCGGGTACTACGACGCCTACTACAGCACCGCGCTGAAGGTGCGGCGGCTGATCAAGGCCGAGTACGACACGGCTTTCCGCGCGGGGTGCCATGCGCTGCTGACGCCCGCGACGCCGGGCCCGGCGTTCAGGATCGGCGAGAAGACCGCGGACCCCCTGGCGATGTACCTGGAGGATGTGTACACCGTGGGTGTCAATCTCGCCGGGCTGCCGGCGGTGACGATGCCGGCGGGGTTCATCCGCGACGAGAGGCGCAACTTGCCGGTGGGGGTGCAGCTCATCGCGCCCGCGTTCGAAGAGGCCCGGATGCTGCGGATCGCCCGGCAGTTCGAGGCGGCGACCGACTGGCACACGCGGGCGCCGGGCTTCGAAGCCTGATTTTCCGAGCGCCCGGCCCCTTGACACCCGTGCTAGTCTGGCGTCATGCGGATCTCTGCCGGCCCGTCCCTGGGCGGATTCGTGCCCGTGGCCCTGATGCTCGCCGCGTTGGGGTGCGCCTCATCCAGCCCGCGGAGCGCCGGGCCCGGCGCGGCGGCGGCCGTTCCGGTCTCCGAGGAGATCCATTCGCTGTTCGATGCTGATGCCCTGCGGGCGTCCGAGGGCATCCTGGCCGGGCTGAGCGCGGACGGGCCCGAGTCGTCGGGCTCGTGGAGGCCCGGTGATGCGGTGCTGCTGGGGCTGGTCTTCGAGCGCGGGGCGGAGCGGACGGTGCGGTTCCTGAAGGTCGAATCTCCGGCGGAGGTGGGGTTCGCATCCGGGTCGTACACGCTGACGTCCAGGATCAAGGGCGCGGAGCCCATCAAGGTCAGTTCCCCGATGTTCATCACCACGATCACGCTCTACGACGAGGCGGGCGCGATCATCTCGAGCACGCCGGGCCAGTTCCCGATGGACTGCATCGGCCGCGGCGCGTACCTGCAGCAGCTCCAGATCATCGATCGCGTCGAGGCCGGGCTGCCGCTGCCGGTCCCGCCCGAGGAGCTCCGGGCCATGCCGCGGGAGGAACTGCTGGAGGGCCTGCGCCGCTCGACGTGGATGATCGCGATCGCGCCCTCGATGGGCAGCAACCCGGCGATGCAGAAGCTGATGACGGGGCTGGCCGAGACTCCCCCGCTTTTGAGCCTGCTCTTCGGCACGGACCTCTCGATCAGCACGGTCGGGCTGCCCGCTCGCGATCGCCCGGTCGTGATCGCGGGCCGGGAATACCCGGCCGCCTCGATGTCGCTGGCCCTGGCGATCAACAGCCGGCCCGTGCTCGAGGGTTCGCTGAAGGCGGTTCCGGCGGTCTCTCCGCTGCACCTGTGCGGCGGGCTGACGGAGCTTGAGGCCCGCAACCCGGCCCACCCGGAGCGCCGCGTGCACGTGCGTCTGCTGGCCAGCCGGCGAGGCGTGCCGCCGCGCACGCAGTGATGCGATCTCCGTGCTGCGGGTTCACTTGCCCAGCACGCTCAGCAGCGTGATAACGAACGCCAGCAGCACACCGTTGTGCAGGGCGTGCGCGGTCATCGGGGCGATCAGCGAGCCGCGCCACTCGCGCAGCAGCGCAAAGTTGAAGCCCAGCGCGAAGACGGGCCCGAGCATCAGCACGTCGTAGCCGTGCATGACCGCGAAGATGACGGCGGTGAACATCGCCGCGATGACCACCGGCAGCCGGGCCCGGAGGTGGCGGTAGAACGCGCCGCGGAAGACCGCTTCCTCGACGATCGGGGCCCAGATCGAGGCCAGGACGTACAGCATGAAGAGCACGAGCGGGCTGCCCGCGCCCACGACATCCACGATCGGGTTTGAGGGCGGCTCGGATGGGGCCCCGCCGCTCAAGCCCCGCCGCAGCGCCTCGCGGACAAGGATCGCCGTGAACGACACGAGTACACCCAGCAGGAAGATCGGCAGCCCCGCGATGTAGCCCAGCACCCCCGCACCGATCTCGTTCCACACGCCGCGGCCCGCGTGCCACCCCATGTCGGCCCGGAGACGCGACCACGGCACACCGCGGACGACGGGCCAGGCGATGACGGGCAGGATGGCCCATTGCAGGGCGAGGTGCACCGGGTCCAGCCACGCGGCATTGCCGAAGAGCATCCCCAGGCCCCAGGTCACCGCCTTGAGCAGCAGGAACGCCGCCAGGAACGCCGCGACGGTTTCGAGGTACACGCTCCCGCCCGGCGCCGGGCGGTCGAAACCGGCGGTGAACGAACCCGAGCTCAGCTTCACGATCGCTACGATGAGCAGCACCACACCCGTGATCAGGACCGCGAAACCGCCCAGGAACGCCGCCACCAGCAGCAGCACGATCGCCACGCCCCCGCCCAGCATCTGCGCCTTGACGGGGTCGGAATCCGGGCGGCCGTGCACGAGCGCCAGCCGCCCGAACCAGCCGTGATGATCAACCAGGAACCGCTGGTCGTCATCGGGCAGGGCGGACTCGCTCCCGCCTTCGTAGAGGACCCTCAGTTTCCGGATCGACTCGCGCATCAGCTCAAGGTCCTGCGCCGAGTACCCCGGGTCTTCTCGCGCGGCCTTGGGCACGAGCTGGCCGAGTTCATCCTCGACCTTGGCCAGCCGAGTCCGGGCCTCGGCGGTGCCCAGCATCTCGCCGGCGACAACCGCGCAGCGCAGGCGGTCCAGCGGCGACTGCGCGGACTTGTCGAGGTTCTCGATGAGCTTGGCGGGCAGCAGGGGATCGGAGCTGCCCGTCTGCTTCGAGGCGTGCCAGAGCTTCACCTCCACCTTCGACACCAGCGTGAACGGCTCGACCGACTGCGGGGGAGTGATGAGCGATTCGGGCGGCTCGGGCGCGGGCTGGAAGTGCTGCAGGAAGAGGATGCCCGCCAGGAGCGGGATGAGCATCAGCCACGCCACAGCGCGGGCCCGGCGCGATCCGGGGTCGGGCCGCCGCCCGGCTGTCTCCGGAAGCCCCGCATCCGGCCCGTCATCGTTCATCATCGCCGTGTCGAACATGCCGTCCCCCCGCTCCATGGCCTACCGGGCCTGCCCATCACCACGCCACACCAGCCACGCCACCGCCAGCACACACCCCGTCAGGTTCGAGACCAGATCCCACCCCGTGTTCACATACCCGCCGACGTTGGTCTCGGGCATGATCCGTGTCGCCGTGAACTCGACGACCTCGTTGAGCGCCCCCAGCCCCATGCCGATGCACACCAGCAGGATCGCCAGGCCGAAGCCGGGCCCGCGCCGGTACCCCGTCGCGGCCCGCAGGCCTTCCCACGCGGCGAGCGTCGCCACGCCGAACCCGAACGCGTGGACGAACTGGTCGTACTTGATGAACCAAGGCACCACCCGCAGGGAGTACAGCTTGGGCAGCCCGCCCGGCTCGGTCACCGATTGCGGGATGGGGACCGTTCCGCCCGCCATGTGCAGCAGGCCCCAGGTCGCCAGGCCCCACAGCACGAGCGGGCTGAAGGTGACCTGGCGGTCCAACAGGAGCACCATCCCGATCAGCCCGAGCATGATCGCGGCGTAGAACAGGAACTCGTGGTTGCCGGTGGCGACGGCCCAGCCGCCGAAGACGAGCATGTAGAGGACTGTGAACGCGGCGACGAGCGGGCGGTGGGGCATTCGGGGCACATGGTAAACCATCGGCCCGCGCACCGTCGCGCGCTCGATCCCGGGCCCGGCCCGTCATCCCGGAGCCGGCATCACACCGACCAGCTGATGTCCTCGGGCGTCCAGGCCGCATCGCCGGGGGCCCATTGCAGGGCGATCTGGTGACCGAGCACGTAGCGGACATCGGAGGCCGACTTCGCCGGGGACCGGTAGAGCACCGAGGCCCGGCCCTGGCCGTCGATGCCGGCCGTCAGGCGGATGCTCCGGGCCTCGGCCTGGGTGAGGCCTTCCATGCCGCCGAGATTGTTCACCGACCAGCTGTCGAGCCCTGGGGCCCACCAGACCACCTTGATGGCGCCGGTGGCGGCGTCGATGCCGACGAAGTTCATACCGCCCCAGGGGGTGACCCAGCCGGAGAGAGAGCCGCCCTCGAGCAGCCCGGCATCCGCGCCGAGTTCATCGGTGCGCCACTCGATGCCGGGCGCCCACCAGGTGGAGACGGCCCGGCCTTGGGAGTCGACGCCCGCGATGGTGACGCCGCCCCAGGAGGTGGTGATGGCCTTGACATCGCCGCTGAGCGCCGGGGTGCCGGCGATGGTGGTGAGGTCGTCGGTGCGCCAGAAGTCCAGGCCCGGCGCCCACCAGATGACCTTGATGTGGCCGAACTCGTCGATGCCGCCGATGTTCATGCCGCCCCAGGAGTTGGTCCAGGCGTCGAGCTCGCCGGAGAAGCGCGGCGTGCTGAGGCCCTGGGGGTCGAGCTGCAGATCGGTGAGGTTGACGACCGACCAGTTGTCGACGCTGCCGGTGGCCGCGATGCTGTTCTGGAACAGCATGATGAAGTCGCCATCGCGGTTGAGGCCCACGAGGTGGACGCGGCCGTCGGGGGAGACGAACCGCGTGACCTTGCCGGCGAAGGCCTCGTCGGCGGTCGGCTGGATCAGCACGACGGGGAGCTTGGCGGGGGCATCCACGCGGTCGTAGATGAACCAGTAGGTTCCGCGGTCGGTCACGGCGAGCACCCGCTTGGCGCCGTCGCGCGGGTCGATGTACACAGCAACATCCCGCGTGATGATGGAGGTGCCGCCCTGGAGCGACTCGTAGGCGAGCTGGTTCTGGAACCAGCCGGCGGTGGGCGCCTGGTTCCACAGCACCAGGTTCCCGTTGTCGTGCACACCCACGGCGACCAGGCCCGCCGCGGTCTCGACCGAGTCGAGCGGGCTCGAGGGTTCGATCGGCGCCGTTTCATCGGGCTTGCCGATGAACCTTGAACGAACCACCCACTTGGCGTCGTTCAGCCTGGGCTCGGCGATCGTGGCGATGGCGGCGGGGTTGAACTGCTCGCCGACGGCGAAGCCGCCATCGCGGGGCTGGTAAATGTGCTCGGTGGCCAGCGACTGCGAGGAGGTGATGACAACCAGCACGCGGCCCGTGTTGTCGGCGTCGACCACGCGGGCCTGGCCCCCGGGCAGCGCGGCGAGGTTGCGCACGCCGGCGGCGGGCGTCCAGGAGGCCAGGAAGCCGCCGGTGGCGTCGACCCCGTAGACGACGCCGTCGTTGTCGATGACGCCGACATCGAGCAGGCCGGGGATGATGGCGACCGCGCCCGCGGCGTCGCGGTAGACGACCTGGGTGGTGCCTCCGCCCGCATCGCGCACGCCCGGGATCTGACCGAGGTCGTTGATATCGGTGGCGTAGCCGTTCCAGAGGAACTCGAGCTGGCCGCCCGTGCGGTAGAGCCACGCCCGGGGGATGGCGGAGGAGGAGAAATCCTGCTCGAAGAGGACCGCATCGCCGGTGTTGTTGAACCGGACGAGCACCATGTTCTCAAAGACCGGCGCGGTGCCGCCGACGATGGCGGCCTGGTCGATGTAGGTCTTGACGCCGCCGGAGAGGATGAAGAGGCGGCCCGGCGACTCGGCGCCGGCCGTGGTGATGATGTCAGCGCCGAAGATGATGCCGCGGTCGTTCACGCTGAAGATGGCCGAGCGTTCCAGCCCGGGGACTTTGGACCACGACTGGCGCACGCCGTCGGTGACGATGTAGGACGATTTGCCGTAGGCCCCGCCCCACAGGAAGCGGCCGTTGTCGGAGCTGCCGCGGATCGCATCGTTCAGCAGGATGAACGGCGAGCGCCACTCCGCGCCCCTGGTGCCGGCGAGGTTGATGGCGATGTCGTCGAACCCGTCGCCGTCAACATCGCCCAGGCCCGTCACGGGCCGCGAGGCCAGCGTGTCGCGCGTGCCGACCGACACCAGGTCGATCGACTCGAAGAGGCCCCAGGTCTGGCCCGTCAGGAACGTCTTGCCGCCGGTGACGGTGATGGCCCCCAGCGGCACGATCTTCTGCCCGATGGGCTCTTCCATGGTCCCGGCCCGGATGGCGATGGGCTGGCCGTCGACACCGAGGGCCTGCACGAGGCCCGCGTTGGCCTCGCCCGACTCATCGTGCCCCGGGGAGCCGATCAGCACCGCGCTGCGGGTCGCCGACTCGGCGACGGCCAGCACGGAGGCGCCGAAGCCGTCATCATCGGCGGCGCCGTTCATCAGCAGCCGCATGTTCAGGGTGGCGCCGTCGTAAATGTACGCCCGGCCGCGGTCCCGGCCCGCGCCTTCGGAGCCGGGCGAGCCGACCACGATCTCGCCGATCATGTCGAGCCCATCGCCGGCCTTATTCGTGGGCAGGTCGACGCCCGCCGAGATCGCCTGGCCGAAGCGGTCGCCCGGGTTGTCGCCCGTGATCGTCCGGAACACCGTGCCATCCAGGCCCGAGTAGATGTAGACGCGGCCGCGGTCGCCGTCGAACCCGGGGGCGCCGACCGCATAGTCCGGGCGGCCATCGCCGTTGACATCCCCCGTCGCCGCCACGGTGTACCCCAGCTCATCCTCGCCCGTTCCCAGGTGCTCGTGGATGAGCACCCCGTTCACACCCGAGTAGATCCGGATGCGGCCCGACAGGATCTGGTTGCCATCGGCATCACGCTCCTGCCCCGCCCCTACCGCCACATCCGGCACGCCGTCGCCGCTCACATCGCCGACGCCGGCGACCGTCCGCGAGAACCCGGCCAAGTCGGCCTGCATCGTGAACAGCAGCGACCGCGTCTTGGTCGAGTAGACGTGCGCGCTGCCCCGGGTGGGCCAGCCGATCACGACATCGCCCACGCCGTCGCCATCCACATCGCCGATGGCCGCGATGGTGCTGCCGAACGCCTCGGCGTCATCGCCGGGGATCGCCGCCGGCGGCGGGAAGGCCCCGCCCGGCTCGCTCAGCCCGTAGGCATCGGGGATCGTGTAGCTCGACGGGTACGCCAACATCTGGCGGGGCTCGAGGGGCTGGATCGAGAACGGTTCGGTCGGCGGGGTACGCATGAGATTCCCTTCATCCCGTGGTCGATGCATCTACAGACCGGTGACGGCGGTTGTTGCGTCTTGAGAGAGCCCCGGGCCCGCCGAAACGGCGCGGGCCGCGGCCCCAATCCCGTCTCTGGGACCGCCGCGTCCCGGTTCCCCCGGACTATCCCCAACCCTTCGGCCGCCCCCTCACACCCCCAGCAGCTCCATCGCCGCCTTCTTGATGTGCTCGGCCGACAGGCCGCAGGCCTTCACCAGCTCATCGGGTGTGCGGGCGCTCTTGGGGATCCGGGCGACGTGCATCTGCTTGAGCCGGAAGGCATCCCCCGACTCGGTGAGCGCATCGGAGATCGCCGAGCCGATGCCGCCGCCGTAGTTGTCCTCGACGCTGATGACGTTGCCGTTGTTGGCCCCGATGATGTCCAGCACGCCCTCGGTGTCGAAGGGCAGCGAGTACAGGTCGACCAGGGAAGCCGAGACGCCCGCCTTGTCGAGCATTTCGACGGCCTTGTTGGCCTCGTGCACCATGTAGCCCGCGGCGACGATCGCGACATCGCGGCCCTCGTTGAGGACCTCGAAACCGCCGAGGTTGAAGACCACATCATCGGAGTAGATGAACTCGGTCTCGGGCCGCAGCGTCCGCATGTAGCAGGCGCCCTCGTACTCGGCCATCACACCGGTCAGGGCGTAGGCGGCGTAGGCGTCGGCGGGCTGCAGGATGTAGCACCCCGGGTTGCCGCGGTGGTCCTTCATCGTGGTGAAGGCGCGGAACCAGGCGACATCGGGCAGGCCCATCTGGCTGGGCCCGTCGGCGCCCAGGGAGATGCCCGCGTGCGAGCCGATGAGCTTGATGTTCGCGCCCGAGTTGATGGCCATCTCGATCTGGTCGTAGGCCCGGGTGATGAACTTGGCGAAGGTCGAGCAGAAGGGGACCTTGCCGGCGGCGGCGAGGCCCGCGCCGACCGAGACCATGTTCTGCTCGCCGATCTTGCACTCCATGAACCGCGCTGCGCCGGCGGGGTCCTTCCGGAACATCTCGGCGAAGGTGGAGTTGGAGACATCGGCATCCAGGACGACGATGCGGTCGTTGACCTGGCCCAGGGCCCGCAGCGCGATGCCGTAGGCCCGGCGCGTCGCCAGGTTCCCGGCGTGCAGCAGCGACTCCATGTCCATCTTCTTCATGGTCTCGGACATGAGGGGCAGCTCGCCCTGGCGCACCTCGCGCTGGGCCATCTCGGCCGGCGGGTCGATGGTGAACCCATCCCCCGAGGCCAGCGCGCTGGTCGTCTCCACGCGCCGCTCATCCAGCTCGGCGATCGCCCGCTTGAGCGCATCCCCCGTCGGCGGCTTGCCGTGCCAGCCGTTGCCCTGGATCGACGGGCAGCCCCACCCCTTGATGGTCCGGGCCACGATCGCGATCGGCTTCTTGCCCCCATCCCCCGCCGCCTGGTTGAAGGCGTCGAAGGCCGTCTTGATCTGGGCGGGGTTGTGGCCGTCGATCGCCTTGACCTCGAACCCGTACGCCTGCAGCTTGGCGGTCAGGACATCGGCCGACTGCTGGCCGCTCACGCGGTCGGCCTGCCCGAACTCGTTGCAGTTGAAGATGGGCAGGACCGTCTTGAGCTTGCGGTCGATCAGGTAGTCGAGGGCTTCGGCGATCTGCCCCTCGCGCGATTCGCCATCGCCGATGATGCAGTAGATCCGCTTGTCGATCCCGTCCAGCCTCGCGGCCTCGGCGAGGCCCGCCGCGACGCTCAGCCCCTGGCCCAGCGAGCCCGTCGCGGCGTCGAAGAAGGGGAACCCTTCCATGGGGTTGGGGTGGCCCTCCAGCTCGCTGGAGAGATCCCGGAAGTTCTTGAGGTCGGCGACGGTCAGCTTCCTGCGGTTCTCGGGGTCCTTGCCCACCATCACACCCAGCTTGGCGGCGGCGGCGTAGATGATCGGGACGGCGTGCCCCTCGCTCAGGACCAGGCGGTCGCTGGTGGGGTAGTTGGGGTAATCCGGGCTCCACCGCATGGTGTGGAACATCAGCATCGTGATGATGTGCCCCAGGCTCTGGCAGGAGGTCGGATGCCCGCTCCCCGCGGCCGCGCACATCTCCAGGGTCATCCGGTCCAGCTCGATCGCCTGCGCATGCACCGCCGCTTCGAATGACATCGGGGCCG
This sequence comes from Phycisphaerales bacterium, assembly GCA_020849615.1. GTDB lineage: Bacteria > Planctomycetota > Phycisphaerae > Phycisphaerales > UBA1924 > JADLFW01. The sequence goes on from JADLFW010000004.1 coordinate 212,407, forward strand.
TCTCCTTGCGAACCGACCGGGGCGGGGCCCCGGGCGGGCGTGGGTCCAAACCGACACCCCCGACCCCCGCCGGGGGCGGACCGCCAAGGTCCAGGGGCCGCACGGGCCCCGCGGGGATCGACAGTGAGATGAGGGAGTATCGCCCGCCCGATCTCCCCCGGCAACTTGCCGGGCCCACCTAAATCTCCCCACCCGCCCGGCCCGTCCCCCTCCCTCGATCCGTTTCTTTCCATCCCCCGCCAGCCGTGCCGGGCCTGCGCGGCACCCCCCATCCATCGGGGCGATCCGGCCACCGGGCCCCAACCAAAGCGGTACACTCCCACCACACAAGCTACGGAGAGCGGCTCGATGAAGGTCATCTGCGATCGCGGGGCGTTGCTCGACGCCGTCAATCTCGTCTCCGGGGTCGTGGCCGTCCGCACCCCCAGGCCCCAGCTCACCTGCGTCAAACTCACCGCCACCAAGCCGGGGGCAGGGGGCGCGGGCGAACTCACCCTCTCGGCCACCGATGCCGAGATCTCCCTGAAGCTCACCCTGGCCCAGGTGGATGTGTCCGAGCCGGGCGAGGCCCTCATCCCCGCCGACAAGCTCCGCCAGATCATCTCCGCCGAGGAGAACGAGCCCACCCTCACCCTCGAGGCCGATGACCAGGTCTGCCACATCCGCGGCGCCGATGCTCACTTCAAGGTGTTCGGGTTCCCGGTCGCCGACTTCCCCCCGATCCCCGACTTCGCCGAGGTCCTCGCCGGCAGCTCGGCCCAGCCCAAGGCCAAGACCGTCTTCGCCCACACCGCCGGCGGCCTCGACCACCTCGTGGCCCGGACGCTCTTCGCCACCGCCCGCGAGAACTCCCGCTACGCCATCAACGGGGTGCTGATGCGCCGCGATGGCAAGAAGCTCGAGATGGTCGCGACCGACGGGCGGCGCCTGGCCCTCTGCCGCGGCACACTCTCCTCCGCCGGCGACAAGGACGCCAAGGCCCTGACCTGCATCATCCCCACCAAGGCCCTCAGCCAGCTCCAGAAGCTCATCCACGATCCCGAGGAAACCGTCCAGATCGCCATCACCGACAACCAGGTGCTCTTCAGCCTGGGCGGCGAGAAGGGCGGGCCCGGCCGGGCCGTCCTCACCAGCAACCTCGTCGAGGGCACCTTCCCCCCCTACGAAGATGTCATCCCCAAGGACCAGGACAAGAAGGTCGTCTTCGACCGCGATGTCCTCTCCTCCGCCGTCCGGCGCGCAGCCCTCCTCACCAACGAGGAATCCCGCGGCGTCGCCATGACCTTCACCGGCGCCAAGAAGCAGCTCGAGCTCACCAGCCGGGCCCCCGAGACCGGCGAGGCCGAGATCAACATCGACCTCAACAGCTACGAGGGTGAGGACATCAAGATCGGCTTCAACCCGCTCTTCATCACCGATGCCCTCAAGGTCATCAACGACCCCGAGGTCATCCTCGAGCTCAAGGCGCCCAACAAGCCGGGCGTCGTCAAGAGCGGCAATGACTTCCTTTACGTCGTGATGCCGGTGAACCTGCAGTAAGACCGATCAACCACAGAGACACCGAGGCACAGAGCCGCGCCGCGCGACCGCCCCGACAGGGTCTTCTGCTCCCTGTCCCCTACCCCCTGTCCCCTCTTCTCCGTGTCTCTGTGCCTCTGTGGTGTTCTTCCTACAGCCCCCGCGCCTTGCGCACGGCCCGTCGGTCCAGAGCCCAGCCGAAGAGCGCCAGCACCGGCAGCACCAGCAGCGCCAGCGGCACCAGCAGCTGCATCGTCGTCAGCCGGGCCAGCACGGCGGGCGTCAGCGCGTGCCACACGATCAGCAGCGCCGCCGCGATGCAGATGACGGCTACCACCAGCACGGCCAGACGCCGCGCCACCCGGATCGTCCCCATCGTTGCTGAACTCCCTCGGTCCCGCGATCTCGCTCCGGCGCCGCGGACCACCCCGTGGCGCCGCCAGCCCGCGAACGGGGCGAGGGTACGCCCCGAAGACCCCCGGGGACAATCTCCGATCCGCGGTTTGTAAGCGGCCCCTAGCTCCGGTATCGTCCCCGTCCAGTGATGCCCCGCCCCGACCAACGCCGGCCCGCCATCAGGCGGGCCACGCCGCCCTCGCCGCGCCCGGCCCGCCTGCTGGCGATGGCCGGGCTGGCTGCGGTGATGACCGCGGCGGGGATCGCCCCGGTGACCCGGGCCCAGGATGCGGCCTCGCCGGCCGCCCCCCCGCCCCCCAAGCCCGACACTTCCGCCATCGAGGCACCACCCGACCTGGAGCCCTACGAGCGCCGGCTCATCCGCCGCATCATCCTGCTGCGGCCCGTCCCCGGAAAGCCGGGCGAGACCCAGCCGCTGGACCCGGCCGATGAGCAGCTGACCCTCAACCAGCTGCGCTCCAAGGAGGGCACCGCCTACCAGACGCGGATCGTGTCGGAAGACATCAGCCGCCTGAACCGCGTCGGCCGGTTCAAGCGCGTCGAGAACCGCGTGCAGCTGCTCTCCGACGGGAGCGTGAACGTGCTGTTCACGCTGGTCGAGCAGCCCGTGGTGCAGGACATCCAGTCGGTCGGCAACCGCCGGTTCTCCGACAAGGAGATCACCGATGCGGTCGAGCTGATCACCAACAACCCGGTGGATGCCGAGCAGCTGGCCCGGGCCTGCCGCAAGATCGAGGCGATGTACCGCACCAAGGGCTACTACCTCGTGCAGGTGACGGTGGATGAGGAGGAGCTGGAGAAGACCGGGATCGTGCTCTTCCGCGTGCGCGAGGGCGACCGCGTCAAGGTGACCGACATCCGCTTCGAGGGCAACCTCAGCTTCGCGCCCCGCGAACTGAAGCGCGACCTCAAGACCAAGGAGGCCTGGCTCCTCGAGAAGGGCCCGCTCGATGATGATGCCCTCGAGGCCGACGTCGCCACGCTGACCAACTTCTACCGCGACCGCGGCTACCTCGAGGTCCGCACCGACCGCACGGTCCGCCCCAGCCCCAACGGCAAGGAGGCGATCGTCACCTTCCTGATCGACGAGGGGCCGATCTACACGCTCCGCGGCGTTGAGCTCCAGGTGCCGCAGGATGAGCACCCCCCCGTCTTCACCCCCGCCCAGCTGTCCGGGCTCATGTCCATCAAGCCCGGCGATGTCTACTCGCAGGACAAGCTCCGCGAATCGCTCGAGGCGATCCGGGCCGCGTACGGCAAGCTGGGCTACACCGACGTGCGCGTCGAGAAGCGCGAGCTGCGCAACCCCGACTCGCCGGAGGTCGACATCCTCGTGCTGGTGCAGCAGGGCCAGTCCTACAAGACCGGGCTGATCGAGATCCAGGGCAACGACATCACCCGGCAGAACGTCATCCGCCGCCAGATCCGCATCCAGCCCGACCGCCCCCTCGACTCGACCGAACTGGAGGAGAGCCGCAAGCGCCTCCAGGCGACGGGCCTGTTCAACCGCATCGGCATCAACCGCGGCGTCAAGACCACCATCCAGGAGCCCACCCCCGAGGACCCCGAGCACCGCGATGTCCTGGTCGAGGTCGAGGAGACCAACACCGGTAACTTCAGCATCGGCGTCGTCGCCGGCTCCGACGGCGGCTTCAACGGCCGCATCGGACTGGAGCAGAAGAACTTCGACATCGGCGACTGGCCCGACTCCGCCGGCGAGTTCTTCTCGGGCCGGGCCTTCCGCGGCGCGGGGCAGACCTTCAAGATCGACGCCCTGCCGGGCGACCAGACCGAGCTGTATCAGGTCTCGCTCTCCGAGCCCTACCTCCTCGACACCAACTACTCCGGCAGCGGCCGGATCTACTACTCCAGCCGCGAGTACGACGAGTACGACGAGGACAAGTACGGCGCCAGCTTCAGCGTGGGCCGGCGCTTCGGCACCCGCTGGGTGGGCTCCATGCCGATCCGCCTCGAGAACGTGAACCTCTCCAACATCGAGCCGTCCATGCCCGTGGATGTCTTCGCGGTCCAGGACCCGCACGTCGTCACGGGTGTCGGGCTGCAGCTCACCCGCTCGACGCTCAACGACGTGTTCCGGCCGTCCAAGGGCACCCGCATGACCTTCGGCCTCGAGCAGGTCGGGCTGCTGGGCGGAGACTTCAACTTCACCAGCTTCTCCGCCGAGCACTCGATCTTCCTCACCGTCAACGAGGATTTCTTCGGCTACCGCACGGTGCTGAACGTCAAGACCCAGGCCAAGTACATCCCGCAGGGCCCGGACGAGGCCCCCGTCTACGAACGCTTTTACCTGGGTGGCCAGTCGATGCGCGGCTTCGCGTACCGCACGGTCTCGCCCGTCGGCATCCGCAACGACACCGGGACCCCGGGCGATGACCCCGTGGGCGGCACGTGGCTGTTCTTCTGGGGGGCTGAACTCACGCAGCCCGTGTGGGAGGACACCATCTCGGTCGTCGCCTTCACCGACACCGGCACCGTCACCAACGACCCCGGATTCGAGGATTACCGCGTCTCGGTGGGTGTGGGCCTGCGGCTCTACTTCCCGCAGCTCAGCCCGGCGCCGCTCGCGTTCGACTTCGGCTTCCCGATCATGAAGGAAGAGACCGACGACGATCGCCTCTTCACGTTCAGCATCGATCTGCCCTTCAGGTGAAGAAGAAGTAGAACTAGAAGAATCTTCACCACAGAGGCGCAGAGACACAGAGAAAAAGGGGACAGGGGACAGGGAGCAGCCAACGGATGGTGGCTGGCGCGTCCTGCACGCGCCCGCGCGGAAGCGCTCTTCCCCCAGATTCCGTTCCTCTCCGTGTCCTTTGTGTCTCTGTGGTGAAAAAACTCTTCCCCTCTCCTGAGGCCGGCCCAGGCCCGCGCAGCGCCAAAATCGTCTGCACGGTTGACACCCCGGGGGAAGCGAAGTACGTTTGCCTCTGCGAGTGTGTCCGGGTGGCGGGCCGCGACCGTCCGTTTCATCGCGGGCCGCGGATGCACGAGCGGTGGCGTTGGTACCGGAGGCGTTCCACAAGAGGACAACCGCCTGATGACGGACCCCGATCAGCAGATCTGGGACGCGATGCTCGCGCACCTCCGTGCGCACCGTGCGACGCTCTGCCGCCAATGGTTCCAGCAGCTCGAGCCGCTGGGCGTCTCGGGCGGCGCCCTCAACCTCCGCGCCCACTCCATCCTCCACCGCAACTACCTCCGCCAGCAGTGCGCCGACGCCTTCAACGACGCCGCCCGCACCGTGTCGGGCCGGCTCCTCTCCGTCCGCTTCCTCGGCCCGGAGGATGAGCCCGCCCCCTCCCCGCCCCGCGACAACGGCCGCAAGACGCCGGGCCAGATGATCGAGCCCCGACCCGAGGGCCCCGGCGACGGCCTTGCCGCCCACAACGGCGTGGGCCGCAGCGAGCCCTTCGACCGCCCGGCCCTCCGCCACGATGAATCCCTCGTCATCAACCCCGACTATGCCTTCGAGAACTTCGTCGAAGGCCCCGGCAACCGCCTCGCCCTCGCCGCGGCCCGCGCCGTCTCGGCCAACCCGGGCCGGGCCTACAACCCGCTCTTCATCCACGGCGGCGTGGGCCTGGGCAAGACCCACCTGCTCCAGGCCGTGTGCCTGAAGATCGCCGAGCAGTCGCCCCGCGCGGTGATGTACTACATCTCCTGCGAGGGCTTCATCACCCAGTTCATGGAGTCGGTGCAGTCGGGCGAGATGACCCAGTTCCGCCACCGCTTCCGCGATGTCGATGTTCTGGTCATCGATGACATCCACTTCCTCGCCAAGCGCGACCGCACCCAGGAAGAGTTCTTCCACACCTTCAACAGCCTCTACCACGCCAATAAGCAGATCATCCTCTCGTCCGATGCGCCGCCAGAGGAGATCCCCGACCTCGAACAGCGCCTCGTCAGCCGCTTCATGTGGGGCCTGGTCGCCAAGATGGACCCGCCCTGCTACGAGACCCGCGTCGCCATCCTCAAGACCAAGTCGCGCCTCCGCGGCATCGAGCTCCCCGACGATGTCGCCTGCTACATCGCGGCCCGGATCGACACCAACATCCGCGAGCTCGAGGGCGCCATCACCCGCCTCCAGATTCAGGCCACCGTCGAGAACCGGCCGCTGGACCTTGAGCTGGCCCGGGCCGCCATGGGCGACACCTCGGCGCAGATCGTCAGCGAGCCCACCATCCAGAGCATCATCAACGCCGTGACCGACTTCTACGGCGTCCGCCTCACCGATCTGCAGTCCAAGCGCCGCCAGCGCTCCGTGGCCCTGCCGCGGCAGGTCTGCATGTTCCTGGCCCGGCGGCACACGCGACATTCCCTCGAGGAGATCGGCGGCTACTTCGGCGGGCGGGACCACACCACCGTGATGCACGCCATCCGGACGATCGAGGCCCGGCACCAGGCCGAGACCGAGTTTCAGGTGATCATCAAGACCCTGGAAGAGCGGATCCAGGCCGGCCGGCTCTAGGCCCGGCTTCCCGTGGGCGCGCCCGGCTCGACCACTTTCGCCGCCACCGACCGATAACCACAACTGGGCATCCCTCGCGGGGGTCCTAAGAGATTCTTCATCCAGTTGGCAAGCCGGGCCCGCGCCTGTGGACAGGTTGTGGATCCGCGGCCATCACCAGTCACCCACGGACAGTCGGGGCTGTCGGCAGGCACCTCCCCACCTTCAGGGAGTGGGCGCAAGCGTGCGCCGGGTGCGCTGCCGAGCGCCCAAGCGACAGCTTGTCTCGCGGGACCACATCGACAAGCTCTTGTTTTCAGGCCTGTTATGACTACATCCACGACTTTTCAACAAGCCGACACGCGTTGCTGCTGTGAGGATGAGAGTGACTCTTTCATGACCGTAGAAACAGGCGCCGGGCCGGCACGATCGGATAAGCCCGAGCGGCGACCCGAGCGGGCATCCGGGGGGCGTGTGGAAAAGTCGCTTGAATTGTGGGACCGACGCGGGGTCCGCGGCTGACAGCGGGCGCAGAACACCGTGGTTCGCTGCGCGAGCGTGGTGATGCGCAAGGTTTGCCCACAGGAAAGACAGGGCTGTCCGCCGCGACCGTATACCTGGTGAGTGTCCCTGCCCAGACCAGGGGATCCATCTCCATCCACGTAGTCCCGCAGCGTCGAGCCGCCGGCCGCGATCGCGGAGCGGAACACCGCCCGGATCTTCTCGGCAAGCCGGACCCATTCATCCTCGGCGATCCGGTCACACCGGCGGCGCGGGTCGATCCCGGCGCGGAAGAGGGCCTCATCGGCGTAGATGTTCCCGACGCCCGCGATCACCGCCTGGTCGAGCAGCCCAGCCTTCACGGCCCGGCGCGATTCGTGCAGCGCTGCCCAGAGCGCGGGCCCGGTTGCGCCCAGCCCATCCGGGCCGAGCCGCATCCAGCGCTCGGCGAGCTGTTCGGGCGAGTTCAGCGACCAGAGACCGCCGAACCGTCTGGGGTCGCGGAAGGTCAGTTCGCCCGCCGGGCCGCGATCGTCGGCGATTGTCCAGCGGGAGTGGATGTGGTGGTCTTCGGCCGCGCGGCCCGCGCTCAGGGGTTGGTAGACCAGCCGGCCCGTCATGCCGAGGTGGATGCACAGCACGCGGCCATCTTCGGCGATGATGGCGAGCTGCTTGCCGCGGCGCTTGATGCGGTCGACGACCGCGCCCTCGAGGAGCTGCGCGGCGATCGCCGCTGGGCCGGGCCGCGCTCTGGAGGCCGGGGCGGGCGTCCAGACATCACGCCGGATGAGCACAGCCTTTGTGATGCTCCGCCCCATGAGGCGGGGCGCGAGGGTGGTGCGGACGCGTTCAACCTCGGGGAGTTCGGGCATGGGAATGGGCCGGGCGGCGTTTCAGGCGCCGGACTTCAGGTGCGCATCGAAGAAGTCCATGATGCGGGTGTGCAGGGAGCGTGTGACGACCGGGTCGGGCACCATGTGGGTGAAGCCGGGCAGCACCAGGAAATCGTACGGCCTGCCGGCCTTGAACAGGGCATCCGTCATCTTCAGGCTGTGCATGAAGTAGACGTTGTCATCCGAGGTGCCGTGGATGATGAGCAGCGGGTTCTTCAGGTCCTTGCAGTACGTGAGCACAGAGCTCCTGGCGTAGCCGTCGGGGTTCTGCTCCGGCAGCATCATGTAGCGTTCGGTGTAGTGCGTGTCGTAGTCCTCCCACGCGCAGACGGGCGCCCCGGCCACGCCGCAGGCGTAGACATCGGGCCGGCGCATCGCCGCCATCGCCGAGAAGTAGCCGCCGAAGGACCAGCCCGTCACGCCGACGCGGGTGAGGTCGAGCTCGGGCAGCTTGGCGCCCAGTTCCTTCAGGGCCTGGGCCTGGTCCTCGAGGGGGACATCGATGAGGTTCTTGTGGATGGCCCGTTCCCAGTCGCGGCCGCGGTTGGGGGTGCCGCGGCCATCGAAGGAGACGACGATGTAGCCGTGGTCGGCGATCCACTGGTTGAGGAGGTAGGCCCGGCGGTTGGCGGTGACGGTCTGGGAGTGAGGCCCGGCGTAGACCGAGGCGATGACCGGGTACTTGCTGCCGGCGGCGAAGTTGCGCGGGCGGACGACGGCGGCCCGGAAGTGCCGCGGCCCGTCGAGGGTGATCAGCTCGACGTTGGCCTGGAAGGGCGGGGTCTCGGCGATGGATTTGAGGTCGCCGGCGACGGAGCCATCGGCCCGGATGACCTTTCGGGTGATGTCGCCCTTGAGCGTGGAGGAGAAGAGCACCCACGACCCGAAGCGTTCCGCGAAGGCGGCCGAGTGCATGCCGGGCTCGCCTGTGAGGCGTTCGGCGTCGGGCGGCGGGGAGGAGGCGACGGGGGAATCGTGCAGGCGGAGGCGCCAGAGGTGGCTTTCGGTCGGTTCGGCGCTGGCGGTCGCGTAGACCCACCCGCCCGGCTCATCGACGCCCGCGACATCGCGGAGGCCGAAGCCCTCGGGGCTCAGGAACCTCACGAACTTGCCGGCCCTGTCGCGGAGCTCGAGGCGCCATTCGCCGGTGCGCTCGGTCATCCACAGGAAGCCGTTGCCGGAGGGCAGCCAGCGGGGCATGTCCGAATCGGCGAGATTGACCCAGGCGGGGTCGGTCTCGCGGAGGAGTTCGGTCACCGAGCCCGAGGAGGGCTCGACGGCGTAGACGATTTCCTCGGTCTGGTTGCGGTTCTGCACGACGATCGTGAGCGGGGCGTTCTTCTCCCACGAGACGTGGGCCAGGTAGGGATACCTGGCGCGGTCCCAGTTTACCCAGGTCGTCGGCCCGCCCGCCGCGGGGATCACGCCGAGCGTGACATCGGCGTTCTTCTTGCCGGGCCTGGGGTAGGGCCAGCTGTTGGCCTCCTTGTCGGGGTTCATGGGGTCGGCGATGTGGAAGACCTCGAGGCCGGTGGTGTCGGTGCGCTGGTAGGCGATGAAGCGGGAGTCGGGGCTCCACCAGTAGCCGCGGAAGCGGCCCATCTCCTCCTGCGCGATGAACTCGGCGAGGCCGTGGGTCACCTGGTCGTTGGCGCCGGTGGTGAGGCGCTGCTCGGCCCCGCCCGCGACCGGCGCGAGGTACAGGTCACCGCCGCGGACGGCGGCGAGCGAGGCCCCATCCGGGCTGAGCCGCGGGTCGATCGGGAAGCCGCTCTGGGATTTCACTTCGGTGACCTTCCCATCCGCGCGATCCACGACGAAGATGCGCCCCGACATGGGCACCAGGATCCGCCTCCCATCCTCGGACAGGTCGTACGCCGCGATGCCCCGTGAGGACATCCGCATCCGCTCGCGCCGGGCCAGCTCCTCGGCGGTCAGGTGCTCCTCCTGCCCGGCCAAAAGCTGGTCGGCCGTGAGCCAGATGCGCTCCTTGCCGGTGGCGACATCAAACTCGTAGAGGTCCTGCACGACCGAGCGCGGGCCCGACCGCAGGAAGAGCACCGCCTCGCCCTCCGGGGTCACGCGGACCGAGCGGGGCGTGCCGGCGCCGAAGCGGTAGGTGGAGGCGTACTGCTCCAGGAAGGTGGGTTCGGCGATCGAAGGCGGCAGAGGCGCAGCCGCTCCGCCGGACCTCTCAGCCCGGTGGTTCTCGGACGCACATCCGGCGAGCCATCCGCAGGCCGGGGCCGCCAGCGTGAGGGTGAGCAGGATCAGGGTGATGGGGCGATGGCGGGTCGGCATCGGTGAGGTCCTTGGGGATGAACCGTGGAGAGTCCCAAGCGTACAAGCCCCGCCGTGGCGGGGTTTTCCGGGGCCCCGGGGGCGCATGTTGAAATGGGGAAAGCCCGCGCGGCAATAATGAGGGGCCCGCGTTCTGACGCGGGAACCGGGACGCGTGTTCGCCCGTCCGATGCGGCGGGAGGAGGCGGTCGATGTGCAGCGTGATCGGGCTGGCCTTGGTCGCGGCGGCGAGTCTGGCCGTTGACCCCCCCACCACCCCCACGGCTTCCCCCACTTCCCCGCTGGCCGGCCCGCGCGTTTTTTCCGCTCCGGCGGTCATCACGCTGGTCGAGACCGACTACTCCGGCAGGGTGCGCCGGGTGGAGGGCACACCCGAGGAGGCAGCGCTGGGGCTGCTGGGCCTCACCGCGGCCGAGCGGGCGGACGTCGAACGGGTGCTGCAGGTCCGGGCCCGGGTGCTGGATGAGATCGTGCGGGACAATCTGCTTCTGCTGAACAAGGTTGACACCGCCTCCAAGGCCGGGCGGAAGCTGGAGACGCTGCTTTCGATCGTCGAGCTGTACGCGAAGTTCCAGCCCATCCGCGACCGCGGGGTGCTGCACGACGAGATCGAGGCGGCCCTGCCCGCGCCGGCCCGGGGTGAGTTCAACCGCCTGCTCGGCGAGTACTGGGACGCGATCATCGCCGAGGGGATGCGCGGGCCCGCGGGCGGCGACGATCGCCCCGCGCGGGTGGAAATCGTGCTGCGGGAGCGGTTTGAGATCTTCGGCCGCGAGCTCCAGCGCTCGTTCAAGCGTTACGAGATGACCGCGGTCGAGGATGTGCTGGATCGGCTGCTGCGCGGGCTGAACCTCTCGCCGGACCAGGAGCGGGCGACGGGCCCGATCGTGGACCGCCTCGCCCGGGCCATCCGGGCCGACGCCCCCGAGCAGGAGCGCGGCGTGATCGTTCTTCAGCTCATGGCGTTCCTCACCGCGGAACAGCAGGCCAAACTCATGGAAGCCTTCGGCAAACTCGCCCGGTAGGCGGGCCGATAAGAAGAGCCCTCACCGGGATTACTCAGGAGCGATGCATGCGGCGTGATTGGATGGCGGCGGTGATCGTGTCGGCGGCGGGGATGGCGGCGCCTTCGGTGGCCCAGGACCGGGCGCCGCAGCCGCCCGCCTCGGCGCAGCCCCCTGTTGCTGGCGGCGACTCGCAGCCCGAGCACGCCGAGTTGACGATCGTCGAGCACACCGCCGATGGGCAGCTCAAGCGGCTGGAGATCCCTGCGGAGGAGCGGGCCGTGCAGGTGATGGACCTCGAGCCGGCCGAGCGGGGCCGGGTGGAGAAGGTGCTCGCCGAGCGGGCCCTGGTGCTCGACGAGATCCTGCTGAAGAACTTTGATCTGCTGACCAAGATGCATACCGCCGCGCAGGCCGGCAACGCCGCCGAGGCCCGGACCGTCTCCGGCAAGTTTCTCACGAAGCTCGAGCGCCTGACCGACCGCGGGCGGCTGGAGGATGAGATCCGTCCCGAGCTGCGGCTCGACCACCAGCAGGAGTTTACGCGGCTGATCACGGAGTATCGTCAGGCCCTGGTCAAGCAGGCGGCCCGGGAGGCCAAGGCCGAAGGCAAGGAGATCCAGCCGCAGGTCCTGGCCGACCGCGAGATGCGCAGGGGCATGGCCCGCGAGGTCCAGCGTTCCTACGACCGGACGATCATCGACAAGCCCGTGGAATTTGATGCCCTGCTGCCCGGGCTGGGCCTCAAGCCCGAGCAGGAGAGCAAGGTGCGGAACCTGGCGGCGGAGTTCGCGCAGAGCCACAAGGACCAGGCGACTCCCGCGCAGCGGCGCGACCTGCTGATGCAGATCCTCCAGGAGCTCGACCTCGACCAGCGGGTGAAGCTGATCAAGGCGATCCGGAAGGGCTGATCGCCGCGGACCCACCCGCCCAGCCTGGTGGATTCCGGCCCGGCTCGGGAACCCGGAGCGCGGGCGGGGCGTCTAGTCGTGAAAATCGCCCCGGGCCCGTCTCGCCGGGATGGCGGCGCGCCGATAATGCTCAGCCCGAGGTGGTGGGAGGCGGAACGCGCGTCTGTTCGCGCTCCATTCGGGGTGGCGGGCGGGTGTGCGGATCGGAGAGTCGGTTCGCGAGGAAGGCAGTGACATCGGGGTGGGGACGGGCCCGGCGGCTTGTCCGGGCCGCCCGAGTCGGAGGTCAGTGATGAAACGGATGAAGATGAGGTCGGCTTGGATCGCCGCCGTCGGCGGGGCCGCGATGATGAGCTTCCCGGTGCTGGGCCAGGTGGCGACGCCGCCGCCCGCGCCGCCCCCGGCGACGCCCGAGTTTGTCCCGCCGCCGAGCCCGCCGCCCGCGCCGCCGCGTCCGCGTCCGGCCGGTGTCGATCGAAACCTGCCGGGCGGGGGCCCGATGACCGACAAGGCCCCCGATATCCCGTTCAAGCCGCTGGGCCGGGACGACAAGGGCGAGCTCATCCGCGATGAGCAGGGCAACCTGCGTCCGCTGCCCTTGCCGATGGAGGTCATGGCGCTGGACCGCAACCCGACGGTCGGCGATGTGACGATGTACCGGCTCAAGCCGTACCTGCGCGAGCGCAAGGCCGCGATCGAGAAGACCACCATCGACAACCTGGACATGATCCAGCAGATCGACGGCGGGGTGATCGACCGCCTGGACATCAAGAAGAAGGAGCAGCTGATCGCCCTGACGGAAATGCTGCGTCCGCTGGTGGCGCAGGGCCCGCTGGCGACCGACCTGCGCAAGCGCGACCTGCTCACCAAGATGCAGACCGCGATGAACCAGAAGATCACCAAGCAGTACCAGACCGACCTCATCACCGAGGTGAAGACCAAGGCCAAGGCCGCCGGCATCGAGGAGGCGCCGGAGGTCACCAAGGTGCTGCTGTACAACAGCGTGGATGAGGTGATGTTCGCCTACAAGTCGCTGCTGATCGAGACGGGCAAGCGGCTGATGGAGTCGGACGCCAAGCACACCGACCAGGAGCTGATCGCGGCGGCCAAGAAGCACCTCGAGCCCATGAAGCTCGAGGAGCGTCAGGCCGAGCTCCGCAAGACGATCGAGCTGCGGCCTCCTCCGCCGCCGGACGGGCCGCCGCCGGAGGTGAAGAACCCCGTGAAGATCCAGGAGCTGTCCGAAGAGGAGGCGCTCAAGCGCGGGTACACACCCGAGCAGATCAAGGAGTTGAAGGAGCGGAACAAGAAGACCCAGCCCGCTCCCGAAGCCCAGCCCGCCCAGAACCCCAAATAGTCCCGGAACTCTTCCAATGAACAGGGCCCGTCCGATCAGGATGGGCTTTTTTTCTGCGCCCGTGGCGTTCTTGGCGGCGGTGCGCTGCGATGGGCTTGCACGCCGGGCCCGAACCCGCACACTGTTGGGATCCGGGAGGAGTGTGCCGACATGCGGAGATGGCGGATCGCGGCGGTGACGGTTGGCGCGGCGGCGCTGACGGCGGCGGCGCGCGACGGGTGCGGGCCGCGGCTGACGATCGAGCGGCCGGCCGGGCCCGGCGGCGATTTCGGCCGAGCGATGGCGGCGATCGGCGACATTGACGGGGACGGCTGGAGCGACCTGGCGATCGGCGACCCCGAGGACTCGACCGCAGGCCCGCACGCGGGCGCGGTGCACCTGTTCTCGGGGCGCGATGGCTCGCTGATCCGGACGATCCCGGGCGGGCCGGAGTCGGCGACGGGGTGGGCGGTGGCCGCGTGCGGGGATGTGAACGGGGACGGCGTGCCCGATGTGCTGGTGGGCGCTCCGGCGTACCAGCCGCCGCTCACCAACGCCAACACGCAGCCGTACAAGTTCCGCCCGGCGGTCGACGCGATGGCTTCGCAGCGAGTCGACTTCGTGTGCGCCGGGGGCGATTCCAACCACTTCTACGGCAGCTACGGCTTCGATGCGGGCGTGCAGATGGGCCTGACGCGCTACGCGCAGATGTACGCGACGCCCATCCACAGCGCGAACGAGAACAACGGTCTGGTGGCGACGCGGTTCAACTCGTACATCTTCAACTCAACGGGGGGGCCCGTGGGCACGATGGAGACGGCGCCGCCGTTCTTCATGCCGTACTGGGATGTTTCGGCGGCGCCGGTCGAACTTGTCGCGCTCAACCGGTTCGCCTATTGGGGCCCGGAGGCCCGGCTCGGCAAGGGCGAGGCGTACGGGATGCGGGTCAGCGCCAATCACCCGATCGACCTGACGGGCAACCTGTCCTTCAACCTCACGCTGGGCACCTTCGCCGTGGGTGACGGCGTTCTGACGCCGCAGGTGCGCCTGGCGGACCCGCCGTATTCCCACCTGCTTTCCTGGCCCGTCATTCACACGTCATCGCCGGGCGGCGACGGCATGACGGTCGTGAGCAACCAGATGTTGGCGAACCCCGGGCGCCTGGCGGCGCTGCAGCTGCGGGTGGCTTCGCCGGAGAGCGTGGACCTGACGGGCCCGGTGTTCCTGACGTGGCTGCGTCTTGAGAACACCGACCGGCGCGCGGGATTCTCCTTCAGCACGCTCTGGGCGGAGGGCGGCAAGTCGGCGCGGGACGCCGCCTCCTTCATCACCGCCGTGCCGATCTCCTCGCTCACGCACTTCTTCGCGGAGGCGCGGCGGCTGCAGGGCCCCGACAAGAAGGTCATCATCTACTTCAACGAGGGCGGCAACGACCGCATCGATACGCGCCCCAGCATCCACGATGTCGCGGTCTCGTGGCAGCCCGCCGGGTTCCGCGACAACATGAGCGCCGTCCGCAACCGCATCATCGAGGTCTGGAACGCCAACGGGTGGCCGCAGGAGGAGCTCTACTTCCTGATGCTGGGCTACCACGTTCTTTCCGACGATCCGCAGAGCGGCCTGGTCGAGGACCGCCTGATCGAGCTCCGGCGTGTCTGCCGCGAGCTCGCCGCCGAGTGGCCGCGCTCAACCTGCGTCGACATGTCGGCATTCATGACCGAGGCCGAGGCCCTCTCGAAGGGCTGGTACACCGACAGCCTGCACGCGCACCTGCGGAGCCAGGGCTACGCCGAGCTCGGCCGGCGAATCGCCGATGCCGTGTTCACCGAGATCGCGGCCGCGGGCTCGGCCCGTGTGTACTCGGGCGTCGACGGTTCGCTCCTCTTCGCCGTCCCCTCCGGCGTGATGGGCGATGTCGGTGATGAGATAGGGTACAGCGTCGCCACCGGC
The DNA here is from genome assembly GCA_020849615.1 of Phycisphaerales bacterium. GTDB lineage: Bacteria > Planctomycetota > Phycisphaerae > Phycisphaerales > UBA1924 > JADLFW01. The sequence continues at coordinate 227,703 of JADLFW010000004.1, forward strand.
CCGGACGCCGATGGCGACGGGATCGGCGACTTCATCGTCGGTGCGCCGGCGCGGTTCAACGACCTGGTGCCGGGGCGCGTGTATGTCTGCAGCGGTGTCGATGGCACGGTTATCCGCACCCTGTCCGCTGTGGATGGCCGCGATCGTTTCGGCGAGAGCACCGCCCTGCCCGGCGACCTCGACGGCGATGCCCTCGCGGACCCCGTCGTCGGCAATCCGGATGACCGGCAGGTTGCGCCGGGCGTCGGCAGCCTCACCGCGTGGAGCTCGGCCGACGGCGTGCGGCTGTGGCGGGCCCTGGGCGGCCAGGGCAGCGAGGCCTTCGCCTCCACGATCGCCGCGGTCGGCGATGCCGACTTCGACGGCCGGGCCGACATCATCGTCGGGATCCCGGGACGCTCGAGGCATGGGCCCGGCACGGGGGGCGCACGCCTCTACAGCGGCGCCACGGGAGCCACCATCAACACGGTCGACGGCCGGGCCGCTGGCGACCGCATGGGCGCTACGGTCGCCGCCCTTGGCGACATCGACGGCGATGGTCGCGGGGATTTCGCCGCCGGCGCCCCGGGGGCTGATGCTGGCGCGATCGATGCCGGGCAAGTCCGCATCCTCGGCGCCGCCGGGCTCAGGCGCCTCGCCGACTTTTCCGGCGCATCGCCCTCCGATGCCGCCGGCGGTGTGACGGGCCCGGGCGGCGTGAGGCCCGATGATCATCATGAGGTGCTCGTGCTTTCGGCGGGGCGGGTGCTCGTGCTCGACGCGTCGGGCCTGTGCTGCACCGCGGACCTGACCGACGACGGCTCGGTGGACTTCACCGATTACCTCGAGTTTCTGAACTACTACGAGGCGGGCGATGCGCGTGTCGACTTCAACGCCGATGGGCTGGTGGACTTCCCCGACTACCTGGAGTTCCTCGTGCGCTACGAGATCGGATGCTGAGCCCTCGGGTCGGGCGACCGGCCGCTGGCCCGGGTTGCTCTCGCGCCATCAGTGGATGAGCGGAGGCGTTGACTTCTCGGACGGCGTCACGCGGCTCTGCGGGATTGAGGCCGCGCGCGGGGCGAGCCCGGGGATACACAGGGGCACATGCAATTGGTCCAGAGGATTCCCCGTTAGCGAGTGCTTAAGCAAAGAGCGTCGTCCGAGATCCTTGTGGAATTGCTGGATTTCATCTTGATTCAGCATCCGCAGGACCCAAGATGTCGCTATCTCGTAGGGATGGATGATCTGTAGGGGTGCCCGGCCGGGCGGGCTGGTTGTCTGATCGTATGGCGTGGGCCGATCGGCCCGATTCTCTTGCCGGGTTCGACTTTTCGGCTTCCAAGGAGCGTTGGGAATGAATCAGAAGATGTGGATGGCGTGGCGCCTGCCTTTCGCGGCGGGTGTCGCGGGGTTGGCGATCGGCTCGGCGTCGGCGGGTGATAACACCACGACCGGGAATACCGAGGCGACCCTGCGGATGTTGCACGAAGCCGAGTTCGTGACCCCGGCCGTGGAGACCTACGACCAGGTCGCCAAGGGCATCATGGCCCCGGCCTGGGTGCCGCTGACCACGTGCTTCGACGCCGCGAATCCGCCGTCTCCGGACGTGCAGGCCGCGGTCGAGCAGTTCATGCTCACGACGTCCCGTTACCAACTCGGCGGCCGGTGGTCGGGCGTGCAGGGTTCGCCCCGGGCGCTGACCTGGAGCCTCGTACCCGACGGTCTTTCGATCGGCGGCGGCATCGGCGAGCCGACCGCCCCGAGCGTTCTGTTCAGCCGCCTGGACACGGTCTTCGCCGCCCAGGGCGGCCGGGCCACCTGGATCAACCGCTTTCAGCAGGTTTTCAACCGCTGGCAGGAACTCAGCGGCGTGACCTACACCCGCATCAAGGTCGGCGCCAACGACTGGGATGACGGCGCTGCGTGGGGATCCTCCGGCGCGGCGGGCCTGCGCGGCGATGTCCGCATCAGCGCCCACAACATCGACGGCGGCAGCGGCGTGCTCGCCTACAACCAGTTCCCCGGCTCCGGCGGCGGCGGCGACATGGTCATCGACTCCTCGGAGAGCTGGGGCAGCAGCAGCAACGCCAACCGCTTCCTCCGCAACACCGTCGCCCACGAGAACGGCCACGGCCTGGGCTTCAACCACGTGTGCCCGATCTCCAACAGCAAGCTGATGGAGCCCTTCCTGGCCACCAACTTCGACGGGCCGCAGCAGGATGACATCCGCGCGGTGCAGCGCCACTACGGCGACCCCAACGAGGAGGACAACAACCCCGGCGCCGCCACCGACCTGGGCACGCTCGTCATTCCGTCCAGCACGGTCTACGGCAACGTCCCCGCGCCGGTCGCCGGCTCCGTGCCCAGCAACGCCGCGAACCTGAGCATCGACGCCAACGGCGAGGCCGACTACTTCAAGCTCAATGTGGCCGGGCCCGCCATCGCGCAGGTCACCATCACGCCGGTCGGCTCCAGCTATGTGTCGGCGCCCCAGACCAGCGGCTGCAACCAGACGACCCCGGTCGTCGATGCCCTCCGCCAGGCCAACCTGGGCGTGAGCATCTACGCCGGCGACGGCGCGACGCTCCTCTACGACGCGACCGCGGCGGCCTCCGGCTCGCCCGAGTCGATCGCCAACATCCTGGTCTCCGACTCCGACGGCGGCGCAGCGTTCCAGTACATCCGCGTCTACGAGTCGGATTCGCCCTCGCAGGTGCAGTCCTACCGCATGACCGTCAACGGCATCGCGACCCCCACCCTCACCGCGTCTGATGACGCCTTCACCGACAAGGTCGCGCTGTCGTGGACCGACGTGACGGGCGAGACGGGCTACGACATCTTCCGCGCCGAGTCCATGACGCTGCCCGGTACGCCCCTCGCCAGCGTGGGCGCCGATGTCGCCACCTACGACGACATCACCGCCGTCCCCGGCACGCAGTACTACTACTGGGTCAAGGCCGCGTTCGCCGCGGGCGCCCCGCGCATGCTCGCCGGGCCCGAGGCCGGCAAGGCCCAGTTCACCGAGCCCACCTGCCCCGCCGACCTCAACGGCGACGGGATCGTCGACTTCTCCGACTACCTCGAGTTCCTGAGCTTCTACGACGTCGGCGACCTCGCCGTCGACTTCAACGGGGACGGCATCGTCGACTTCTCCGACTACCTCGAGTTCCTGACCCTGTACGACGCCGGCTGCTGATCCTGGTTCTCAGTTGGATCCACAGAACCCCGGTCCGCTTGGGCCGGGGTTTTTTCTTGCGCCGGGCCCGGCTTGATATTCGTCATTGAGTGCTTCTAAGGGATCGGCTATACAAGGGAGTTATCTTCCCCGCCCCGGCCCGGCGACCGGAACGGGGAATCCTGTCCTGGTCCGGCCGGAGCATCACCCTCCTCGGCGAAGATGGGGGGTTGTTCGCGGCCTATCGGAGGTGCATCTTGCTGAATCAGAATCGTGGGTCGCGCTGGGTGATGGGGCTGGCGGCGGGCGCGGCGGTGCTCGCGGGAACGGGGGCCGCGCTGGCCCAGACCGACCTGCTGCCCGACATCATCATCCGCCAGTCGGACCTGTACGACAACGACATCGTGACCAGCGGCGGCCAGCGCCTGCTGCGTCTGTCAAACGGCACGCCCAACATCGGCGCGGGCAAGCTGTACCTCTACGGCGGGCAGACCTACCCCGACGGCACGCAGGATGTCATCCAGCGCGTCTACCGCTCCGATGGCACCTCCTGGGAGCGCCTCGCGGGCAAGTTCATCTACCACCCGGGCCACGGTCACATCCACTTCGAGAACTGGTGCCAGTACAACCTCCGCACGATCCTTCCCGGCGACGGCGTCGGGCCCATCGTCGCCCAAGGCGCCAAGACCAGCTTCTGCATCCTCGATCTCGGCGTGTACGACAGCTCCCTCCCGGGCTTCCCGGCGGGCGGCCAGTTCCGCTCCTGCGGTTCGACCATCCAGGGACTCTCCGTGGGCTGGCTCGACATTTACAGCAAGACCCTGTCGGGCCAGAACATCGTGATCACCGGCGTGCCCGAGGGCCAGTACTGGCTCGAGTCGGTCGCCGATCCCGCCAACAGCGTGCTCGAGCGCGATGAGACCAACAACGCCACCCGCATCAAGGTCACGATTCCCGCGGGCGGCGGCGGCACCATCAATCCTGACCCCTACGAGCCCAACGACAGCCGCTCGGCCGTCGACGCCCGGCCCGTCGGGCAGCTCAACAGCCCGAACCTCGGCCCGTGCAACCCGCAGACGGTCATCTCGAACCTCACGATCCACGCCTCGAGCAACGATGACTACTTCCGCTTCTACAACCCCGGCACCGGCACATCGGCCGACTCGGTGAACATCACCTTCAGCCACGCCTCGGGCGACCTCGACATGCAGCTGCTCAACGCCTCCGGATCGGTGCTGGGCTCCTCCACGGGCACGACGGGCAGCGAGACGATCTCGCTCTCGGGCCGCGCCCGCGGGTGGTACTACGTCCGTGTCTACGGATTCTCGGGCGCCACCAGCCCGGCCTACACGCTGACCATCAACCCCGCCGTCAGCGCCGCGCCCTCGGTGACGGTCATCGACCCGCCCGCCGGCGACATCGTGCTCATTCACGGCGAGGATGCCTACCCGGTCACGTGGTCGGCGAGCGACCCCGACGGCGACCCGACCTGGGTCACGCTCTACGTCAACGACACACCGTCGCTCGACGGCACCGAAATCCTGATTCCCAGCTCGCTGCACACGCCCGGCGCGGATGGCACGCACATCATCAACTCGGCGTACGTCCCCGAGGGCACCTACTACGTCTACGCCCAGATCACCGATGGCGGCACCACCACGGGCGGCTGGTCGGTCGGCACGGTCACCTGGACATCCCGCATCTGCGAGGTCGACTTCAACCACGATGGGTTCGTCGACTTTGCCGACTACCTCGAGTTCCTGACGCTCTACGACACGCAGGATGATGCGGCCGATCTGAACAGCGACGGCCTCATCGATTTCGCCGACTACCTGGTCTTCCTCGACCTCTACGACCAGGGTTGCTGAGTTGAGCTTCTGATACCACTCACGCCGGGGCCCATCGCGGGCCCCGGCTTTGCTTTTGGCGAGGTTGACGAGCCGGATCAGCCTTTGGCCCGCCACTCGCCGGCTTCCGGGCCGCGGCCGAGGCCTTCGAGGAGGGTGGCCAGGAGCCGGGCCAGCTGGCGGGTGTCGTCGTGCGTCGCGCCGTGGGCGGCGAGGCTGCTGTCGTACGCGAGGCGGGCGAGTTCGGCCGCCTCCTGGAGGCGGCCCTGGACCTGCCGCAGCCGGGCCAGGGCCTCGGCGGCCTTGCGGGTCTCCAGCGCGCCGTCGCCGAGTTGGGCCCGGCACTGCTCGAGCATGGGGACCAGCAGCGTTTCAGCATCGCCCGCCCGCCCGTTGAGGGCGAGGAGCAGGCCGAGGTTGATGCGCTGCAGGAAGGTGTCGGGGTGCTGGGGGCCCAGGACCTGGTCGCCCAGTTCGATAGATTCGCGGTAGAGGGCCGCGGCGCTCTCGACCTTTCCGCGGGCATCGAGCACGGCGGCGAGGTTGGCGATCGAGGTGATGGTGGTGGGATGCCGGTTGCCCAGGCTGCGCCGTGACATCTCCTCGGCCTGTCGCGCGAAGGTTTCGGACTCCTCCAGGCGGGCGGGTTCGATCCTTCCGCGGTCGAGCAGGAACATCGAGAAGTTGCCCAGGGCCTGGATCGTGGCGACGCTGCCGTCCCCCTTGAGGCGGCGGCTGGTCTCGACATCCGCGCGGTAGAGCGGCTCGGCCTCGTCGTAGCGCCCCAGCGCCTCGAGGATGATCGCCAGGTCGGAGCGGGTGCTGGCGGTGATGATGTCATCCGGGCCGCTGGAGCGCAGCGCGCGCTCGAGCGCATCGCGCATGATCGGCTCGGCCTCCGCGTAGCGGCTCTGCTCGGCGATCGCGTTGGCGAGCATCCGCTGCGTGTCGATGGCGTCGCGCCGGTCGCCGACGCCGAGCGTTTGGTAGGTCTTGACGGCGTCGCGCAGGTTGGCCTCGGCCCGGGCCTCCTCGCCCAGCGTGAGGTACACGTTGCCGACGGTCTGGCGCAGCGTGATGCGCACGAAGGGCCGCAGCTCCTCGCCGGAATCGATCCTCTCCGCGGCCCGGTCGAGCACCTCGCGCACCGTCACCTCGCGGCCCTGGGCCCGTGAGGGATCGATCGAGTAGAACATCTCCTGGAAGAACTTGTTGAGCTGCTGGGTGTTCTGCACCGCGTTGTTGGCGACGAGCGTCTCGCTCTCGGCCTTGCGGCGCTGTTCCTCAGCAGCCCGGGCCTGCTGCTGAGCGATCGCCTTCTGCGCCTCCGCTTCCTGGGCCTGGTGCTCGGCCCGCCGGGCCTGGTTCAGCGTCGCCGCCAGCCCGGCGACCAGCGTCAGCATCACCGCCGCGGCGCCGGCCACCAACGGCCGGTGGCGGCGGCTGAACTTCCGGGCCCGGTACAGCGCGCTGGGCGGCCGGGCCAGGATCGGCTCGTGCCGCAGGTGGCGGCGGAGATCCTCGGCCAGCTCGGCGGCCGACTGGTACCGCCGGGCCGGATCCTTCTCCATGGCTTTGCGGGTAATGGTCTCGAGGTCGCCGCGCAGCGCGGCGTTGATCGTGCCCAGCCCCGGCGGCTCGGATTCCTGGATGATGCGCGAGGCTTCGTGCAGCGAGCTCTTGGAGAGGTCCAGCGGCAACCGGCCGGACAGCAGCTCGTAGAGGATGACGCCAAGGGCGTAGACATCGGCCCGGACGTCAACCGCGCGGGGGTCGCCCGACAGCTGCTCGGGGCTGATGTACGACAGCGTGCCCAGGATCTGGCCCGTCTGCGTCGAGACGGTCGCGGTGACCGCATCATCTCCGGTGAGCCGGGCGATGCCGAAATCCAGGACCTTGGGCTGGCCCGACGCGTCGATCAGGATGTTGGCCGGCTTGAGGTCGCGGTGCACGACGCCGCGCTGGTGGGCGTGCGACACCGCATCGCAGAGCCGGGCGAAGAGCTCGAGCCGCTGCCGCAGCCCGGCGCCCGCGCGGGCCGTGTACGCCATCAGCGATTCGCCCTCGACCAGTTCCATGGCGAGGTAGGGCGCCAGCGAGGCCCCACGGCGGTCCATCCCCGCGCCGTAGACCTGCGCGATCCCCGGGTGCCGCAGCATCGCCAGCGCCTGGGCCTCCTGCTCGAAGCGCCGCAGCATGGCCCGTGACACGAAGCCGGGCCGCATCAGTTTCAGGGCCACCGACCGTTTGGGCGATTCCTGCGTCGCCTCGTACACGACGCCCATGCCGCCCGCGCCCAGCAGCCGGACGATCGTGAACCCCGCGACCTCCGCGCCGGGCTCCAGCGTGCCCACGGCCTGCTCGGGCACCACCGCCGCGACATCCAGCCCGGCATCCTCAAGGGGCGAGCCGGACAGGAACCCCGTGTCGTGCTCGTGGAAGCTCAGGAGCGACCTGACCTCTTCGGCCAACGCCTCATCCCCAGCGCAGCGCTCGCGCAGGAACTCGGCGCGGCGCGCCTCCGGAAGGGCTGCCGCCTCGAGGAAGATATCGCGCACCCGGTCTCCGCCCGTGTTCAATCACTCCTCCTTACGCGGTCCGTCACGGATCCCCGGCCTGGGGATGGTCCAGAGGCAGCCACTTGGTTCCCCGCAGCTTCCGCCTCCACTTGTCGAACTCCTCCTGCTTGCCCCAGGCCTCGTACAGGTCGAAGTACAGCGTCCAGGTCTGCGTGAGCCGGTCATCATCCGGAGCGTAGAGCGCCGCCGCGGCCTGCTCGGCCTGCCGGGCCGCGATCTCGGCCTCGTCGAACCGCTTGGCCCGCGTCAGGATGCCCGTCAGCCGCGCGAGATAGGTGACCGTGACGCTGCTCGGCGCGCCGCCGGGCTGGCGCGAGAGGTCCGCGTGCCGCTTCGTCAACGCCGCCGCCGCCTCCGCATCGCCCGCGGTCTCCAGGGCCTGGGCGTAGTTGTTGACCCGCCGGGCCAGCGTCGGGTGCCTCGGGCCCAGCACCTTCAGCGACATTTCCACCAGGTCGCGCTGCAGCACCACCGCCTGCGCGGCCCGGTCGCTGTTGATCAGGCTGTTCGCCACGTTCGAAAGAGAGATGAGCGTGTTGGGATGGTCCGGGCCCAGCACGCGTCTGCGTACCTCGAGGCTCCGCCGGAACAGCGGTTCACCCTCCGCGGCACGGCCGTTGTCCAGATACCACACGCCCAGGTTGCTCCACGCCCGGGCCGCATCGTCCGACTCCGTGCCGTACGCCCGCTCCACCGCGGTGATCGTCTCCTCGTAGAGCTGCCGCGCCTCATCGGAGTTCTCCGGCAGGATGTTGGAGAGCGCCGTGATCATCTGGATGAACGAGTAGTCGTTCGACGGGTTCATCGCCCGGGCCTCGGCCAGCCCGGCCCGGGCCAGCTGCTCCGCTTCCGGTCTCTTCTCCTGCCACCGCAGCGCATCGATGAGCCCGGCCTGCGCGTTGAGCGCCTTGTCCTGCGCGGCTGGGCCCAGCTCGCGGTTGATGCGCAGGGCCTCGCGGCAGTGCTTCTCGGCCTTGGCGTAGTCGCCCAGTCCGCTGTAGGTCTTGCCGAGCGTCATGTGCAGCTTGGCCCGCACTTCCGGACGCTCCACCTTCGCCGGATCGAGCTGCTCGGAGGCCCGGTCCAGCACCTCGCGGACCGTGACGTCCTTGCCGCGGGCCTGGTCGGGATCCGCCGCGGCCAGCAGATCGGACATGAACTGGCTGACCTGCTCGGAGATCCGGGCTTCTTCGCGGGCCCGGTCGCGCTCATCCGCGGCCCGCGCCGCCTGCCACGCCGCCACCGCCAGCCCGCCGCCCAGCGCCGCGAGCACGGCGATCAGCGCCGCCACGGGGGTGCGATTGCGCCGGACGAACTTCTTGAGCAGGTAGATCTGCGATGCCGGGCGGGCCTGGATCGGTTCGTGCCGCAGGTGGCGCCGCACATCGGCGGCCAGGTCCGCCGCCGACTGGTAGCGCCGGCCCGGGTCCTTCTCCATCGCCTTGGCGGCGATGGTTTCGAGGTCGCCGCGCAGCGTCGAATCGGCCCGGCCCAGCGGCGCGGGCTCGACATCCCGCAACAGCCTCGCCGCCTCGTGCACCGAGCTCTTGGTCATGTCGAGCGGCAGCCGCCCGGCCAGCAGCTCGTAGAGGATCACGCCGAGGGCGTACACATCGGCCCGGATGTCCACGCGGTCGGGGTCACCCTCGGCCTGCTCGGGGCTGAGATACGCCAGCGTGCCCAGCACCTGCCCCGTGCGAGTCGAGCCCGTTACCCGCGGGGCTTCTTCAATGAGCCGGGCGATGCCGAAGTCGAGCACCTTGGGCTGCCCGCCGGCGTCGACGAGGACGTTGGCGGGCTTGAGGTCCCGGTGCACGACGCCACGCTGGTGGGCATGGGCCACCGCCTCGGCGAGCCGCGCGAACAGCTCCAGCTTCTCCCGCACCGGACGCCCCGCCGCGTAGGTCGTCAACGGTTGGCCCGGCACCAGCTCCATCGCCAGGTACGGCATGGCGCTCTGCGCCGCCCGCTCCATCCCCGCCTCGTACACCTGCGCGATCCCGGGGTGCTGGAGCCGGGCCAGGGTCTGCGCCTCGCGCTCGAAGCGGCGCAGCAAGTCGGCGGAGACCAGGCCGGGCCGCATCAGCTTCAGGGCCACGGCCCGGCGCGGAGCATCCTGCGTCGCCTCGTACACCAGCCCCATCCCGCCCGCGCCGAGAAGGCGGACCACCGTGTAGCGTCCGATGCGTGTCCCCGCGGGGAGGGTGCCGACCGAGGCGGACGCCGCCAGCCCGGCATCCTGCAGCGGAGAGCCCGACAGGAACCCGGTCGTGGATTCGTGATACTCGAGCAGCGATTCGAGCTCGCGCCGCAGCTCCGCGTTGTCCGCGCAGCGCGAATCGAGAAACGCGGCCCGGGCCTCGGGGGCCAGCGCCGCGGCCTCGGCGAACAGATCTCGGATGCTCTGGTCGGGCCGGTCGGTCACGTCCTTGTCCCCGCCCCGCCCCCCCCACCGCCTGGCCCGCCCCGGCGCTCCATCTCGCGGCGGAGCCACGCGCGGGCGTAGACCCAGTCGTTCTTCACGGTCCCTGTCGAGACACTCAGGGCCAGGGCGGTCTGCTCGATGCTCAGCCCGGCGAAGTAGCGGAGCATGACGACCTCGGCCTGGCGGGCGTCCTTCTGCTCCAGGCTGGCCAGGGCCTCGTTAAGGGCCAGGAGGTCGATCCCCGGGGCCGAGGGCTCGGGGGTCGGTTCGGAGATCGTCAGCGCATCATCATCGATGCGGAACTTGGAACGGCCGCCGCCGTGGATCTCGGCCTGTTTGCTCCGGGCCCGGTCGACCAGGATCCGGCGCATGGCCCGGGCCGCGGCGGCGAAAAAGTGGCCCCGACCCTGCCATTTCACGGGTTCCCCCCCGAGCAGGCGGAGGTAGGCCTCGTGCACCAGCGCCGTGGGCTGCAGGGTCTGCCCCACCGATTCTCGGGAGAGGTGGACGGCGGCGACCCGGCGCAGCTCTTCGTAGACCAGGGGCAGAAGGGCATCGGCCGCGGCGGCATCCCCAGCGCCCGCGGCGTCCAATAACTGCGTGACCTGCTCCGAAGGCATCTGGCTCATTCACATCTCCGGGCCTGAGCGCCGCCCGCCCCGGGGTCATTCTCCCCCGAGGCCCGGCGGCACGCAAACGGAATTCTCTGGCCCCGTGACGGTGGTCCTCCGCTTCTCCCTTGTATGGCGAGCAGCGGGCTGTTCAACCGCCCCTCCGCCGGAGAGGGAACCTGAAATGAATCAGACACGGAAGACACGATTCGGCGCGCGGATGCTCGTGATGATCGCCGGGCTGGCCGGCTGCGTGGCCTCCACGGCCCACGCCCAGTCGATCTGCGACCTGGTGTACCGCCCGGACCTGCCCGACTTTGACCAGAAGCGCGAGGCCGCGACCGGGTACACCGGGCTGCCCAACGACGGCCGGATGTACTGCGTCCCCACTTCCTGCATCGACCAGCAGGCCTACCTGGCCAACCACGGCTACCCGAACGCGGTGAGCCCGTCCTACCAAGGCCCGCGCGACTGGCAGAACGCCAACGTCAACACCATGACGTTCTACATCAACCAGATGGGCACGTACATGGATACGGACCCGTTCGATGGGACCGACGGCTCCTACCTCGACGGCTGGACGGAGTACCTTCAGGACCGTGTGCCGATCTACTGGGTCTCGTACAGCACCGCGCTCGCGCCCGACAACGACATCAAGTCCAACTATCCCGAGACGCTCGCCAACATGCTGCGGATGGGGGCGCTCGTGAACCTCAGCATCGGGTGGTTCGAGCTGCGCCACGGCGAGGTGACCTACTGGGAGCGCACCGGCGGGCACTGCACCGCCCTCTCGGGCACCATCAACGCCTGCGACTCGCAGCCCACGCTGCTGTGGCGCGACCCCAGCAGCGGCGACTCCAAGACGAGCCAGTCGCACTTCACCAACTCGATGTCCAGCATGACCTTCGTCACGGCGTACTTCAGCTGGAAGGACGACTCCTCCACGCACGCCCGGTCGACCTGGCGCCTCAACGCCTACAACGGCGGCGATTCCTTCGGCTACGTCGGCGGGTACAAGGCCATCTGGCCCAACTTCGGCGTCGGCATCGACACCGTCGTCGGCAAGATCAAGTTCCACTTCCCCAGCACGCCCAAGGCCGACGGCGCCTCGCTCACCCAGGTCCATGATTTCTCGGCCCTGGGCGTCACCGGCGTGCCGCAGTCGATCGACCTCAGCCCGGACATGACCTGGAGCGCGGTGCTGGCGAGCAGCCCCGGCTTCCTGGCCCCCAAGAAGCTCATCGCGGTGAACCAGGCCGACGGCAGCGTCCGCCTGATCACGACCCTCTCCGCCTTCGCGGGCCAGGTGGTCTTCAGCCCGCGCGGGGAACTCTTCGTCGCCGACTTCAACCAGCTCAAGAAGATCGACCCCGAGACCGGCGCGGTCATCGCCACCGGGACCATCACCAACGCCATCACCAGCCTGACCTACGACGACGCCAACGACCGCATCCTCGCCCTCTCGCAGCTCGAGCGCACGATCGACACCTTCAGCCCGGGCGCCCAGCCCATCCAGTCGCTCCCCCTGCCCACCGCCGTGGCGGTCGGGCTCAACTCCTCCATCGCCATCAACCCCCTCACCGGCAAGCCCTGGATCGCCTACGGGGACAGCCAGGTCTGCTACGAACTCACGATGGGCCCGACCGCCATCACCGCGACCTCAAAGTCGCTGAGCGGCGCGACCGCGCCGCGCCACATCCAGTTCAGCGCCAAGGGCGAGGCGCTCGTCCTCGACAACGGCCTCATCCGCGAGTACGGCATCGACCCGGGAACGGGCCGCTACAACCCCACATCCCGCACCGGCATGTCGGGCCTGGCCTTCGGCGGCCCGTTCCGGATGGCCAAGAACCGCACCTCGTACAACCCCGCGACCATCCATCTCTTCGAGGACATCGATCTCGAGCCCGCGATCGTCCCCGACTGCTTCGTCGACCTCAACGGCGATGCCCTGGTCGACTTCGCCGACTACCTCGAGTTCCTGAACTACTACGAGCAGCTCGACCCCCGGGCCGACTTCAACTTCGATGGCCTGGTCGACTTCGTGGACTATCTCGAGTTCCTCAACCAGTACGACGAGGGCTGCTGAAGCCCACAGGCCATCCTGGACGTCCACCCACCTTGACAGCCGCCCGACGCCCGATCACACCCCCGGCATTCCGGGGGTTTTTTGCTGGGAGGATAGTCCGACATACGCCACAATGGCCCGGCCCGCGGCAGCGGACCTTTCCCCCAACCGCGAATCTTTGACCTTGCTCCCCCGGTCTTCCGCCTCTGTGACCGGCGGCGACCGGCGAGCGGTCCGCACCCGAACTCAACAGACCCGAGCAACCCGAGGAGAATGTCATGAGAGCCAGAACCGACCACAGGAACGCCGTGCTCAGCCTGCTGGGCCTGATGGCCATCGCGGGCACGGCCGCGGCCGGCCCGTGCGGCTACACCTACCGCAGCAGCATCGCCGACCTGGACCAGAAGCGCGCCGCTTCCGCCTCCACCGTCGGGCTGCCCAACGACGGCCGCATGTACTGCGCGCCCACGTCGTGCATCGACAACCTCGCCTACATGGCCAACCACGGCTACCCGAACGCCGTCAGCACAGCGCTGCCGGGCCCGCAGAGCTGGACCAGCTCGGCCAACTACAACTTCATGGGGCAGTGCATCTACACCATGGGCCTGTACCTGGGCACGAGCGCGACGGGCGGCACCAACAACTACACGAGCGGGCTTCTGAACTACATGGCGGCCAATCTTCCCAACGACTACATCCAGATCTTCGCCGATTCCTTCACGCCCTCGGGCGACCTCAGCGGCAACGTCGCCGAGGACATGGCCGGGATGATCGCGTGCGGCGCGCTGGTCAACCTGCATATCGGCTGGTTCGAGCGCCGCGGCCCGTCCGGCGCCCGCTACTGGGAGCGCACCGGCGGCCACGTCGTGGCCCTCGCGGGGGTTGACGACGCGTGCTCCTCCTCGCCCAAGCTCATCTGGCGCGACCCCTCCAACGGCAGCAGCTTTTACACCCAGGCCAGCAGCGCCAACTCGAGCTCGCGCCTCACGCTGGTCGCCGATGTCTTCAGCTGGAAGGATGACCCCGACAAGTACTTCAAGATCGGCTGGCAGTTCAACGCCTACACCGGCGACACCAAGGGCTTCCTCGGCGGGTACAAGGCCATCTGGCCCAACTTCGGCGTGGGCCTGGCGCTGGGCCTCGATACCGAGACCCTCACCTTCTTCATGCCCAAATCCACGAACCGCGACGGCGCCCCGGAGACCCGCTCGGCCGGCATCTCGACGATCAACGGGCCCGTCAAGTTCCTCGACAATCACCCCAGCAACGTGTTCGCCTGCGTCGTCACCAACCCCTCCATCGTGGGCGTCTCCGACAAGCTCCTGAGGGTCAACTACGCCGACGGCAGCGTCACCCAGATCGCCATCTTCAGCGGCTCGGGCGGGCCCATCGTCTTCGGAAATACCGGCGAGCTCTACGCCTGCGACGGCAGCGTGCTCAAGGCGATCAACCCCCGCGACGGCTCCGTGCGCCTCTCGGCGCCGCTGGCCCGCACCCTCGACTCGCTCGTCTTCGACGATGCGGGCCAGGTGATCATCGGCCTCGACCGCGCCACCAAGCGCATCGACAGCTACAACCCCTCCACGCTCACCCTCATGTCCTCGCGGCTGCTGCCCGACACCGTCACTCTCGGGTCCGACGCCTCGCTGGCGCTCAACCCCGCCACCGGCAAGGCCTGGCTCTGCCCCGACCAGGGCGGCGCCTTCTACGAGATGACCTTCCCGGCGACCACGGGCGGAATCTCCCTTGATCTCAACGCGCTCCCGGGCATCACCAACCCCCTGTCCTTCCAGATCACCTCCAAGGGCGATGTCGTCGTCAACGACAACGGCATCCTCGAGGAACTCCACCAGGAAGGCCGCTTCTGGATCGTCGGCAACCGCACGGGCCTGTCGGGCCACCAGTTCGCCCGCGAGTTCCGCATGCCCCGGACGCGCGAGACCTACAACCCCCTCACGATCGACCTCTATGAAACCCACGACCTGCTCCCCGTCGAGGTGCCCGACTGCCGGGCCGACCTCAACGACGACGGGCTGGTCGACTTCGCCGACTACCTCGAGTTCCTGAACTTCTACGATGCCGAGGACCCGGCCGCTGATTTCAACGATGACGGGCTGGTCGACTTCGTCGATTACCTCGAGTTCCTCAACCAGTACGATGCGGGCTGCTGACCCCCGCGGACACGGGCCCCGGATTCCGGGCCCGGCTGTGAAAATGGGAAACCGCGGCGGGGCTTCCGGTAGGGAGCCCCGCTGCTTTTTCGCCCCGGAACGCCGGGCCGGCCCGTCAAATCGACTCGGCAACCGCCCGCCCGGCTGGTAATTTGTGGCCACCGGCCCGCGATTCTCCGCATTCATGGCCGACGGCCCCCGATCGCCGGGTGCCCCAGTTCAAGGCGACCTTCCTCAGATCGGAGCCGACCATGCCGTTTGCCCGCCGAACCAACGCTGTCCCCCTGCTCATCCTCGCCGCCGCCGCGGGCCTCGCCCAGGCCGACATCTGCGGCTACATCAGCCGCCCCAACCTGTCGGACCTCGACCAGCGGCGCCGCGCGGACGCGACGCACTACGGGCTGGGCAACGACGGCAACATGTACTGCGTCCCCACCTCGTGCATCGACCAGCTCTGCTACATGTCCAACCACGGCTACCCCGCCGCGGTGAGCACCGATGTGCACGGGCCCCAGCTCTGGGGCAGCGCCGCGTTCTACAACTACATGGGCGCGGTCATCGACACCATGGGCCTGTACCTGAACACCCACCCCGTCAACGGCACGGGCAACTACACCAACGGGCTGCTCAACTACATCGGGACCAACCTGCCCAACGACTACATCGTCATCTACAGCGAGTCGTTCACCCCCTCGCACGACCTCATCGGCATCGAGGATGACATGTCCTCGATGCTCGCCATGGGCGCCCTCGTCAACCTGCACATCGGCTGGTTCGAGCGCCGCACCACCGGCGGCGGCACCCCCTACTGGGAGCGCACCGGCGGCCACGTCACCGCCCTCAACGGCGTGAACTACGGCTGCACCTCCAAGCCCAAGCTCTACTGGCGTGACCCCTGGAACAACAGCAGCCTCTTCTCGCAGGCCTCGTACGGCACTTCCTCATCCCGGCTCACGTTCGTCGCCGACCGCTTCAGCTGGAAGGACGACCCGAACACCTACGTCCGCTTCACGTACCAGATCGACGCCTACACCGGATCCACCAAGGGCTTCGTCGGCGGCTACAAGGCGATCTGGCCCAACTTCGGCGCCGGCATCGAGACCAGCGCCGACACCGACAGCTTCAAGTTTCACATCCCCAAGTCGCTCAACATGGACGGCGCGCCCGAGACCTTCTCGGCCCCCATCTCCTCCATCACCTACGGGCCCGTCACGTTCTTCGACACCCACCCCTCGATGGCGTTCTCCTGCGCCGCCACCAACCCGCCCCTGGTCGGCGTCAACGACAAGCTCATCAACATCAGCCACGGCGACGGCAGCGTCCGCCAGATCATGTCCTACACCTCCACCGCCGGGCCGCTGACCTTCGGCAACGACGGCGAGCTGTACGCCGGCGACGGCAGCGTCCTCAAGGCGATCAACCCGCGCACCGGCGAGGTCCGGACCCAGTCGACCTTCGTCCGCATGCCCGAAGTCATGATCTTCGACGACGTCGAGCGCGAGATCGTCATGCTCGACATCGGCACCCGCCGCATCGACCGCTACAACCCCATCACCCTGGCCCTCAACTCCACGTGGCTCCTCCCCGCCGCCCTCGCCATCGACACCGACGCCACCCTCGCCATCAGCGACGAGACGGGCCAGGTCTGGCTCGGCACGGGCCTCGGCGGCTCGGTCTACAGCCTTGTTTTCTCCGCCGCGGCGGGCCTGCAGGCCCAGGCCCACTCCCTCCCCAGCGTCACCGACCCCCGCGCCATCCAGATCACTTCAAAGGGCGACATCCTCGTCAATGACGGCGGCATCATCGAGGAGGCCCGCCGCGATCCCGGCACGGGACGCTACGTCTCCGCCGACCGCACGGGGCTGCGCGGCCAGCGCTTCGCCGGCGATTTCCGCATCGCCCGCACCCGCAGCACCTTCGACCCCGCGACCATCAACCTCTACGATTCGCACGACAAACTGCCGGTCGAGCCGCTCGACTGCCTCGCCGACCTCAACGACGACGGGCTCGTCGACTTCGCCGATTATCTCGAGTTCCTCAACTTCTACGATGCCGAGGATGTCGCGGTCGACTTCACCGGCGATGGCCTCGTCGATTTCGCCGACTACCTCGAGTTCCTCAACCTCTACGACGCGGGCTGCTGAACAGGAAGCAACGCGGCGGAGGCAGCAACAAGTGAAGCAGTCAGCCCCCCGCCCGGCCGGGGGCTGTTTCTTGCGCTGTTGCACAACCGGAACGGCGCGTAGCTCCAGCGCCCGTTTCCCTCCCGAGCAAGACCCGGTCCACCGTGATCCGGCGCGCGAAAAAAGTTCTCCGCCGCCGCGTGAGTGCGGCGCCGGGCCGACGCTTTGGTCCGGCCGTCGTGGGCCAACCAAGCCCGGCCAAAGCCCGGCGCCCATGCATGAAGGAGCAGAAGGATGAACCGATCGCTTATGAACCGCATGTCCCGCATGAACCGCATGTCCCACCTGTCCGGGGCCGTGCTCATCGCCGCCGCCGCCGGCGCTGCCTCGGCCCAGCCGCTGCAGTTCCACCGCACGGTGGGCCTGCCCGCCAATGAACTCGCCTACGAGATTTCCCCGACCAGCGACCGCGGTTTCGTCACCGTGGGCCGAACCTCGCTCACCCCCACCACCCCCGCCGACATCTACGTCGTCCGCTACGACTCGCTCGGCAACGACCTGTGGTCCCGCGTCATCGGGTCCGTCGACCAGGCCAACGATGTGGGCTACTCCATCCGCCAGACCCGCGATGGCGGCTACATCATCGGCGCCGAGACCAGCAGCATCTCCAACCGCCTGGGCATCGCGCTCATCAAGCTCAGCCCGGCGGGCGGGCTCGTCTGGTCCCGCGTCTACACCGGCGTTCCCTTCGTCGATTCCCCCGCGGGTGTTGAGCTCACCGAGCTGCCCGACGGCTCCATCGTCCTGGTCGGCCGGGCCCAGAACACCACGGGCGGGCCGCTCGACGGGGTGCTTCTCCGCACCGACCCCGCCGGCAACCCGATCTTCATCAACCGCTACCAGGAGGTCGGCGCGGAGCTCGACGGCGCCAGCATGAGCTTCTCCGACATCGCGGTCCTCTCCGACGGCTACATGATCGCCGGCTGGATGAACGATGCCCAGGGCGGCAACCGCCAGTCGCTGATCCTCAAGACCACCCCGGCGGGCGTCCCCGTCTGGGCCCGGACCTACGCGATGACCGGCACCGACCTGACCGCCGATGCACTGCTGCTGGCCCCCAACGCCGCGGCGTTCTGCGGCCGGGAGGGCGCGGCCAACGCGGTGGCGGCCCGCATCGACCTGGCGGGCGCGCCCGTGTGGTCGCGGATCATCGCCGGCTTCAGGCCCGGCTTCTCGGCCGCGTACAACGACAACGATGAACTCGCGCTCTTCGCGGGCCGGACCACCAACCCCGTATGGGGCGCGCTGATCCGCTTCGACCCGCTCGGCGTCTACGCGGGCGGCGTCCGCTACGGCGATGGCGATTCCCGCACCGAGGTCCACGATGTCATCGGCCTTCCCTGCGGCTACGGCTACGCCCTCGCCGGGATGACCACCATGCAGCCCGGCTCGGGCCAGGAAGATGTGCACTTCCCGCGCACCGACACCAACGGCCGCACCGGCTGCCGCGAGCAGCCCTACACACCCGGGATCACCTTCCCCGACCTCGCCGTCAAGCCGCGCACGGTGCAGATGATCCCCGATCAGCTCTGGGAGACCTTCCCGGTCTTTGTCCAGAACCCCGATTCGGGCAACTTCCGCCTGTGCTTCGACGCCGGCTGCCCGGCCGACCTCAACGGCGATGGGATGGTCGATTTCACCGACTACCTCGAGTTCCTGAACCTCTACGACGCCGGCAGCCTGTGCGCCGACTTCAACGGTGATGGGATGATCGACTTCGGTGATTACCTCGAGTTCCTGAACCACTACGACGCCGGCTGCTGAGGCCCGGCGCAACTCGCCCCGACGCCCCCGGCCCGCCGCCGGGGGCGTTCTCTTGCGCGGGCCAACAAGCACCACGATGTTCGCGTGACAGGACCCAAGAGGGCGTGACAGGCGCCGCCCGGCGACGCTTGGGATGAACCGGCGCGGAAGCCGGGCCCGGGGCCTCATCACCAGCGCGCGCCACTCCCTGGCCGCGAAAGGAGTCCGATCATGCCCCACGCTCCGACGATCCCTTCCAGCGCCGCGTTCATCATCAGCCTCGCCACCCTCGCCGCCGCCGCGCCCGGGCAGGTCATCCGCGATCACCGCGCGGTTGGCTACGCGACAGGGAACGAGTACGCCTACGACATCACCCGGGCCCGCGATGGCGGGTTCCTGACCGCGGGCTACACCGATCCCGAGACCCTTGTCTTCGGCGACATGTACCTCGTCCGGTACGACGCGGCCGGGGCCCACCTGTGGTCCCGCGTTATCGACTCCGTGTCGCAGGATCGCGAAATCGCCTACTCCGTTCGCCAGGTCCGGGACGGCGGCTACCTGGTGGGGGGCGAGACCGACAGCATCTCCGCACGCCTCGGCGCTGCCCTGCTCCGGTTCGACCCCGCGGGCACGTTGCTGTGGAGCCGCGTCTACCTCGGCACGCCGTTCGAGGACTCCTTTGCGGGGGTCACCGCCGAAGAGCTGTCCGACGGCTCGCTGGCCGCGATCGCCCGCCTGCGTCTTTCCACGCTGGGTGTGCCCACCCTGTCGGGCATCCTGATCCGGACAGCGGCGTCCGGGGCCCCGATGTTCACCAACCGTTACCGCCTGGCGGGAGGAGCGCCCGAGCACGATGTCAGCTTCACCGACTTTGCGCTCCTGTCCGATGGCTTCATGGTCGCGGGCTGGATCAAGCCCGCCGTCGTCGCCGACCGCGAGGCCCTCCTGGTGCGGCTCCGGTTCGACGGCGCCGTGGTCTGGGCCCGGTCGTTCCGTCTGCCCGGCACCGACCTCTCGGCCGACTCGGTGGTGGTGGCGGGCGGCGAGGCGGTGTTCGCGGGCCGGCAAGGCGGGCCGAACGCCATCGTCGGCAGGGTCTCCATCGGCGGGGGCGCCCTGTCGTGGATGCGCTCCGTGACGGGCTTTCACCCCGGCGTGACCGCGGCCGATGTGGACGGCGCGGGCGATTTCGTCTTCGCCGGGACGCGCATCTCCGGCGTCGATGGCGCGCTGGTGAAGTTCAGCCCGGCCGGCGCGTTCATCCGCGGCGAGATCTACATGAACGGCGACACGCTCACCGAGAGCGAGAGCGTCATCGCGCTGCCCTGCGATGCCGGGTACGCCGTGGCGGGCCTGACCACCATGACGCCGGATGTCGGCTTCTGGGATGTGCACATGGCCCGCACCGACATGGACGGGCGGACTGGTTGCCGGGAGGCGCAGTACATCCCCGCGGTCGCTCCGCTGACGGTGCTGGCGACAGACCGCCCGATGCAGGTGATCACCGACAGCGCCACCTCCACCTACGCGGTGCGCGTGACGCCGCCCGCCTCGTCGATCGTGACCTGGTGCTCTTCCACGCTCTGCATCGGGGACATCAACAAGGATGGGCTCGTCGACTTTGCCGACTACCTGGAGTTCCTGAACCTCTACGACGCGGGCAGCCTGTGCGCCGACCTGAACGGCGACGGCTTCGTGGACTTCGCCGATTACCTCGAGTTCCTCAACCACTACGACGGGGGCTGCTGAGCTGAAGCAGCGCCGTGAAAACGAAAAAGGCCCCGCTCCTGCGAGCGGGGCCTTTGCCTGTCACTTCGTTGCTCCGATGCCGGGTCGCCTTGTCACTTCCCCATGAGCGCCGCCTGCGCCGCGGCCAGCCGGGCGATCGGCACGCGGAAGGGCGAGCAGGAAACGTAGTCCATGCCGACCTTGTGGCAGAAATGGACGCTCTTGGGGTCGCCGCCGTGCTCGCCGCAGATGCCGATCTTCAGGTCGCCCTTGACACCGCGGCCCTTGTCCACGCCCATCTTCACGAGCTGGCCCACGCCGCCGGTGTCGAGGGACTGGAAGGGGTCGTGGTCCAGGATCTCGCGCTGCAGGTAGTCGGGCAGGAACGTGCCGATGTCATCGCGCGAGAAGCCGTACGTCAGCTGCGTCAGGTCGTTGGTGCCGAAGCTGAAGAAGTCGGCGGCCTGGGCGATCTCGTCGGCGGTCACCGCGGCCCGGGGGACCTCGATCATGGTGCCGATCTTGATGTCCAGGCGAGGCTTGTAATCCTGCTCGGTCTTGACCTTGGCGATGGTCTCCTCGACCTGCTTGCGGAGGTACGCCAGCTCCTTGCGGGTGCCGACCAGCGGGATCATGATCTCGGGCATCGCCTTGATGTTGCTGCGGAGGCAGTCGATCATCGCCTCGACGATGGCCCGGACCTGCATCTCGAGGATCTCGGGGTAGGTGACGCACAGGCGGCAGCCGCGGTGCCCCAGCATGGGGTTGGCCTCGTGGAGCTGGTCCACCCGCTGGCGGACCTTCTCGGCCTTCACGCCCAGCACCCGGGCCATCTCGGCCTGGTTGGCCTCGTCGTGCGGCAGGAACTCGTGCAGCGGCGGGTCGATGAGGCGGATCGTCACGGGCAGGCCCTTCATGGCCTTGAAGATCCCCATGAAGTCGTCGCGCTGGAAAGGCAGGAGCTTGGCGAGGGCCGCCTCGCGGTTCTCCTTCGTCTCGGCGAGGATCATCTCGCGCATCGCCTTGATGCGCTCGCCCTCGAAGAACATGTGCTCGGTGCGGCACAGGCCGATGCCCTCGGCGCCGAACTCGCGGCCGCGCTGGGCGTCCTCGGGGGTGTCCGCGTTGGTGCGGATCCCGATGGTCCGCCACTTGTCGGCCCACTTCATCAGCTGGGCGAAATCACCCGACAGCTTGGGCTCCATCGTCGCGACCGCGCCGGCGATCACCTCGCCGGTCGTGCCGTCGATCGACAGCAGGTCCTTGCGGCCGAACTTCTTGCCCTTGATGGTGAGCACGCCCTTCTTGTCGTCGATCTCCAGCTCGCCCGCGCCCACCACGCAGCACTTGCCCCACCCGCAGGCGACGACCGCCGCGTGGCTGGTGCGCCCGCCCGTGCTGGTCAGGATGCCCGCGGCCGAGTGCATGCCCTCGACGTCTTCGGGGCTGGTCTCCTTGCGGACCAGCAGAACCTTTTCGCCCGCGTGGGCCCGCTTGACCGCCTCGGCGGCGTCGAACGCGGGGTACCCCACCGCGGCGCCGGGCGAGGCCGGGATGCCGCGGGTCAGGACCTCGGCCTTCTTCTTGCCGCTGGGATCAAAGCTGGGCAGCAGCAGCTGCGTGATGTCGCCGGCCGGGATCCGCAGGATCGCCGCCTTCTCATCGATCAGCTTCTCCTTCACCATGTCGCAGGCGATCTTCACCGCCGCCGCGCCGGAGCGCTTGCCCGTCCGCGTCTGCAGCATGTAGAGCCTGCCGCGCTCGATGGTGAACTCGATGTCCTGCATGTCCCTGTAGTGCTTCTCGAGCTTGCTCTTGATCTTCAGCAGCTCGCCGTACACCGGCTTGTTCCACCGCGGCATCTCGTCGACGCTCCGCGGCGTGCGGATCCCCGCCACCACGTCCTCGCCCTGGGCGTTCACCAGGAACTCGCCGTAGAACTCGTTGTCGCCCGTCGCGGGGTTGCGCGTGAAGGCCACCCCCGTCCCCGAGTCGTCGCCCATGTTGCCGTACACCATCGCCTGGATGTTCACGGCCGTCCCGTTCAGGCCGCTGATCCCCGCGATGCGCCGGTACGAGACCGCCCGGTCGCCGTTCCAGCTCTTGAACACCGCCTCGATCGCCAGCTCCAGCTGCTTGAACGGGTTCTGCGGGAAGACCTCCCCCACGTACCGCTGGAACACCGCCTTGTACGCGTCGCACAACTCGATCATGCCCTTCTCGGGCACGTCCGTGTCGCTGGCGGCGTTGTACTTGGCCTTGATCTTCTTGAACGCCTCCTCGAAGTGGTGGTGGTCGATCCCCATCACCACGTCGCCGAACATGTTGATCAGCCGGCGGTAGGCGTCGTACGCGAAGCGCGTGTTCCCCGTCGCGTTCGCCAGCCCCGCCACCGAGGCGTCCGTCAGCCCCAGGTTCAGGATCGTGTCCATCATGCCCGGCATCGACACCGCGGCGCCCGACCGCACCGACACCAGCAGCGGGTTGGCGTTGTCCCCGAACTTCTTGCCCAGCTCCTTCTCGAGCATGGCGATGTTCTTGTGCACCTCGTTCATCAGCCCGTGCGGCAGACGCTGCCCCGCCTTGTAGTACGCCGCGCACGTGTCCGTCGTGATCGTGAAGCCGGGGGGAACCGGCAGCCCGATGCTCGTCATGTCCGCGAGGTTGGCCCCCTTGCCCCCCAGCAGCGGCTTCATCTCGGCCCGGCCCTCGGTCTTGGACTTGCCGAAGTAATACACCATCTTCTGGTGCGTGCTCGGCAGCTTCCGGGCCGGGGATGCCGGCTTGGCCGCCTGCCCCCCCACGTGCCCGTTGGTGTGCTCGAACTTCATCACCACGCCCGACGCGGCCTCTCCCGCTCCCTTCTTGCTCGCGGTCTTCGGCATACCCAACCTTTCCTCGAAGCGGCCCCAAGCCCCATCACGCGGCCCCACCGCCGGACGGGCTCAGAACCAGACGGACGCCGGGCGCTCGGCGCCATGCGCCAAGCCGCCTTCAGCATGTTTGCAAACCGGTGTTTCCCGTGGCCCTCCGCCACGCCGAAACTGGACAGAACTCTAGGAAGCCCCGCCCGAAAGGACGAGTTTTCCACATCGTTCCAACACCCCAATCTCAGCACCGCCGGGCCGCCTCAACCCCGCCCCGCGCGAACGCCCGCGCTGACTCCGCAGAAACACCCCCCCGAAACCCCGGGATGAGCCGCACTTAGCTCCCGCACCGCCTTCGCTGGTCGCGATCAGGCCCGGCTACAGGTCGACGACCTTCATGTCGGCCTCCTGCCGGGCCTCAACCGCCGGCAGGCTCACCCCGGTCGCGAAAACCGCCAGCGCGGGGCGCTCGGCCGCCATCCGGGCCCGGATGTTCGCCGCGTTGTACGCCGCCGCCCGGGGCGGCGCTGTCTGCGTGCTGCCCGGCAGCAGGCTCCGCTGGGTCGCCATAACGACCATCGGGGCCTCGCCGCTCACGACATCCGCTTTCCCCTCGAGCTCGGCCATCAGGTCCAGCGCGATCTGCCCCTCGGTCTTGGCCAGCTCGATCACCGGGATCGCCTGCTCGAATGCCTGCAGCTGGTGCCGCGCGTTCTCGAACGTCCCGGCCTTCTCCGCCCACGTCGCCCCCGGCAGCACCACATCCGCCTCATCGATCAGCCGCCCCGAGAGCGTGTCGATCAGCACGACGAACTTGCCACCCAGGGCCGAGACCAGGTCGTCGGTGGCCCAGTCGCTGGGGTAGTTGCCCGTCAGGACCACCGCCGCGACATCGCTGGCGCCCGAGCCCTTGCCCAGCCGCCGCAGGAACCCCTCAAAATCGGGGACGTTCCCCTGCCCCGCGATCCCCTCCAGCACCCGCCGCACACCCCGCGCATTGGGGGCCTTCTCGGCGTATGTCCGGAACGCCCTGGGGTCATCGGCCTTGGCCCCCACCGGGAAGACCTTGTCCTGGCCCTTCACCGGCACGGGCCCGACCGCCAGCACCGCCTCCGGATCGATGGTCCGGGCCAGCATCGCCAGCAGGTACGCTTCCTCGCAGGCCAGCATCGGGCTCACCGCCAGCGCCACCCGCTTGCCATCGGCGACCGCCTTCCGGAGCCCGTCGAGGGCATCCTCATAGGCCCGGGTGTAGTCGGTCTCCACCAGCGTGCCGAAGCGGCGGTGCACGGGCGAGCGGAGCCGATCCTCGCTGTGGATGTGCTTCCAGCCGTAGCGGACCTCATCGGTGATCCACCACTTGTTGACCGCCGGGTTGGCCCGGGGCTTGAAACGGAAGATCTTCCCCTCGTTGTGCTCGATCAGGATGTTGTCGCCGCTGGCGGTGATCCCGTCGATGCTGGGGGTGCTGCGCAGGAACCACACGCGCTGCGCGAACAGGAAGTCCTTGTCGAGCAGCGCCCCCACCGGGCACAGGTCGATCACGTTGGCCGACAGCTCGTTGTCGATCGCCACGCCCGGGAAAACATCGATCTCTTCCTTGTTCCCGCGGCCCTGCACCATCAGCTCGGATGTGCCCGAGACCTCCCGCGTGAACCGCACGCACCGCGTGCACATGATGCACCGGTCGCTGTACAGGTACACGTGCGGGCCCAGGTCCTTCTTGGGCTGCTTGACCTTCTGCTCCTCGAAGCGCGACACCCCGCGGCCGTACTCGTACGAGTAGTCCTGCAGGAAGCACTCCCCCGCCTGATCGCACACCGGGCAGTCCAGCGGGTGGTTGATCAGCAGGTACTCCATCACCGCCTTCTGGTTCGCCACGCCCTTGGGCGAGTCGGAGTACACCACCATGCCGTCCGAGCACGTCTGCTGGCACGTCGGCACCAGCTTGCCGCCCATGAAGGGCTCGAGCTGCCCGCTCTTGGGATTGGGGGCCCACACCTCGCTCAGGCAGATGCGGCACGAGGCCACCACCGACAACCCCTCGTGGTAGCAGTACTGCGGGATCTTCAGCCCGTTGGCGTTGGCCACCTGCAGGATCGTCTGACCCGCCGCGAACTCGCACTTGACCCCGTCGATCGTGATGGTCGGCATAGCGGGCGAATCGTAGCCGAAGGCCCATGGGAGAGCCCGTTCTTCCGAGGCGGGCCCGGCCCGGGCGGGCCGCCACGCGGTTGCACCGGCTCTGAATCACCGTTCACAGGGTGCAATCCCCGCGCCCGACGCCACGCCCTCGGAGTTCGTCTCGCCACCACGGGCCACCGTACGATTCCCCCGTGGACAACCTCGAGGTCATCCGCATCTACTCCGGCCGGGCCCGGGCCACCGCCGGCTCCATCGGCGCCGGGGCGCCTTGGCCCGTCCGCCTGTTCGTCTGGCTGGTCCTGCTCCCCCTCGCGATCATCGCCATCGCGATGGCGATCATCCTCGCCGCGGGCTTCCTGATCATCGCCCTGGCCCGGTCGCTCATCATCTCGCTGTTCCGAACCGCCGGGCGGACCTTCGGGCCCGGTGATGGCCGGCGCAACGTGCGCGTCATCGACCCCTCGCAACGTCAATAACTTCAGCGCGCCCGGGCCGCGGTCCAGATAAGCAAGTCGATAAGCAACACAGGACCCGCGCGAGCGTCCCAGTACGCACACCCCGCGTCCGCGAACCGCCGCGCTGATCGCTTTCCGCTTGAGATCGCGCAACTCCATCGGTAGCTTGCACTTCCGAACGCAACCGGTGACGGGCCGCCCGCGAACACTCGCGGCCGCCCTCGCCGGAGGTCGGCCCCGGCCCGCCCCGGGTATGCACGTTCACCAGGAGGAGAGTTCGATGAAGAAGAAGCTTCTCGCGCCGATCGTCTGCGCTGCATCCGCCCTCACCCCCGCCCTGTCCGCCGCCGCCGACACCATCGATGTCCGCTGGACGGGCGTCGGGTCGGGCCAGATGGTCAAGGTCGATTTCGACGGCTCGCTCATGGATGTCTTCATGGGCCAGCTCAACCACGAGTTCAGCAACGGCGCCGGCGCGGCCGCCGCCTTCAACGGCTTCCAGGTCACCTACTGCACCGACCTCTCCCAGATCGTCACCGGCGAGGGCGCTACCTACGACCTGCTCACCGTCCCCCAGCTCCCCGTCAGCGCCGGCGAGCTGCCCATGGGCGCGGGCCGGGCCCAGGCGATCTACGACATCTACGCCGTCCATGGCGGCGCCGCCGTCGGCCTCGGCGCCATCAACTCCAAGGCCGCCGCCTTCCAGGCCGCCATCTGGGAGATCGCCTACGACTACGACGCCGGCGCGGGCCTCTCCAGCATCGACCTCTCGGCTGGCCGCGTCCGCATCAGCAACGCCGACGGTTCGCCCCTGCCCATCGATGTCATCAACGACTTCGGCTCGATCGTCGCCGCCATCGGCTCGGGCGGCGCGCCCCTGCTTGGCGTCGGCCACGACACCTTCCAGGACCAGATCTTCCTGCCCGCGCCGGGCCCGCTCGCCCTCGCGGGGCTGGGCCTGGGCATGACCGCCCGCCGACGCCGCTGACCCGCGCGGGCGCCCCCGGGGGGGCCCGCCTTTCTCTCGCTTCCACGCCGCGGCGGGGACGGTGCACCCGCCGCGGCGATACGAACCAGCAAGCACCAGCGCCGGCGGGGGTCTCCTCCCGCCGGTGGCTTTTTTGAACCCGCTCCTTACCGTGCACCGGCTCACGCCGGCAGCAGCACAACATCCTCGGGCGCAACGCCGATCGTGATCGTCCCGG
Source organism: Phycisphaerales bacterium (assembly GCA_020849615.1). GTDB lineage: Bacteria > Planctomycetota > Phycisphaerae > Phycisphaerales > UBA1924 > JADLFW01. Next base: position 254,884 of record JADLFW010000004.1, read on the forward strand.
TCACCGCCTCGCGCGGGTTCAGGTCCGCCGCCTTCACCCGCAGCCCGCCCTTGAGCTCCACCACGTGCTGGGCCATCTCGCCCAGGTAGGTCGTCTCGACCACCCGGCCCGTCATCGTGTTCATGCCACCCCACGAAGGCAGGCCGATCCGCAGCGCCTCGGGCCGGACCGAGCACAGCACCCCCGCGCCGGGCCGCCACGGGCCGGCCGCCTCGGCCCGCGCCGAGAAGGCGCCCGCCGCGGTCTCCACCGTGATCTTCGGCCCGTCCGCCGAGGTCACCGTCGCGGGCAGGAAGTTGGTCTCGCCGAGGAACTCTGCGACGAACCTGGTACGCGGCCGGCGGTACAGCTCGGCGGGCGGGCCCGTCTGCACCACGCGGCCCGCCTCGAGGATCGCCACGCGGTCGGCCATCGACAGGGCTTCCTTCTGGTCGTGCGTGACGTAGATCGTGGTGATCCCTGATGACTTGCAGATCCGGCGGATCTCGCCGCGCAGCTCGATCCGCAGCTTGGCATCCAGGTTCGAGAGCGGTTCATCCAGCAGCAGCACGCTGGGCCGGATCACCAGGGCCCGCGCCAGCGCCACGCGCTGCTGCTGACCGCCCGAGAGTTGGTTGGGCTTGCGCTTGGCGTACGCCTCCATCTTCACCGCGGCCAACGCCTCCAGCGCGGCCCGGGCCCGCTCCGGGCCCGGCACTTTCCGCACGCTCAGCCCGAACTCCACGTTGGCCTGCACCGTCATGTGCGGCCACAGCGCGTACGACTGGAACACCATCCCCGTGTTGCGCCTGTTGGGCGGCATGAACGTCACATCCGACTCGTCGAACAGGATCCTCCCGCTCGTCGGATCGATGAACCCCGCGATCATCCGCAGCAGCGTCGTCTTCCCGCACCCCGACGGGCCCAGCAGGAAATACAGCTCGCCCGGCTCGATCGACAGCGAGATATGGTCGCACGCCACCGCGGGCGGCGCGCCCCCCACCGCCGGAAAGGTCTTCACGATCTCCTGGATGTGCACGGCCGTGGGCATGCGGGCCATGAGGGTAGCGGACCGCCGGGCCCGGCGCGGGCCCGCGCGCGTCCCCGGCCCGTCGTGCCGTTACGAATCATGCGTGAGTCCGCGGCGCCCCTGATCGCTTTGGGTTTGGCCCGCCCGTTCGTCCGGGCGGGATCTCACCCCGGCGGGCCTGCGTTCCGCCCGCCCTCACACATTCCGGAGACCGGTCATGAAGAAGCCAACGATGCTCGTTCGCACGCTGTTCCTCACCCTTGCCGCGGCGGTCGCGCTGCCCGCCTTCGCCGACCCCGTGCTGCCCGACTCCGCCGGGGCCGACCCGGCCAACCCGTTCACCCGCCACCGCATGAAGAACCTGCGCCGCGGCACGCCCGTCACGTTCTATCCGACCAGCAACGGCCAGACCATCAGGAACGGCGATGGCCAGGAGGTCCGTTCCGGGGGGACCGCCTCGCCCGATGTGAGCGCCACGGTCCCGGGCGTCATCAACGGTCGCCAGGTCAACGACATGATGACCGTCATGGGCAAACCCGGCGATCCGGCCGACCCCGGGATCATGCGCCTCGGCGCCTTCTTCGGCGGCGTCATGACTCCATCCATCGGCGGCTGGCTGCGCGACAACGGCTACTCCTCCGACTCTCCGATCGCGCTGCCCCAGTTCCTCCGCACCGACTTCCCGATTGTCTACTACGGCGTTGACCTCGCCGCCGTCGGGCCCGCGGGCCTTGCCTTCACCGCCACCAACCCGCCCTTCACTGTCCTCATCGCCGGGCCCGGCGGCACTCTGCCGGGCCTGCCGGGGTATTTCTTCAGCACCACCCTCCCGATTTACATCCCCGGCTCCGGCTGGGTGGGAACGCCCGTCCCACCCGGCACGCCACTGGAGTTCGCCGGCGTCGATTACCTGTCGGCCGAGCTGTGCCCCGCCGACCTCAACGGCGATGGCCTGGTGGACTTTTCCGACTACCTCGAGTTCCTCACCCTCTATGACACCCTCAACCCCCGCGCCGACTTCAACGGCGATGGGTTCATCGACTTCGGCGACTACCTCGAGTTCCTGAACCACTACGACGCGGGGTGCTGAACGCCGATCTCGCCCCGCGGCCCGCCGATCCACCGGCGGGCCGTGCTTGTCGTCCCTGAATCCGCCTCTCGGCGCTACCATGCGGCCGTGAACCCGCAGCGGGCCCGCGCGGCCGTCGACAAGCTCCGCCAGATCCGCCCGGGCCCGCGCTCGGCGCCGCCGATCCATGACGCGGTCGCCGCCTTCGAGAACGACCTGGCCCGCCGGCACAAGTCCATGGGCGGCATCGCCGCGGCGTGGACCGCCGCCGTGCCCGATGACCTCGCCGCGCCGGCCGAGCTGGTCTCGATGGCCCGCGGCGTTCTCACCGTGCGCGTGCAGGATGCCCCGGCCCGGTTCGCGCTCGACCGCTTCCTCCGCGCGGGCGGGGAGCGCGAGGTGCAGCGCCGCAGCCCGGTGACGCTGAAGAAGATCAGGCTGGTCGGGTGAGGGATCCGGGCCCGGCGCTCGCTCAGCAGGCCCGGTCGTACTCGTTCAGGAACTCGAGATAATCGGAGAAGTCCACCAGGCCATCGCCGGTGAGGTCGGCCTCGGGGCTGGAGGCGTCGTACAGGTTCAGGTACTCAAGATAGTCGGCGAAGTCGACCCGGCCGTCGTGGTTCAAGTCGGCATCCAGGCAGGCCCGCGCGGCCGACGGGTCGAGCACGAACAGCCCGCGGTTGATGTCGCTCACAATCAGGATGCCCGAGGACAGATACGGGTAGTTGCTCCAGGTGCCCGTGAACCCCGGGTCGCCCTCGTGCTCCTCGGGATAGGTATCGAACCAGCCCACCCGCGTCGGGCTGCTCGGCACCGTCAGGTCCCAGATGTGCACGCCCGAGGTGTAGTTCGACTGGTACAGGAACCGCCCGTGCACGTACTGGTTGTGGTCGATCGCGTGCTCGCCCGTCGTGAAGGTGTTGATCAGCGTGACGGCGGAGAGATCGGACACATCGAACACGTACGTCGTCGTCGTGGCGACCTTGTGGCCCAGCTCATCCAGCTCATCATCGACGTAGAAGTAGCGACGGTCTTCGCTGAGCCATCCCTGGTGGCAGTAGCTCAGGTTGGGGTAGGTCGTGCGGGACAGCCGCACCGGGTTGGATTTGTCGGTCACATCGATCACGTCGATCCCGACAGGCCCGTTGCAGCAGAAGGCGATCTCCTTGCCGGCGTACCGGCCCTCGGTGTAGGACACGATCTGGGCGTCGTGCACGTACACGCTGTTCAGCCGGCCCGCGTACGCCGGATTCGCCGGGTCGGCCAGGCTATAAGCGGTCAGCGCGCCGTCGGAGGGCGCGCCGCAGGTGTAGAGGTACCCGCTCTGCGGATTCAGCGCCACGTTGTGCGCGGTGCTGGTGTTGGGGATCGTGCGCACCAGCGTCACTACCCCTCCGTCGATCTGCCGCAGGTCGATGACCTGCACGCCGCCCCCTGCCTCGTTGCAGAAATACGCGTAGCCCTGGTAGACCTTCACATCTCCCCACAGGCTTGGCGTGTGCGCGATCGAGGCCACGATCACCGGGTTGTCGGGGTCCGTCACCTCGACAAACCCCGCCGCGTTGCTCAGCCCGATGATGGCGTATTCACGCCCCGACGCCGAGGTGTACCCCCAGCAGTCGTTCGCGTTCGCGGGCAGGCTCGGGAAGCCCGCCAGCGGGATCCACGAGCGCAGCGTCACGTTGCTCGACGCGAACTGCCCCATGGCCGATCCGCACACCGCCATCACCGCCGCCGCCGCCAGCGCCGGTCGGAATCCCGTCATGCACTTCCGCATCACCCGTGCCTCCTGCCTGGTTGTCCGACCGGCGAACCCCCGGGGGTGAAACCCTCGCCATTTCGCCGTTGAAGAGCGGCCCGGTTTGCAGTCTAATCGACGGATGGTCCGCGGGGCCAGCGCCTCGCGCCAAGTCCGCTAACTTCCGGTCGCCGCCGCGGCCCGTTCGGGGAGCCTCAAATGTCGATCTCTGTCGTCGCGTTCACCTGCCTCATCCAAGCCGCAGCGATGCCGGGCCCGTCCGTCTCCACGCCCACTACCGAGCAGGCCCGCGCAGCGCACTGGGTCTACTTCACCGACAAGGGCTTACCCTCGGACCAGCTGCCCGGCGCTCTCGACCGCCTGGCCGACTCCTACGACGCGCACGCCAGGAACCGCCGCGCGCTCCGCCGCACGGATCCGGGCCTCTTCGACGCCCGCGACCTCCCCGTCAGCCCGACCTACATCGAGCAGCTCAAACGCTCGGGCGCGATGCTCCGCACCACCAGCCGCTGGCTCAACGCCGCCAGTATCACCGCCTCGCCCGCGCAGCTCGCGGAGATCGCGCGCCTGCCGGGCGTCGCCAAGGTCCAGCCCGTCCGCGCGGGCCGGCGCATCACCCCGCCCGCCGAGCGCCCCACCGACGCCGGGCCCGCCCGCGACTTCTACGGCTACGCCTCCGACCAGCTCGCCCAGATCAACCTGCAGGCCCTGCACGCCCAGGGGCACACGGGCCAGGGCGTCATCATCGGCATCCTCGACACCGGCTTCCGCACCTCGCACGTGGTCTTCAACGAGCCGGGCCACTCCCTCGACATCGTCGCCGCCCACGACTTCATCAATGATGACGAGATCGTCGGCGAGCAGCCCGGCGATCCCGATGGCCAGCACAGCCACGGCACGCTCATCCTGGGCTGCATCGGCGCCTACCGCCCCGGCGAGCTCGTCGGCGGCGCATACAACGCCCGCTTCGTGCTCTGCAAGACCGAGGACATCTCCGGCGAGACACCCGTCGAAGAAGACTACTACGTCGCGGGCCTGGAGTTCGCCGAGATGCACGGCGCCGATGTCGCCACCAGCTCCCTGGGCTACATCGACTGGTACTCCCAGGGCGACCTCGACGGCCAGACCGCCGTCACCACCCTCGCGGTCAACATCGCCACCGCCAACGGTGTGCACTGCTGCACCGCCGCCGGCAACGCCGGGCACGATGACGACCCCGGCGCCAGCCACCTCATCGCCCCCGCCGATGCCCCGCGCGTCATCACCTGCGGCGCCGCCTGGTACGAGGGCACCATCGCCGACTTCTCCTCCGACGGGCCCACCGCCGACGGGCGGCTCAAGCCCGAGGTCCTCGCCCGCGGGGTCGAGACCGCCACCATCTGGCCGTACGACGACACCTCCTACGCCACCGCCAGCGGCACCTCCCTCTCCACCCCGCTCGTCGCCGCCGCCGTCGCCTGCCTCGCCGGCGCCCGCCCCGACTGGACGCCCGACCAGCTCCGCGATTACCTCTTCCGCTCCGCCTCCGACTTCGCCGCCACGGGCCAGACCGACCCCCTCTTCATCCGCGGCTACGGCATCCTCAACGCCGCCGCCGCGCTCGCCCTGGGCTGCCGCCCGGACCTCAACCACGACGGCGTCGTCGATTTCGCCGACTACCTCGCGTTCCTCAATCTCTACGATGCTCTCGACCTCGCCGTCGACTTCAACGGCGATGGCATCGTCGACTTCGGCGATTACCTGGAGTTCCTGAACCTGTACGATGCGGGCTGTTGAGCCGGTCAGAGATTCATGTTTCTCATCCCGCACTTCGTGCTGTTCCCGCGGGCCCGGGCCGGTATCCTGCGCGAGGGGTGCGGGGAGATTCGATCGACGCCGACGCCGCCGTCGTCGGGAGTTGGGCCGACGACCGCAAGGGCTCGGCGTACCTCTTCCGGGCGGATGCGGCCGGGGCTTGGGCGTTCTCCGCCAAGCTCTCCGCCGCCGATGGTGAGCAGCGCGATCAGTTCGGCGATGCGGTGGCGGTCAGCGGCTCCACCGTCCTCATCGGCAACTGGAACGATGATGACCTGGGCTCCGCCAGCGGCTCGGCCTACATCTTCGCCCCCTGCCCCGCCGACCTGTCCTGTGATGGCTTCATCGACTTCGCCGACTACCTCCAGTTCCTCAACTTCTTCGAGGCCCTCGACCCCGCCGCCGACTTCACCGGAGATGGCTCGGTTGACCTCGCCGACTACTTCGCCTTCCTCGACCGGTACGACGCCGGCTGCTGAGCCCCGACTCACCCCATCTCCGCACGGGCCCGAACACACCCCTGCCCGCGCCGGGGCCGCACCCGTCCGAAGCCCGCAATTCTCTTGAGGCCCTCAATCACGGCCGGTATGGTGAACATCACCCTGCGGAACCGACGCGGTTCGGGGTCCGAACCGATCTATCCCCGGGGAAACAAGGAGGTCGAAGTGAAGGGTATTCATCTCGCCGCCGCCATTGCGGCCGGCTCAGGTCTTGTTGCGGTCATGGCCGGTCACGCCGCGGCCCAGACGCCCCTGACGACCACCCGCATCGCCACCGGCCTCATCCGCCCCATCTATGTCACGCACGCACCGGGCGACCCCACCCGCCTGTTCATCATCGAGAAGCAGGGCTTCATCAGCATCGTCAAGGATGGGGTCCTCCTCCCCACCAAGTTCCTCGATGTCGATGCCATCACCCTCGGCGGCACCTCCACCAACAGCGAGCAGGGCCTGCTGGGCCTGGCCTTCGACCCCGACTACGCCACCAATGGCTTGTTCTACATCCACCACACCCAGTCCGGCGGCGGCGCCGCGGGCCACGCCACCGTGGCCCGGTACAGGGTCTCCACCTTCAACCCCGATGTCGCCGACATCAGCACCAGAGTCGAGATCATCACCCTCGATGATCCCTTCGCCAACCACAACGGCGGCTGGACCGAGTTCGGGCCCGATGGCCACCTCTACATCGCCATGGGCGACGGCGGCTCGGGCTGCGATCCGGGCGGACGGGCCCAGAACCTAGGCGACCTCCACGGCAAGCTGTGGCGCCTCGACCCGTCCCGCACCCCCGGCATCGGTGGCTACACCGTCCCCGCCGACAACCCCTTCATCGGTGTCGCGGGCGCGCTCCCGGAGATCTGGGCCTACGGCCTCCGCAACCCCTGGCGGCCCAGCTTCGACCGCAAGACCGGTGATCTCTGGATCGCCGATGTCGGCCAGCTCGAGTGGGAGGAGATCAACATCCAGCCCGCCTCGAGCACCGGCGGCGAGAACTACGGCTGGGTCCTCCGCGAGGGCCTGCACCCCAGCACCGACAGCGGCTGCGCGGGCGGCGGGACCAAGCCCCCGGGCGCGATCGACCCCATCTACGAGTACAACCACACCGACGGCTGCTCCATCACCGGCGGTTACGTCTACCGCGGCTGCGCCATCCCCGACCTCCGCGGCACGTACTTCTTCTCCGACTTCTGCTCCGCCCAGATCTGGTCCTTCCGCTACACCGCCGGCGCGGTGACCGACTTCCGCAACCGCACCACCGAGCTCGCCCCCGGCGGCGGTCTCGGCATCGCCGGCGTCACCTCCTTCGGCGAGGATGCCGACGGCGAGATCTACATCTGCGACCAGACCGGCGGCGAGATCTTCAAGATCATCCCGGCCCGCACCGTCTGCAAGGCCGATTACAACGGCGATGGCCTCGTTGATTTCTCGGATTACCTCGACTTCCTCAACCTCTACGACGCCGGCGATGACCTCGCCGACCTCAACTGCGATGGCCAGGTCGACTTTGCCGATTACCTCGACTTCCTGAACCGCTACGAAGCCGGCTGCTGATCCCGCCCCCCCTGGGTACCGCGGCTCTCCGAGCCGCGGCCCGCGATTCCGGACCGATGAGCAAGGGCACGGGCCGACGCCGTGCCCTTTTCCTGCGCGGGCCGGCCACCGAGCTCCCGATGCCGGGCCCGGAGGCTTGTTCTGCGCACCCGCGTCAAATTACACACGGGCCCGTGCAATGCACCCACCCCGGCCGACCATCTGATCCCTGTCCGTGGGGCACACCAGGAACTCATTGCATGGCCCGCGCCCTCGCTGCGCTGATCGCGATCGCACTCACCGCCCCCCTCGCCGCCGCCCAGCCCATCCTCTACATCAACGCCGGGCTGACCACCGGCGCCGATGATGGCTCCTCCTGGGCCAGCGCCTTCCGCGGCCCGCAGGCCCTCAAGCGCGCCCTCGACGCCGCGGCGCCCGGCTCCGCCACCCAGATCTGGGCCGCGGCGGGCCGCTACACCCCCGCCCCGCCCGCCGGGCCGCGCCGCGCCGCCTTCAATCTCAAGCCGGGTGTCTCCATCTACGGCGGCTTCGCCGGCGGCGAAACCTCCCTCGACCAGCGCGACCCCACCGCCCACATCACCATCCTCTCCGCCGATCTCAACGGCGATGATGCCCTCGACAAGCAGGGCGACAACACCATCCACCTCGTCATCGCTGACGGCGTGGACGCCTCGGCCCGCATCGACGGCGTCACCATCCGGGGCGGCTACGCCTGGGGAGTTGACGGCGGCGTCGGCGTCAGCGACACCGAGGGCGCCAACATCCTCATCCGCGGCGGCGCCCCCGTCTTCGCCAACTGCACCATCTCCGACAGCTTCGCCGTGGATGGCGCCGGCGCTGCCATCCTCGACAACGCCGCTCCGCTCTTCTCCGACTGCACCTTCACCCGCAACACCGTCCAGGGCCTCGGCGGCGGCGCGTGGATCTCCCCCGGCAGCTCGGCCCGGTTCCTGCGCTGCGCGTTCCTCGCCAACCGCGGCGGCAACGGCGCGGGCCTGTTCAACGGCGGCATCTTCCCCGGCGGGCCCGTCGCCTCGGCCGTCGTCGAAGATTGCTCCTTCATCGACAACTTCGGCGACATCGGCCTCGGGGCCGGGCCCGGCGCCTACGACACCTCCGCCGCGGTGTTCACCGACTGCACCTTCAGGCACAACACCACCGGCGCGGGCGGCGGCGGGCTCTTCTGTGATGGCTCCTCCACCACCATCAACCGGTGCACCTTCATCGACAACGAAGGCAGCTTCGACGGCGGCGATGCCGTCTACATCACCGGCGATGCATCGCCCGTCTTCACCAGCTGCGCCTTCCTGGCCCACTCCGGGCCGTTCAGCACCCGCGCCTCCGGCGCCACTATCGTCATCGGGAGCTCCACGCCCTCCTTTACGAACTGCACATTCGCCAACAACAACCTGGGCGGCACTTTCTTCGGTGTCGGCGTCATCTACTCCTTCGGCACAACCACCGACATCCGCATCGACAACTGCATCTTCTGGAACAACCGCGACCGCTTCGGCGCGGGCCAGTCCGCCGCCGTCTTCCTCGAAGCCGGCGTTCACGCATTCATCAACCACTCCCTCGTGCAGGGCTGGACCGGCTCGCTCCCGGGCCAGGCCTCCTTCGCCGCCGACCCGCTCTTTTCCGACCTCGACGGGCCAGACGGCTTCGCCGGCACCGCCGATGATGACCTCCGCCTCTCCCCCACTTCCCCAGCCATCGACTCCGCCGACAACACCGCCCTCCGGCCCGCGCCCGGTCTCGACCTCGCCGGCGCCCCGCGCTTCATCGATGACCCCGCCACACTCGACACCGGCGTGGGGACTTCGCCCCTCGCCGACCGCGGCGCCCTCGAGTTCATCCCCGCATGCCGGGCCGACCTCACCGGCGATGGCCTCGCCGACTTCTCCGACTACCTCGAGTTCCTGAACCTGTACGACGCCGCCGACCCCCGGGCCGACTTCACCTTCGATGGCCTCATCGACTTCGCCGACTACCTCGACTTCATCAATCTCTACGACGCCGGCTGCTGACCCGGCAACCCGCGGCGGTGGCACGCCTCTCCGAGGCGTGCGGTTCAACCCAGCCCCTAACGCCGCCGGCCCGCGCGAGTCTCCCTCGACGGGCCGGCGGCTTCTTGGCCCGGCCGCCATCCCGGCCGCCATCCCGACCACGCTACAGTGCGCACGCGATGGCCCCCCCGGACCCCCCCTCCACCCCCCCCACCCCCACGACCACCCCCGCCACGGGAGCGCCCGCGTCGCCGGAGATCGGCCCGCCCACGACCCCCATCCCCGAGCAGGACAGTCCCCACACCTTCGGCAATCGCGCGGGCCGCGTCCTGTGGGGTCTTGCCTACACCCTGCTCTTCCGCCCATCCCCGCGCCCCCTCCACCGTTGGCGGAACCTCCTCCTCCGCGCTTTCGGGGCCCGGCTGCACCCCACCGCCCGCGTCTATCCCAAGGCCCGGATCTGGGCCCCGTGGAACCTGACCATGGGGGCCCACGCGTGCATCGCGGATGATGTCGATGTCTACAACGTCCTCCCCATCACCTTGGGCGACTCCTCCACCGTCAGCCAGTACAGCTACCTCTGCGGCGCCACCCACGACTTCGAACACCCCGACCACCCGCTGGTCCCGCTGCCCATCAGCATCGGCAGGAACGTCTGGATTGCGGCGGATGTCTTTGTAGCCCCGGGAGTTACGATCGCCGACGGCACCGTCGTCGGGGCCCGCTCCACCGTCCTGAAGGACTTGCCCGCCTGGACCGTCGCCGTCGGCTACCCCGCCCGCCCCGTCAAGCCACGCATCATCCGAAGCTAGGTCGGTCCGGTTTTGGCTTGTGCTGGCCCGCGGCCTCATGTTTAAATAGAACACCCTGATCCGTCATTTGGGGATGGGCGTTTCCCCGTCGCGGATGGTCCCGGCGGAGCCTGCACACATTCAGGGGATGAGGAGAGATGAGCATGCGCAAGTTGGTATTCCTCGCCGCAGTTGCGGCGGCGGCCGGGCCAGCCCTGGCCGATCAGTTCCACGACCTCCCGACCTTCCTGACCGCCACATCCGGCAACCGCCTGGTCAACTTCGACACCGACCCCGTGGGCGCCCCGCTGGGCCCGGGCCCCGATGTCGAGATCGGCTCGACCTACAGCGCCTGGGGTCTGGACTTCCCCCGCGGCAACCGCTCGGTCACCTTCTTCGGGGGCCCCGTCTCCCCGCCGCGCGGCTGGCTGAACGACACCAATGTCGGCGGCGACAAGATCTTCAACTTTGATGTGGTTGCCGGCGACTACACCGCCGTGGGCGTCCACAACGTCCTGTTCGGCGGCATCGTCGGCGGCTCGACCCTGCGCGCCTACGGCGACGGCGGCGTCCTGCTCGACAGCGTCACCTCGAACATCATCGGCGAGACCCTCGACTTCTTCGGCGTCACCACCGATGCGCCGATCCGCCGCGTCGAGATCACTGTCAACGGCGGCGGCGGCTGGGGGCTCGATGACCTCTACGTCGGCCAGGTGGTCCCCGCGCCGACCTCGCTCGCCGCCCTCGGCCTCGCCGGGCTGGCGCTGGGCCGTCGTCGCCGCTGAGTGGGCGCCTCTATCGCGAAGAGCACGGGCCATCCCGCGCGGGGTGGCCCGGTTTTTTGCTCCCGCGCGGTCGAATCCGCCTATCAGGACACGAATAGTTGTCATCCCGCCGACGTCGTGCTCCCGCCCGGCGGCCCGCGCCGCCGGCGCGACCGGAGATCGACCGATGCCGCCATGCGTGAAGGTCCCAGCCCGTCCGGAACACGCGGCGGCCGCCGGACCGACGGGCCGGCCGCGGGGCGCGATCTTCATCGGCGCGCCCACGACCTCGGCCCGGCCCTCGCGGCGGTCGTGGCTTGGCGCTCTGTTCGAGGATGCGTTCCGCCCGTTCTACCTGGGCGGCGCCGCGTTCGCGGCGCTGGCGATCCCGCTCTGGATCGGCATGTGGCGCGGCGAGGCGCCCCCCACTTCGCTCGCCCCGCTCTTCTGGCACGCGCACGAGATGGTCTACGGCTTCGCGGGCGCCATCATCACCGGATTCCTGTTCACCGCCGCGCGAAACTGGACGGGCCTGCCCCTGCCCGCGGGCGCGGTCCTCGGCGCCTTGTTTGCCGTCTGGGCCGCGGCCCGGGTCGGCATGGCCCTGTGGTACGGACCCGTCATCGCCGCGGGCGACCTGGTCCACCTCCTGATCGTGGCGGCCGTGCTCGCCCGCAAGTTCATGCGGGCCCGGAGCCGGGCCAGCATCCCGCTGCTCACCGTGCTTTCTGCGCTGGTGCTTTCCAACGCCGCCTTCCACGCCTCGATGCTGGGCCTGCTCGAGTTCAGCCCGCTCCGCGCCGTCGAGGCCGGGCTGCTCTGCGTTGTGCTCGTCGAGCTCATTGTTGCCGGCCGTGTCGTCCCGGCATTCACGGCCAGCGCCGTCCCCGGCGTGGCACAGTTCCGCGCGCGGCGGCTGGAGCGGCTGATGGTCGGGGCCGCGGCCGCCGCCTTCGCGGCCGACATCCTCGGGGTTGCGCCGGGCGCCCGCGCCACCCTTGCGATCATCGCCGGCGCGGGGATCGGCGCGCAGCTCATCGGGTGGAGCCCGGTCGCAGCGCTCGGGCGCCCCATGCTGTGGATCCTGCACCTCTCGTACGCCTGGATCTCCGCCGGTCTCCTGCTGCTGGGGCTCGCGGCCTTCGACGTCGTGCCGCGAACCGCCGCGATCCACGCGCTCACCGTCGGCTCCATGGGCGGGCTGATCATCGGGATGATCACACGAACGGCGCTTGCCCACTCCGGCCGGCCCGTCATCGCCCGGCGCAGCGAGGTCTCGTCCTTTGTCCTCGTGCAGGCCGCGGCCGGGGTGCGGGTCGCCGGGGCGCTGGTCCCGGCCATCGGCCCGATCGCGGTGATGACCGCGGGCGCGATGTGGTCCGCGGCGTTCGCGATCTACTTCGTGACCTATCTCCCGATCCTCACTCGCCCGCGCATCGGGCCCGGGGCAGCACCGGCCGCGGGTTGACCCCGCAGGCCTACCGCACCGGCGCGCCCTGGCGATCGGCCTTCTGCCGGGCCCGCGCGTTGTGCAGCTTCTCGATGTACAAGAGGGAGATCATGTACTCGTAGCTGGCCATCAGGCTGGCCAGGTGCCACCCCGCCTTGCCATCCATGAATCCGAAGCGCACGAAGTACATGTAGAAGAACCGGATCAGCGGCTTGAAGGGTGTCCGCGGCCACACCTCGCGGCGGATCCACTGCCGCAGCCGCAGCTGGTCCTTGAACAGCTGCCGGGCGTGCGCCTCGCTCTTGATCCCCATCGCCGACTTCACCCACTCATCGCTCTCCATGTCCGCGTACTTGATGTGCTTGTTCAGGTACTCGGAGATGGACTCGCGGCGGATGTGCAGCATCAGGTGCTTCAGGTACCCCGTCCGCCCCTGGCAGATCATGTGCTCGTGCACCGAGCGGTCCTCGTACCGGCAGCTCCCCCGCCGGAAGAACCGCAGGTTCCACGAGGGGTACAGCCCCCCGTGCCAGATCGGCCGGCCCATGAAGATCACCACCCGGTTCACGAAGTACCCCGCCGCCGGGTCGTTCCCCGACGCCGTGTCGAACAGCTCCTCGCGCAGCTGCGGCGTCACCCGCTCATCCGCATCGAGGATGAACACCCAGTCCCCGGTGAAGGGCAGGTTGTCCAGCCCCCAGTTCTTCTGCCGCGAGTAGTTCTCGAAAGGGTGCTCGATCACCGTCGCCCCCGCGGCCCGCGCGAGCGCCTGGGTGCCGTCGGTGCTCAGCGAGTCCAGCACGTACACCGGCCCGACCTTCAGCGCGTTCTCCACGGTCTCGCTGATGTGCGAGGCCTCGTTGAACGTGGGGATCATCACGTCGATGCGGGGCTGGCTCACGCGCGGGCCCCCCCGGGGCGGGCGGGATCTCCGCCCCCGGCACCCCCGCCCTCCGCGAGCAGGCGCCGCACCACCGCCTCCGTCCCCGGGCCCCAGGCCTTCTGGTGCTCGCGGATCTTCACCTCGATCCAGTACTCGTACATCGAGATCATCGCCGCGTAGTGGAAGCCCGCGGCGCCGTCGAGGAACCCGGCCCGGAGGAAGTACATGTAGCAGAACCGGGCCGCGGCCCGCAGCGGCAGGAAGAACGAGAGGTCCTTCAGGGCCCGCCGCTTGATCGCGGGCGTCTGGCCCGACATCGCCAGGCGCACCTTTTCCGCGGCCGAGCCGTCCAGCACCCGCACCGCCTCTTTCGACTCCATGTCCGAGTACGAGTTGTGCTTGATGAACCAGGGCTTCAGGCCCTTGTTGAAGCTGTAGTGCACGAAGTGCTCGTTGAGGTCCCCCAGCGTCCCTTCCACCACGGGGTGCGCATTCACATCGCGGTCCTCGTAGCGGATCCGGTCGGGCTTGAAGAGCCGGATGATCCACACCGGGTACAGCCCGCCCCGCCGGATCCACCGCCCCATGAACATGTTCTTGTACCGCAGCCGGTACGCCGCGTGCACGTTCGCCGGGTCGTTCACCCGGGCCACGATCTCCCGCTGCAGCTCCGGCGTCACCCGCTCATCCGCATCCGAGTAGTACACCCACGTGTGCTTCCACTGGATGTTGTCCAGGGCCCAGTTGCTGTGCCGGCTCCACGTGTCGAACTTCCGCTGCACCACCCGCACGTTGGGGAACGTCCGCGCGATCTCCACCGTCCGGTCCGTCGAATAACTGTCCAGCACCACGATGTCATCGCTGAACACGAGCGTCCGCAGGCACTCGGCGATGTTCATCTCCTCGTTCTTGGTCAGCACGAGGATGCTGGGCGGCTCCTCGCCGCCGGGCCAGTCGTGCCGCCACGACCCATCGCGCGGCAGCAACGCCTCCGCCGTCGCCGGGGAGTCCGATAACACCGATCTTTCCGCCGTCACCGTGCTCATCTGCTCGTCTCGACACTCCTACGCCGCCGGGCCCAAGCCAGATCGTACCGCCGAGCCACGGGCTTTGAGCCAAAGTCGATCGCGGCGGCGCTTCGTGGCCCGGCCCGCACCCGCCCACCCCCCGGCCCGGCGCCAAAAACACCGCCGCCGCTCTCTCCGAGCGGCGGGGGGTGAACTGCTCTTGAGTGCCGGGCCTCAGGCCACCGCGGCCCGCAGGCGCGCCGCCGGGCGGGCCGCCGGGTAGGTGGGGCTCGCCGGCGCGTGCCGGACAACCCGGGCCTCGGTCGCCGCGTTCCACCGCCGGGCCGCCGCCTTCGCCGCCGTCACCGGGGTCTCGGCCAGCAGCCGGGCCACGATGTCCTCGTTCCGGCCCTTCCAGTTGTGCTCGCGCTCCCGGATCTTCAGCCCGATCCAGTACTCGTACATCGCGATCAGCAGGCAGTAGTGCACGCCCGGCAGCCCGTCGCGGAACCCGCCCTTGATGACAAAGTCGTGCACGAACCGCCAGGCCTGCCGGGCCGGCAGGAAGAAGCTCAGGTTCTTCAGCGTCCGCCGCCGCACCATCGGGTCCTTCGACAGCACGCTCGTGATGCACGGCGCGCTCGACCGCACCCGCACCGCTTCCAGCGCCTCGCGGTCGCTGTAGTAGTTGTGCTTGGTGAACCAGGCCCGCAGACCCTTGTTGAAGCTGTAGTGAAGGAAATACTCCCGCAGCTCCCCCACCGCCCCGTCGATGATCGGGTGCACGTTGGTCTCGCGCGTCTCGTACCGCACCCGCGAGGGCTTCACCAGGCGGATGATGAACACCGGGTAGCTGCTCGCGTGGCGGATCCACCGCCCCATGAACATGTTGCGGTACCGCATCCGGTACGCCACCGGCGCATCCGCCCGCTCGCCCTCGTTGATCTTCGCCGTGATCTCCGCCGCCAGCGCGGGCGTCACCCGCTCATCCGCATCGCACACGTACACCCAGTCGTTGCGGTACGCCACCTCGTGCAGCCCGTGGTTGCGCTGCATGAACTCGGTGTCGAAGGCCCGCTGGATCACCCGCACGTTGGGGAACCGCCGCGCGATCTCGACCGTCCGGTCCGTCGAGAAACTGTCCAGCACGACCACATCATCGCTGAACGAGAGTGCCATGAGGCACTCCTCGATATTGGCTTCCTCGTTCTTTGTCAGCACCAGCACGCTGCAGGTCTTCACCGCGGCCCGCGGCGCACCCGCCCGCGGCGGCTCCAGGTCCAGCCCGGCCTCGATACGCAGCCCGGCCCGGCCCACGCCAGCCGGTTCGATCTTCCCGATCACGCCGATACCCAACGCCGCGCCGGAGACGCTTGACATGTGTTCTACTCCACACCAGGCGGGCCGCAAACGACCCGAAGGGCACCACACCCTGCCCTAACCATGCCACACGGCGCAACCCACGCCATGATTCCAGCCCGCACATCCCGCGCAAGCCGACCCCACGGCCCCGATAACGCCACTCCCCGGTTGTGGTGTAGAGAGAACCAGGCTAGCCGAGCTTGCCCGGCTTGCCTATGCCAAATATAACCCGAATACGAGCGTCCTCAGAAAGGACTTCCGGCGGCGGGTCGGCTCAATTCTCGCCAGAGCCCTCTGCAGCCGTGGTGGAGGCATCTTCGACCAGTGGTTCCACGGGCTCCCGCGAATCTGGCACATCGACAACCGGGTGCGTCTCGGGCATCCGGGCCTGCGGGTAGTACTGCCGCCGGGCCCCATCGTAATCCGGGTAGTAGTACAACTCCGGGATCGGCACGGTGCCGACTTCCCAGACCTGGTGGCGCCGCACCCGCCACGGCTCGAACCCGCCCTCGATCCGAAGGGTGACGGGCTGGTAGAGCACCTGCCCGCCGGGCCCGCGCGGGCCTTCCAGCACGGGCCGCAGCACATCCACCTTGGCGTTGCGCCCACGCACCCACAGCCGCCCGATGTGATAGATCGGCAGCGACTGGGCCGTTTCGGGAGTCAGGGGCGCCGCCTTGTCCCCCAGCTTCTTCAGGATCCGGTCGTACACATCCCGCCGCACACCCTTGGGAATGTTGATCGCGTAGGACGCCTCGGTTGACACTCCGCCGGGCGGGGGGAACTTCGAGGTGACCCAATCCAGACTCAGGTAGATCAGCTCATCCGCCGGGGGAGTATTGGGGTCCTGGTTGGCGAAGGTGTTCTTGCCACCCTCTTCGTAGGGGTAGCTCGCGTAACCGACGCAGCCCCCCAGCGCCGCCAGCATCACCAATCCCGCCGCACCGATCCCGCAAAGCTTCCATGCTCCTTCAGCTGCGCCGTGCATCATGCCGACCCTTTCTTCTGCTAATGGGCCCCTGGCCCGGGCGGGCTTCCGCCCGCCATCACTGTACACGCGTCGAACCCGGCCCGACCCCTCGTTTCCCTGTTCGGGGCCGGATTCTGCGCTCGTCCGGGAAGGGCCGCAACCCTACCCTTCGAGGTTCGGTATCGGTTGACGCGGGCCCGTGGCCCGGTTACAACTTCCCTCCCGGGCCCGGCTCGTACCTCGCGCCGGGACAAGGAGTTCCGTCATGACCAGCTTCACGAGCACCAGCAACCGCCGCAACATCGCCCTGCTGCTCATCACCCTCGGCGCCACCGCCGGGCTGGGCGCGTGCTCCTCCACCCCCAACGATTACAGCTACCAGGCCGCCGCCGAGATCCGCAAGGATGTCACCCCGGAGCTCGATGGCCTCAACCGCCGCCGCGTTGACATGGATAACGACTTCGCGATGACCGCCGACACCAACGGCCGGGCCTTCAACGATGATCTCGACCGGGCCTTCTTCCTGGACAGGCCCAGCCACCTTACGCGTTACCCGCACACGCGCTGAGCCAGGTCACCGCACGACCCACGCCCGCGCTCTCCGCGCGGGCGTTCTTCTTTTTGTTCCGGCGGATCATGCGAACTGCCTCTCCGAGGCAAGATTCGGCGTCGGCGGCGCTGCCGGGCCGGTTGTAACGCCGCGCACCCGACCGGGGTAGAACCAAAGAAAACCCGAATCCATGGGCCCGCGCCGCCCGATCTTTCTTCCGCCAGGGCCCCCGCCGCCGGTAGGCTGAAAACCGGCCGCACTTCGCAGGATTGACCCGCCGATGACCCGCCCGCTCCATTTCGTCCGCACGAGCCCACCCGAGTCCGGGCCGGCCCGGCCCGCGCGCGGGTTCACGCTGATCGAGCTGCTGGTCGTCATCTCCATCATCGCGCTGCTCATCGGGATCCTGATGCCCGCGCTGGGCCAGGCCCGGGAGTCGGGCCGGCGCATCAAGTGCCTCGCCAACCTCAAGGGGCTGGGCCAGGGCTTTGCGCTCTACCTCGAGAAGTCCAAGGGTGTGCTCCCGATGGTGCGGCCGCTGCACGATGAGACGCACGCGCACCTGAACGATCCCTCGCTGCTCGATGTGCTCTCGGAGTTCATCGATGCGCCGATCCCGCGCAAGCAGGATGATGAGACCTACATCTCGACTGATCCGTACAAGTGCCCTTCCGACAAGGGCGGGTCCGACGGTGTGCCCGCGTGGCAATCGACGGGGACGAGCTACGAGTACTACCCCGGCGCGTTCATGTTCCTCGCCGAGATCTTCCTGATTCCCAACCCGGCGTTCGGCGTGACCAAGGCGTACGAGAACAACCGCGACTGGCCCGTCATCGCCGACTTCGGCGACTTCCACCCGCAGCGCAAGACGGGCAAGCCGCGGAACTGCCTGTTCTTCAAGGACTGGCGGGCCGACTGGGTGCCCGATCTTGAATCGGAGGCGGCCTCGTTCTGGGATGATGTGAAGAGGTTCGGCGGCGGCAAGTGAGCAGCGCACCATCACCGGTGCGTGCTGCGTGTGAGGTGTGCGCGAGCGATCATGAGCCAGATGCTGCCCAGCCTGCTCGATTCGATCGAAACCCCCGCGGGTCCCGTGCAACGCGGGCCCGGGCCGGTCGCGCGCTTGCGTGCGCGGCTCAACGCGGGCGTGGCCCGGCTGACCGCGGATCCGGCCCGCCGCCGCAAGCTGGTCCTGGCGGGACGGTGGGGAGGCGGCGCGGCGGTGATCGCGCTGGGCCTGGGCGCCTATTTCATCCTGCGGCCCGTGCCCAAGCCCGATTACGAATCCGCGCCGATTGATGAGATCTTCAACTACACGCTGCTGACCGACGAGTTCAACAAGCTCCCGATCGATGAGCGTGTGCGGCTGGTGGGGCAGATCGTGCAGCGCATCAAGACGATGGGCTCGGGCGACTCGGCGCTGCTGGCGGCGTTCGCGGCGGGGATCATGGGACAGGCCCGGGAGCAGCTGCAGAAGAACGCCTCGAAAATGGCGGTGGACCTGTGGGACAAGTACGCCATCGACTACGCCAGGGTGCCCGAGGATGAGCGCGGCGAGTACATCGAAGGCACGATCGTCGAGTTCATGAAGACGATGGAGGGGATCGCGGGCGAGTCGCGCAACATCTCGGATGCGGACCGGCTCGCCGAGCTCCGCGGCCAGGCCAAGCGCGATGCCGAAGAGCTGCAGCGTCCGGGCTCTTCACCGTCGGGCCGGCAGATGGGCCGCATGTTCGACTTCATGAACGAGGGTGTGGGCGGCGCGGCGACGCCCGCGCAGCGCGTCCGCGGCGCCCAGCTCATGCGCGACATGGTCCGCCACCTCCGCGGCGGCGACCTCGCGACGGGCAAGCCCAAGTGAAGTGACGAAGTGACTCTTCCAACCGAACCGCGAGCGTGAGCGAGCGGGCCATTACCCCGCGCGCACCTACGCGACCGTGAGGGAGCGCGGAAGAGAAGAACGAACGCAGAGGCCGCAGAGGACGCAGAGAAGAGTGCGAAGGAGCGGGCCACTATCCCGATCACGTTCTCGCGGTCGCAGAGAGCGCGCAGCCGCAACCACAGAGGAACGCAACCCCGGCGCCGGGCCTCAGCGCCGCTTCACTCCCCCACTCTTGTTGGCGCGCACCGGCGCTGCGTTGACTTACGCCGCCGTGTACTGCCCGCGGCTCACCTTCTTGAACTTGTCGGTGTGCTTGATGAGCGCCTGGTTGACGATGGTGCGGAAGTTGTCGGCGGTGGTGACGTAGCCGGCCCGCTGCGCGGCGGCGGCGGCCTCGGTCACCGACAGCGTCTTGGTCTTGAGCACCTTGCACAGCGTCTCGACGAGGCTCAGGGCGTTCTGGGCCCGCTTGCGGCCCACGCGGACTCCGCCCTCGGCGAGCGTGCCCCCCGCCGCCAGGATCTGCTGATCCAGCGCGGTGAGCTTGGCGAGCAGCTTGGCCCGCTTCTTGTGCAGCGAGCGCGTCGACCGGGCCCGGCGATTGATCTCCGCCTGCAACTGGGAAACGGACAACTTCGCGAGCGAGCCCGCGCCTTTCGATCTTTTAGCCATGCGAACACCCTTGCTGTCCAAGTTGCGAGTTACCGGCGACCGAACACCTCGAAACGTTGCCCGGTACGCCCGGGCAATCGCGCGGCTCACCCCGTGAACAGACTAGAAGTTCACACATTAGACATTATGTACACCACATGCAACCTCTCGATCGGCCCGCCGGGTGCGCCGCGCTCCGGGCCGGGCAGCGCACGCCCGCGTTCAGCACCGCAGAAACAGAGCGGCGTGGCCTTCACCATCATCGCGCGTGATTGCTAGAAAAATTAGGTATTTTCCATGGCAACCATTCGGGTCCGGAGCGCAAGATTAGTTCCGTCGAGCGGGGTGCCCGCGGCCGACCGCCCGATTGTGGTGAAAGCGCAACCCGGTGTTTCGACCGGCCTGGATGGCGAACGGGCGCCGCGATCAGTCCTTCATTCCCATCTTGCTGAGCAGCCCGTCGAAGTGATCGACATCATAGAAACGGATGACGACCGTGCCCCGCTTGCCCGACTTGTCCACCCGCACCTCGACCTTCGTCCCCAGGTGCTCGGCGAGGCGTTTCTCGATTTCAACCACCGGCGCCGGCCGGGCCGCGACGGGGGCGATTGACGGCGAGCCGGCCATCAGCTGGTGGAAGGCCTGCTCGAGCCGGCGCACGCTCCACCCCTCGGCCGCGACGCGTTCGGCCAGCGCGATGCGGCGCGGGCCCGGCGGCCAGCCCAGGAGCGCCCGCGCGTGCCCCATGGTGAGCGAGCCCTGGGCGACGAGGTCCTGGACGGAATCCTCCAGTTCGACCAGCCGCACGAGGTTGGCGATGGTGGAACGCTCGAGCCCGACGCGCTCGGCGATCTGGGCGTGCGTGAGGTTGAAATCGGTGGCGAGGCGCTGGAAGGCGGCGGCTCGGTCGATCGGGTTGAGGTCTTCGCGCTGCACGTTCTCGACGAGGGCCCACTCGGCGGACTCTTCATCGCTGAGCCGGCGCACGAGCGCGGGGAGGCGCAGCACTCCCGCGATTTCCGCGGCCCGGAGGCGCCGCTCCCCCGCCACCAGCTCCCAGTCGTAGCGCGAGTCCCTGGGCTCCGGCGGGAGGGGACGCACGATGATCGGCTGCATCAGGCCCGTGCGCTTGATGGAGTCGGCCAGCGCGTTCAGCGTCCCGTCGTGCACGACGCGGCGGGGCTGGTAGCTGTTGCCCATCACGCGGGCGACCTCGACCATGACGAACCCCGGCGCATCCCCGCCGGCAGGGGTCGTCGCGGAACGACCGGCGGCAACGGGGGCCGGGCCCGCGGCGGGCGCCGGGGGCGCGATTGTAGCGTGCGCTACATGTTGTGCAACAGGGTGCGGCGGCAGCTCGACCCGCACCGCCGGGCCCAGGTTGATCAGGCTCCCGATCCCCCGGCCCAGACGCCTGGGTTTCCCGCCCGCTTCCTTGGATTCACTCATCGCGACCTTCCCTGATCCTCTCGGTTGTCCATGCTCCGGCCCGGGCACACGCGCCGCCGGGTGCCACTTGGTGCCGCCCGGTGCCACTCGTTCGCCGTCCGGTACGGCCGGGCCCGGCACAGCGTACACCCTGCGGGCTGTGGCCGCGCGGGGGATCGGGAGGGTCGGGGTTGGGGGGAGACTGCCATGTCAGCCCCCCGCTGCTACGCTGCCGGGCCATGGGATCGCACATCGAGATCATCGCGCGGGGCCTGATCAGATCCGGGGGGCACATCCTGCTCTGCCGGAGCGTGAAGGCGGGCTATCACTATCTCCCTGGAGGCCACGTCGAGTTCGGGGAGACCGCGGCGGAGGCCGTGGCGCGGGAACTGCGTGAAGAATGCGGCCGGGCCTCGCGTGTGGGGGAACTGGTCTTCCTGAGCGAGGAGCGGTTCAATGATGGCCGCAAGGACCGCCATGAGCTGAACCTGGTCTTCAGCGCGGACCTCATCGCGGCCGCAGGGGGTAAGGCGGCGGGGGTGTTCCACGTGGAACACCCCCCACCTATCGCGAGCCTGGAACCCAAGATCGCCTTTGACTGGCTTCCGATGGGCCAGTTGAGCGAAGTGGACCTCCGGCCCCCATCGATCCGGGATTGGCTGGTTGCGCTCCAGGGGGGTGCAGCGATCCCGCCCGCGATTCCTTTCGAATCTCGCTAGCGGTCGGTCTCGGGCCCTGCTCGATCGAGCCGACGGGCCACTGGATGTGGATTCCTGCGCCCGTGGCGGCGTTGAAGCTTGAAGCTGTTTGTGCGACCGGCACACCGGCCGGGAATGCCGCATCGCCAGCGCTGCTTCGACCTGGGGCAGCGGAAGTGTTCCACGTGGAACAGTCCGATAACCTATCAGATGAGGTGTGCAACAATGTTAATTAAATGTTTGGTATTATTGGATGGTTGGAGAGGTCGATGCCCGGCGGTGGAAGTGGGGGGGTGAAGCAAGGAAGCGAGCGGGCCCGCCGAGTGGGCGGGCCCGCTGTGGTGCCTGGGTTGCCTGGCGCTGGATCAGCCCATCGCGTTGTCGGAGGTCATCTCGGCGGGCGCGGCGGTGGGGGTGGGGGCGGGGGCCTCGGTGGATTCGGCGGCCGACTTGCGGCGCAGGTCGGCGGCGTGGGCCCGCGAGTATTGCTGGATGTCCTTGAACTGGCCGCTCTTATCACGAACGGCGTAGAGCTTCTTGCCCTTGGAGCTGTACATCACGGTGCGGCGGGCCTTCTTCTTGCCGGCCTTGCGGGTCGCCTTCCTGGTGGTCTTCTTGGCGGCCTTCTTCGTGGCCTTCTTGCGGGCCGAGCCGACCTTCTTCCGGGCGGCCTTCTTCTTGGAGACCTTGCCGGTTTTCTTCCTGGACTTCTTCGCCATGGCGTGCTCCCTCAACGGTGGTGCGGCGGCGCGGGTGTGCCGGCGGACCCCGAATGGTCCGGCGGGCCCGTGAGGCCCGGCGCACCGGCGAGCCGGCGAACCGGTCACGGGCCGCTGCGCCTCGCAGAGTTCGCGCGCGATTGTACAGAAAGCGGCCCGGCGTGCGCGGGGGTTTGTTGCGGGAGGGGTGGTGGGGGGGCGTGATGGAGGGCGGGGCGCCTTCGTCAAAGCGCCCGATCCATCAGGCGGGAGGCGCGGCCCGGCGGGCGAGCTCGGCCTCGCGGGCTTCGGCGTCGGCGGCCTGTTTTTCGTAGCGGGCGCGGGCCGCGCGGTGGTCCATGAGGAAGAGGACCTTGTCGGCGTTGGGCCCGGCGACTTCGCCGAGCCGTTTGCGGGCGTAGCCCAGGTCGGTGCGTCTCGAGACGTGGATGAGGACGAGGGCCTGGCATTCGAGGACGCCGAGCCATTCGGCGACGTCGTCGACGTGGAGGTGCATGCCGATCTTGGCCCGGTCCTTGTGGTCGGGCTCGAAGAAGGTGCACTCGGAGATGACGACCTGGGCCTTGCGGACATCCTCGCGGACGAGGTGCGGGCCCGGCTGGGTGTCGCCGAGGTAGGCGATGAGGGGGATCTCGAGGAGGCGGGTGATCTCGACGCCGCGGTCCTTGAGTTCTTTGAGTTTCTCCTGCGGGAGATCGACGAACTCAGGCTTGAGCTTGGAGCGCTTCTCGATGATGGAGTAGCCGAAGGAGGGGGCGGTGTGCTCGGTGGGGAAGCCGCGGATGAAGATGTTGTTCTTGATCTCGAACTGCTGATCGGGGGAGAGCGGGACGAGATCGAAGGGGGTCTTCTGCTGCTCGAGGTCGACGAAGCCGGCCATCATGCGCTGGACGGCGGGGGCGATGCGGGCATCGCAGATGATGCGGCCGTTGCCCATGCCCTGGAAGCGGCGCTGGGAGCAGTAGTACGCGAGGCCGCCGATGTGGTCCATGTGGCCGTGGGAGACGGCGACGTTGCGGCTGGCGAGGGCTGCGCGGGGGCAGGCGCCCATGTCGAAGCAGATGTCGAGCTCGGGGATCTGGATGCTGGTGATCTCGCCGGCGACCGAGAGGCCCTGGACGCGGAACGGCGGGATGTAGAGGAATCCGAGTTGGCCCTCGCGGGGCGGCGGCTTGGGGATCACGGAGGAACTCCGGAAAGTGCCGCGCGGGCGTGGGCCCTCGCGGGACGGGTGCGTGGGCGGATGGTAGCCGCTCGGGCGGGGGTGGGGGGTCGGGAATCGGGAGTCGGGGGGTGGGGGGGATGGGCCGGGCGAGCGTTGCGCGGGAGTTACCCGCCCGTCGGGCGGTGTTTCGTATGTTGAAAGCGGCGGAGTGACAACTTGCTTCCTTGATGAGGAGTCTGGACATGATGTCGATGCGCGTGGCGGCTTGTGGTGTGGTTGGGGTGGCGATGACGGCGGCGGTGTTGGCGGCGTCGAGCGGGCGGGCGTGGGCGCAGGAGCCCGGGCCCGGCGGCGCGGCGCCGGGGGTGGAGGAAAAGGTCTACGAGACGGGCGGCGCCATCGAGGCGGTGACGGTGTACCGGGGGCAGGCGCTGGTGACGAGGGTGGTCGAGGTGCCGGGCCCGGCCGGGCTGCGCGAGATCATCGTGACCGATCTGCCCTCGCGCGTGCTGCCGGGAAGCATCCACGCCGAGTCGAGCGCCGCGGTGCAGGTGCGGAGCGTGCGGTTCAGGACCCGGCCCGTCTCGCAGGACGTGCGCGAGGAGGTGCGGCAGCTGGACACGCTGATCGCCGGGCTGGAGGATGACCTGCGGGCGGTGAAGCGGAGGCAGGGGCTGCTGACCGAGCACGCCGCGCTGCTGGAGGCGATGAAGAACTTCGTGGCGCCGACGTCCACCGTCGAGCTGACCAAGGGTGTGCTCAACGCCGAGACGCTGGAGAAGCTGACGGGCTACATCCGGGCCGAGCGCGAAAAGCTCGCGGAGAGCGAGCTGAAGCTGGGCAGGGACGAGGCGAAACTGAACCAGGAGCTGGACCTGCGGCGGCGCGAACGCGAGAAGGTGACGGGCTCTTCCTCGCGCACGGTGCAGGAGGCGGTGATCCTGGTGGACAAGGCCGGGGAGCGAGGCGGGAACGGCGCCGGGCAGGTGCGCCTGAGGTACCTGGTGGATGGCGCGAGCTGGAGCCCCTCGTACAACGTGCGGCGGGAGCCGGGCAAGGAGGGCGTGACGCTCGAGTATTACGCGTCGATCCAGCAGCTCAGCGGCGAGGACTGGGGCGATGTGAAGATGACGCTGTCGACGGCGACGCCGAGCCTGGTCTCCAAGGCGCCGGACCTGACACCAATGACGATCTCGCTGGCCTCCATGATGGAGGGCGCTGCGCAGACGGCCGGGCCCGCGATGAGCAAGGCGCTGGCGGATGCGCTGCAATCGGGCGCGAAGGATGAACTGGCGTACAGCAACGCGCGGAAGGAGATCAACCGCCAGCAGCGGCAGATCGAGGAAAAGCGGGCCCAGGCCGACAAGCAGCTGGCGGGCCAGCAACCGGAAACGCGGACCTTGACCGATGACCGCTTCGACCAGAGCCTCAACGCGCTGGCGTGCGACCTGCAGCTGCTCGACCTGCTGAGCAACGAGCGGGTGGCGCGCGACCGCGCGCCGAGCGGGCCCGGCCCGTCCGAGGGGCTGAGCGTGACGTACCAGATCGCGGGGATGACCGACCTGCCGAGCCGCAACGACCGGCAGCTGGTGCAGATCCTGGCGGCACCGATGAAGGCTGAGCTCTGGAAGGTGGCGGTGCCGGTGCTGACGGGGTACGTGTACGACGAGGCGAACGTGCAGAACACCAGCGGGGTGGTGCTGCTCGCCGGGCCCGTCACGGCGTACAGCGACGGCGCGTTCGTGGGCAACGGCGAGCTGGCGACGATCGCGGCGGGGGAGAGTTTCACGGTGGGGTTCGGGATCGACAGCTCGCTGCGGGCCTCGCGCGAGCTGATCGAGAAGTCCGACATCGTGCAGGGGGGCAACCGCGTGGTAGACCTGACCTACCGGCTGCGGATCGAGAACTTCGGGATCGGCCCGGCCAAGGTGAAGGTGACCGACCGGCTGCCGAAGCTGAGCCAGGGGAGCCGGGAGTCGGAGATCCGGCTGACGCTGCTCTCGGCGACGCCGTCGCCGGTGGGGGGTGTGGACCTGGGCTCGCGGAAGGATGGTCTGCTGAAGTGGGTTGAGGAAGTGCCGGGCGGGGCCGCGGGCGAGAAGGGTCTGGCGCTGGAGTACAAGTTCCGGCTGGAGTACGACAAGCAGATGAGCATCAACGGGCTGGTGGCGCGGTGAAGAAGATGAAACACGGAGGGTCACCGGGAGCGGGACCGCGGTACGCTTGCGGTCATGACGAGCGAAGCGGGAGGGAAGTTTGAGGCTGAATCGGCGGGCCCGGCGCCCGAGCCGCCGGTGACGTTCGGCGGGGTGGTGGGGAAGCTGGGCCCGGCCGCGCCCCTGGCGGTGGCGTGGGCGGTGCTGCCGCCGCTGGGCTCGATCGTGCTGTTCACGTACATGGGGACGATCGGGGCGTGGCTGCGCGGGCACGAGGGGGCGGGGGTGGTGCTGTACGCGGCGGCGTTCGCGCTGCTGGCGGGGATGGCGCTGCTGCCGACGTACGCCTCGGCGATCCTGGGGGGCTGGGCCTTCGGGTTTGCGCTGGGGTTCCCGGCGGCGCTGGCGGGGTTCTGCGGCGGGGCGGTGATCGGCTACTTCATCGCGCGGGGGGCCTCGCGCGACCGGGCCGTGAAGCTGATCGAGGAGCACGAGAAGTGGCGCATCGTGCGCGATGCGCTGATCGGCGACACCGCGGATGGGCGCGATGGGCACGGATTCTGGAAAATGCTGGGCGTGGTGGCGCTGGTGCGGCTGCCCCCCAACTCGCCCTTTGCGATCACGAACCTGGTGATGGCCTCGGTGAAGGTGCGGTTCATCCCGTACATCCTGGGGACGCTGATCGGGATGGCGCCGCGGACGGGCGCGGCGGTCTACATCGCGGCGACGCTGCGCGAGATGGCGGCGGCGGATGTGGCCAAGCAGCGGCCGTGGTGGTGGATCGCCGTGGGCATCGTGATGACGATCGTCGTGCTGGGCGTGCTGGGATCGGTGGCGAAGCGGGCGCTGGGCAAGATGGCGGGGGGGCAAGAACGAGCAAGAAGATCCGGCCTTGATGGCGATCCATCCGGCAGCGTGTGCTTTGGGGCCGGTTCTCGGGTTGAAGAACAGGTCACACTCCGTCGAATTACAGTTGAAGAAATCGAACTGAGAAGAAGTTCGCCTTCTGACGAATCATCCGCAAACTAGTGAGGGTGGTTCAGTTTGGCGGGTCAGCGACTTCGAGGCACCAGCGGGGCATGTCGAGGGATGGGCGACCAGTACGTGCGGACGGCAGTGTGGATGAGCGCCGCGGCGATGCAGGCATCGACGGCGATGAACACCAGGACCACGATGGTGACCGTCGCGCCCGTGCACGGATGTTACGTTGAGGGCCGGGGAGGCAATTCCGGGGCAGGCTGGGAGCGAGGTTGGGGGATCGGTCTTCCGCACTCGGGGCAGACGGGGGAATCGACGCCGCTGACGGGGTAGCAGCAGTGCATGCAGAGCCCGCGGGCCCGGCGCCGGGCCCGGATGCGCCCGATGGTCTCGCGCGGGATCCAGGTCAGCGAGAAGAGGAAGAGCGCCAGCCCGGCGAGCGTGAGGGTGTTGTGCAGGTAGCCGGGCCAGCGCGGGGACGCGCGGTAGATGTTGCCGGCCCGGAGCTGCCGGGCCTGGGCTTCGGGGAGCCCGCGATTGGCGACCAGCCAGTCGATAAGGGCGGTGCGGGCCTCGCGCTCGACCTCGGGCGGGATGGGACGCGATTCGGACTGCGGGTTGAGCAGATAGATCGCGGAGGTGAGGCGCTGGCTGGTGAGCCCCCAGAAGCCCGAGACGCTGGGGGTCTCGCGGTAGTCGGCCAGCAGCATCCATTCCGCGGTGAGGAGCCGGGGCTCCTGCGTGACGATCGCATCTTCGCGGTTGAAGACTTCGATGCCGGCCTCGGTCCGGGCCACGATGGCGGATGGCCCGCCCCCGGCATCTGCCGGGAGCGCGATGCGCGGGCCGAAGAGCCAGCGGTTGGCGGAGGCGGCGGGGGCGAGGTGCGTGGCGTCGTAGAGGAGCAGGCCCGCGAGGAGGAGCGAGGCCAGGGGGTTGGAGAGCAGGCGGGGCACGGGGAAGCCTAAATCGCAAATGGCAAATAGCAAAGGGCAAATTCGGAGGGCTTTGCACTATGAGGTTGGCGGGGGGGGCATCAGCGGTTGACGCTCCGCATTCCGGGCAGGTGCCGGCCGTCAAGCCCCCGAGCGCGTAGCCGCAGCGCGTGCATTGACCGCGGGCCTTGCGGCGCGCGCGGATCATCGATCGGGTGTACCGCGGGATCCAATCAAGAGAGAGCAGGAACACGATGAAGACCAGGAGCGAGATGGTGTTGTGGATGTAGCCGGAGAGAATCGGCGTTTGAAGGTAATAGTCGGCCGTCCGGAGGTTCAGCGCGACAGCGTCGGGCACATCATGATGGGTTCGCAGCCAGTCAACAAAGGTGGCGCGAGCCGCGGTGCGTTGCTCTTCTGAAATCGGAGTGTCCTGAATGTCTTCCAGCATGATGGAGAAGGTGGCGTGGTCCTGCGTCAGTGACCACCACCCCGTCTGCCATTGATCTTCGTTGTAACGGCCGATGACCCCCCATTGCAGTCTGTCGAGGCTCGGGTCCGGATGTTCGTAGAATTCAGCGATCGGGAACAACTTGATTTCACTATCGATGCGAGCGATCCAGACCTCCGCGAATCTGTCGTTGTAGACACGAAACTCCGTCGTAGGCGGGGTGCCCAAACGATTGCCCGCGGAAGAACTCAGGAATCTGCCCACCATGGAGAACGGCGGCAACAGCTTCGCATCCGCACACAACAACGCGAGCAGGATCAGAGACGTGACAGGATTTGCGAACCATCGCCGCACGTCAACAGCGTACAGCGACTTCGGCGACGGGCCTATGCCGCCGCTTCTTCGGTTTGCTCGGTTTCGGCGGAGAGGTCCGGGCCCGTATCGGTGTCGGGTGAAGCGCCGGCGTTGGGGGAGAGGGCTTCGATGGTCGGCGCCTCGGGCAGCGGCTTGCCGTGGCTGTCGGTGAGGGGCTTGCCATCCAAGGTGCGGATGATGGGGATGGGGTTGGCCCGGTCGTGGGCCTTGAGAGCGTCCTCGAGCTCGAGGCGCTTGGGCTCGGGGACTTCGTTCCACTTGCCGCGGCCGCGGCACTTGGGGAAGCGGGAGCAGCTGAGCCACGGCCCGCGCGCGCCGGCCCGGAGGTTGAGCGGGGATTCGCAGGTGGGGCAGGGCAGGTCGGTGAGGAGCGGGGGCTGGCTTGGGGCGGTTACTTTGTGCTTCTTGTCGAGGTTCAGGATGCCATCGCAGGGGTTGGTCTTGTCGCCGTAGCGGGAGCAGCCCAGGAACGGGCCGAAGCGTCCGACGCGCTTGGTCATGGGCGAGTGGCACTTGGGGCAGGCGACGTTGACGGTCTCGGCGGCGGGGCGCGGGCGGCCCTCGCGGTCGACCGGGCTGGCGTAGTTGCAGGCGGGGTAGGTGGAGCAGGAGAGGAAGCGGCCGTTCTTGCCGAAGCGGTAGACCAGGCCCGCGCCGCACTGCGGGCACTTGTACTCGGGGGGCGCGGGGGTGACTTCCGCCTTGGCGTGGGAGAGGTTCTCGAGGGCGTGCTCGAGGGCATCGCGGAAGGGCCCGTAGAAGCGGTTGAGCATCTCGACCCAGTCCAGGTGGTCTTCCTCGACCTTGTCGAGCTGGGTTTCCATCTCGCGGGTGTAGCCGACATCGAGGATCTGCGGGAAGGCCTCGATGAGCTTGTCGGTGACGACCTCGCCGAGATCGGTGGCGTAGAAGCGGCGGTCGAGCTGCTCGACGTAGTTGCGCTCCTGGATGACCGAGATGATGGAGGCGTAGGTGGACGGGCGGCCGATGCCCTCGGATTCGAGCATCTTGATGAGGGAGGCTTCGGAGTAGCGCGGCGGGGCTAGCGTGAACTTCTGGCGCGGGTCCATCGCGAAGGGGGCGACGGGCTGCTGCTCCTTGAGCGCGGGCAGGGTCTGCTCATCGCTGGCGGTGGGGACGCCCGTGACGCGGTAGAAGCCGTCGAAGACGAGCGTGCGGCCCGTGGCGCGGAAGGTGAGGGTGGTGGCCCGCTTCTCCGAAGCGGGCTGCACGCCTCGGAGAGGCGTGCCACCTTGGATGCTGATCGCGGTCGAATCCCACTGCGCGGGGGTCATCTGGCAGGCGACGAAGCGCTCCCAGATGAGCTGGTAGAGACGGAACTGGTCGCTGGAGAGCGCGTTGCGCACCCGGTTGGGCGTGAGGTCCAGCGCGGTCGGGCGGATCGCCTCGTGGGCTTCCTGCGCGGCCTTGTTCGAGCTCGAGAAGAAGTTGGGCTTCTCGGGGAGGTACTTGTCGCCGAAGTTCTTGCCGATGTAGCCCCGGGCCATCTCCAGCGCCTCGCGCGAGAGGTGCGTCGAGTCGGTTCGCATGTAGGTGATCAGGCCGACCGGGCCTTCGCCGGGGATGTCGATGCCTTCGTAGAGCTGCTGGGCGGCCCGCATCGTCCGCTGGGCGCCGAAGCCCAGGCGCGAAGAGGCGGCCTGCTGGAGCGTCGAAGTGATGTAGGGCGGCGCTGGGCGCGTCGTGGTGCGTTTGGTCTCGATCGAGGTGATCGTGTACGGCGTCGCGGGGTCGATCTCGCCCGAGACCGTGCGGATGAACCGCGCCGGGCCTTTGCCCTTATCATCCTCCTTCACGGAGGTCTTAATGTTGAGCAGGCCCGCAGCGCGGGCGATCTCGGCGATGCGCGGGGTGAGGTCGGGGGAAGACACCGGCTGCAAGCCGGTGCCACTCTTGCTGGAGCTGGTGACCTCGAACTTCTCGCCATTGATCTCGACGAGGTCGGCCTTGAACCCGCCGTGCTCGGCGAGCCACGCGTTGAGGATGCGCTGCGTCGGCGGCTGGTTCTTCTCATCGCGACGGGCCAGCACCTTGGCCCAGTCGCCCGCGAGCTTCGGCGCGGCCTTGAGGTCGGGGGTGAAGTTCGCCTGGATGGCCCAGTACTCTTCGGGCGTGAAGGCCCGGATCTCGCGCTCGCGCTCGACGACGAGGCGCACGGCGACGGACTGGACCCGGCCCGCGCTGAGGCCCCGGGCCACCTTCTTCCACAGCATCGGGCTGACCTGGTAGCCGACGATGCGGTCGAGGATGCGCCTCGCCTGCTGGGCGTTGACGCGGTCCTCATCGATCGGGTGGGGGTTGCTGAAGGCCTTCTCGATCTCGCCCTTGGTGATGGCGGCGAAGATCACCCGCTTGGCTTCCTTGGAGGAGATGCCGAGTTCCTGCGCCAGGTGCCAGGCGATGGCCTCGCCTTCACGATCGAGGTCGGTCGCGAACCAGATGTTGCCACCCGTGGAGGTGACATCCTTGGCAGCGCGCTTCAGGTCGGTGATGACCTTTTCTTTGCCCTCGAGGATCTGGTAGGTGGGCCGGAACTTGTGCTTGAGGTCCACGCCCGGCACCGGCGACTTGTCGCCCTTGGGGTTCTTGCTGGGCAGGTCGCGGACGTGGCCGATCGAGGCCAGCACCACGTACTCCGGGCCGAGGTACTTGTTAATCGTCTTGGCCTTGGAGGGCGACTCGACGATGACGAGGTTCTTGCCCTTGGCCGAGCCGGCGGTGTAGGACTGGCGCGGGCCTTTGCCCCGGAACGAGCGGCGTCCGCCGCCCGGCTTCGCGGCGGTGGAGGCCTCGCCGTTGTCGCCGGCGGCTTTGGGCTTGCGGGTCTTGGGGGTCGATTTGGCCATGCGGTCCCGTGGTTTACCTTGGTGCATTCAAGTGACTGAAGGACTCATAAGGAAGGAAGGGGATCGGCTGAGGAAAGGGCGATCGGGAGAGAATGTCAAGTGTTCGGGAAATGGACGGCATTCGGCATTCGGCATTCGGCATTGGGCATTCGGCCCGGCGGGGCGGTCGGGTGCGGGGAGCGCCGATGTTTCAGCGTGCGCTGGGGGTCATCGGGCCATCGGCCCTGATGCGGTACGCAGCCCGCCAGATGCGATGAAGGTCGGCATCGGTGTAGGCCCGGCCGCATTCGGGGCAGGTGCCGTCGGGCGCGGATGCGGAGAGGTCGTAGCGGCAGCGCGGGCAGAGGCGGAGGGCGAGGGCCTGCACGTGGCGCTTGGCCCGGGTCCAAAGCATGGACCAGGCGGCGAACGGGAGGAGCGACAGCGCGAGTGAGGCGATGAGGATGGTCCAGGCCAGGGGGAGGGGCTGGGCCCGGCGGGAGCGAGGGGCGTGACCGGGCGGGCGGGCAAGACCACGAAGTGGATGAGGGCCCACATGGCGAAGGGCTGGCCGAAGACGATGAGCATGGAGATCGTGCGGGCTGCGCTCTCAGCGCGGGTGGCGGTGGGGGGCCAGAAGAGCAGTCGCCACTGGTTCATGGGAGGGAGGGTAAGCGGCGGCGCGGAGTGCGGCGCGCTCCCTCACGGTCGCGGAGGGGAGCGTGCGGTGGTGGCCCGCTCACTCACGTTCGCGGTTCAGAAAGAGAAGAAAGCCCTGGCTCACGCTCGGGCTGCTTGTTCCAGCACGCGGAGGACGATCGGGCACCACTCTTCGCGCGGGGTGCTCTCGGCGTCGATCCAGATGGAGCCGGGCGTCGGGCGGAGCCGCTTGAGCCACGTCCGCTGGTTCTTGGCGAAGCGGCGCGTCTCGATCTTGATCTTCTCGATCGCCTCTTCCAGCGTGCAGCGGCCCCCGAAGTGCTCGATCAGCTGCTTGTAGCCCAGGGCCTCGCGGGATTGGTTGGGTGGGGAACCCGGCACGCCTCGGAGAGGCGCGCCACCACCGAACGCCTCCGATTTCCACAAGGCCCGCGCTTCTTCGACCAACCCGCGGTCGATCATCGACTTCACGCGCGCGTTGATGCGTGGGTTGAGCAGCTCTGCGGGCCAGTCGAGGCCGATGAGGATGCGGTCGGACACCGGCTGGAAGCCGGTGCCACTCGGAGTATCCCACTGCTTCTGATGGTCCGAGATGCCCCGGCCCGTCTGGTGGAAGACTTCCAGGGCTCGGATGGTGCGGCGCGCATCGTTGGGGTGGATGCGGGCGGCGGCCTTCGGGTCTACGCGCTCGAGCTCGGCCCGGAGTTCGGCGAGCGGCCGGGCCGAAAGTGCTGCGCGCAGCTCGGGATCCGGCGCGGGCCCATCGAAGAGACCTTCCATGAAGGCCTTGATGTACAGGTGAGTGCCGCCGACGATGATCGGCGTGCGAACGCGGGCGCGGATGTCGATGACCGCGCGTTCGGCGAGGTTGAGCCAGTCGGCGACGGAGAATCGGTCGCGCGGGCCCACAACATCGATGAGGTGGTGGGGGATGCCGCGGCGTTCTTCTATCGTCGGCTTGGCGGTGCCGATGTCGAGGCCGCGGAAGACCTGGAAGGCATCGGCGGTGATGACTTCGGCGTTCCCGAGGGCGATCGCGACATCGACGGCGAGGTCGGACTTGCCACCCGCGGTCGGCCCGGCGATGACGGGGATGAGGATCGGGCGGGGCACGCCGTGCATGCTAGCGGCGCGCTGCGGCAACGAGAGCGGACGCCGACGATCGGCGCCCGGTGCTCGTTTCCCTGAGTCGAAACCGCCGGGCCCGCGTGTCCGCGGTGGTGGTGATGGCCCGGCGGAAAGGTGGTGCGGGTGAGGTGGTCAGGATGATCGGCGCAGGCGCTTTCGCCGGTGCCAGCGCGGGCAGGGTCGCTCGCGGTGGAGGTGGATGCGGGCGCAGCGACAGCGGGCGAGCCTGGGCACACGATTCTCCGGCGGTGTGGGTCGAGCCCCCTCGATGGCCCGGAGTTCGGTCTCCGGATCGGGGGGCCCCAGAGAAAGCCCGGACCGGCCCGGATCGGCGCGCGGGTCGGGGAAGAAGGGGCCCGGCGGGAGAGCCGGCGAGCGGGAGCCGGGCCTACGGGCTGGTGCGGCGGAGGGAGATGATGGTGCCGGCGATGAGAGTGGTTGATCCGATAGCGATGAGCAGCCAGACCAGGAAGCGGAAGTAGAAAAGCGGCGGCCACTGGCCCGACGGGGTCCAGTGGTCCTGGATGTGGTTCTGTTCGAGAGCAAGGACGACGCCCAGCAGCGTGCAGGCGCCGAGGGCGACAGCGGCGGCGATGGTATCGGATCGGAGGATGGCGCCGAGCACCCAGCCCGCGCCCAGCAGCAGGAGGTAGGTCGCGATGAGCAGGGCGGCGGGAGAGGCGTCGAAGCCGCCGCCGTCTTGCGGTGTAAAAAGGCCATCGGCGCCGGCGGGCCGAAGGATCTCGGTCAGGCCCGCGCCGATGAACAGGAGAATGATCGCCCACGCGAACACAACCGCGATCCGGCTCACCACGATGCGGGATCGCCGGATGGGGACTGTGTGAAGAAACTCGCCGGAGCGGTCGCGTCGTTCCCGGGCCGCGGCGACGGCGGCGACGGCGGGCAGGGTGATGGCGGACAGCAGGAGCCCGAAGATCATCATGGTCATGAGGTCCTGAAGGAACTCGCGGACGTGCTCGGGGTGGATGGAGCTGGGGAATGCGCGATCGACGGCCGTTCCAAAGAGGAAGGCGGCCGTGGGGATGAACAGGGCAACCAGCCCGGCGACGATCACCGGCTTGCACAACCTGAAATCCTTGATCAGCAACGCGAGCATCGGCGGACGCTTGTAGACGTTCGTGTTCATGCGCGGGCCTCCTGTCCCCTGACGATGTCCTTGAACACATCATCGAGGCTGAGATCGAGCACGTTGAGCGAGCGCACGGGCCCGGCGGCCCGGATGTGGTGGAGCGTGTCATCGCTGAAGTTCTGCACCGTGAGGATCCATTCGCGGGCCTCGGTGCGGGCCCACACGGTGCCATCCGGGGGCGGCGGCGCCGCGGGCCGCATCTTCTCGAGCGTGCCGTTCTCGAAGGTGATGTGGATGCGCTTGGTGCGGGCGATGAGGTCCTCGGCCCGGCCCTGCATGATGAGGCGGCCCTCGTGGATGATGCCGATGTGATCGGCGATGCGCTGGACCTCGTTCAGCGCGTGCGAGGAGAGCAGGATGGTGCGCGGGCGGTCGCAGGCGGCGCTGATGATCTGCTCGTAGAACTCCTCGCGGGCGATGGCGTCAAGACCGTCGGTGGGCTCATCGAGGATGAGGATCTCGGGATCGTGCGCGAGCGCCAGCAGCAGCGAGAGCTTGGCCGCGGTGCCCTTGCTGAGCTTGCCGACCTTCTGCCGCGGGTCGAGGCGGTAGCGGGCGAGCAGGTCGGCGGCGAGGGCGTCGTTCCAGCCGGGCCACATCGAGCGCGCGAAGGAGAGCACCTCGCCGACCCGCATCCAGGCGTACGCGGTGGGGCGGTCGGGGATGTAGCCGATGCGGGCCAGGGCGGCGATGGGGTCCTGGGTGATGTCGATGTTGTCGATGATGGCCCGGCCCGCGGTGGGGGCGAGCAGACCCGTGAGCATGCGGATGGTGGTGCTCTTGCCGGCGCCGTTGAGGCCGATGAAGCCGTAGGTGGCGCCTCGGGGGATGGTGAGGTTGAGCTCACGCACGGCGGTGAGCTTGCCGAAGCGGTGGGTGAGGCCGATGGTGCGGATGGCGGCTTCGGTCGCGGGCTGGGGGGAGAGCATCACGGGTGCTCCTTTCGCGCGGGCCCGTTGCGGCGGGCGGCGTCGAGTTGGGCGCGGGCCTGGGCGTAGGCGGTATCGATCTGGTCGGGCAGGAGGCCCGCAGCGCGGGCGGCCCGCAGCGCGCGGGCCAGGTCATCGCGGAGGGCCTCAAGGCTGGAGGCACGGGCCGAGTCGTCGGCCCGGCTGGTGACGAACATGCCCAGGCCCTTGCGGGATTCGATCAGGCCATCGCGCTCGAGCTGCTCGTAGGCCCGCTGGATGGTGTTGGGGTTGATGCGAAGCTTCTGGGCCTGGGCCCGGATGGAGGGGATGGGGTCGCCGGGGAGGTAGGCGCCGGCGGCGAGGGCATGGCGGATGCCCTCGGCGATCTGCTGGAAGAGGGGGGTGGGGTTGGCGGGGTCGAGGTTCATGAGGAGGGGGAATGGGGAGTTGCGAATGGCGAATGGGGTTGTGTACTAGTGATCTAGTACAGTATACGCGGAGGTCCGGCCCGGGGTTCCGGGCCGGGCCGAAAGTTCCTAAGTGGAGGCGGGTGGGGGGTGGGGCGGGGGATCACGGGCCGGGCCCCTACGATCGGGCCGAATGCCACTGCCACGGATTGCCATTGTCGGACGCCCCAACGTGGGCAAGAGTTCGCTGCTGAACCTGATCGCGGGGTCGAAGGTCTCGATCGTGGACCCCACGCCCGGCGTGACCCGCGACCGGGTGACGGCGATCGTGGACCTGCTGCCGCCCGACAATCGCGACAAGGCCCGGACGGTCGAGCTGATCGACACGGGGGGCTTCGGCGTGTACACGGCCGAGGGCGGGCGGTTTGATGAGATCGGGGAGGACCTGGGCAAGCTGACGGCGTCGATCGAGTACCAGATCGCTGAGGCGGTGCGCAGCGCTGACCTCGTGCTCTTCGCGATCGATGCGCAGGCGGGGATCACACCGCAGGATTCGGAGATCGCGCGGCTGCTGCGCGAGGGCAAGTACGCCGGGGAGGGCGGCAAGGCCCGGCGGCACGAGGGCACGGAGGGGGAGAAGACGCCGTACCACAAGCCCCCGCCCGTGCAGATCGTGGCGACCAAGGTGGACGGGCCCAAGTGGGAGACGCATGCGCTCGAGTTCAGCGGGCTGGGCTTCGGCGAGGCGCTGATGGTCTCCTCGAAGAACAACTACCTGCGCCGCGAGTTCCTCGATCGGCTGTGGGAGCTGGCGGGGCAGGTGGGGCCCGGGCCGAGCGTGCCGGAGGAGCCGGCGGTGGTCGCGGACATCAAGCTGGCGATCGTGGGCAAGCGCAACGCCGGCAAGAGCACGATGGTGAACACGCTGGCGGGCGAGCCGCGGATGATCGTCTCGGAGATTGCGGGCACGACGCGGGATGCGGTGGATGTGCGGCTGGAGCTGGATGGCAAGTCCCTGATCGTGATCGACACGGCCGGGCTGCGCAAGAAGAAGAGCTTCCAGAACCAGATCGAGTGGTACGCCCTGGATCGCCTGGAGCGGAGCATCGAGCGCGCGGATGTGGTGCTGGTGCTGATCGACGCGACGACCGATGTGAGCCAGGTCGATCAGCAGCTGGCGATGATGGTGCAGAAGGCCTTCAAGCCCGCGGTGATCGTGGTGAACAAGTGGGACCTGGTGGATGGGAAGCGCGGGCCCAACGGCAAGATCGTCACGACCATCGACTTCGAGAAGTACATCCGCAAGGAGCTCAGGGGACTGGACTTCGCCCCAATCGCGTTCACCTCGGGGCTCGAGAACCTGAACGTGAAGGAGACGATCGACCTGGCCCACGACCTGCACGAGCAGGCTGGGCGGCGGGTGACGACGGGGAAGCTCAACCGCTGGCTGCGGGAGGTGATCGAGAGCCGGCCGCCGCCCAACAAGCTGGGGACGCGGCCCAAGGTGTACTTCGTGGCCCAGACGGGCGTCCGGCCCGTCACGATCGTGCTGGTGGTGAACCGGCCCGAGCTGTTCGCGCCCAACTACCAGCGGTTCCTGCTGAACCGGCTGCGGGAGACGCTGCCGTTCCCGGAGGTGCCGATCCGGCTGGTGGTGCGTGAGCGCCGCCGCGACCGCGATGATGTGCTGGAGCGGGCGGGCCGGCGGATGCACGACACCGGCGAGAAGGACCTGGGCCCGCTGGTGGATGAGTTCGACGAGTCGGCCGAGGCGCTGCTCAGCGATGAGGAATCGGCGGTGGTCGAAGAGTTCGGGGACCTCGAAGGCGCCGAGGACGCCGGCGAGTTCTTCGACGACGAGCCATAACACGCTGGCGGGCGTGAATTACGCGGCATCCCGGTTATGGGGTCTTTTGCGCGGCCCGCGCCGGCGGTACGCTCGGGCACTCGGGGATGGGGGTGCTGGGTGTCGAACTTCGACCTGTCGGTGCATTTTTTCATGCAGATGGCGGCGATCCTGGCGGCGTGCCGGGTCGTGGGGTTGATCGCGCGCTACCTGGGCCAGCCGCAGGTGGTGGGGGAGATGATCGCGGGTGTGGTGCTGGGCCCGAGCGTGCTGGGTGCGTTCTGGCCCGACGCGATGGCCTGGCTCTTTCCCCGCCAGCTGGTGGTGGATGGGCACGTGGTGATGGCGGGGGGCAAGGCGGTGCCGCACCCGCTGATGACGGTGATCTACTGCGTGGCGCAGGTGGGGCTGGCGTCGTACATGTTCCTGGTGGGGGTGGAGTTCCGGGCCGACCTGATCCGCAAGCGGGTGCGCAGCGCGGTGTCGGTGTCGATGGCGGGGATCCTGGTTCCGTTCGCGCTGGGCGTGCTGATCGCCTACTTCCTGCAGGGCAACGCGCGGATCTTCAAGCCGGATGTGAAGCTGTGGGAGAACATGCTGTTCCTGGGCGCCTCGATGTCGATCACGGCGTTCCCGATGCTGGCCCGGATCATCTACGAGCGCGGGCTGAGCGGGACGAGCCTGGGGGTGCTGGCGCTGGGGGCGGGTTCGACCGACGATGTGGCGGCGTGGTGCGTGCTGGCGGTGGTGCTGGCGAGCTTCAAGAGCGATGTCGAGATCGCGGCGCTGGCGATCGGCGGCGGCGTCGTCTACGCGGTGCTCATGCTGACGCTGGGCCGGCGGCTGCTGGCGGTGGCGCTGCCGCGGATGGAGCACACCCCGCTGCTCAAGAGCTTCCCGGTGCCGGTGATGCTGACGCTGCTGATGCTGGCCTCGTGGTTCACCGACTCGATCGGCATCTACGCCGTCTTCGGGGCGTTCATCCTCGGCGCGGCCGTCCCGCGGGGCGAGTTCGCGGTGCAGATGCAGAAGAAGCTCGAGCCCGCGGTGGTGAACCTGCTGCTGCCGCTCTTCTTCGTGTACTCCGGGCTCAACACCAAGATCTCGCTGGTGAACACGCCCGCGCTGTGGGGGATCGCGGCGCTGCTCTTTGCGGCGGCGGTGTTCGGCAAGGGCGTGGCGTGCTACGCGGCGGCCCGGGCCAACGGCGAGCCGCAGCGCGAGGCGGTGGCGATCGGCGCGCTGATGAACGCCCGCGGGCTGATGGAGCTGATCATCCTCAACATCGGGCGCGATTTCGGCATCATCACCGATGAGCTGTTCAGCATGATGGTGATCATGGCGGTGGTGACGACGCTGATGGCGACGCCGATCTTCGAGCTGGTCTACGGCCGGGAGCGCGATGCGCACCTGATCGCGTCGGGGAGAAGGCTGGAGGCGTAGGGAAGCAGAGACCAGGACACGCGGCAACCGGGCGACCGCGCTGCCCGCTCAGGCCGCCAGGTCGATGTCGGGGAAGCCGTCATCGGTGTCGCGCGATGGGCCCCAGGCATCGCCCCACTTGGAGGGCGGCAGGTGCCGGTGGTGCACGTGGATCACCCGCGAGAGCTGGCGGGCGAAGAGATCGGCGATCAGCGAGAGCATCGGCTTGAGCTCATCGGGGAACGCCTGCTTCTGGTCGCGGAAGAGCACCATCACCGCGAGGCAGTCCTCATCCTGGCGGCAGGGTACGGCGACCAGCGTGGAGTCGCCGATCCAGTCCGCATCATCACCCAGCACGGCGTCGAGGTCCTCGCGGCCCCTGAGCACGCGGACCTCCTTCTCTCCCTCGAAGCGCGGGGCCAGCGAAGAGGCAAGGTGGTCCAGGAGCATCTCGGCGGCTTCCTTGGGCCCGTCGTAGTTGACGTACGCGCCCAGCGAGAAATCCCCCGATGACGCGGGGAGGAAGATCGCGGCGTTGGTCGGGCCCGACTTGGTGAGCACGAACTCCAGCGCGGTGCGCAGGAGGCTCTCGATGTCCAGCTCGCGGCGGATGAGGCTGCCGAACTCGGTGGCGAGGGCCACATCGTTCATTCGGTCGTTGAGGTCGCGGTAGGCGCCGGCGAGGTCGCCGCAGAGCGACTCGATGTGCCGGGACATCTCGACACGGGCCGACTGCAGCTGGCGGCAGAGCCGGCGGAGGCGCTCGACGCGCTCCTCGCGGGCCCGGCCGCGCCGGGCCTTGATGCACGCGGCCGCGGTCCGCGCGATGAACTCTTCGCGCTTGAGCCTGGGCGAGAGCACATCCACGGCCCCGCACCGCAGGGCGGCGACGGCGTCGTCGAGCCTGGGGGTCTCGCCCAGCAGCACCACGCTCACGCCCGGGCGCCGCTCGGTGGTCTCGGCGGCGAGTTCTTCCGCGCCGGCGAGCCCGGACTGGATCATGATCACGTCGTACGGGCCGGCATCCTCGAGGCGGGCGCGGGCTTCTTCGGGCCCGGCCGCGTGGTCGGTCTTGCCGCCGGCTTCATCGAGGTGGGCTGAGACGAGATCGCGCAGAACCCGCGCGGTGGAGACGATGAGCACCCGTGGCGGGAGGGCCTGGGTGTCGGGCGTCGCGCCGAGGGTCGGGCCGGTGGCCGGAGTGGCGGAAGGTTCGGTTGGCTTGCGGCGGCGTGGCACGGGTCAGGTTCCTGTTGGGTAAGCGATCACGAGAAGCTGGAGAGCGGGAGGCTGATGGTGGCCCGGCAGCCCCGCGGCTGGAGGTTCTCGAGGTTCACCGAGCCGCCGTGGGCCTCGATGAGGCGGCGGGCCCGGGTGAGGCCCAGCCCGCGGCGACGGCCCGACGGCTGGTCGCTGAAGAAGGGATCGAACGCGTGCTGAAGAGTTCTGGGCGACATGCCGGGTCCTTGGTCCTCCACCGCGATAAGAAGTCGGCCATCGGCGAAGTCGTTTTGAACGTGAAGCACCACATTCTGCTCGGGGGCGGCCTGATGGGCGTTCACCAGCAGTTCCGAGAGCGCCGCCGCGACGATTTCTCGGTCGAGCATGGCCTCTTTCGGGGGCGTCTGGTGGCCGGGGTCCGCGACACCGAGGGTGAGGCGTTCACCCAGCTTCGTTTCGGCCAGAACCTGCGCCTCGTGGATGACATCGGCGAGAGGGATGGCGGCGGGCCGGGGTTCGGGCGGGCGGGCGATGAGGTGGAGGCTGGAGATGAGGTCCGAGAGGTCCGCGGCCGCGCGGGAGATCGCCGCGGCCGCCCCCCGCTGGTCGGCATCGTCGAGCGCCGACAGCAGCA
The DNA here is from genome assembly GCA_020849615.1 of Phycisphaerales bacterium. Classification (GTDB taxonomy): domain Bacteria; phylum Planctomycetota; class Phycisphaerae; order Phycisphaerales; family UBA1924; genus JADLFW01. The sequence goes on from JADLFW010000004.1 coordinate 296,012, forward strand.
GCTGCGAACGTCCGGAGATGATCGTGAGGGGATTGTTCATCTCGTGGGCGGCGCCCGCGGTCATCTCGCCCAGCCGGGCCATCGACTCGGCCTCCGTGAGCTTGGCTTCGGATTCGATCAGGGAGCGGTGCGCTTCGGCGAGGCGCTCCTCGAGGCGGCGCTGCTGCTCCTGGTGCGCGGCGGCGAGGGCCGCGGCGCCCCACGTCGCCGAGAGCGAGCGGAGCAGCGCGGGCGGGGGGAGCTCGGCGTCGGGGCGGTCGTGCAGCAGCACGGCGGCGCCCCGGCCCGGCTCGTGGCCCTCGGTGGGCGAGAGCGGCAGGAGGCGGACCTTGCGGAGATCGGCGGCGTCGTGGAGGTAGTCATCGAGCCAGGGCAGCAGGCCCAGCATCGCGACGCTGAGCTGGGATGAACCGGTGAGGGCGGAGAGGAGGCGGAGCTGCGGCCCGCCCGCGGGCGGGGGCTCGGCGGCCTGGGAGCGGAGCAGCCGGCCCTGCTCATCGAACTGGAAGACCTGCCAGAGGTCGATGGGGGTGGGCTGGAAGAGCGTGGCGTAGAAGCCGGGCCCGAGGATGGAGGCGGCGGAGCGCACCACCTGGCCCAGCGTCTCCATGCAGCCGCGGCGCGGATCGGCGGTGGCGTGGAAGGTGGTGATGGTCTGCAGGACCCGGGCCTGCTGGTGAGCGAGGCCCGACTGCTCCGAGAGCGCGGAGTTGAGGCGCGAGAGCTGGCGGTTGGCCTGCGAGACCGACTCGAGGAGGAGCTGCGGGGTGGTGACGTTCTCCAGGCCCAGCAGGCGGATACGGTCGGCGAGCTCGGCGTGCAGCGGCTCGGCGATCCTGGTGAGGATCTTGAGGTCGATGATGGCGGCGGTGCAGAGACGCGGGAGGTTGGGGATCGGGCCGAAATCGCCCGACCATCCCAGGTGCAGGTCGCGGCAGAAGGCCTTGGCGACGCCGACGATCGCGATGAGGGCGTTGAAGGAGCCCTCATCCTGCATGGTGCGCGGGCCCTGGGAGTAGAGCCACATCACATCCTGGAGCTGCTGGGGGAGGCCCCAGCGCTCGGCGAGGCGCTTGCCGGCGGTGTAGTGGTCGAGGCCCAGCACGGAGCGCTCGATCGGCGCGCTGTCGCAGGCGCGCTTCTCGGCCAGGGCGAGCACGCCGGCGTAGGACTGGGGGAGGACCAGGTCGAGGACGATCTTGCCCAGGTCGTGCAGCAGGCCCGCGACGAACGCCTCATCGGGCACGATGCGCAGGTGCGGCTGCTTCTGGGCGATGAGCTCGCAGGCGCAGGCGACGGCGAGAGAGTGGCGCCAGAAGCCGGCCCGGTCGAAGGGGCGCGATTCGGCGCTGCGGGCCGCGGTCTGGCGGTCGACCTCGGCGGCCCGGTTCTTCATGACGTCGTAGACATCGACGCTGAGGACGGCCGAGCGCACGGCGTCCATGCCCAGCATGACGACAGCGCGCTTGACGGTGGTGATGCGGTCGCCCCACCCCTTGTCGGCCTTGCGGCACAGGCCCAGCAGCTTGCCGGCGAGGGCCGGGTCGGACTCGATGAGCCGCGCCAGCTCGGAGAGATCGACATCATCGGCGCTGCCCAGCGAGAGCAGCCGGGCCGCGATGGGCGAGAGCGTGGGCAGGTTGTCCACCTGCGCGAGGATCAGGTCGATCTGGCGGAGGCGGGGTGCTTCGGCGGCCAGCGTCATGTGGGTGAACCCCTGCGGTCGCTGCGCGGGCCCCGGGCGTCAGGCCGCGGAGCCGGCCTTGGAGGTGTTCGGCGGCTCGCCGGGGCGCGCGTTCATGTCGAGCAGGTCGGCGATCCGGGCCATCAGGGCATCGATGTTGAAGGGCTTCTTGACGAACGCGCTGGCGCCGGCGTCGAGCAGCCCCTGGATCTCCTGCTGGTTTACCACGCCGGAGACCACCACGACCTTGGTGTCGGCCAGGCGCGGGTTTTCGCGGACGCGCTTGCACACCACGTTGCCGTTGATGTCCGGGAGCATGTAGTCGAGCACGATGAGGTGCGGGCGGTAGGACTCGGTGAGCAGCCCGGCGTCGTAGCCCGTGCCCGCGGTGCGGACATCGAAGCGGTCATCGCGCTTGAAGACATCGACGAAGAGCTCGACGATCTGCGGGTCGTCATCCACGATGAGGATGCGCTTCTTGGCGCCCTCGAGCGCATCGGTCGGGATGTTGTTGGCCCGCATGAAGCGGATCAGCTCCTCGCGGGGGATGCGGCGGAACTTGGAGCCCGGCACGCGGAAGCCGGTCAGGCGTCCGGAGTCGAAGCAGCGGATGATCGTCTGCTGCGAGACCTTGCACACCTCGGCGGCCTCGCCGGTGGTGAAGATCTTCTTGTCGGACCATTGCCTCGGATTCGTGTCGGTCGCCATCGCATCACTCCCCGGACCCCGTTACCCCGAAACCCGAAACCCGAAACCCGCAACCCCGAAAACCCCGCCCTGAATCGGTGAACACCACAGCGCCGCCGGGGTCAGGCCCGGCACGACAGATCAGCATCAGTGGATGTCCGGCAACGGGTACGCATCAAGCACGGAGTTCCGAACCGCAGACCCAGAACAAGGTGCGCGGCGGAGCGCGAGATTGGCGCCGCCGCGGTCGCGCGGGCCTGGGCCTGATTGCCCAGACTTCCCGCCCGGCAGGGTCGTCCATCGACCCCCCCGGTTCCCAACTTCACGCGCGGAGGCTGCGCTCGATGCGTCTATACGGCGCGTGCCGCGTGTAGGTGGCGGAGTGATGTGGAAAAATGGGGGAACGCGCCTTATCGGGGGTGAACGCCCCGGGCGATCAGAGCTTCGTACGGGGGGTTCCGGCCCGCCCGTGCAGGGCCCGCCACTTGGTCACCGCCTCCGGCTCGCGCGGGTAGATGGGCGAGAGCCGGGCCGGGTCCACCTCTTCAAGGCGGGCCGAGCATTCCAGGCAGGCGATGGGGTCAAAGATCGGCTCGTAGAGGGCCACGCCCAGCCGCGCCGCCTCAGCGCGGATGGCCTCGGGCAGGTGGCGGTCGGCGATGAGGGCGCGGAGGCCGGGCCCGGGCAGGTCGGGGGCGGTGATGAGCGAAGATGGCGAGTGGCGAGCCGCGTAGGGGGGAAGAGAAGAAAAGGTGGTGAGGTGCGTGGATGGGCCCTTGGATGAAAGCGCTACACCGAAGGGTGTCGGGATGTTGTGCGGGGCGCGGGCCGCGATGACCAGCGCGGTGGGCACCGCGACCGCGCGGGCGCCGGTCGTCTCCGCGATCATCTGCGCGACGGTGATGGCGATGCGGATGGCGGTGAAGCCGCCGGGCCCGGCGCTGACGGCAATGCGCTCGAGCTGCGCGGGCCTGATGTTGAGGCGGCCCATCAGGCGGTCGATCGCGGGGAGCAGATCATCGGTGTGAGGCTTGTCGATCGCGACAGGCTCGAGATCAAGCACGCGCACGGTGTCGCCATCGACCTCACCGATGCAGACTCCCGGATGCCAGGCAACGCCGGGCGACCACGAAGAGGGGTTGCTGGTTTCGATGGCGAGAGTGAGCATGGGAAGGCACTGAGGCAGGAAAGCGCCAAGGCGCGAAGGGATTCAGTCGCTCGGTCGTTCGCGGCGCTTGGCCTTGATGGCGCTGTCGCGCTTCTTGGCGGTGAGTCGGCGTTCCTTGGAGCCCTTGGTGGGCTTGGTGGCCCGGCGGGTGCGAGGTCGAACCATGGCCCGGGCCATCAGATCGCGGAGGCGCTCGATCGCCGCATCGCGGTTCATGGTCTGCGATTTGAACTCATCGGCGACGATGATCAGCTCATCATCCTTGGTGACTTTGCTGGGCGAGGCCCGGCGGAGGCGGTCGAGGGCCTCGTGGTGAAGCGGGAGTTCGGAGATGTGCACGCGGAGCTCGGCCCGGGTGGCGACCTTGTTGACATTCTGCCCGCCCGGGCCGCGGCTGGTCTTGAAGTCGAACCGGAGGATGTGCTCGGGGATGGGAGGGGGCGTCGGGAGAGTCATGGGGAAGGGTAGAGGAGGTGGGACGGTCGAGGGTGCCGTGGTGGGCGAGTCCGCGAGCCCGCCACGACGGAGGCTTTGGGGAGGCACACCGTGGGGGAGGCGACCCGAAACGGGTCGTCTCCACTAGGTTCTGTTTGACGGATGCTTTTAGGTGGCCCGGCTCTCCGAGCCGGGCACGGGAACACCGATGGAAATGCACGGTTCGGAGAACCGTGCCACCCCGGAATCGATCCGTCAAACACGACCTAGGGCACCCGGCACACTTCGGAGCGGCGCGCCGCCGCGGGCCCGAGGCTGATACCCTCCCGGACTCTCGGTTGATCCATGGAGGAATCAGATGAGTATCGGCGGTGCGCGATGGGCCGGGGTGTGCGGCGGGTTGGCGGTTCTGGCGATCGGCGCAACTGCGGCCCGGGCCCAGGAGGCGGAGGACGCATCCATCGGCGGGGGAGTGCCCGAGCCCGCCAAGGCGCGGTGGACGCTGGATGCGCAGCCCGGCGTGTGGTACGCCTCGCCGGCCGGGAAGCTAAGGATGCCGGCCTCTCCCGCGCTGGGCAAGGGCCAGCAGATGGAGCTTGATGACCTGAACCTCGACAGCCCGCGGCTGGCCCCCTACGCCGAGGTGGATGTGAAGCGCGGCGATTGGGGGATCGGCGTCAGCGCCTTTGCGTTCTCGGCCTCCGACCGCGGCTTCATCCCCGAGACTGCCGGGCGGCTGGGCGACCTGGCCTTCACGCCGGGCCAGCGGGTGGAGTCAAGCCTCGACTACTCCTCCCTGGCGATCACCGGCTCGTACCGGTTTTATGAGTACCGCAATCGGCGCGAGGATGGGGGCTGGAACCTCGACTCATCGGTGGATGCCATCTTCGGGGCCCGGATGTACGACGTGGACTTCGAGTTCGCCTCTGACGCCGGGCGGGAGCAGGCGGATGATTTCTTCTTCGAGCCGATCGTGGGCATCAAGTGGAAGCTCGACATCGGGGAGCCGTTCACGGTGGCGCTGAAGGTGAACGGCGGCGCGGGCCCGTGGGGCGACCGGTCGAGCTGGTCGTTCGACATCGCCCCGACCTTCGAATGGCGGCCCGTGACGCACATCGGGATCGAGGTGGGGTACCGGATGCTGGTGACCGACCTGAACAGCGGGGATGGGGCTGAGGAGTTCGACTGGCGGGGGTCGATGGCGGGCGTTCTCTTCGCGGTGACGCTGCGGTTCTGACCAATTCGGAGGCGTGGGGGACCTGCGAGCCGCTTCGCGGGGGAATTTGTCTCACCCGAAGCGGTAAACCTGGGTGATTCGGGTGGCAACAGGGTAATCCCTGGTTCTTGGTGGGTATCGAAGGTGGTTTTGCTCACAAGTTTGCTGTTGACGGACGTTTGCCGCTGCGCGATACTGTCCCGGAACGTCCCGGGTGCGTCTCGTTCCCCCGGGTTCCTGTGGGTGTAGAACACTCGTGGCTCAAGCTGGGGTTTGGGGGTAATTCGGCTCACAACGCGGTGGGGGATCCGGTGGTCCTGCCCGGCGGGGGGAGTCGCATTGGTCGCGAAAGGGATGTGAGGCGATGGCCACCATCACCAAGAAGGACCTGATCGATCGGATCGCGGACAGGACGAAGCTCAAGCGGGTGCTGGTCAAGAAGACCGTGCAGGAGTTCCTGGATCAGGTGATCCAGGAGCTGGGCAAGGGCAACCGGCTGGAGTTCCGCGATTTCGGCGTCTTTGAGATCAAGGAGCGGGCCGCGCGCATCGCTCAGAATCCCAAGACCTTGCAACGGGTCGAGGTGCCGCCCAAGCGCACCGTGAAGTTCAAGGTCGGACGTCTGATGCGCGACAAGCTCGAGCCGGATGGGGTGACCCTCAACGGCCAGGTCGCGGCCATCGGCCTCGAAGAGGACGATGACGATTGACCGCGCGGGCCTGCAGCGGCCCGGCTCGGCGGAGTTGAATGAAACCAAACAAAGACCCCGGGTCGCGAGCCCGGGGTCTGTTGCTGCGCTGTCCTGGCCATGGGCCGGGTTTCAGCAGCCCGCATCGAAGAGGTTCAGGAACTCGAGGTAGTCGGCGAAGTCGATCACGCCGTCGGTGGCGAAGTCGATGCGCAGGTCCTGGGCGTCGTAGAGGTTGAGGAACTCGAGGTAGTCGGCGAAGTCGACGATTGCATCGCCGTTGAAGTCCACGAGGCACTCGGTCTCCCACTGGAGGGTGACCTCGCCGGGCCGGTAGCCGGGGGTGGGGTTGCCGTCGGCATCGCCGAAGTAGATGCGGTATTGGGCGTTGTAGAGGCCCGCGCCGTCGGCGGCGTACCAGTTGTGGAGCATGACCCCGGACCAGCGGATGCGCATGCTGCTCTCGGCGGTGCCGAAAACGGGGGTGAATGTGGTGGGGGCGTAGGCGCGCAGGCCCGGCGTCGCGGAGAGGCACTCGATCCAGATGGAGGAGCCGGCGGGCGGGGACCAGAACCCCTCGACCATCCAGCCGTACTGGGCGTTGTAGAACGTGCCGGTGAGGATGGAGGCGGGCCCGGCGTAGGTTTCTCCGTAGTTCTTGAGGAGCGGGGGCTCCGTGGGCATGGTCATGGCTTCGAGCTGGTTTCCGGTGAGGGAGACCATGATGTGCTCCATCGGCCCGCCCATTTTGGGTGACTGGGCGAGGGCGGTTGAGGCGGCAACGGTGGCGGTGAGCAGGGCGAGCGAAAGTTGCATCTTCATGAATGGGCTCCTGTAAGCGGTCCCGGCGCTCATTGAGCGGTCGCGGGGTCCCACTTGTTGAGGTTGGACTTGGGGTCGAACAGCTTGCCGAGGGTGAGAGTGGCGGCGTGGGCATCCAGGAAGAGGACACCCGCGCCGGGCCGGTGGCGGCGGTCGTTGATTTCCGGGGGCGCTGAGTACTGGGTCCAGAAGTGGGCCATCGCGTGGTCGGCGACGGAGGCATCCTCGAGTTCGCCGAACAGGACGGTGGCGCTGGGGCGCGGGGTTGAGGCGCGGCGACGCCAGAGGGGCCCGCCGGTCTCCTCCGGGGAGAGCTCGAAGTAGACGTTGTAGCCGTAGGAGTAGCGGTTGCGGCGGGCGTCGAGCGGGCAGCGGTAGTGGGTGTTGAGCGTGCTCTCCCACGCGGGCCCGGGCCCGTCGTAGGCGGAGTCGTTGATGGATTCGTAGAAGGCGTAGCCCCAGGGGGCTGAGCGTGAGCCCGCGGCGGAGTGGGAGCTGCGGGGCATGAGGTCCTTGTTGGCATCGGCGTAGAGGTCGGTGAAGAGGGCGAGCTGGCGCATGCGGCAGAGGCAGGCGCAGGCCCGGCTGGCGGCGCGGGCGCCGCCGAGCGCGGGGAGGGCCAGTGAGAGCAGGAGGCTGATGATTGAGATGACGACCAGCAGCTCGATGAGCGTGAAGGCGCGGCGCGCGGCCATGACGATCTCCTTGAACGCAGGAGGGCGGTGTGTGCCTGGGAGGATGAACGCCGGACCCGGCCCGTGCGCGGGCCGGGGTTCAGGCGGCCCGGGGCGGCGGCGTCGGGGCTTCGAGCGTGCGCGAGCCCGGGATGAGTTCCGCGGCGAGGGCGACGGCGGGCGAGGCGGGCTGCTCGATGATCAGCAGGCCCGGCCCGCGCGGATCGGCGGGAATGGCGGGAAGCGTGATCCAGGGGAAGGCGCCCTGACAGCCCAGCGCGGAGAGGGTGGCGGAGGCGGGCCCGGCGGAGTCGGGTTCGGGAGGCGCTTCAACGTGGCAGAGGGGGCAGGGCGGTGCATCGGGCGCGGTGAGGCCCGCCGCGATGGCGCCGGCCAGCTGCCACTCTTCATCGGTGGGTCGGGCGGAGCCGGGGATGGGGGCGCGGTGGGTGATGGACCAGGCGAGGCGCTGGGGGCGGGAGAAGCAGTTGCAGGCGGACCAGCAGTGGTCGAGGGAGGCGCAGCCGCAGCCGTGGCCCGCGCACGGGTAATCCTGGCGGGAGGGGAGGCGGCTCCAGATCCACGCGGGGGAGGGGAGGAGCCCGAGGGAGGCGAGGAGGAAGCAGGTGAGCGTGAGGAATGCGATGGCCCGGCGGAGGGGGCGGGAGGAGATGGGAAGGGGAAAGCGCATCGATCGGGCCTGTGGCCGGCACTATAGGAATAATCAATCTGGAGGTCCAGATTTTGGACTCGGGTGTTTTTCCCGCGGTTGTGTGGCCCGGCGGTGGGTCAATCGACGGGGGTGGGGGCGGGGCGGGCCAGCGAGAGCATGCGGTCGAGGGCCTGGAGGGCGAGCTCGCGGACCTGGGGGTGGACCTTGATCGCGTTGACGACCTTGGGGGACTTTCCATCCTTGGAAAACGCGCCGGCGAGGTTGTCGAGCACCCAGAGGAGGTGCGGCTGGTCGATGCGGTACATCGTGGTGCAGAGGCACTGGCAGTCGGAGAGGATCCGGGCCTGCACACCGCGCTGAGCGGCCTCGCGGCAGAGGCGGTTGACGAGGTGGGTCTCGGTGCCGATGGCCCAGCGCGACCCGGGTGGCGCCTTGGCGAGGGTCTTGATGATGAACTCGGTGGAGCCGGCGAGATCGGACTTGTCGACGACTTCCTTGGCGCACTCGGGGTGGACGATGATGGTGGTGGGGGGTCGGCCGGGGTTGGCGGCATTATCGGCGCGGATCTGGTTGCAGTGCTCGGGGCGGAAGAGCTTGTGCACGGAGCAGTGCCCGGCCCAAAGGATGACCTTTGCGGCGGCGAGCTGCTCGGGCGTGGAGCCGCCGAGGGGTTCACCCTTGCGGGCGAGGCGGGGGTCGTAGAGGCAGGTCTCGGATCTGACCTCCAGCCCGTACCTGGCGGCGGTGTTGCGGCCCAGGTGCTGGTCGGGGAGGAAGAGGACCTTGGTTACCTGGTCGGAGAGGTCTTCACCGCCCTTGATGGCCCACTCGAAGACGAGGTCGGCGTTGGAGCTGGTGCAGCACGCGCCGCCGTGCTGACCGACGAAGGCCTTGATGGCGGCGGAGGAGTTGACGTAGGTGACGGGGATGATGCGGCCGGGCCACTTGCCGCCGTGCTGGCGGTTGAGCTCGGCGTGCAGGGCGTTCCAGGCCTCGACGGTGTCGTCGTACTGGGCCATGTCGGCCATGGAGCAGCCGGCGGAGAGGTCGGGAAGGATGACCTCGACCGATTCGGGGGTCAGCATGTCGGCCGACTCGGCCATGAAGTGCACCCCGCAGAAGACGACCCACTTCACGGGGCGGCCCTCGGGGCGCTCCTTCGCCAGCCGGGCCGCGATCTGCGAGAGCTTCAGCGAATCGCCGGTGTAGTCGGCGTGACGGATGATCTCATCGGTCTGGTAGTGGTGGCCGAGGATGACGAGCTGGTCGCCCAGCTCCGCGCGGCGCGCGGTGATCGCGGCGGCCAGCTCATCGGGAGCGGCCTTGAGGTATTTCTCGGGCAGGGAGGGTTGCCAGAGCATGGGGAAGTGTAGGAAGAGACGAAGAGAGGAAGAGACGAAGAGACGAAGAGACGGAGTGCGTGAACGCTTACTTCACCGGCTTGTAGCTCACGCCCAGCTCGTTGAAGAGGAAGGCGTAGATGTCGACCGACTGCTCGATGCGCTCGGAGAGTGAGCTGCCCACGCCGTGGCCGGAGTTGGCGGAGGTGCGGAGGAGAAACAGGCCCTGGGGGTCGGCGGCCTGGAGCCGGGCGATCATCTTGCGGGAGTGCATCGGGTCCACGCGCGGGTCGTTGGCGCCGGTGAGCATGAGGATCGCGGGGTAGTCGGCGCCATCCTTGACGTGGTGGTAGGGGGAGTAGGCGGCGAGGGCCTTGAACTGCTCCGGGTCCTTGACGGTGCCGAACTCGGTGACGTTGAAGGCGCCGTTGGGGCTGAGTTCGACGCGGAGCATGTCGTAGATGCCGACGGAGGAGACAACGGCCTTGCAGAGGTCGGGGTGCTGGGTGAAGGTGGCGCCCATCAGCAGGCCGCCGTTGGAGCCGCCCATCAGCGCGAGCTTGTCCTTGCTGGTGTAGCCGCGGTCGATGAGGTGCTTGGCGCAGGCGTAGAAGTCATCGAAGACATTCTGCTTGTTGGTCAGGTTGCCGGCCCGGTGCCATTCCTCGCCGTACTCGCCGCCGCCGCGGATGTTGGCGATGGCGAAGACGCCGCCCTGCTCGATGAACAGGGCCCGGCGGGGGGAGAAGGAGGGCGCCTCGGAGACGCCGTAGCCGCCGTAGCCCCAGAGGACGGTGGGGTTGGCGCTATTGAGCTTGACGGCCTTGGGCTTGATGATGCTGATCGGCACTTTGGTGCCGTCCTTGCTCGTCGCGAACTCGCGGACGACTTCGCAGTCGGAGAAATCGGCCGGGCTGGTCTGGAACAGGCCCGTACGCTCGACCGTCCTGGTCCCGGCGTCGTAGCTGTACCACGCCGGCGGGGTGATGAAGGACTCGCTGGCGATCAGCACGTTGTCGCCGTGAGTGTGGACGAGTTCGTTGACGGCGGAGACGGGCGGGAGGGAGACATCGCCGGAGGGCTTGCCCGCCAGGTCGAAGACTTTGAGTTCGTTGGGCCCGCCCGCCTGGTAGAGGACGAAGAGGCGGGAGTCGGTGGCGTGGATGCCGGCGTTGTTGAAGAAGTCGGTGGCGATGGAGCCTTCGGACTGCGGGATGATTTCCTTGGCCGCCGAGATTGCCGGGCCGGACTTGTCATCGGAGGCCAGCGGCAGGCGGAGGACCTTGCCGCGGGGTGCGCTGCTGCGTGAGACGAGGAACAGCGCGCCGGGCCCGAAGTTGGCCTCGACGATCTTGTCCTTGAAGGAGGTGAGCTTGGTCCAGGTCTTGTCCGGCCCGCGCAGGTGGTGCTCGAACTCGCCGCCATCGCCGTTCTGGACGCTGACGAGGAGCCACTTGCCATCCTCGCTGGTCTCGATGACGACCTCGGCGATGCGGACGAACTCCTTGCCGATGATGTACTCATCCTGGTCGGTCGGCCGGCCCAGCGCGTGGTGGTAGACCTGAACATAGAAGTTCATGTCGGTTTCGGGGCGTTCGCCCGCGCGGGGGTAGCGGGTGTAGAAGAAGCCCTTGCCATCGTGGTCCCAGGCGAGCGAGCCCCCCGCCGTGCCGCCGTGGGCCCGGGGGATGATGTCGTTGCCGCCCAGTTCCTTGCCGGTCGCGGCGTCGTAGACATGCACGGTGCCGGATTCATCGCCGCCGGATGACATGGAGACTGCGATCAGCTTGCCATCCTTCGAGGGGATGAACCAGTCGATGGTGGTGCCGCCGGTGGTGTCGATGGTGTTGGGATCGACGATCACCCGGGCCGAGGCCGGGTCATCGGGGGTCTTGAGCGCGACGAGCATCGGCTGCTGCTTGGGGGGCTCGTTCTTGAGCGCGAAGAGCGTGCCGCCTTCCTCATCGAGGTGGAAGAAATCGGCGGAGGCGCCGGTCTCGAGCGTGGTAAGCCGGGCCCGGATGTCGGCGACGGCCGGGAGGGCATCAAGGACTGTGCGGGCGTGGGTGTTCTGGGCTTCGCTCCAGGCCTTGACGCTCGGGTCATCCCAGGTTTCGAGCCAGCGGTAGTCATCGGTGAAGGAGACGCCGTGGTAGGTGTCGGTGGTGGGCTGCCTGGTGGTGGCGGGCGGCCCGGCGAGGGCGAGGGATGCGGCGGCGAGGGTGGCGGTAAGGGGAAGGCGGGCGGCGCGGATCGGCATGGGGTCAGCTCCCTACAGCGGCGTGAATGGGCGATATCGGGCCAGTGACCACAGAGTTTACAACCGCACGAAGCGGGGGGGCTGGCGAAAGGCCGGGAGAAAACCGTCCCGGGCGCGGGCCCGGCGGTAAGTGGTTCGCGGCCCGGCCCGACACAGATGGGGGTTGCGTGTGTTTCCCGGCCCGGCCCGGCCCGGGGAGTCGTCCGTTTCGGGGGGTCGTCGGCATGATCAGGACTTCTCCAGTTCCGCTCATCGTTGCGCTGCTCGCGTGCGCGGGCCGCGCGGCGGGCCAGCCGGTCGACAGCGACCCCGTCGAGCTCTCGTCGGTGGAGGAGAGCTTCGAGATGGGCCCGGAACTGCCGGGGCGTGAGAAGGGGGACCGCGAGCGGCCCGCGCCCGAGGCGGCGGCGGAGAAGCCCGCCGGGGAGCCCGAAGCGCCGCGGGAGTGGTTCGGGCATGCGCCGTACTGGATGTGGACGCGGGCGAGCGGCGACTGGGCGGGCGGGCGGACGTGGCTCGAGGATCGCGGGGTGACGTTCGCGGGGTCGTACTCGCTGGACTGGCAGAGCCTGTGGTCCGGTGGTGTGTCGAAGAGCGCCGCGACGCGGTCGGCGACCGACTTCAACGTGACGTTCGACAGCCTGAAGCTGCTGAAGTACGATGGTGGCACGCTGTTCGCCGATTTCTATTCGACGGACATGCACGAGCGCCCGGACGCCGGCGCGATCCAGTCGTTCTCGAGCCTGGAGACGGGCGACAACGTGGACCAGATCGCGGAGCTGTGGTACGAGCAGGTGCTGTTCGGCGGGGTGCTGCGGTTGAAGGTCGGGAAGGTGGATGCCAACAGCGAGTTCGCGTTCACGGGCCCGTCGGGGGAAAACCTGAACGGCTCGGCGGCGGTGAATCCGAACATCCTGGGCATGCCGACCTGGCCCGACCCGGCGACGAGCGTGAACGTCTTTGTGTACCCGGTGGAGCGCTGGTACATCGGCGCTGCGCTCTACGACGGGGCGCTGGGGGTGGATGGGATCCACACGGGGCGGCGCGGGCCATCGACGTTCTTCAGCGACGAGCAGTCGGATGACTGGTTCTGGATCGGCGAGACCGGCGTGACATGGAGCGAGGTGTGGGGGCTGGCGAAGGGCCGCGCGGGCGGCGGCGTGTGGCACCACACGGGGCAATGGCCGCGGTTCGGCGGCGGGACCGAGGATGGGACGACGGGGTTCTACCTCTTCGCCGAGCAGCTGCTGTGGGATCCGACCAGGGACGACTCCGAGGATGACCGCGGGCTGTGGATGTTCGCGCAGTACGGCTACGCGGATGAGGCGGTCTCCGAGATCGGCGATCACATCGGATTAGGTCTGGTGCTCAACGGCACGTTCGAGGGTCGCGAGGACGACGCCGCGGGGGCGTATGTCTCGTGGGTGGGATTGAGCGATGAAGAGGACGCCGGGTTCTCGGAGAACGAGACGGCGATCGAAGTTTTCTACAAGTTCATGGTCACGCCCTTCGTGAGCGTGAAGCCGCACCTGCAGTGGTTCATCAACCCGGGCGGCGACCCGGAGATCGATGATGCGCTGGTGGGCGGGCTGAGGCTTGAAGTGACGTTCTGAACGAGCGCAGCCCGCGGGGGCGCGAGGAGATATCGCACATGGCGATGAAAGTGGGAACGAAGTTGCTGGGGCTTGGGGGGATCGGGGCGGTCGTCGTGTTGACGGTAGCGGCGGGCGGATACTGGGGTGTCGCGCGGCTGTCGGCGGCGATGGGCCGGGTGTCGGAGACGGCCGCCGGGCTGCGGACCCACGTCGAGGCGGACATGATGCACGATGCGCTGCGGGGCGATGTGCTGGCGGCGCTGCTGGCCGACACGCCCGAAGCCCGCGAGCAGGTGAAGAAGGACATCAAGGAGCACTCGGTGTGGTTCCGCGAGTGCCTGGAGCAGAACGCCAGGCGGCCGCTGGGCGAAGAGGCCCGGCGGGCGATGGTGGACGCCGGGCCCGCGCTGGATGCGTACATCGCGACCGCCGAGCGGCTGGTCGCCCACGGCGTGGCCGATCCCAAGGCGGCCCGCGCGGAGTTGCCCGAGTTCATGGCGGCGTTCGGCGAGCTCGAGACCAAGATGGAGGCGATCAGCGATGTGGTCCAGGCCTCGGCGGACCGGACGGGCGAGTCGGCCCGGACCGGCGTGCGGGCCTCGATGTTCGCGGTGCTGGGCCTGGGCGGGGCGGGGCTGGCCGGGCTCGCGCTGGGCTCGTGGCTGGTCGCTCGGTCGATCGTAGTTCCTCTGCGGCGCTGCGTGACGGTGCTGGGGCGGCTGGCCGCGGGCGACCTGACGCCGCGGGTGGGGCTCGAACGCGATGACGAGATGGGTGACCTGGGCCGGTCGGCCGACGCTATGGCCGAGAGCATGACGGCGGTCGTCGCCGAGCTGAAGGGCGCTTCGGCCGAGGTGGTGAGCGCGGCCTCGCAGATCACTTCATCGAGCCGGGCGCTGGTCGATGGCGCTGAGGAGCAGTCGGGGCAGATGGCGCAGACTTCGGCGTCGGTGGATGAGATGTCGAGCTCCATCGTGGAGGTGGCCCGGCAGTCATCGGAGGCGGCGGCGACGGCGTCGGAATCGGGACAGGCCGCCAAGTCGGGGGGCGAGGTCGTCGAGCAGACGATCGAGGGTCTGCGGGCCATCACCGAGTCGTTCGAGAGCAGCGCCGCGATCATCAACGAGCTGGGGCAGCGGGGCGAGCAGATCGGGCGGATCGTGGGGGTGATCAACGACATTGCCGACCAGACCAATCTGCTGGCGCTCAACGCGGCGATCGAGGCGGCCCGGGCCGGCGAGCACGGGCGCGGGTTCGCGGTCGTGGCGGATGAGGTCCGCAAGCTGGCGGACCGGACGACCAGCGCGACGGGCGAGATCGCCGAGTCGATCAAGGCGATGCAGTCGCAGACGCAGCGGGCGGTCGAGCAGACCAGGGCGGGGACGGAGCGCGTCCGGCTGGGGACCGAGCGGGCGGCCCGCGCAGGCGAGAGCCTGGTGCAGATCGTGGGGGCGACGCGGCGCGTGGCGACGATGATCGAGGCGATCGCCGCGGCGGCGGAGGAGCAGAGCGCCGCCAGCGAGCGGATCGCCGCGACGGTGAAGCAGATGACCGAGGTGATGGAGATGTCGCGCGGGCGGGTCGATGAGTCGGCGACGGCCGCTGCTTCGCTGACGCGGAAGGCCGAGCATCTCCAGGAGCTGGTACAAAAGTTCAAGGTCGCCGGGTAGTCCCCCGGGCCCGGCGCGGTCCCGATTTCATCCCCGCCCGCCGGTATGCTGAGACCGGCGGGCGATCTCATTCCGGGACCGCCCGGCCTCGGGAGGCGCGGGCATGACTCTTCCTGGATGGTTCGGGCCGGCGGTCGGCGCGGTGGTGTTGGTGTGCGGGGTGGCGGAGGCCCGGCAGGCGCCGCGGGGCATTACGGCTCCGGCAACGGGCCTGCGCGCGGTGCCGCTGACGTCGGTCGTGATCCGGGATGGGTTCTGGGCGCAGCGGCAGAAGGTTAATCACGAGCGGACGCTGTGGGCCGTGTTCGATCAGTGCGAGAAGACGGGCCGGATCGAGAACCTGCGGGCCGCGGGAGACGCGGTCGCGGGCAAGCCCCGGCCCGGCTACAAGTTCCAGGGCTTCTTCTTCAACGATTCCGATGTGCACAAGGCGATCGAGGGCGCGGCCGACATCCTCGCCGCCGAGCGGGCCGCGGGGCGCGATGACCCGAAGCTCGATGCGTACCTGGATGATCTGATCGTGATCATCGCGCGGGCCCAGCACCCCGATGGCTACCTGAACAGTTACTTCACGATCGCCGAGCCCGAGGGGCGCTGGACCAACCTGAAGGACAAGCACGAACTGTACTGCGGCGGGCACCTGATCGAGGCCGGAGTGGCGCACTACCGGGCCACCGGAAAGCGATCGCTGCTGGAAGTGGCGATCCGCTTCGCCGACTGCGTGGATGCGACGTTCGGGCCCGGTAAGCGCCGGGGCGTCTGCGGGCACGAGGAGATCGAGCTGGCGCTGATCAAGCTCGCGGATGTGACGGGCCAGGCACGGTACCTCGACCTGGCGAGGTTCTTCGTCGAAGAGCGCGGGCGGGCCAACGGGCGCGAGCTCTATGGGGAGTACGCGCAGGACTACGCGCCGGTGCGCGAGCACGAGCAGGTGGTGGGCCACGCGGTGCGGGCCATGTACCTGTACTGCGCGGTGGCGGACCTGGATCGGCTGGCGCCCGATGCGGGGTTCACCACCGCGATGGGGCGGGTGTGGGAGGACCTGACGTTCCGCAAGACGTACGTGACGGGGGGGATCGGGCCCAGCGCGCACAACGAGGGGTTCACGATCCCCTACGACCTGCCCAACGACACGGCGTACGCCGAGACGTGCGCCGGGATCGGATCGGTGATGTGGAATCACCGGCTGGCGCTGCTGCACGGGGATGCGACGTACGCCGATGCGATGGAGCGGGCGCTCTACAACGGCGTGTTGTCGGGGATCTCGCTCTCGGGGGACCGGTTCTTCTACGTCAACCCGCTGGCGACGCGGGGCGGGGTGAAGCGGCAGGAGTGGTTCAGCTGCGCGTGCTGCCCGCCCAACATCCTGCGGCTGGTCGGCGGCATCGGCGGGTACGCGTACGCCCAGGCGCCCGGCGTCGTGTACATCAACCTGTACATGGATTCGGCCGTGAAGATAGACGCCGGCGCGGGCCCGGCCGAGCTCGAAGTGCGGACGCGGTATCCGTGGGGACCGACCGTCGAGATCGACATCAAGTCGGCGATGGACTGCGCAATGCACCTGCGGTTGCCCGAATGGGCCCCCGGCGCAACTGTGGAAGTGGATGGCGCCCGCCGGGCCGATGTCGAGGTTCGCCACGGCTACCTGGTGTTGCCGCGGCGCGCGTGGACGCCGGGCCAGCGGGTGAAGGTTGCCTTCGACATGCCGGTGCAGCGGCTGGAGGCCAACCCGGAGGTGAAGACCAACGTCGGGCGGGTCGCGCTGCGCCGCGGCCCGGTTGTGTACTGCGTTGAAGGCATCGACAACGACGGCGTGGTGGGCGACCTGGTGGTGCCGCGCGAGGCGGAGATCGAGGCCGAGCCAAGGCCCGACCTGCTCGAAGGCGTCGTGGTGCTGCGCGGGCAAGGGCTGCGGGCTCGGCCCGACGACGGCTGGGATGGCGCACTCTACCGCCCGGCCTCGACCGGGAAGGCCGTCACGTTCACGGCGGTGCCGTACTACGCGTGGGACAACCGCACGGACGGGCCGATGGCGGTGTGGCTGCCTGAATCGCCCGCGGTGCTGGGGCCCGGGCCCGTCCCGTGGATCAGCGGCGTCACTTCATCGCATTGCTGGGCCGGGGACAGCCCGCGGGCGATGTGCGACCGTCGCGAGCCGGAGAGCTCCGCGGATGAAAGTATCCCGCGGCTGACGTGGTGGAATCACCAGGGGACGACGGAGTGGGCGCAGTACGAGTTCGATGCGCCGCGGACGGTGAGCGGCGTCGAGGTGTACTGGTTTGATGACACGGGCCGCGGGCTGTGCCGGGCGCCGAAGGCCTGGCGCGTGATGTACCGCGAGGGCGGCGAGTGGAAGCCGGTGGAAGCGGCCGGGCCCGGCGGAGTGGAGAAGGACCGTTACAACGCGGTGAAGTTCAAGCCCGTGAAGACAGATGGGCTGCGGCTGGAGGTCGATCTGCAACCGCAGTACTCGGGCGGTATTCTGGAGTGGAAGGTCGTGGAAGAGAGGCATTAGGCACTGGGCACTGGGCACTGGGGTACGGCATGCGGTGGATGAAACTGGCGGCGATGATGGCGGTGGGGGGGATCAGCGCGGTGGCTTGGGCGCAGCCCGGTAAGGGGGGCGCCGCGGACAAGCTCACCGTCGGCTTCTCGCAGGTGGGGGCCGAGAGCGAGTGGCGCACGGCCGAGACGCAGTCGATCCGCGGCGAGGCCGAGAAGCGGGGGGCCGAGCTGAAGTTCGCCGATGCCCAAGGCAAGCAGGTCAACCAGATCAAGTCGGTGAAGTCGTTCATCACGCAGCGAGTGAACTTCATCGTGATCGCGCCGGTCGTCGAAACGGGGTGGGAGCCGGTGCTGCGCGAGGCCAAGGCCGCGAAGATCCCGGTGATCCTCGTTGACCGCGGCATCAAGCTCTCGGAGGCGGGCGAGAAGGAAGATCTGTACACGACGCTGATCGCCAGCGATTTCGTGGAGGAGGGCCGCATGGCGGCCGAGTGGCTCGCGAAAACGACGGGCGGGGAGGCCCGGATCGTGGAGCTGCAGGGGACCACCGGCTCAGCGCCGGCGATCGACCGCCAGAAGGGTTTCGCGGAGGGGATCGCGGGTCACCCCGGGATGAAGATCATCAAGACGCAGTCGGCCGACTTCACCCGGGCCAAGGGCAAAGAAGTCATGCAGTCGTTCATCAAGTCGGAGGGCAAGAACATCACCGCCGTTTACGCGCACAACGATGACATGGCCCTGGGGGCGATCCAGGCGCTGGAGGAGGCGGGGATCAAGCCCAGCATCGATGTAAGGGTGATTTCGATCGACGCCGTCAAGGGCGCGTTCGAATCGATGGTCGCGGGCAAGCTGAGCGCGACGGTCGAGTGCAACCCGCTGCTGGGCCCGATCGTTTTCGACACGATTGAGAGACTCCGCGCGGGCCAGACCGTGCCGAGGTTCATCAAGCAGACCGACCGCCTGTTCGACCAGAAGGATGCGGCGGAGGCGATCAAGACTCGGGAGTATTGAGACCAAGCGCAGAGCACGCCGAGGGCGCGGAGTGGACCAGAAGAACATGAGCGCCCTGTTCGAGGCCCGGGGCCTGTCGAAATCCTTCCCGGGTGTGCGGGCGCTGTCGCGCGTCGATTTCGAACTGCGGCCCGGCGAGGTGCACGCGCTGATGGGCCAGAACGGCGCCGGCAAATCGACGCTCGTCAGGATCATCACCGGGGCGGAGCGGGCCGATGGCGGGGAGATGCTCCTCGCCGGCGCCGGCTACAGCCCGGGCTCCGTCCACGAGGCCCAGCTCGCGGGTGTGGCGGCCGTGCACCAGGAAGTGGGGCTCATCCCGCGGCTGAGTGTCGCCGAGAACCTGCTGCTGGGCCGGCTGCCGCGGAAGTGGCACGGCATCGACTGGCGGGCCGCGCGGGCGCGGGCCCGTGAAATGCTCGCTCCGTTCGGGCTCGACATCGATGTGGCCCGGCCGCTGGCCGAGTTCCCCGTGGCGGTGCGGCAGCTCGCGACGATCGCACGGGCCATCGCGCGCGACTGCCGCGTGCTGGTGCTGGATGAGCCGACCTCGAGCCTGCATGGGCGGGGGGTGGCGACGCTCTTCGGGGTGGTCCGTGGGCTGCGGGCCCGGGGCGTCGCGATCGTCTTCATCACGCATTTCCTCGACCAGGTGCACGTCATCAGCGATCGCATCACGATCCTGCGCAACGGGGAGCGGGTCGGGACATGGGAGGCGGGTTCGCTGTCGCGCGTGGAGCTGGTGTCGCAGATGCTGGGCCGGACGCTAGTTGCAGCGCCGATGGCGGATCGAGCCGCGGCCGAGGGAGGGCAGCGGTGCGACAGCGTACTGCGGATCCGTGGGTTGGCCCGCGCGGGCGTGCTGGCGCCGCTCGACCTTGAGGTGGGGCGGGGCGAGGTTGTCGGATTCGCCGGGTTGCTGGGATCGGGACGGACGGAGGCGGCCGAGCTGATCATCGGCGTTCGCAATCGCGGCGCGGGAACGGTCGAGGTTCACGGCAGGCCAGTCCCCGCGGGTTCGCCGCGGGCCGCGATCGATGCCGGGCTGGGGCTGTGCCCGGAGGATCGTCAGGCCGATGGGATCATCCCGGGGCTGAGCGTCGCGGACAACATCACGCTGGTGGCCCGTCGCGGCCTCGCGCGGTGGGGGTTTGTATCGCGCCGGGCCGAGCGCGCCCTGGCCCGGCGGCTGGCGGGGGAGCTGGGGGTGAAGGCGGCGAACCTGGATGTGCCGATGCGGACGCTGAGCGGCGGCAACCAGCAGAAAGCGCTGCTGGCCCGGTGGCTCGCCAACGCGCCGGAGGTGCTGATCCTGGATGAGCCGATGCGCGGCGTGGATGTCGGCGGCAAGGCGGAGATCGAGCGGCAGATCGCCGGGCTGGCCCGGGCCGGCATGGGCGTGGTGCTGATCTCGGGCGAGATCGACGAGATCGCGCGACGGAGCGACAGAGCAGTGGTCTTCCGGGATCGCCGGGCCGTGGGTGTGATCGCGCGGGATGGGCTGACGGAGGATGCGCTGGTTCGCGCGATGGCGGGCGGTGAGGGAGGCCGGGAGTGAGCGCCGCGGCGCGGCTGGCGCGCGACGTGTGGGCCCGGCCTGAATCCCGGGCCGGGCTGGCGCTGGTGCTCATGCTGCTGGCGGCCGCGGTGTTTACACCGCACTTCGCGGACCTCGAGTGGCGGGATGGGCGGCTGTTCGGCGCGATGATCGACATCCTGCGCAACGGCGCGCCGGTGGTGCTGCTGTCGGTGGGGATGACGCTGGTCATCGCGGCGGGGGGGATCGATCTGTCGGTCGGGTCGCTCATGGCGCTGGGCGGCGCGGTGGCGGCGCTGCTGATCACGACGGCGGGCTGGCCCGCGCCGGCGGCGGCGCTCGCGGGGATCGCGGTGGCCGGGGTGGCGGGGGCGGTGAACGGGCTGATGGTGTCGTGGGTGGGGCTGCAGCCGATCGTGGCGACGCTGGTGATGCTGGTCGCGGCCCGGGGCGCGGGCCAGGCGCTGGCGGCGGATCAGAAGGTCCGGTTTTCCGGTGGTGTGATCGAGGACCTCGCCCGTGGGGCGTGGCTGGGGTTGCCGATGCCGGTGTATGTCGCGGGCGCTGCTGCGCTGATCGCGGCGGGGGCGGTGCGCTGGACGCTGCTGGGCCCGGCACTGCACGCGGCAGGTGAGAACCCGCGGGCGGCCCGGCTGTGCGGGATCCGCGTGCGCGGTGTGTGGATGCTGACCTACATCACGAGCGGGGTCCTGGCGGGGGTCGCCGGGCTGATCGCCGCGGGGGACATCGGCGAGGCGGACACGGCCAACTGCGGCCTGTACCTGGAGCTTGATGCCATCCTCGCGGTCGTGATCGGTGGGACGAGTCTGACGGGCGGGCGGGCCATCCTCGCGGGGTCGGTGCTCGGGGCGCTGCTCATGCAGACGCTGACGGTCATGCTCCAGATGAATGGCGTGCCGAGCGAGCAGGCCCTGGTGGTGAAGGCGGTCGTCGTGCTCGCGGTCGCTGTAGCGCGCAGCCCGGGGGCCGCCGAGGGGTGGCGACGGTTCCGGGCCCGGCGGGGCGTCCCGCGGGTTGAGGAGGCGCCGTCATGAGTCGAGTGCGCTTCTCGCCAACGCTCCTGACGACGGTCCTCTTTGTGCTGCTGGCTGCCGCGGCTTCCATCCGCTACCAGGATCAGCACTTCCTCTCGGCCCGGACGATGGCGGACCTGGTGTCGGGCAACGCGTTTGTCGGCGTCATGGCGGTCGGGATGACGCTGGTGATCCTCTCCGGCGGGATCGACCTTTCCGTCGGCGCTGTGATGGGGCTGTGCAACATCACGGTCGCCGTGCTCATCATGCGGTGGGGCTGGCCCGCGCTGCCGGCGCTGCTCGCCGCGCCCGTGCTGGGCGCGGTCATCGGCGGAGGGCAGGGGCTGCTGATCCGGGGCTCGCGGCTCCCACCTTTCATCATTACGCTCGCCGGGCTGTTCCTCGCGCGCGGCGCGGGGTACCTTGTCAGCCTCGAGTCGGTCGGGATCGATGACGAGGGCCATGCGCGCCTGGCCGCGCTGGGGATCACGGTCGCCGAGGCCCGGCTGTCGGTTTCGACGCTCCTGTTCATTGGTGTCGCGGGGCTGGCGGTCTTCATCACGCGGCGCACGCCCTTCGGCCGCACCATCTACGCCGTCGGCGGTTCCGAGGAGGCGGCCGCGCTGATGGGCCTGCCCGTCGCCCGGACGCAGGTCGCCATCTACGCGATCAGCGGCGCCTGCGCCGGGCTGGCCGGCGCCATGCTCAGTCTCGACCTCTCCAGCGGATCGCACTCCGAGGGCACGGGCCTGGAGCTGGATGCGATCGCCGCGGTCGTGATCGGCGGGACCCTGCTGACGGGCGGCGCCGGCTCGGTCGCGGGCACGGTGGTCGGCGTGCTGCTGATGGGGCTGGTCGTGAACATCGCCACCGCGTACGAGGGGTGGCTCAGTTCGGGGCTCACCAAGGTGGTCATCGCCGGGCTGCTGGCGGTGTTCGTCGTGCTGCAGAGGGTGATCGGGCGCGATGACGCGGGGCGTGAGCGCTGAAGCGGTCTGGGCTCAATCCGCCGAGATGCTCTTGGGGCCTTCTTTGCCGGCGACACGCTCCATGTAGCCATCGCCCTTGCGCTCGTACTTGGTGAAGCCGAGTCGTTCGAGGTTCTTGTTGGAGAGGGCGCCCTTGCCCTTCATGTCCGACCACTTGCCGGCGATGTTGGGCACCAGGATGGCCCGGCGGACCGGGCGGCCCGTGCTCGGGTCCTTCGTCAGCGCATCATCCTTCATGGACTGCACGATCTCGAAGGTCTCGCCCGTGGGCTCACCCTTCTTGTCCAGGAACTCGTACACGTAGATCGGCATGCGGGATGGTAGGGGACCCCGGGCCGGCAGGGTTCCCGCGCGGAGTCAGAGCGGCAGGGCGGGCGGGTCATCGTTGTTACCCGTGCCGTCGAAGAACTTGTTGGTCATTTTTCCGGTGCCATCATCCTGCTCAAGGTAATGGCCATCGGAACCGAGGCCGTAGCCCAGGTCCTGCAGGGTGTGGCCCGCGGCGTGGCCATCGGCGAAGAACATGTTGGCCCGGCGGGCGTGACGGGCGTGCGGGCCGTTGCGGTGGTCGGCGCCGGCGATGTCGCTGGTGGGCGTCAGCCGGGGCGGGTCCATGGAGAAGGACTCGTTGCCCATCGATTTCTCATCGCGGCCATCGTTGTCGTAGGGGGTGCGGTCCGCTTCGGCGACCGAGGCGGCGGTGCCGAGGCTGTCGCCCGCCACGACGGTCGAGGAGGCGAGCTGGATGCGGCTCAGCCGGACCGGGTAGTTGTGGTACTTGCCGCTCGTGATGCGCTCGTTGCCGAGGAACTGGTAGTTGTAGCCGATGCAGTGATTGCGCTCATCCTTCCAATCGGGAACGACGGGGCACTGGAAGAACTTGTTGCTGTAGTCCTGGCGTCCGTCGGTGGTGCTCGGCTCGGCGAAGGGGTAGATCCCGATGTACGTGCCCATCCGCGCGATCCAGGTGGGCCGGAACTTCAGACCGTTGCCGACCTCGTAGTGGTTGGCCGGGTTGCCCTCGGCGCCGGGAAGGTTGGGGGCCCGGCACGGCACCAGGACATCCTTGCTCTCCCCCGCGTAGTTGGTCCAGGCGATGGCGAGCTGGCGCATCTGCGAGAGGCAGACGGTGGTCTTGCCCGAGGCCCGGGCCTGGCCCAGCGCCGGCAGCAGGATCGCGATCAGCAGCGCGATGATCGCGATGACCACCAGCAGTTCGATCAGGGTGAAGGCGCGGCGGTTGGGCATGATGGCAATCCCGGGGGAAATCGGCCCGGTAATCGGGCCGATCGCGGGCGGGTGGGGGTGAGGTGCGACAGAGTACAGATGACCGGGCGGAGCCCGCGGGCACGTCAGGACGGGCACAGACTACCCGTACATCCGTCCGGATTCAATATCCATCATCTTCCAGCCCAGGGACTTACATATCCGCGACAGGACGGGCCAGGCGATCTCCTCATCCAGCACCGTCACCATCGCCTGGCTGATCTCATCCTGCCCGGTCGCCACCTCCACCACGATGCCGGGCCCGTGCATGATCTCGGTCCCCATCCGGGCCTTGCCGCCATCCGGGGCGGTGTTGAAGTTGGACAACGCTTCGCGGACCTGCCGCAGGCTGCCCAACGGCTTGAGCCCTGCGGCCGTATTCCTGGCCGCGGGGTCCACGGGCTTGATCAGGACGATCTGTTTCTTTGGGGGCACGAGGGGTACTCGGGAGGCTGGGGGAGGGGCGAGAACCACGGCAAGAGTATGCCCCCCCGCCGGGCCATCGCCCGCCAGTCCGGCCGTCGCCGTGTAACGTGCCCTCAACAACCCCCATCGTACAAGTTGAGGAACTCCAGGTAGTCGGAGAAGTCGACCAGGCCATCGCCATTGAGGTCAGCGCGCGGGTCGGCGGCATCGTAGAGGTTGAGGAACTCGAGGTAATCGGCGAAGTCAACCATGCCATCGCCGTTGAAATCGACGAGGCAGGGGTGCTGCACCTCGTAGGCGCCCATGTCGACGACGGGCGGGCCGACGCCCGTGTCGGGGACCTCCGGCACGTTGACCCGGCGGTCGAAGCCGCCCGCGTCAAGCTCGGGCAGGGGCTGGTCGCCGGGCGAGAATGGGTTGATGTCGATGAGGCTGTTGGCCGCGTCGATGCAGGGCGAGTCTTCGCGCAGGCGGAGATCGCCGCCCGCCTCGTTCAGGAAGCGCGGGTCCGCGTTGATGTTGCCGGTCCCCGCGAAGCCGCCCTCGATATTGCTGTACGAGGCGGTGGCCCCGCCGATGATCTCGGCGATGCCGCCGTTCCACACGATGCAGTTCTCGAGGTGGGCGGCGGGCCCGGCCCAGGCCGCCGCGCCGACGCCGTCGATGCCGGGAAGCCCGGCGGGCTTGCCGGTGACGGGGAAAGCCTCGCTGCCGACGCCGCCCATGCCGGGGATATTGCCGACGAAGGTGCAGTTCACAAGCAGGACGGAGCCGCCGGTGGCCCACACCGCGGCGCCATCGCCCCCATCGCCGCCGTCGGAGGCGGTGGATGGCGAGCCGTCCTGGCCCGGCGAGCCGTCCGCGGTGGCGTTGTCGATGAACAGGCTGTTGACGACGGAGACGAAGGCGTTCTCGGCGTAGATGGCGCCGCCATCGCCGGCGTCCTTGCAGTCTTCGGTGACGGGCGGAAGCACGCACACGTGGGGCGTGATGGAAGTGCCGGTGATGTTGCCGCGGATGGCGCAGCGCTCGATGAGCGCGCTGACGCCCGGGCCGAAGTAGATGCCGCCGCCGGGCCCGCCGTCAAATCCGCCGGTCATGACGCCGCCTTCGCACGGGCCCCATCCGCCGTCGCCGCTGCGGTTGCCGCGGATGGTGCAGCGGGTGATGCGGACGAGGCAGTCATCGGCGGCGAGACCGCCGCCCGCCCCGCCGGTGACCATCAGCGCATCGGCCCCGGCGTTGTCGGCGATCGTGCAGCCGATGAAGGTGGCCGCCGAGCCCGGGGCGCAGTACACACCGCCGCCCTTGCGGAAGACCGTGTCGGAACTCAGGGGTCGCTGCGTCGCGTTCTCGATGATGCGACAGGCGCTGATGGTGGGAGAGCCGGTGACGTGGATGCCGCCCCCGGCCCAGCCCGTGCCCGAGGTGTCAGGGGCGCTGGCCCGGCCGCCTCGGACCGTGAAGCCGTCGAGCACGGTCGCGGCGTCGCCCGCCGCGATGACGACGTTGTACGCGCGGGCCGCGCCCGTGTTGCCCTCGAGGATCGTTTCCCGGGTGAAGGGGTTGCGCTGCGTCCGGTCGGTTTCAGTCCCTGCGAATCCGCCGTAGACCGCGACGCCCGGGACGAGCGTGAAGCTGATCGCCGGGTCGGTGCCGCCGGGCCCGGCGGGAATGTACACACCCTGGCGGACCCACAGTTCGGTGACAGCCCCGCCCGAGGCCGACGCGGCGCTCAGCGCAGCGCGGAGGTCGTTGTACGCGGTGCCCCACGTGAGCCCATCCCCGCCGGCGGGCGCATCGGCCCGGACGTGGCGGACATTGGGGGGCGCGGCGACCGCGGCGCCGGCCGAGGCCATGAGGATCGCGATCACAACGCGGGCGCGGGCCGCGCGCGGGCCGACGAGCTTGGCAAGCATCTGCACGTTCTCCCTCTCCTTGGCGGTCCGACCCAGGGCGCCGAGCCCGCAACATCCGGAAAGTCCCAACGTAGTGGCAGCCCCGGGACGATGCAATCCCGGCAGAGGCCAAACCTTAAGTGAAGCAAAACTCACGCGGCGGGCGGGCGACGACGCAGCGGCGGCGCCTTACTCCTCGCCGTCATCGTCCTGGCCCTCTTCCTCATCGCGCTTGGCGACGAGCTCCGCGGCGGTGTCGATGAGCCGGCCCAGCGGCACGGGCTTGATCATGTAGCGGTCAACGCCGATCGACTCCGCGTAGGCCTGGTGGCGGCGGCCCTCGTTGGCCGTGACCATGATCACCAGCGGGCTGTCCTCGTGCCCCTTGATCTTCTCGAGCACCAGGAACCCGGAGCGCTTGGGGAGCATCATGTCGAGGATCACGATGTCGGGCGGGTCCTCGCGGCAGATCCGCACCGCCTCATTCCCATCCATCGCGACTTGCGTCAACGCGCCCTCGGCCTGGAACGCCGCATCAAAGGCCTCCAGCACATCGCGGTCATCATCCACGATGAGCACACGCACTTCCTCCAGCTTTCCCGGCGCTTCGGACATGCGGGCCTCCTTGAATGCACAACGGTAGTCACCCGTCCCGACCCCCGAAATCCGACCCCCAAACCCCGAAACTCGAGACCCGGCCCCCCTCTCCGGTCTTTACGCAGCCCCGGCCCGGGCCAGTTCCGCCCGGTCGCGATCGCTGCGGTCGATGAGCCGATCCAGCTCCTCCTCGGTCATCCATGGCAGCGAGCGGAGCTTGGCTTTCAGCTGGTCGGGGAAAGGCTGGTTCACCCGCTCGTGGCGCGGACGGCTCTTCCAGATCCGGTGCATCCACAGGTACTGCTCCGGCGCTGAACGCACCATCGACTCGATGGCCCGCCGGTACCGGGCCGTGAGGTAGAACAGCGGGTCCTCGTGGGCCCGGTACTCTTCGGGAAGGATCACATCGTGCACCTCGACGTGGTAACGCAGGTCGGGGTCCATGCCGTGCTGCACGGGGGCCCGGGGGTCGATGCGCCGGGCCACACCGCAGGCGATCACCGCGTTGAACTGCAGGGCCAGCAGCCCGATCGACTTGTACGTCGAGGCCAGACGCCCGAAGTAGGGGACGAAGACGCCGCGGTCGCCCGCGTTCTGGTCGGCCACGAACCCCACCGGTGAACCCGTCCCGCCGCGCGGGGGCTCGATCACCGTCGGAAGCGTCCGCACCGCGCCGAACTTGTCCACCAGGGTCATGCCCCGCCGGGCCCGCGTCTCGCGGACCCAGGCATCCAGCGGCTTGAGGTCCAGCGGCCGGTAGACGGCATGCAGCCGGAACCCCAGGAGCGCGAGGGCGTAGCCCACCAGCTCCCAGTTTCCGACGTGGCCTGAAATGAAGATGGTGGGGCGGCCCGCCAGGACCGGCGCCAGCGCGGGCCCGGCGTCATCGACGAGGATGTGCCGCGGCCAGTTGTCCTCGTTCATGAGGCGCGGCATGAACGCCAGCTCGGCGCCCAGGGTGAAGAGGTGCTGGTAGGCCAGCACCGCGTGCTCGTAACGCTTTTCCTCGGGCCACTCGGGAAAAGCGACGGCGAGGTGATCGCGGGCGCGGTCCAGCCGCTTGCGGTTGGCCCGCAGCACGGCGAAGCGGCGGCCGAAGGCGGCGGCGGCGCGGACGGAGGGGCGCGGGCCGACGATCAGCGGGAGCGACATCGCCGCGCGGATGGCCAGGTAGACCGGAGTCTGCAGCCAGGGCGGGGTCTTGCGTTTCTTCTTCTTGCCCACGAAAGAGGCCGGGCCCGTCGGGGGCTCAGCGATCCAGCGCCACCGAGAGCCGCTCGCGGCCCAGCAGGGTGTACAGGCGGTTCTCGTTGAGGATCGGGATGCTGGTGGCCTCCGCCTGCTGGCGGAGCCGGTCGTAGCGCTGCACATCCTTGTCGCGGCGGATGTACTCCTGCATCACTTCGATCGGGGCGCTGGCGTCCGGGCGGGGCGGGAGCAGCGGGCGCTCGCCCAGCACCAGGAAATCAACATCGCCCGTCAGGTCATCCACGATCTGGCCGCCCCAAGCCTCGATGAGGGCGCGGATGTCGGCCCGCTCGCCCGCGGTCGAGACACCATCGCCGTTGGCGTCGAAGTTGCCGAAGGCCAGGAACTTGTATGTCTTGTTGGGGTCGTAGAGCGGGTTGGCGGCGACATCGCCGGCGACGACCGGGTTGCCCTTGGTCTCCCACAGGATCCGGCACGTCGAGCTGTTCTCATCGACGTTGATGATCTCCAGGCCCGCCTTGCCGCGGGGGTACATGCCATTGTCGTCGGGCCGCAGGCTGCCGGCATCGGCGTAGACGGAGAAGGGCATGCCGATGCTGGCCTTCTGGCGGCGGCCGATGCTGATCGTCGCCTGGTTCTCGGCGGCGTTGATGCCGACGATGCGGGCATCGACAAGGGCGTACTCGGGCTGGCCCTTGAACACATCCTTGTTGCGCTCGCCGCGAAGGGTCTGAACCTGCGCCTGGAGGACGAGGTTGTCTTCCTGGAGTTTGTCGGCCCGGCTCCGCAGTTCGGACTCGCGCTGCCGGGCCTCCTGCTCGATCTGGGCGACCTGGGCATCCATCTTGGCCCGGAGGTCGGCGACCTCGGAGCGGTACTTCTCGACATCGGTCTTGTACTGGCCGACATCCTTGTTCAGGGCGTCCACGGTGGCCTGGTGGCGGTCCTGGATGGACTTGACGCGGTCGACCTCGGCCTGCTTGTCGGCGAGGGCGGTCTTGCGGTCGGCCTCGGCCTTGGCGTTGGCATCGGTGAGCGAGGCGATCTGGGCATCGCGGTCGCGGAGGAGCTGGAGGAGGGGGGCCGTGTCGGCGCCCTTGATCTGGGCGAGCTTCTTGGAGAACGCGTCGAAGCTGTCGTTGCGGGAGCCCGTGACCTTCTCCATCGTCTGCTGCTGGGAGTCGATCAGGTACTTGGCCAGGGAGCGCGAGGGCTTGCTGCTCGCCGCGGTCGAGATCAGGCGGCGGACATCATCCAGGTTGCCCTCTCCCGGCTTGAGGATCTCGGCGGCCTGGGCCTCGGCGTTCTGCAGGTCGCGCTGGGCCTTGCGGGCGTTACCGAAGAAGATCATCGCGGTGATCAGCATGCCCAGCGACAAGACGCTGAGGAAGGCGATCCAGATGCCGACGCCGACGCTCGAACTGGTCCGACCCGCCATAACCATCTCCCAATACGCTGGTTAGCGCTCGCGCCCGGCACGGAGGCCGCGGCGGCCTTGCGCCCCACTTTACCCGCTGGTTCGCCCGTCTGCTCGCCGGCCCGTCGCCCCGGCCACGCCGGCGCGCGGCCCGCTCCGCAGCCCACCCCGGGCGCTCCAATCCCTACGCCGAGACCTACTAAGGGGTTGCGGCGCGGGGTGGGGAGTGTCCCGGATCGAACCGGGGGCGTCAAGTGCCAAGATCGTGCGGGAGGCCCGGGGAACCCGGGGCCGGGGAGATCGTAAAAAGGGGAGCGCACCCGGCGTTCGGCCCGGATGCGCCCCCGAGGGTGGGTGTTGGGCTGCCCCCCTCGCGGGGGGAAGCGATTACAGCAGTTGGCTGAACCGGGCCTCCGGGCTGCGGTTCAGGTGCTCGACCATGGGCTCGGGCGGGCCGGGCGGTTTGCCCGGGCCGGGGCGGACGGAACTGAACGACTTCGGCCCGGCGTTCAGCTTCGGCAGGCGGAGCTTGTTCCTCAACGAGAGGAGCTTGCCCAGGGGCGAACGGTTGAGATTGACGCTGCGGTGCATGGGATGCCTTTCGGGAAGAGGTGTCGAGGTGACGAAGTGTGGGGCGGGCCGGGGGCGCGCAGAATGGGCGGCCCCGCGGCGCTCGCGGGTTGAGGTGATGGTGGGACGCGGGGCGCGAGGGATCGCCGGCCCGGATGTTGCATCCGGTTGTTGCGATCGCATCGCGTCTTACGTCGTTCTTAGTTGCCGGGCCGCGCGGCCCGGGCCTGAATGATCAGGCCCGTCAACGAACGGCGGCTCGGAGGGTCGTGATGGTCTTCATACTGGGGCCTCCTCTCGGTTCGCGGTTCGGCCCGCGCTGCGCGGGAGCGCGTGCGGGCCAGATGGGTGGACGGTGTTCAGCGGGCCGGGCAGAACTGCAAATGCAGTCCGGGCCTGGATTTGAGCCGAATTCGCTGGGTTGACGGTGGGGGAGTCTCGCCCGCGTCGGCCCGAGGAACTCGGCCCGGCGCACGCCCGGTGGGGCGTTTCAGTGCATCGGCCGTCGGAGTTGGGTGGCAGCGATGGTGTTCATGGGCGGTACCTCGTGGGCGGTAGTATCGGGGAGAACAACGGGGGAGTCAAGAAGAGATTGCAAATTGGGCACTGGGGATCGGGCACTGGGCACTGGTGCAGGAACCCGGCAACGATCGGGCACCCATTCAGTTGTGTTAGGTCGGCAATGTGTGTCCATCGGGTAATGACGGAGGGCGGCCCGATTGCATCACCAGTGCCCAGTGCCCGATCCCCAGTGCCCGATGCCCAGTGCCCTAGACCTTCGGCGCGCTCTCGCCCAGCTTCGCGATCGCCTCGCCGTACTGCTCGCGGAGGGGCTCGATGACGTCCTTGATGAAGCGTTCGGTTTGCTCGACGCTGCGGCCGATGTACTGCAGGGGGTCCATGAGGTTGGACCAGTCGAGCTCGGCCCGGAGCGCGGGCGGGTGGAACGCGGGGTCGGCCTTCAGGCGGTCGAGCAGGTCGTTGTCGAGGCCTTCCTGCTTGACGCGCAGCCCGGCGGCCTGGGCGTGTTGGCGGATGAGCTCGTGGTAGTGCTGTCGGTCGCCCCCGAGCTTGACGCAGGCCATGAGGATGTTCTCGGTGGCCATGAAGGGCAGCTCGGCCATGAGGTTCTTGCGGATGGTCGCTTCGTGGACGATGAGGCCGCTGGCGACATTGTGCATGAGGTCGAGCGCGCCATCGAGTGCCAGGAAGGCCTCGGGGAGCGACAGGCGGCGGTTGGAGGAGTCATCGAGCGTGCGCTCGAGCCACTGGGTCGCGGCGGTGTCGTAGGCGTTGCCAACGAGGTTCATGACGAAGCGGGTGAGGCCGCAGATGCGCTCGCAGCGCATGGGGTTGCGCTTGTAGGGCATGGCGGAGGAGCCGATCTGCTTGGATTCGAAAGGCTCATCGAGTTCCTTGCGGTTGCAGAGCAGGCGGATGTCGGTGGCGATCTTGTGGAGGACGGAGGCGGCGCTCGCGAGGTCGGCGAGAATGAAGGTGTCGATGACGCGGGGGTAGGTTTGGCCCGTCACAAGGCTGTTGACGAGCTTCACCTCGGATGTGTGAGGCGGAAGCATCGACCTGTAGGGTTCGCGCACGTTCGGTTCGGATGTTCCCAAGGGACACTCCGGCATGGCTCCAGGCGGGACGGCCTCGCCACGATTGAACTCCGGGATGCCGGCTTCGAACAGCCGCTCCGAGACGGCCGCCTCCATGTCCCAGATGTGACCCGCGTTGCGTAGCAGCGCCGCGAACGAGGCTTGAGTGCCTGTCGCGCCGCGGATGCCTCGGAGCGGCGTACTTCCGATTCTCGAAGTTTCCCACTCGGGAGCGAACGGATGCAGTGTTTCCATCCGTCGGAGCGAGAGCCAGGCGTCCGTGGAGTGCATGGCCAGGCGACGCCCGACCGTGACGGGCTGCGCCGGCTGATAGTGAGTGAACCCCAGCACGGGGGTTGAACTCCAACGCCCAGCCTGCTCGGCCAAACTGATGATGGCCCGGGCCAGTTTGGCGCGCACGATCTGCAAGGCTTGCTGCAGGATCAGCCCATCCGCGTTGCACACCACATCCTGGCTCGTCATCCCCAGGTGGATGATGCCCTTGGCCTGCGGGCACGCATCGCCCAGTGCGTGCACATGCGCCATGACATCATGGCGCAGCTCGCGCTCGTACTGCTCGGCGAGGGCCATCTCCTCATCGGTGATGCCCCGGGCCACGACCGCGCGCAGCTCATCCACCTGCTCCTTGGTCACCAGCGGCGCGGGCGAGCCGGCCGTCAGCTCGTGCTGGGCCTCGGCGACCGCCAGCCAGATCCGCCGCCACGTGTTGAACTTGTGACGCGGCGACCACAGCCGCAGCATCTCCGGGCTGGCGTTGCGTTCGGCGAGGGGGCTGGTGTAGGTGTCATACTTGGAGGGCATGCCGGAGTTTAGGGACGGGCCGGGAAGCAGGCGGGCCAGCGCAGCGCGGGCGAAACAAGCAGCCCGAGCGTGAGCGAGGGCGTTCTGCGGGATCGGACGCCCGTACATGAGGGGAAGAACGCCCTCCCTGACGGTCGGGCTGCCTGCCCGGGCGGCGGCAAAAGGCTGGTGCGGAGGAGTAAGCAGCCCAACAAGCAGCCCGAGCGTGAGCGAGGGCGTTCTGCGGGATCGGAAGCCCGTACATGAGGGGAAGAACGCCCTCCCTGCATGGTCGGGCTGCCTGCCCTACTGCCCATCCCTTACGTACGCGCACTTCTCAGCAAGTTTCTCTGGTGTGAACAAATACACCGTGCTGCCGTGGCGTGACCATACCCGGCCGTCGGGGCCGATGAGCCGCTGCTCGCGGAGTCGGCGGGTCGACCAGGCCTTGAACGCGTTCATGATCGGCTCGGGCGCCTTTGCGGCGGTCACGACGGCGTGCACGTGGTTGGTGCGGACATTCAGCTGGTGCAAGTGCCAGCCGCGGTGTGCGCACACAGCTCGGATGGCCGAATCGACAACCGCACGCCGATTCTGAGCGAGCACGACCGGCGTTCCCGCCGTCGACTGCTCCCACAATCGCAGGGCGCGTTGCGGCGCGATGAGCGGTGTGTCAAACTCGTTGTGCTCTCGATCGACGGAGCCGCGCTCATCGCCGTGCAGCCACGTCCCGTATGTGCGGAACGAAATGAAGTAGGCGACTGGAGGGTTAAACACACTTGCAGCATAAGGCTTCGCGGGGCAATGGAGAAGACCGCAAAGCAAGAACGCCCTCGCTCACGCTCGGGCTGCTTGTTCATGTCTCGTCTCGGATTGCTGCCAGGCTCGCGGGTTAATCGTCAGCAGGGGCCTCCGCGCTGGTTCGCGTCCTTGATTGGAGCAAGAACGCCCTCGCTCACGCTCGGGCTGCTTGTTCATGTCTCGTCTCGGATTGCTGCCAGGCTCGCGGGCCAATCGTCGGCAGGGGCCCCCGTGCTGGTTCGCGTCCTTGATTGGATGGAGAACGCCCGCGCTCACGCTCGGGCTGCCTGTTCGGGCTGCCTGTTCGGGCTGCCTGTTCGGGCTGCCTGTTCGGGCTGCTTGCTCGGGCTGCTTGTTCGGCCCGCCTGTTACCGGCACGCTTCTTCCACGGCCCGGCACCGGGCCGAGGCATCCAGCAGCGATCGCTGCGTCTCCGTCAGCGCCGCCTCCCGCTCCCCTTCCGGGAGCTGGCCCGCGTTCACGCGCACATTCCACGCGCCGGCCCGGGCCGCGGCCTCGGCCAGGATCGCCGCCACCGCGAGGTCGGACTTCAGCCAGGGGCTGGTGATCGGGGCCAGAGTCTCCAAGAGCCGCAGCAGGTTGGTCGAGGCGGCCATCAGCTCCTGCGGCACCTGCACCGCCGTGCGGATCGCGTGCGGGAGCTCGGCCTGGCGCCGCCGGTCCATCTCCGGCAGTTTCTGCAGCGTGCTCACCTCGCTGTAGGCCTCCGCATCCTCATCGGCGAGCTGGAGCATGATGGCCCGGGCCACCGTCAGCTCCTTGAGCGCCGCCTCGTGCGTCGCCTGGTGCGCGATGAACGCCTTCTTCCCGACCGAGAAGTTGGTGGACATCTGTGCGAGCGCTGCGGCGAGCGCGCCGACAGCTGACGCGACAGCGCCACCGCCCGGCGCGGGCGTCTTGGCGGCGACCTGATCCAGGAACTCGGCGAGCGGCAGGTGTGCGAAGGGCATTCGCGATGATAGGGGACAGGGGAGAGGGATCAGGGGAGAGAAAAAGGCCGCTATCTCGCCTTGGAATCGAGCCAGATCGTGACGGGCCCGTCGTTGATGAGCGAGACCTGCATGTCGGCCGCGAAGACTCCCGTGCGGACGGTCAGGCCCGACGCGGCGACGGCGTGGGCCAGGGCGTCGAACTCGTCCTTGGCCTGCGGGGGGCGCATGGCCCGGTCGAAGCTGGGCCGGCGTCCTTTCCTCGCATCGCCCGACACGGTGAAGTTGGAGATGAGCAGGATCTCGCCGCGGAGGTCGAGCACCGAGCGGTTCATCTTGCCGGCTTCATCGCTGAAGATGCGCAGGTTGATGATCTTGTCGGCCATCCAGTCGCGGTCGGCGGCGGTGTCGTCGGTTTCGACGGAGGCGAGGATGAGGAGCCCCGGCCCGACCGAGCGCGACAGGCCCGGCTCCGGCTCGGGGTTGCAGATGACCGAGGCGCTGGCGACACGCTGGAGGACCGCTTTCATGGCGTCAGGATAAGGGGGCTTCTTCAGCGCTTCGGCGGCACGGCATCATCATCATCGAAGAGCATGCGCAGGGGCGGTGTGTCGAGATCATCGAACTCGCCGCGGCGCACGGCCCAGATGAACGCCAGCACCGCCGCGGAGGCGATGATGATGGCCAGCGGGAGGACGATGTAGATCACGGACATCAGCCGCTCCCCTCTTGATTCATGGCCGGGCCGAACGTGCGCGACTTGAACGAGAGCGTCAGCACCGTCAGCGAGCTGGCGGGCATCAGGATCGCCGCGATGAGCGGGTTGATGACCCCGGTGATCGCCAGCGCCGCCGCCAGGCCGTTGTAGAAAAGCGAGGCCGCGAGGTTGCGGTAGATGACGTTCAGCGTACGCCGCGAGGCGCTGATGAGCTCCACGATCGGGCCCAGGCCGGGCCGCGACAGCGAGACATCCGCCGCGGACAGGCTCGCCTCGGCCCCCCGGTGCACGGCGATGCCCACACCCGCCGCCGACAGCGCCGCCGCATCGTTCACCCCGTCGCCGACCATCACGACGGGCCCGGCCTTCGCCGACTCGGCGACCACCGAGAGCTTGTCCTCGGGTGCCATGCCGCCGCGTGCATCCTCGACGCCCAGCTGCCGGGCCACCGCGCTCACTACCGCGGGGTGATCGCCGGACAGAATCCCGACACGCCAGCCGAGTTGATGGAGCCGATCGATCGAGGCCCGCGCATCCGGACGTACGGCATCGCCGACCGCGGCGACAGCGCGGATCTCGCCATCGACCGCGATCAGCACGGGTGTCAGCGCGTCGGCGGTGGCCCGGGCCTCGGCGTCGTCGAGCCAGGCCGGGCGGTGGGCGAGGCGCGTGCGGATGAACGCGGAAGAGCCGATCAGCACAGCGCGGCCATCGATCACACCCTCCAGGCCCGATGAGTACGCGGTGATGTCGCCGGTTTTCGGCTTTGAGTTGCGATCATCGGACAGGGCTTCGACCAAGGCCCGCGCAATCGGGTGCGAGGAGTGCCGCTCGATCTCCGCGACCAGCGGCCTGACGTCATCATCGCCGAACCACCGCACCAGCGACATCCGGCCCTCGGTGATCGTGCCGGTCTTGTCCAGGTAGATCGTGCCGGGCCTGGCCAGGCGCTCCACCGCATCGCCACCCTTGATCAGAATGCCCCGGCCCGCTCCGCGGCCCACCGTGACGGCGATGGCCAGAGGCGTCGCGAGGCCCAGCGCGCACGGGCAGGTGACGATGAGCAACGCGACGGCGTTGTCGATGGCCTTGGCCGGGCTGGTGGACCACCACACGGCGGCCGTGATCGCCGCGAGCACGAGCATCCCCGCCACGAACCACCCCGCGATGCGGTCGGCGAGCCGCACGATCGGGGCCTTGCGGGCCGAGCCCTCCTCGACCATCCGCATCAACCGGGCCACGCGGGTCTGCTCGCCCGCCGCCTCGACACGGAAGCGCAGCAGCCCCGACAGGTTCACCGCGCCGGCACTGACGGCGTCGCCTTCGCCGACGGTGACGGGCCGGGATTCGCCGGTCAGCAACGATTGATCCACCTGCGAGCGGCCCGTCGTGATGATCCCATCGGCGGGGAAGGAGTCGCCGGCCCGGACTTCAACAAGGTCGCCCGCCTTGAGCGTCTCGATCGGCACTTCCCGGGCCGACTCGCCCTCGACCAGGCGCGCCGAAGTGGGCGTCAGCGAGAAGAGCAGTTCCACCGCATCGCTGGCCCAGCGCTGCTGTCGGGCCTGGATGAACCGGCCGACGAGCAGGGCGAAGACCAGCACGCTGAGCGAATCGAAATAGATCTCGCCCCAGCCCGCGATGGTGTTGAGCACTCCCCACACCGCGCCCGCCAGCAGCCCGACGGCGATCGGCACATCCAGGTGCAGCGTCCGCGTCCGCAGCGCCGCGATCGCGCCGCGAAAGAACACAGAGCCGGGCCCGGCCAGCGACACCAGGCTCAGCAGCATGCTGACCCAGCGGAAGAAATGGTGGTACTGCGACTCCATCGCGTCAAACACGCCTGCGTAGAGCGCGATCGCCAGCAGCATCACGTTGCCCGCGCAAGCCCCCGCCACGCCGATGCGGATCAGGGCCCGCCGGTCTTCCACGCGCCGGGCCTGGCGCGCGTTGAGCTGCCGGGCCGGGTGGGGCGCGTACCCCAGCGAATCCAGCACGCCCGCGATGCGCGAGAGCGCGGCGGCCCGGTCATCCCAGGTCAGGCGCACGATTGCGCGGCGCAGGTCCAGCCGGGCCTCGATCACGCCCGGCACGATCTGAGGCAGTTTCTCGACCAGCCACACGCACGCCGCGCAGTGCACGCCCTCGAGAAACAGCTCGATCGACGGCGGCGCGGCGGGGCCGCGGCGGGCGTAGAGCTCGAGGAACGCGGGGTCATCGAACTCGGCGTAGCGCCGGCCCGTCGTCCTGGCGGCGGTGGGGGCGCGATCGCTCGATTCGCGGAGGGCGTAGTAGCGGTCGAGACCGCAGGAGTGGATGACTTCGTACGCGGTCGAGCAGCCGTGGCAGCAGAACTGCAATGGCGAATCGGCGATGACCAGCCCGGGCGGCACGGGCAGGGAACAGTGCGAACAGAGAACCTGCTCGGCAGCGCTCGGTGCGGCGGAGATGGCGGTCGGGATGGCGCTCATGCAGCGCAGCTCACTCCGGCTTGCCGACGCAGCACGGCGGCAGCTCGTTGTTGAGGGCGTTGACGCGTTCGATGGAGGCATCGGCGGCGCCGTGGGCGGCGAAGGCCGGCAGGGTCAGCCGCCCGGCGACCGTGAATAGGCCCACAACCACGATCAGCAGGCTGGTGACCAGGGGCAGCCGCCGCCGCAGCGCACCGGTGAGGGACTGCAGGCTCACGCCCAGGCCGATCATGATGGGCAGCGTCCCCAGCCAGAAAACGGCCATCGTGAGAGCGCCCTTGATGGGCGAGGCTGTGCCCGCCGCGGTGATCGCGAAGGCGTAGAGCCAGCCGCAGGGCAAAAGCGTCGTCAGCAGGCCGATCGATGCGGCCCGCGAGATCGGCGGGAGGTTCATCGCCGCCCGGTGCCCTTGCGAGACCAGGGAGCGCAGGCCGGTGGGCAGCGGCGCGTGCGGGAGACGGAACCCCGCGGCCCGGGCCACGGCGATCATCCCGACCACGATCATCATCGATCCCGCGAGCGCCGCGGCGGTCCGCTGCACACCCAGCGCCGCGCCGCCCAGATCGACCGCGGCGCCCACCGCGCCGCTGATGGCTCCCAGGATCGCGTACGTGATCAACCGGCCGAGGTTGTACGCCGCATTCAGGCGTGCTCTGGCCCGCATGTCCGTCTTGTCGTCCGTCGTCACCGCGAACGCCAGGAACGCGCCGCACATGCCGGCGCAGTGCAGGCTCCCGAGCAGGCTGGCGGCGAAGACGGCGGCGATGAGGGCGGTCATGGGTGTGCTCGGCCCGGCCTATGAGCCGGCGATCTCCTGCTCGATCGAGCGTGTGAACGTCTCCGGCCCGCGCTTGACGGTGAAGCGGAACTCCCACAGCCCGCTGCGCCCGATCGGCAGCGGCCCGGTGTACACGCCGGGCCCGGAGGGAATCAGTGTCGCCGTCAGCCGCGTCGAAGCCCGGACGCTGGCGAAGGCGGTCAACTCAACCGTGGCGCCCTCCAGCGGGCGTCCCACGCTGTCGGTGAGGCGGATCGTCAGGTTCTGCCCGCCACGGGCGACGGGCCAGTTCTCGACCGCGAGCGTCCAGCCCAGCCTCTGGTTGGCCTCGATCTGCGCTGCGGTCTTGTTCCACTCGAGGGCCTTGGTGTCGTAGTTCGGCTCCACGGCGAACGAGGGGTCGCGGTTGGCCGCGTAGATCGTCACCGCCACCACGATCAGGTTCATCCCGATCAGCGCGTAGACCGCGTTGGGCCATAGCCACGACTTGCGCTCCGGCGCTACGGCGGGGGTTGTCAGGACCGTGCTGCTCATCGAGGGTTCTCCCGCGACGGTGTCGCGTGCTCTTTCTGCTCGTCCTTATGGTCTTTGTCGTCCGCGTCGTGCTTGTCGTCTTCGTGCCCGGTGGGTGGCCGCGCCGCCGACGCCGGGCCCAGCAGCCGGTACCTGGTGTCCTTCGAGAACTCTCCGCCGTCGGTGATGCGGATCAGCACGTCGTAGTGGCCGGGCCCGAACGCGGTCGACGGCACGATCACCATCGCCGGCACGCTCTTGACCTGCCCCGGGCCCAGCATCATCGGCAGGCCCTCTGATTCGATCCGCCCGCCGTGCTCGCCGACGATGCTCACCGTGTAGGTGGCGCTTCGTTCGGAGCGGTTGACGATCTTCACGCGGATGGCGTTCTCGATTTCTCCCGACGCGAGGGGCGTGAAGGGCCGGCCCATCCCGCGGAGCACCGTCACATCGGCCGCGCTCTTGGTCGAGAGCGTGAAGATGAACGCCGTGACCACGATGAAGAGGATGAGCGGGTAGATGATCACGCGCGGCCGCAGCACCCTGGGCTTCTCGCCCGCGATCGCCGCCTGCGAGCTGTAGCGGATCAGTCCCAGCGGCCGGGCCAGCTTGGCCATCACGCTGTCGCACGCGTCGATGCACTGGGCGCAGTGGATGCATTCCATCTGAAGCCCGTTGCGGATGTCGATCCCCGTCGGGCAGGTTGTCACGCACAGACCGCAATCCACGCAGTCGCCCTTGGGCGGCTCATCGGCGAGCACATGCAGCGCGACGTCACCCCGGCCCGTCTTGCGCCGGCTGGCCCGGCCCCGCGGTTCGCCGCGGGCGGGGTCGTAGGACACGATCACGGAGTTGCGGTCGAGCATCACCGACTGGAAGCGTCCGTACGGGCAGGCCACGATGCAGGTCTGCTCGCGGAAGAAGCAGAAGTCGAACATCATCAGCGCGGTGACGATCACGACGATCAGGAATCCCGCGGGGTGCTCGAAGGGCGAGCGCGTTACCCAGGTCGCCAGCCGCTCGACGCCCACGAAGTATGCCAGGAAGGTGTGGGCGAGGTAGAGCGAGATGACCAGGTACACGATGTACTTGGCGATCTTGCCCGCGGGCGTGCCGCGCAGGAAGCCGCGGCTGGAGCGTCCGGGCGAGCCTTCGAAGAACCGCTCGATGGGGCGGAAGACAAACTCCATGTACACGGTCTGCGGGCAGGCCCAGCCGCACCACACGCGGCCGAAGAGCGCGGTGAGCAGGAAGATCGTCACGAAGATGCTGACCATCAGCAGGGCCAGGAGCAGCGTGTCGGTGGGCAGGAAGGTCTTGCCCAGGATCGTGAACCGGCGCGAGGCCAGGTCGAGCAGTACGAGCGGCTTGCCGCCCCAGGTCAGGTACGGGATCGCCGTGAAGATCGCGATGAGGATGTAGGCCACGGCCCGGCGCGAGCGCCAGAACCGGCCGATCGAGAGCTTGGGCCGCAGCCACCGCCGAGAGCCATCCTCGTTCAACGTGGACAGCACCTGCTCGGGCGGGGGCGGGGCGTTGAGATCGCGTCCGGGGTTCACGGGGCGACTCCGTTGGCCCGGCGAAAATGCCGGGCCCGGTGGGGAACGGTACGTCCGGGCCGCCGGTCAGGGCTTCGGCCAGGGCGGGATGGGCTCGCCCTCGGGCGCCTTGGGGCTGGCGGGGATCGTGCCGCGGAGCGAGGCGGCGTAGGCGGCGAGGATGATCCGCTCGTTTTGGGAGAGCCGGTTCTCCCAGGCGGGCATCGCGCCGATGTTGGCTCCCTTGGTGATGACGTTGTAGAAGTCTCCGATCTGCTTCACGTTCTTGTAGGCATCGTCGGTCAGGTTCACGCCGTTGATGCCGCCGCCGTCCTTGGCGTGGCAGGCCGCGCAGTTGCCCTCGAAGATGCCCCGGGCGATCGCCATCATCTGGCCGTTGCCCATCATCTTGATCACCGTCTCCTGGTCGGGCTTCAGCTCGCCCAGGGCCCCGAAGATCCGCTTGTACTCGGCGACCTGCTTGCGGTCCCATTTCTCCTGGATCGAGAACGCCATCGGGCTGAACGTGTAGTACGCGTAGTAGAAGAGCGAGAAGAAGATCGTCGCGATGAAGATGAAGTGCCACCACGCCGGCGTCGGGTTGTCGTACTCCCGGATGCCGTCGTACTCGTGCTCCAGCAGGTCCTTCTCCACGATCGCGTTGGGATCGGGCGAGTGCGGAGCGTGGTGGGCGTGCGGGACGTGGGGGGCGTGGCTGGTGTGCGTGGTCATGGGCGGACTCCGTCGCTGGGGCCGTCGTCCAGGGGCAGCCGGGAGGCCTCGATGAACTCCTCATCCCGCCGCCGCCACAGCAGCCGGTGCATGACGGCGCAGAACACGGCGATGAAGATCAGCATCGCCACGATGGGGAAGAACGAGAGTCCGAAGGAGCTGATGATGTCGCTCATGGTCGCGGTTCCTTACCGGGCGCTGCTGACCTTCTCCGCCGGTGCGCGGGCCGACGCCGCGGGGGCGGCGGGGGGTTCGGCGGGGGCCGTGGGCGCCGCCGGAGCATCCGCCGGGGCGTGCAGGTCCGTCCCCAGCCGCTGCAGGTACGCCACCAGCGCGATCACCTTCTTGTTCTCCAGTCCCGGGTAGCCGCCCTGCTGGACCAGCTCATCGGAGATCTTCCGGGCCTGCTCCCGGGCCAGCGCCTCGGCCCGGCCGTTCTTTACCGCCTCGCCGTAGGGCACGCCCAGCAGCGCCTGCACATCCACCTTGCGCTGGATCGAGGCGAAGTCGAGGTCATCCTTCAGCAGCCACGGGTAGGGCGGCATCACCGACTGCGGCGAGAGCTGCCGCGGGTTCTCGAAGTGGCGGACGTGCCAGTCGTGCGACTGCTTGCCGCCCTCGCGGGCCAGGTCCGGGCCGATGCGCCGCGAGCCCCACTGGAACGGATGGTCGTACACGAACTCGCCCGGCTTGCTGTACTCGCCGTAGCGCTTGGTCTCGGCCCAGATCGGCCGGATCATCTGCGAGTGGCAGTTGTAGCACCCCTCCGAGACGTAGATGTCCCGGCCCGCCAGCTCCAGCGGTGTGTACGGCTTGACGCTGGCGATGGTGGGGACGTTGGAGCGGATCAGGAATG
Organism: Phycisphaerales bacterium; assembly: GCA_020849615.1. Taxonomy (GTDB): domain Bacteria; phylum Planctomycetota; class Phycisphaerae; order Phycisphaerales; family UBA1924; genus JADLFW01. Next base: position 337,139 of record JADLFW010000004.1, read on the forward strand.
TCGGGATGATCTCGAACAGCGAGGCCACCGCGATCGCGATGAAGACCCACACGCTGAATCGCAGCGGCAGCCGTTCCCAGCGCCGGTGCCACGCCGCGTTCAGGAACGCCTCGCCCTTGCGCCCCAGCTCGATGTTGGTCACCAGCTGCGGCGCCGGGGCGGGCGGGTCGATGTAGCCCCGGGCCAGGGCCGGCGCCGACTGCACGGGCTGGGCGTAGACCGCGGGCCGGCTCTTCCACGTCATCACGAAGTTCACGACGCCCATCAGGGCGCCCGCCAGGAACAGCAGGCCGCCGACGACCCGGATCCAGTAGAAGGGCATCAGGGCCGCCACGGTCTCGACGAAATCGGGGTACTGCAGCCGGCCCGTCTCGTCGAAGGCCCGCCACATCAGGCCCTGCGTGATGCCCGCCGTGTAGATCGCCAGGATGTAGAGCAGGATGCCGATGGTCGCGGTCCAGAAGTGGGCCGACATCAGCTTGCGGCTCCACAGCGGGGCCTGGAAGAGCCGCGGCAGGAGCCAGTACATCATGCCGAAGGTCATGAAGCCGTTCCAGCCCAGCGCCCCGGCGTGCACGTGGGCGATCGTCCAGTCCGTGAAGTGCGAGAGCGAGTTCACGCTCTTGATCGAGAGCATCGGCCCCTCGAAGGTCGACATCCCGTAGAACGTGATCCCCACCACGAAGAACTTGAGGATCGGGTCCGCCGCCACCTTGTTCCACGCCCCGCGCAGCGTCAGCAGGCCGTTGATCATGCCGCCCCACGACGGCATCCACAGCATCAGCGAGAAGATCATCCCCAGCGTCGATGCCCACGCCGGCGTCGCGCTGTAGTGCAGGTGGTGCGGGCCCGCCCAGATGTAGATGAACACCAGCGTCCAGAAGTGCACGATCGACAGCCGGTAGCTGAAGACGGGCCGCTCGGCCGCCTTGGGCAGGAAGTAGTACATCATCCCCAGGAACGGCGTGGTCAGGAAGAACGCCACCGCGTTGTGCCCGTACCACCACTGCATGAACGCGTCCTGCACCCCCGCGTACACCGAGTAGCTCTTGGTCAGGCTCGCCGGCACCACCAGGTTGTTGAAGACGTGCAGCACCGCCACCGTGATGATCGTCGCGATGTAGAACCACAGCGCCACGTACATGTGCCGCTCGCGCCGCCGGGCCAGCGTCCCGAAGAAGTTCACCCCGAAGAAGGCGACCCACACCACCGCGATCAGCAGGTCGATCGGCCACTCCAGCTCCGCGTACTCCTTCGACTGCGTGATCCCGAAGGGCAGCGTCAGCGCCGCGCACACGATGATGAGCTGCCACCCCCAGAAGTGCAGGTTGCTCAACGCATCCGAGAACATCCGGGCCTTGCACAGCCGCTGCGTCGAGTAGTAGATCGCCGCGAAGATCGAGTTGCCCGCGAACGCGAAGATCGCCGCGTTGGTGTGCAGCGGACGCAGCCGCGAGAAGGTGATCTGCGGGATCCCCAGGTTCGCCGCGGGCAACGCCAGCTCGATCGCCGCCACCAGCCCCACCAGGAACGCCACCACCCCCCAGAACATCGTCGCCGTCAGGAACTTGCGCACGATCGCATCGTCGTAGACGAACGTCTCGACGACGCCGCGCGCTTCATGGAGGTGGGCCCGGACGGTCGGGGAGGCGTGGGTCGCGACTGACATGAAGACACTCCAACGACCTCATGAGAGGGCGCGGGCCCGCGACACTCGCGGACTCTCGCGGGCGGATGTTACCGAGAACATGATCGACTTGTCTAGTATTCGACCCGGAAAATGCCGGCTTTTGGTAGAACGGCCCAAAAAGACGACAAAAGAGACCCGATCTCAAGGAAAAGGCACCGATCTTTCCGGCCGCGCTTGACAATGTCCCGAGAACATGATGAGATAATCGTTTAATCGTGTACCCCGGGCGACCGGGAAAGGACGCGCCATGCTGAGCCAGGCGGTCGGATACGCGGCGTCGGCGCTGGGCTACGTCGCCGCGACCGGCGGCAACCCCGTGCTGGTCAAGGACATCGCCGAGGCCACGGGCATCCCAGCCCCCTACCTCGCCAAGATCATCCACCAGCTGGGGCGCAAGGGGTTCGTCATCACACGCCGCGGTGTCGGTGGCGGCGTCATCCTCGCCCGACCCGCCGCCGAGATCTCCCTTTACGACCTCTGCATCGCCATGGATGACAACGCCGTCAAGACCAAGTGCATCCTCGGTGTCGACGGCTGCTCCGAAGAACGCGCGTGCCCGGGCCACCAGTTCTGGTCCCGCCACCGCGCCCGCCAGATCGAGTTCCTCCAGTCGCTCAACGTCGCCGATGTCGCCGCGTTCGAGACCAAGAAACGCTGGTCGCATGTCCTCAAGGCCCGCCAGCAGGCCGCCACCGGCGGCGTGAGCCCACCGTGAGAAATCGTTCATAAGTCCTGTCCACACAACACACTAACGCAATAATCAAGGAATAGCTCTTGGGCCGGACCCACGGCCCCGACCTCTCCCTTTCCACGGAGACCCGCCGGACTTCCCGGTCGTAAAGCGCCGCCGTTCACGCGGCGCGCCGGGAACAGGCCTGACGCCAGGCCCGGCGGGCGATGGAGGGAGCAGGTCATGCGTAAATCCGTTCGCCGGGCCCGGGCGCTTCACGACGCCGCCGGCTGGTTCGAGCCGCTCGAGAACCGGGTCCACCTGTCCGCGTTCAGCTACGAACCCCTGCCGATGCTCGTCGAAACGCCGGGCCCGATGTGGGTGCTCAGGCCCGGCGGCGAAGACACCTCGGCGCGGGCCATCGGCTCGAGCATCGCGGCGGCCGGTGATGTCGATGCCGACGGCTACGCCGATGTGATCATGGGCGCCGGCGGCGGCGGCCCGTCCGGCGAGGACACCCGCGCCATGGCGGCGGTCTATTCCGGGCGCACCGGGGAGCCGATCTTCACGTTCAGCGACGGCTTCACCGAGTTCGGCGCCTCGGTCGCCGGCGTCGGCGACATCAACGGCGATGGCCGGCCCGACCTCCTCATCGGCTCGCCGCGCTGGAACGACGATTCGGGCGGCCCGCTCAGCGCGGGCCGGGCCTACCTCTACTCGGGCCTGGATGGCTCGCTGCTCCGCACCTTCGAGGGCACCGCCGCCACCGACCGCTTCGGCGCCGCTGTGGCCGGCGCGGGCGATGTCAACAAGGACGGCACCCCGGATCTCATCATCGGCGCCCCCGGCGCCGACCGCAACGGCACCGACCGCGGCCGGGCCGAGGTCTACTCCGGCGCCGATGGCACCCTGCTCTACCGCTTCCTGGGCTTCGCCATCACCGATGATGCCCGCGTCGGCTACGCGGTCTCCTCCGCCGGCGATGTCAACAACGACGGCTACGCCGACCTGGTCGTCGGCGCCCCCGGCTCCACGAAGGGGCGCGTCGACGCCCCCGGCACCGTCTTTGTCTATTCCGGAAGGACCGGCGCAACGCTCTGGACCTTCTCGCGCGGCCAGGCCCGTGATGAGTTCGGCTTCTCCGTCGCCTCAGCCGGCGATGTCAACAACGACGGTCGCGGTGACATCATCATCGGCGCCCCGTCGGCCGACGGCGTCGGCACCGGCACCGTTCCCTCGGGCGGGCGGGCCGTCGTCTATTCCGGCGGCGATGGCCACATGCTCTTCGAGTACTTCGGCGACCGGCCCCACGCCAACATGGGCGCCTCGGTCGCCGGCGCGGGCGATGTCAACGGCGATGGCCACGATGACTTCATCATCGGCGCCCCCGCCGCCAACCCCGAGGCCCGCGTCGATGTCCGCTCCGGCGCGGACGGCGCCATCCTGACCTCCTTCATCGCCGGCGACCTTGCCCTGGTCGGCGGCGATCGCATCGGCCGGGCCGCGGCGGCGGTCGGCGATGTCGACCGCGACGGCTTCATCGACTTCGCCTTCGCCGCCACGCAGGACGCCAACCCCGAGAAGAATGACCGGGCCCGCGCCTATGTCTTCTCCGGCGCCCGCGCCGCCGGGCTGCTGCCCGAGGGCCTCAACGATGCCCGCGACATCTGGGGCTCGGCCGGCTTCCGCCATTTCGTGATCCTCCGCGGTGACCTCTTCGCCCTCCCGGCCCGCGACGGCTTCCTCGCCGGCGACCGCGTCCTCGATGTCAACAACGGCCACACCATCCTCGGGGCCGACAAGGACGGCGCGCCCTTCCTGTGGACATCGGCGGGCCGCGCCGAGCTCGCCGGGCTTATCCAGAGCTTCGTAGGCCCGGCCGACGATTTCACGGGCCTGCGCGCGGTGGATATCACCGACAGCGGCCTCATCCTCGTCGAACGCATGCGCGGCGATGCGCCGACCACGTGGCTCTACGACCGGGGTACCCTGACCTACCTCTTCGACGGCATCCCCATCGCGATGAACGAGTCGCGCACCGTCCTGGCCAATGTCGCGGGACGCACGGACCAGTCGCTCCTCTGGACGGGCAGCGGCGAGCCGCAGGTCATCAACGGCATCATGGGCGTCGATCTCAACGAGGGTGGCGCGTTCGTGGGCACCGTTCCGGGCGCCTCCACGCTCGCGGCCGTCTGGTCGGCGGGGACCATCACGCCGCTGGGCGTCATCAGCGGCGGCACCGACTACAAGCCCGCGGGCCTCAACGACCGCGGCCAGGTTGTGGGCTCCTACTCCGTCGCGGGCGGCACCTCCGGCTTCTTCTACGACCCCGCCGAGGGGATCGCCGACATCAAGCCGCTCATCATCGCCGGCGCGCCAGATGCCCTGGCCTCCAGCGATGACCTGGCGCTCCCCGACATCAACAGCCGCGGCGTCATCGCGGGCCGCATCAACGACGCCCGCCAGGGCTTCCTCGCCAGCCAGTCCAACACCTCGGGCCCGTTCGACTCCCGCTTCAACACCCGTGTCAACACCGTGCGGACGCAGGATGGCGGCGTGACCGTCACGACGATCAACAGCGCGGGCGAGGTCATCATCTTCAGGCTCGATGGCTCCACCGGCGCGTGGACCGCCCAGGACCTCTCGCAGGACACCGCCGTCGCCAACGTCACCGACGCCGTCAGCTGGACCGACCCGGCGACGGGCCGGCCCGCCGTCGCCGCGGCGACCTCGGGCGGCCTGATTCTCCTGACCGTCGATGCCACCGGCATGTGGACCGCCCAGAACCTCACCACCTCCATCCCCGCCGCGACCGCCATCGAGAGCGGGCTCACGAGCTTCATCTCGATCGATGGGGATGTCTACATCGCGGGCGCCAACGTCGAGAACGACATCGTCATCTACCGAAACTCCGCCGGGAACTGGACCTACGCCAACCTCTACGAGAACTTCCTGCGCCCCGCCGGGCTGCCCACCCCGCGGTTCAACTCCCGCCTCAACGCCTATGTCACTTCCTGGAACGGCCTCAACATCTCCGGTCTGGATGAGAACGGCCACGTCTGGTCGGTCTGGACCGCGCCGGGCCTCAACGGCTGGTCGGCCTCCGATCTCAGCGCCATCACCGGCGCCCCGCGACTCGCCGGCGGGCTGACCACCTACGTGACCAACTGGGGCGGCATCAACATCCTCGGCATCGACGAGAACGGTGACACCACCGTCACCTGGTGGGTGCCCGAGTTCGGCGGGAACTGGCGGCAGAACAACTTCACCGCCGAGTTCGGCGGCGCCCGCCTCGTCCCCGGGTCCGTCACCAGCTACGTCACCCCCTGGAACGGGCTGAATGTCGCGGGCCTCGACCGTGACGGCAAGATCGTCTCCTACTGGTGGGTGCCGGGCTTCGACCGCTGGAACGTGGATGAGATCCCCTCCGGCGAAGACCGCGCGGCCCGGCCCGTCGGTCGCCTGGAAAGCCGGGCCGCCGAGGACGGGTCCATCCACCTCACCGGGGTGGGGCACGATGGCCACATCCTGCACGCCTTCTGGTCCCCGGACGCACCCTGGCAGATCGACGACCTGACCGCCAAGACCGGCTGAGCCTTCCTTCGACACCAGGCAGCGTGCAACCGCACAAGACCCGGGCCGCGTGGCCCGGGTCTTTGCTTTGGAGCGGAAGCCACAGGGCTCGAACCCCGCCCTGATCGGGATCACCACATTCCACCCCCCACATCCCGCACGGTGAAGACCCGAAGGAGCGGGCGAAGCCATGTAGACTGATCGCCGCATCGACTTCTCCCGCCTCAGCCCGGGCCGCGGACTCCGCGGCGCCCCGGGCCCGCCGCTCGCCACTCCGGAGTGTCTGGCATGTTCACCGTGACCGCGGACCACGTCCTGCCTTGCACCATCACGGGTTCGTGGCCGCGCCCCCGGTGGATGGATGAGAGCATGTGGGGCCGGCCGCTCGACACCTGCATGATGGACATCCGCTTCCGCGAGAAGTTCCAGGATGCGATGGCCACCCTCATCAGCGATCAGGAGCGCGCGGGCCTGGACATCATCACGCACGGCGACCTGCACTGCGATGAGGATTTCGCGGGCCGGTCCTGGCACCACTACCCCCTCCAGCGCTGGGCCGGCTTCGAGGGCGACCATCTGCAGTCCTGGGCCACCCGCTCCCCGTGGCTCAAATACCCGCCCGGCACCATGCTCAACGAGATCTACACGGGCTGGCGATGGCCCCGAGTTGTCGGCAAGATCGAGCACCGCCCGCTCGACTACGACAAGGTCTGGCGCATCGCCCAGGCCCGGACCCGCAAGCCCGTCCGCTTCGGCACCTGCTGCTCCCAGGTCATGGGCCTGTTCCTCGACATCCACACCCCCGCGTACCGCGACAAGCGCGAGGTCCTCTGGGACATGGCCGGGGCCATGAACCAGGAGCTGCTGGCCCTGAAGAAGGCCGGATGCAGGTGCATCCAGATCGAAGAGCCCTGCTTCCACTTCATGGCCAACACGTACGGCAAGGACCACGATGAGGTGAAGCATTACCTCGACTGCTACAACCGGGAGGTGCGGGGCCTGGATGACATCGAGATCTGGATCCACACCTGCTGGGGCAACCCCAACATGCAGCGCGTCATCGACAACGACAGCTACGCCGCCTCGCTGGATTTGTACATGACCCAGGCCCGCGGGGATGTCTGGACGATCGAGACCAAGGACCGCGGCATGCGCGAGATCGAGCTGCTGGCGCCCTACATGAAGAGCAGGGGCAAGAAGGTCTGCATCGGCGTGGTCAGCCACCGCCGCCTCCAGGTGGAGCAACCCGAGGAGGTCGCGGCCGCCATCCGCCAGGCCCTGAAGCACATCCCGCCCGAGCGTCTCATCATCTCCACCGACTGCGGCTTCGGCCGCCAGGGCTGCAACCGCGACATCGCGTTCTTCAAGAGCGTGTCGATCGCGCTGGGGACCAACATCGTGCGGCAGGAACTCGGCCTCCCGACGACCTATGTGCCGGCGGGCGACCCGGCCCTCCAGGTGGACCTCGTGCCGGACAAGCCCGCTTGAGCAGAAGCGAGCGGTGCGCGGCCGCCGAGCCCCGCGAAGTCTCCTCCGCCAAGGAAATAACGCCACAAACCCTTGGGAGGGCGGCGTTTATCTTGAAGTGGAGGTAAGGGGACTCGAACCCGGCTTTTGGATGCCCTGGTCAAGATCGGCGGCAGCGACCTGCACCTGCAGACCGGTTCGCCGCCGATGGTGCGGCTCGGCGGCGACCTCAAGGCGCTGGAAGTGCCTCCGCTCGAGGATTCGAAGATCCGGGAGTACATGGACCAGATGTCGCCTGCGCAGGCTCAGATCCAGCTGGCCGAACGGGATGAAGCGGAGGTCGGCCGCCGGAGTCAGACCACCTCCGACATGGTCGAACGATCTCCTGAATGGCTCGGCGCCCGCGATGATACGTCATCACAACTGCCGCCGGTGAACGACTTCGACGGAGCAAGGCGCATTGAGCGCCACGGTGGTCGACACGCTGCCGAGAAGGAATCGCTCGACCCCTCGCACGCCGGTCGCTCCGACAAAGACGCAGTCGGCTCCGCCACCCTCCCACTTCTCGGCCGCATCGATCAGCCCATACTTGGGATCCATGGGTTGAACCAATGTGTTCACCGAAACACCCAGACACCGGTACCTGAGAAAGTGCGCCGCTTCGGTTGCCAGGTGGATCGCCGGGCGTTCTTCAGCGGCGTGGGAGTCGAGAGGTACAGGGTCTCCGCCCCAGACCGTGTTTGGAGCCCAGTTCGACAGCCGGGCGTGAACACCGGTCTCGAAGGTCGCGACCAACATCCGCGTCCCCACAGGCCATTTTCGCCCTGCGACCGCATCGATCGCGGCCTTGGCATCCGGGGACCCGTCAGTCCCCACGATGATCAAAGGCGGTCGGCCGTCGTGCCTGTCTGCGCGGGCCCGGCCCACCCGCACGGGGCGTTTGGCCTGTGTCACGACCTGATGGACCACGCTGCCGAAGACGAGCCGCTTGAGTTCTCCGAAGCCGCGCGACCCGACCACGATCAGGTCGACATCATCGGCTTCTCCCCGGGTGATGATCTCCCAAGCCGGCGCCCCGACGCACACTTCCGCTGAGATGTTCCACCGCGGGAAGCGGTCACGCACCCTTGCCGCGCCTTCCTGTGCGATGGCGGGGCACTCTTCGGGTATCGCACCCTTCTGGGCCGCGCGTCCTTCCACCACAGAGAGCACCAGCGCGTCAGCCGTCTCGGGCATGCCTGCGAGCGACAGGTCATCGATGGCGGCCTTCGCTCCTTGCGAACCGTCGTATCCGATGAGCAGTTGCATGAGAACCTCCCGGCCGGACGGCCGCAACCCGCGATGGCTTACCTACTGTAAGCGCGGGTCAAGATGAGCACGATGCCGATGCCTAAGGAGGTTCCGCCCTCCTGTCTCGTGCCGATCGTCTTGGCCGGTGCTGATCGCGGCGGCGACGCCCGCATCCAGCCCTGAAGGATTGCACGCATGACTTGGAATCTCGTTCTCGGCTGTCTTGTCATTGTCCTGGCCCGCATCGGCGATGTGTCGTTGGGAGCCTTGCGCACGGTCGCCGTGGTCAGCGGGCACCGCGGATGGTCGTGGATTTTCGGGCTGATCGAGATCACGATCTGGGTGTTCGCGGTGTCCGCCGTGATTGCGCACATCCGGACAGAGCCTGTCTACGGCATCGCGTTCGCGGTCGGCGCGGCGACAGGGAACTACGTCGGCGTGACGCTGCTCCGATGGCTGCCGTTCGGGGACCATGTCGTCCGCGTGTTCACTCGCGAAGGCGCGGCGATGTTCGACACGCTCCGTCAGGCGGGCTTTATCGTGACCAAGTTTCAGGGCGAGGGGCGAGACGGCCCTGTGACCATGCTGTTCGTTCAGGTGCGTCGGAACAGGTCGCAGCGCGTCATTCGTGCCGCGCGCGAGCTCGATCCGCAGTGCTTCTACACCATCGACGACATTCGGGTCGCCGATGCCGCCCGCCCGGCTCCGTGATCGCTCAAACCGCCGCGGGGTTGAGAGGCTGATGCACGCGACTCCACGCCGTGCGTGAGCCCTGTCCGGGGCAGCGGCGAGTACAATCGGGGATCAATGTCATGATCGGGAGTCGCTCCCGCATGTGGCGTGAGCTTCACTGTGAGACCAGTCCGTGAGTCGCCATGAACGCCAGATCCGATCAGTTGCACCCTCCGATTGACCCGAACCGCGATCACGTGCTCGGCCCTGCCGATGCGGAGATGACACTCGTCCAATACGGCAGTTACGCCGACTTTCGCTCCCGCGCTGTGCACGCGGTGGTCGAGGGGTTGCGGAGCCGCTTTGGCGACCGGATGCGGTACGTCTTCCGGCATCTGCCCGTCGAGGGCAAGCCCGCCGCCCTCCGGGCCGCCCTGGTCGTCGAGCGAGTTGCCGCATCGACCGGCAAGTTCTGGGAGATTCACGAGAAGTTCATGGAGCTCGGGCCGACCCTGAGCGAAGCCGACATTGATCAGGCGGCGCGTGAGCACGGCGTGGGCGCGGCCGCGGCCGAGGAGGGAGCGGACGGGGAAGGCGACGGTGCCTCGGCACGGGTGCGCGAGGACGTGGACAGCGCCTTCCGCAGCGGCGCGGCCGCATCGCCCACTTTCTACATCAACGGCCGACGCTACACGGGCACGTGGGATGAGAGTTCCATTGCGGATGCGATGCTGGCGCCCTTGGGCCACCGCATCCAGAACGCGGCGTTCAAGTTCGTCCACTGGGGTCCGGGGTCGGGGCTGCTGCTGGGGCTGGCGACGCTGCTGGCGCTGGTGCTGAGCAACACCGCCCTCGGCCCGCGGTTCCTGGCGATGTGGGAGGCCCCGCTGGGCATCCGGCTCGGGGGATGGGACTTCACGCACTCCCTGCTGCACTGGGTCAATCATGGGCTGCTGACGGTGTTCTTCTTTGTGGTCGGGCTCGAGATCAAGCGAGAGTTCACCGTGGGCCACCTGGCCACGGTGCGGTCGGGGGCGCTCCCGGTGCTTGCTGCTTTCGGGGGGATCGTCCTTCCCGCGGTCACTTACGCGACGATCGCGCCGCCGCACCTGCGCCACGGGTGGGGCATCCCGATCGGCACCGATACGGCCTTCGCGGTTGCGCTGATCGTGCTCCTGGGCCGGCGTGTCCCGATCGAGCTGCGCGTGTTCCTGACCGCCGCGGTCATCATCGACGACATCGTTGCGATCCTGCTGATCGCGCTGTTCTACAGCGGCGAGATCAGCGCGGGCTATCTCATCGCCGGCGGCGTCGTGACCGCGTGCGTGGTGGCGCTCAATCGCGGGGGTGTGTACAACCCTTTGCCGTACGCGGTCTTTGCGTTCATTCTCTGGTTTGTCCTCCACGAGGCCGGGCTGCACGCAACGCTCGCGGCCGTCATCATGGCGGTGCTCATCCCGACCCGGCCGCCCGCAAACCTCAAGGCGCTCCTGGTGCAGGCGGGGACAATCATCCACGCCGAGGACAGGCGGGCGGGCGAGGCGATGCGCAGCGGACCCTCCGAGCCGGCGCTGCGGGCGCTCGATGCCATCCACGGCCGACTCGAGTCGCCCGCCGACAAGCTGCTTCGGACTGTCGAGCCTTGGTCGAGTTACGTGGCACTGCCGATCTTTGCGATGGCGAATGCAGGCGTCGTGTGGTCCTCCGGCGTCTTCGAGGGACAAGGGCGACTCATGTCCGCCATCGCCATAGGCCTGGTCATCGGGAAGCCCGTCGGGATCATCGTTGCGTCATGGATCGCGGTTCGGAGCGGCATCGCGGCGAAGCCCGATGCGTACTCATGGCGCCAGCTCGCGGGCGCGGGAGCACTGGGCGGGATCGGCTTCACGATGTCGCTCTTCATCGCCGGGCAGGCCTTCCCGGACGCCGCCGACTACGCCGCCGCAAAGATCGGCATCTTCATCGCATCGCTCATCGCCGCGGCGGCGGGAACGCTCATCCTTCTCCCGCAGCGCCCGGATGTGAGCGTCCCCGAACCCGGCGCCAAACCCCAAAGTATCGGCACCGATGGATGATCGCTCCCTCCCCGTGACCGTGGAGAGTTCCCTCCCGATTCCTCAACGCTGGGTCACGCTGGCCGTCATCCGGGGTCCTGTTCCGGCGTGGATGAGCGGGCCGTCGTGCGGCGTTGCAGCGCACGGGTGGCGGCAGAATCCGCTCTTCGCCCTGATCTACACTCATGTCGGTTTGTTTTCCCAACCCAGCGATGCTGAGGGTTGATCCGGCCCGAGACGCAGCGCGGCGCTCGAACTCCTAGGGTAAGGCAATGATGAAGCCTTCTCCCCGGCAACCCGGCGACTCCCCGCTCGAATCCGCGGCGGGTGCCCAGCTCGCGGAGCGCATCAAGGAACTCACGTGTCTGTACGAAGTCGCGGCGGTCTTTGCCAGGCGGGGCGGGAGCGGTCCGGGGGTAGAGGGTTCGTTGCGGGAGAGCCTGGCGCGGGTGGTCGCCGTGCTTCCGGCGGCGTGCCGATTCCCCGAGCGGGCAGTGGCGACTCTCCGGCTCGACGGGATCGAGGTCGCATCGCGCGCACACGGACTCGACTCTCGCGCGCCCCGCGTGCGAGCCCCGCTCCGCATCGGGGGCGCGGAGCGGGGTGAGGTGGCGGTCGGGTACGCGGGTGAACCGGGGGCCGACGGTCTTTCGTACGGCGCCGATGACACCGCAGCGGGGGGCTTCCTGGCCGAAGAGCAGGCGCTGCTGGACACGGTCGCCCACCAGATCGGGGTCTTCGTGGCGAGCGTCGAGGCCGAGGAGCGCCGCGCCAATATCGAGGCGACGCTGCGCCACGCCGACCGGCTGGCGACCATCGGGCAACTCGCCGCGGGTGTGGCTCACGAACTCAACGAGCCGCTCGGCAACGTGCTGGGCTTTGCGCAGCTCGCGCTCAAGGCCGCGGATGTGCCCGAGCAGGTCCGTACGGATCTGCGGCGGATCGCCGAGGCCGCGCTCCACGGCCGCGAGATCATCCGCAAGCTGCTCGTCTTCGCCCGGCAGACGCCCGCCTCCAAGCGGCCCACGGCGATCAACAGCGTCGTGGAGGAGGCCATGTTCCTGCTGGAGGCGGGGTGCGAGAACCCCGGGGTCCGTTTCGTGCGCGAACTCGGCGCGGGCCTGCCCGAGATCGAGGCGGACCCGGTTCAGATCCGCCAGGTGGTGACCAACCTGGTCATCAACGCGATACAGGCGATCCGAGACGAGGGGATCATCTCCGTCCGCACGTATGCCGAAGGTGGATGCGTAGTCCTGGCGGTTGAAGACACCGGCTCCGGGATGGCGCCGGAGGTCCTCCGCCGGGTGTTCGACCCGTTCTTCACGACCAAGGATGTCGGGCAGGGGACGGGCCTGGGTCTGGCCGTCGCTCAGGGAATCGTTGTCGGACACGGGGGGAGTATCGAAGTGGATTCGGAGCCCTGTCGGGGGAGCGTCTTCCGCGTTCGGATCCCGGTGTGCGCGGCGGCCCCGCGTGAATAGGCTCACGGCGTGAAGACCGATGCGGCCCGCATCCTCGTGGTGGACGACTCGCCCGCGACGCGCGAGGTGCTGGAGCGCAACCTGCGCGCGGATGGGCATGAGGTCCACTCGGCGGCGAACGTCGCCGCGGCAATCGGCATGCTCGACCGCACGCCCATCGATCTGGTCGTGACGGACCTTCGCATGCCCGGCGCCGACGGCATGGAACTGGTCCGCCACGTGCGCAATCATCGCCGCGGCACGGGCGTCATCATGGTCACCGGATTCGCGACCGTGGGGGGCGCTGTGTCAGCGATGCGGGAAGGGGTAGACGATTATCTCCCCAAGCCGTTCTCAGATGAAGAACTTCGGCACGCGGTCCGTACCGTGCTCGACAGGGTGCGTCTGAGATGCGACATCGAAGCCGTGGGGCCGGTCGTAGCGCCGGACGGGTTGATCGGTACGTCGCCGGCGATGCAGCGTGTCTACCGCCTGATCTCCCGCGCTGCGGGCGCGAACGTGCCTGTGCTCATCACCGGGGAGAGCGGGACCGGCAAGGAGCTGGTCGGGCGGGCGATCCACTACAAGAGCGCACGCGCCTCGGCCCCCTTTCTCGCGGTCAACTGCGCAGCGATCCCCGAGTCGCTGATCGAGAGCGAGTTGTTCGGGCACACCAAAGGCGCATTCACCGGCGCGACGACGACGCGGCAGGGGTTCTTCGTCGCCGCGGACGGCGGGACGCTGTTCCTGGATGAGGTTGCGGAGCTCTCGCCGATCGCCCAGGCCAAGCTGCTGCGTGTACTGCAGGAGAAGATGGTGCAGGCGGTCGGCGCGGATCAGCCCCGGGCGGTGGATGTCCGGGTCATCGCCGCGACGAACAAGGACCTGGAGGGTCTTGCTCGCGAGGGCAAGTTCCGCGAAGACCTGTTCTTTCGGCTTCACGTTCTCCCCATCGAAATACCGCCTCTGCGTGAGCGAGACGGCGACGTTGCCCTGTTGCTTCGGCACTTTCTGGCGACGGCGGCGGAACAGGGGTCGGCACCGCTGCCGCGGGTCACGGATGCCGCGATCGACGCGCTGCGGCGTTACTCCTGGCCCGGCAACGTGCGGGAGCTTCAGAACCTCGCCCAACGCCTCGTGATCTTCGCGGATGCCGGCGTGATCGACACCGTCGATCTGCCGACGGTGATGCGGTACACCGCAGCCCCGGCCTCGTCATCACCGGGGGCCATGCCCGGCACTCCACACCGGACGCTCCGCGAGGTAGAGCTGGATTACATCCGCACCGTCCTGGAGAGTGTGGGTGGGAACAAGACGAAGGCGGCGGAGATTCTGGGCATCGACCGCAAGTCACTGCGCGAGAAGCTCAAGGCGCATTCTCGCGCTGGCCCGGCCTCCGAAACAGCGTGATGGAGCCGTGTCTCCTCGGCCCACCCTTGCTGGGCGGCTGTCCCCACAGAACCGGCGGGTCGTAAGACGCGGGGCAAACCTCCCCGGCGGGGCGAAACACCCCGCGCGGAACAGGTCGGCATCCCGGCTGCCGCGGCGGGGCGCGGGGTGTCGCCTTGGCACGCGGGTTGCCATGGAATCATGTTCCCAACACGGAGTGACCTCACCATGTCCAGAACCAACGGTACCGCCACGCTTGAGCCGACCAGGACCGCTCCCATCGCGCCAACGGCCGCGTCCTCCACGGAGGAGCCGCGCCTGTTCCAGCGCGTCCGCGAGCAGATGGACCGGGCCGCCGAGGCCGTGGGGCTGGCCCCGGAGGTCCGCAAGATCCTCGCCGCGCCCGCGTGTGAGATCGCGGTCAACTTTCCGGTGCGCATGGACGACGGGCGGATCGAGATGTTCTCCGGCTACCGTGTCCAGCACAACAACGTGCTCGGGCCGTTCAAGGGCGGCATCCGCTACCACCAGGACGTGAGCATCGACGAGGTGCGGGCCCTGGCGGCGTGGATGACGATCAAGTGCGCGCTGGTGGACATTCCTTTCGGCGGCGGCAAGGGGGGCGTGCAGGTCGATCCGGCCACGCTCAGCCGGCGCGAGGTCGAGCGGATGACCCGGCGCTTCGTGTACGCGCTGGGCGCGAACATCGGGCCCGGCTACGACGTGCCCGCGCCCGACGTCAACACGGACTCGCGCACGATGGCGTGGGTGGTGGACACCTACGCGGCCACGCTGCCGCCGCAGGAGCGGTACCGGGCGCTGGCGGTCGTCACCGGAAAGCCGGTGAGCGCTGGGGGCTCGGTCGGACGCGAGAAGGCCACCGGGCAGGGTGTCGTTGATCTCATCGAGATGTGGGCTGCGGACAAGAACTGCAAGCTCCGCGACCTCACCTGCACGGTGCAGGGCTTCGGCAAGGTCGGCGCATGGGCCGCCCGTATCCTGAAGGACAAGGGCGCGAAACTGCTGGCGGTCCAGGATGTGACCGGGGCGATCCGCGCGCCGGGCGCGGATGGGCTGGACGCCGATGCGCTCGCCGAGCACGTCAAGAAGACCGGCGGCGTCGCCGGCTTCACCGGCGCGAAAGCCATCCCGCTCGGCGAGTTCTTCGGCGTACAGGCGGATGTGTTCATCCCCGCCGCTCTGGAGAACCAGGTGACGGGCAGGACGACGCGGCAGCTCAACGTGCGCCTGGTCGCCGAGGGCGCCAACGGCCCGACCACTCCCGAGGGTGACGCCGTGCTGCGCGAGCGCGGCATCGACGTGCTCCCCGACGTCTTGTGCAACGCCGGGGGCGTGGTCGTGTCGTACTTCGAGTGGCTCCAGAACCGCGGGGGCGCGGCGTGGAACGCCGCCGAGGTGGACCAGCGCCTGCGCGACATCCTCGAACGCGCCTACGCGCGGGTGAAGGGGATGGTCGCCGAGAAGTCGCTGGATTGGCGTACCGCCGCGTACGCCGTGGCCCTGCGCCGCATCGAGCAGGTGTACGCCGAGCGCGGCATCTTCCCCTGATCCGGGCCTCGACCGGATTGGAGCATTTGCATCACGCCGCAGGAGACCGCCATGAACGACCGCACCATCCACATCACCCACCAGGACATGGAGCGGCTGCGCGCCCTGATCGCGCCGCCCGGTGCACGGGCGGCCGCGACGGGCGGCGACGATCGCGACCGGCCGTACCTCGCCGTGCTGACCGCGGAACTGACCCGCGCGGTTGTCGTCGGCCAGGAGGAGATCCCTCCCGATGTGGTCACGATGAACTCCCGCGTCCGACTGCGGGACGGGCGGCGCACATGGATCATGACGCTGGTCTTCCCCGAGAACGCGGACCCCGAGGAGGGCTGCATCTCGGTGCTCGCCCCGCTCGGCGCCGCGATCCTGGGCTGCCGCGTCGGGCAGAGCGTCAGGTTCCGCGTGCCCGGCGGTGAGGAGCGGTCGTGCGACATCCTGAGCGTCCTGTACCAACCCGAAGCGGCCGGCGACCTGCACTTGTAACCGCCCGGCGGCGCCGGGCTTCACGATTCATCTCCCTGCCTCATGTTCAAGAAAGGGGCGTAATGACCTCCGGACCCGTTGTCAGCACACTGGATTTCACACGACTTCAACCCCTGGTCCAAGGCCCGTATCTCGACGCCCCGGTGTGGCGGCTGCGCACGCTCCTCGAGCAGGCACGCAGGGTTGCTCCGCGCCAGGTTCCGCCGGATGTCGTCACCATGAACTCGCGGGTGCTCGTGCGTCATCCGGGCGACAACGAGCCCGAGGCGTACGTCCTCTGCTATCCGGATGCGGATTCGGGCGGGCTCTCGGTGCTCTCGCCCCTTGGGGCAGCCCTTCTCGGCGCCCGCGAGGGCGAGAGCGTCGAGTGCGCCGGAGGCCGTCTATCGCGGCGTGTGACGGTGGAACGCATCGAGTACCAGCCCGAGCGGGAGCGGCACTTCGATCGGTAGGGAGAGGTGGGAATGCCATTCAGTTCCAGGAGGTCGAACGTGCCGCCGCGAGCGTCGAATGTGCCGATTCTCATCAAGCCCGGGAACCTCCGGACCAGCGATGCGATCCAGGCGTGGGTGCACCGCAAGCTTGCGAGCACCTCGGGGCGGTGCGTGCCGTCGGAGTGGCGCGGCCGCGGGTACGGCCTCGCGATCGTTCGATTCGTCAAGGAACAGGGGTGCGACCTGGCGCTGCCCGGCACTCGCGACCGATGGAACGCCCGGGCCATGACCTTCGGCTCGACCGCCGAACGCGTAGTGCGCGAGGCGCGGTGCCCGATCCTCGCCGCCAAGCCCGGCCTCGGCGATTGACGGGCCGAGCGAGGACGGGTCCGAATAGTCGCACGGAGATGGATCGATCATGACCTGGAGCGTCGTGCCCGGTTGTGCCCTCCTCGTTCTCGCATGCATGAAAGGACACGCAGCATGCCCGACCCCCACGGCCCCCCCGATCTCAGGGCGCTCGCCGCGAAGCGACGCGAGTTGACGCCCGAGGCAACCGCCGCGTTCCAGTCGTTCCAGAGCAAGGTCTTTGCCGACGGTGCTCTGGACGCCAGAGCGAAGCAGATCATCGCGGTCGCCATCGCGCACGTGACGCAGTGCGAGCAGTGCATCCGGACTCATACCAAGTCTGCGCTGCGGGCCGGTGCGACGCCGCAGCAGTTGATGGAAGCGGCATGGGTCGCGGCCGAGATGCGAGCTGGGGGCGCGTACGCGCACTCGAATGTCATGCTCGCGGCGATCGACGAGGCGGGCGGTCAACCGCCGGGCGCCCGGAGCGCACCGGAGGCCCACCCATGACCGGGACGGCTCAGGTGCCTGAGCCGCATGGCCCCGAAGACGCAGCACTCTTGCAGCAACCTACGGCAGCGACTCGCATTGGCAACATCGCTGCGGCAACCCGCCGACTCTGCCTTGATCCCAGCGAAACGATGGAGTGGATCAGCGCCCCCCCCGCGGGCAACAGCGAGCCACTCGGCACCTGGTCTGCCCGCCGGAGTTGGGATGCCTCTCCCGGATCGGCCTCGGCGACCGGCCTAGACCCGCCACCCCTTCGGAATTCGGGTCAGATCGCGGGTCAACGCGGGTCAGACCCCCTCGAAGCCCGCCAAAGAAAAACGCCGCAAACCCTTGGGATTGCGGCGTTTATCTTGAAGTGGAGGCAAGGGGACTCGAACCCCTGACCTCATCCATGCCATGGATGCGCTCTACCAAAACTGAGCTATGCCCCCAATGTCCACTTCTGGCCCGTTCGAGCCGCCAAAGTCCGGAAACCACCGGGCCTTGCCGTCAGCGCACAGGACGAGATGGTAGAGGTTCGGCTCGGGGGGTCAAGAGCCTTCAGGGTCGGGGTTCATCCGGGGCGCAAGCCCCCGCCGCCGGGCCGCCTGCGCCGTCTGGGCCGGTCCTGCCGGACGGGGTGTCCGTGCCGGCGGTGCCGGGAGTGCCGGGAGTGCCGCCGGCGCGGGCCGACGGCGTTGCACACCGCGCCGCCCGCGCACCTTTCCTGCTTCCCCCGCGCGGCATCGCCGATCCCACCCCACCTCCCTACCCCTTCACACCCACGCTCACGAGGGATCCCCGCTCCGATGACCCATCCGGACCACAACGCCTCTCTCACGCAGACCTGGACCCTTGACCACGGGGGCCGGCTCGAACTCGGCGGGCTCGGCGGCCCGGGCGGCCGGCCCGGCGCTGCCGCCACGGGGACCATCACCCCCATCGCCGCCTCCGGATGGATCTACCTGTCCGAAGTGTCAGATGACTCCCTGGAGGCCCGGGCCCTCGAGGCCCTGAGCCTGACCCAGGTCCTCGACCGCCTCGAGGCCCGGTTCCCCGGGTACCGGTGGTTCATCCGCGACCGGGCCCGGCCCATCGCGGCCTGAGCTGTGCGCGACCGGCCCGCGCTACCGGGCCAGCACGCGGTCCACCGCCGCGGTCACATCCCCAACCTCGATCCGCTCGATCCGGCACCGCTCCGGATGGTCGTTGGCCACTTCGCTTTCGGGGAGCGTCGGATCGGCGACCAGCACCGCCTCCGGCCCGCCGGGCCGGGTCGGGATCGTCGTCCATCGATGATCGGTCGGGCCGAAGAGCGAGACGACCGGGATGCCGAAGGCGGCGGCGATGTGCCGCGGCCCGGTGTCGTTGGTGACCATCACCGCCGAGCGCCGGACCAGCGCCTTGAGCGAGGCGAGCGTGATCCCCAGCGCCGGCAGGCGCACAACCGGGGAACGCGCCCGGCGCGCGATCTCATCGGCAAGCTCCACTTCATCCGGTGATCCGTTCACCAGGACCCGCAGGCCGTGGCGGGAGGTCAGGTGATCGGCCACGGCGGCGAAGCGGTCCGGCGGCCAGCGCTTGGCGGGGTTATTGCCGCCCGGGTTCAAGACCCCGAACCGGGCAGATGAAAGAGCTTCCGGCGAAAGCCCCGCGCGGGCCAGGAGCGCATCGGCCGCCTGCTCTTCCTCGGGAGTCGTCGCCAGTTCCATATAGATGGGGGGCCGGGCCGCGAGGCAGGAGGGGGCGGCATCGTGCGCGATGACCTCGGGCCCTTCGATCACGTAGCGGGCGAGGCGCCAGTAGTAGTCGACCGCCGGGATCGGGGCCCAGTCGCCGGAGGGGCGCTTCGGGGCGCGGAGGCGGTCGGTCAGCAGGATCCCGCGGGCATCGCGGTCATAGCCGATGCGTCGCGGGATGCCGGCGATGCGGGTGACCAGCGCGGTCGAGAACGAGTTGGTGAAGAGCAGAGCGGTGTCGTACCGCCGGGGGCGGATCTTGGCCGCCGTGAACTTCGGGCCCATCACCCCATCGCGACGGATGGTGTGGACTTCATCGAAGAAAGTCGTCCCGGCCAGCACCTGGTCGATCCCTGGGCGGACCAGCCCGCCGATGAAGATTCCCGGCAGGCGGTCGCGGATGGCCCGGAGCGAGGGCGTCGCCATGACCGCATCGCCGACCCAGGAGGGACAGACAACCAGCAGGCGCAGCGGCGTTGGGGTGGCGCTCAGGACTCATCTCCCGACCACGGCCCGGCTTCCGGAAGTCCATCCCAGCCCGGCTCGGTTCCGCGTCCCCAGAGGGGATCGCCGCCGAACTTCCTGGCGTACCACGACTCGGTCAGGCGGCGGAGCTCCGCGAGAAAGCCCAGGGCGGCGAGCTGGTCGGCGGCCAGGGTGGCGACGAGGGCGTCGCCTTCTGAACTGATGCTCGCCACCTCGATCCCCGTCCGCTCGGCGATCGCGTGGGCGGTCGCGATGACGGTATCGCGGACCACGGGATCATCCAGGGGCCGGCCATCCAGGGCCCGGAGGCGGACGGTCGAAGTGGGCATGGGGAAGTGTAGAGGAAGAAGGCACGGAGGCACTAAGGGGGAGCGGGTGAGCCGCGGCGACTACGGCGAGCGAAGGATGAGGTCGGCGGCGGCGGCAAGATCGGCGAGGGGGAGGCCCGGGCCGATGCGGAGGCAGCGGTGGGGGCTGAGCCCGGCGGCGACCCCGGCTTCGACATCGCGGGGGGCATCGCCGATGCACCAGGAGCGGGGCAGGTCGAGGTTGAGGTCGGCGGCGGCCGCGAGGAGCATGCCCGGGCCCGGCTTGCGCCAGGGGTGGGGGGTGCTGAAGCGGGGCACGATTCCGGCGGGCGGGGGTCGGTTGGGGGAGTAGTAGATCCCGGCGAGCTCGACGCCGAAGCCGCGCAGGAGTTGGCGGAGGCGATCGTTGACCGCTTCGACCTGTTGGAGGGTGCAGAGCCCCTGGGCGACGCCGCCCTGGTTGGTGATCACAACCAGTTGCAGGCCCGGCTGTTGCAGGCGGGCGCAGGCTTCGCCGGCGCCGGGGAGGAGGCGGACGAGCGCGGGGTCGAGGAGGTCGCCGGGGGTGGGGGTGTGCGCGGTGGCGTCTTTGTTATCGATCAGGGTGTCATCGCGGTCGAGGAAGACGGTGGGGCGCACGGGGCGAGGGTAGCGAGGCGGAAGAGACCGAGAGATGTTGAGTTGGGCGCGGATGCGGGTCGCAGCCGGTAAGCTGGCCCGCACACAAGGAGAAGCACCATGGGACGGCTGATCAAGGTCCTGTCGATCGACGGCGGCGGCATCCGCGGAATCATTCCGGGCGTGATCATGGATGAGATCGAGCGGCGGACGGGCAAGCCGATCAGCAAGATGTTCGACCTGGTCGCGGGGACATCGACCGGGGGCATCCTGGCGGTGGGGATCACCAAGCCCGATGACAACGGCGATCCGGAGTACTCGGCGTCGGAGCTGATCCGGCTCTACGAGCAGCAGGGCAAGCGGATCTTCCCGGATTCGATCTGGCGGCGGATCCCGGGGCACGTGCTGGTGAGCGATGAGAAGTACCCCAGCGACGGGATCGAGGGTGTGCTGAAGGAGTACTTCGGCGATGCGAAGCTCAGCGAGTCGCTCACGGATGTGATCGTGACGGCGTACGACATCGAGCAGCGGACGCCGTTCTTCTTCAAGAGCAACAAGGCGAGGACCGACCCGAAGTTCAACTTCAGGATCCGTGATGTGGCGAGGGCGACCTCGGCAGCGCCGACGTACTTCGAGCCCTTCAAGCTGCCGGTGGCGGACCCTTCCGACCTGAGCGAGTACTACGCGCTGATCGACGGCGGGGTGTACGTGAACAACCCGGCGCTGTCGGGGTACGCCGAGGCGGTGCGGCAGTTCAGCGACCCCGGCAACGAGTTCCTGGTCGTCTCGCTGGGCACGGGGCAGCAGACGCGGCGCTTCCCGTACGAGCGGGCCAAGGACTGGGGGCTGGCGGGGTGGGTGCGGCCGCTGATCAACATCATGTTCGACGGGGTGTGCGATGCGGTGGACTACCAGCTCAAGCAGATCTGCTGCGAGAAGCCGGATGGCCCGCGCTATTACCGCTTCGACATCGAGCTGACGGATGTGAACGACGACTTCGACGATGCCAGCCCGGGCAACCTGCGGATGATCAAGCAGGCGGGGATGGAGCTGGCCCGGGCCACCAGCAACGACCTGGACCGCCTCTGCGAGCAGATCTCGGCGACGGTGCCGACGCCGACGGCGGTTGAGATGAAGCCCAAGACGACGGCGGGGCACGATGCGCGGACGAGCGCGCGGGCCGCGACGACACCGAGGCGGAGGTAGGAGCGGGGCCCGGCAGGCGCACGGAGCGTGGGGGAGCCTGACGGCTCCCCCACGGCACCCGGCACCCGGCACCCGGCTCCCCAACGGCGCCCGGCGCCCGCGAATGTGGTTTGCGCTAAGCCCTTGATGAACCGGATGTTGTAGTTCATTCATCAAGATGAAGCGCCGAAGCTGCGCCGTGCGGCGCGGGATCTTGCTTTCTCGCGGTGCACCCGCCGCGCGTATTGGCGGCGGATCCAACAAGAAAGAGAGAGGGACAACGTGAAGATGGACAATGTTCGTATGGGGGGCGTGGCGGTCTGCGCGTTGGTCATGTTCGCCGGGGGGGCCGGGCCCGCGCTCGCCGAGCCGCTCGTTGACAATCTCGATCAGCCGATCCGCGATGTGACGATCCTGGGCACAGTGGAGCCGGATGTGCTGTGGGCGGCGCAGTCGTTCTACACGCCCGCGCGGGCCTCGCTGAACACGGTGACGGCGATGGTGGGCTGGGCGGCCGATGGCACCGATGCGGTGGCGGAGCTGCGCATGGGCGATGACCCGACAGGCCCGGTGGTGACGACTTTCACCGTGCCCGCGATGTCTGGCATCACGGTGGAGCCCGCGGTGTTCGTGCCGGATGCGGCGGTGACGCTGGAGCCGGGGGTGCAGTACTGGGTGGTGATGGGCCCGGCGAGCGCGGGATCGTTCGGGTGGGCGTACGCGGAGGGTGATGCGTACACCGGGCCCGGCTGGTTCGGGGGGTACACGTACTCGAGCGACTACGGGGTGTCGTGGATCTCGATCGGGATCGAGAACCCGCACCAGATCGGGGTCGATGTGACGTTCATCACCTGCCTCGCCGACCTGAACGGGGATGGGCTCGTGGACTTCGCCGATTACCTGGAGTTTCTGAACCTGTACGACGCCGGGGATCCGCGTGTGGATTTCAACCAGGATGGGCTGGTCGACTTCAGCGATTACCTCGAGTTCCTGAACCTCTACGACGCGGGGTGCTGAGGAAGCGGGCCTCGGGTCAGGTCAGGTCCACCGTTTCGCGGTACTGCGGGACACGGACTTCGGGCGCGCCGCGGCGGCGGAGCTCTTCGGCGAGGTTGAGGGCGACGGCCTCCTCGCCGTGGGTGAGGAACGTCAGGGCGGGCGGGGTCTTGAGCGCGCTGAACCACCCGAGCAGGCCCGCGCGGTCGGCGTGGGCGGACATGCCGGAGACCTGGCGGATGCGGGCCCGGACGGGGTGCATCTGGCCGTGGATGCGGACCTGGGGGTTGCCGTCGAGGATCTGCCGGCCCAGCGTGCCGGGGGACTGGTAGCCGACGAAGAGGATGGTGGCGTCGGGGTTCATGATGTTGCGATCGAGGTGGTGCTTGATGCGGCCGCCGGTGCACATGCCGGCGCCGGCCATGATGATGGCGCCGCCGCGGATGCGGTTGATGGCCTGGGACTCTTCGCGGGTGCGGGAGAGGTGCAGGCCCGGGAATCGCAGCGCGCCGCGCGGGCCTTCGAAGAGGGCGCGGGCGTGTTCATCCATGAAGGACTGGTAGCGTTCGAAGAGCTCGGTGGCATCGACGGCCATGGGGCTGTCGAGGAAGACGGTGAGGTGATGGATGCGGCCCGCGCGGAGCAGGGAGCGGAGGTGGAAGAGCAGCTCCTGGGCCCGTTCGATGGCGAAGGTGGGGATGAGGAGGTTTCCGCCGGCCTGCATGGCGGCGTTGATCTCTTCGCCCAGGGCTTCCTGGATGGGCGCGGCGTCGTGGTGGTCGCGGTCGCCGTAGGTGGACTCCATGATGAGGACATCAGCGGGCGGGGGGTCCTCGGGATCGCGGATAATGGGCTTGTTGTGCTGGCCGACATCGCCGGAGAAGACGATGCGGCGGCGCTGTCCCTCCTCTTCGGCTTCGATCTCGAGGAACGCCGAGCCCAGGATGTGGCCCGCATCGCGGTACGTCGCGGTGATGTGATCGCCAAGGCGGACGGGTTCGTGGTAGGCGACGGTGCGGAAGAGGGGGAGCGCGGCCTCGGCATCGGCGACGGTGTAGAGCGGGGCCTCGGGGTGCGGGCCGCGGCGACCCTCCTTCTGATGGCGCTGGGCCTTGAACTGGGCATCTTCTTCCTGGATGCCGGCGCTGTCGAGCATGACGAGCCGGGCCAGGTCGCGGGAGGGCGCGGTGGCGAGGATCGGAGCGCGGAAGCCCTGCTTGACCAGCCGCGGGATTCGGCCGCAGTGGTCGAGGTGCGCGTGGGTGAGGAGCAGGAAATCGATGTCGTTGATGGGTTCCGGGAAGGGGTCCCAGTTACGGTCGAGGAAGGGTCGCTCTTGAAAGAGGCCGCAGTCCACGAGGATGCGCATTCCCGCGGCTTCGAGGAGGTAGCACGATCCGGTGACCTGGCGGTTGGCCCCGAGGAAGCGCAGTTTCATGGGGGACTGTACGATTGCCGCGGCGGCCCGTGGGTGAAGAAGCCTTCATAACGAGGCGGAATGCCGGGAGTGGCTGATGCGGTGGGTGCTGATCGTGGCGGGCGTGGTGATCGGCGTGCCGGTGCTGCTGGCGCTGGCGGGGATGCTGCTGCCGCGGGGTCACGTGGCGGTGCGGAGCGTGAAGCTGAAGGCGGGCCCGGATGCGGTGTGGGCTCTGGTGAGCGACCTGGCCGGAGTCCCGGCGTGGTGGCCGTACTTGTCGAAGGTGGAGCGGCTGGCGGATCGTAACGGGCGGGAGGTGTGGAAGGAGACGCGGGCCAACCGCTGGAGCATCCCGCTGGAGACGATGGAGTCGATTCCCGGGCGGCGGCTGGTGCGGCGGATCGCGGATGAGGATCTCGCGTTCGGCGGGGAGTGGGTGTACGAGATCGAGCCCTCGGAGGGTGGGAGCCTCGTGACGGTGACGGAGCGGGGGGAAGTGAAGAAGCCGGTGCTCCGGGTGTTCACGCTCTTCGGGAAAAAGCGGGCGGGGATCGATTCGTACCTGAAGGCGCTGGCCCGTCGGCTGGGCGAAGAGGTTCATTTCGGGGGGTGAGCGCGGGAGGGGTGTGGATGCCGCAGTGGTCCGGGTTGATCACGACGCTGCTGGTGCTGGATGGGCTGGCGCGGGCCGGGCTGGCGGTGAGGGTGATCATGCGGCGCCGGCCCGTGCCGGTGACGCTGGCGTGGCTGGTGCTGCTGTTCTACTTGCCGGTGGCGAGCCTGGTGGCGTACATCATGATCGGGGAGGTGCGGCTGGGGGAGCGCAAGGGTCGGCGGTTCGCGGAGCGGACGCGGCGGATCGAGCAGCAGGCGGTGGCGCTGTGGAACCACCGTGGGGCGGACCGCACCGCGCAGGATGAGGTGATGGGGCGTCTGGCGAAGCTGGCGACGGCGGTGAGCGGGCTGCCGGCGCTGCGGGGCAACAGGCTGGAGCTGCTGGAGAACCCGGCGGTGATGCTGGATGCGCTGATCCGGGACATCCACGCCGCGCGGTCGCACTGCCATCTGCTGTTCTACATCTGGATGTGCGGCGGGAAGGCCGACGAGGTGGTGGAGGCGGTGATCGCGGCGGCGAAGCGCGGCGTGGTGTGCCGGGTGCTGGTGGACGCGGTGGGGAGCAAGGCGTTCCTGCGGACCGATCGGGCCCGGGCGATGCGGGAGGCCGGGGTGAGGCTGGCGGCGGCGGTGCCGGCGAACCCGCTGCGGATGCTCTTCCACCGGATCGACCTGCGGAACCACCGCAAGATCGCGGTGATCGACGGGGTCGTGGCGTACACGGGGAGCCAGAACATCACCGACGCGACGTTCAAGGTGAACCGGCGGCTGGGGGTCGGGCCGTGGATCGACGCGTCGGTGCGGCTGGAAGGCCCGGCCGCGGAGGCGCTGCAGACGGTGTTCCTGAGCGACTGGATCATGGACAGCGGGGAGGATGTGGGAGCGATCGGGCAGTTCCTGCCCGACCCGGCGGAGGCGGGGACGAGCACGGTGCACGTGGTGCCGTCGGGCCCGGGCCCGGAGCCGGACGCGATCCGCCAGGCGATGCTGGCGATGTTCTTCGCGGCCCGGGAGGAGATCGTGATCACGACGCCGTACTTCGTGCCCGACGAGGCGACCAAGACGGCGCTGACCAACGCGGTGCTGCGGGGCGTGAGCGTGGCGCTGATCGTCCCGAAGGTGCTGGATGCGCCGATCGTGGCGGCGGCGGCGCGGGCGCACTTCGAGGACCTGCTGGAGGGGGGGGTGAAGGTGCAGCGGCACGGGCCCGGCCTGCTGCACGCCAAGACCCTGACGATCGACCGGCGGCTGGCGGTGATCGGGACGGCCAACTTCGACATGCGGAGCTTCTGGCTGAACTTCGAGTCGACGCTGTTCGTGTACGACGCGGTGTTCGCGGAGGAGCTGCGGGCGCTGCAGGGGCGGTACATCGCTTCATCGGAGGGGATCGAGCTGGCGGCGTGGCGGGCCCGGCCCGCGACGCGGCGGTTTGTTGACAACATCGCGCAGCTGCTGGGCCCGCTGCTCTAAGAAGTGACGGAGTGACGACGTCACAGAGTGACCTGCGGGCCCGGATGGTTCCTACGATCCGGCCTGCGGGTGAGGTGGCAGAGCGGTTGAACGCGCCGGACTTGAAATCCGGTGTACCCGTCAGGGTACCGTGGGTTCGAATCCCACCCTCACCGTTGACGCGGGGTCAGCATCCGCCGTCGTACAGATTCAGGAACTCGAGGTAGTCGGCGAAGTCGACTTCCCCGTCGTGGTTGAAGTCGGCCCGTGGGTCGCCGGCGTCGTAGTAGTTGAGGAAGAGGAGGAAGTCGGCGAAGTCGACCTCGCCATCGCCGTTGAGGTCGGCGGCGCAGGGGCGCTTGCACCCGACGAACCGGGCCACGTGATTGCAGGGCTGTCCGTCGGCCATGGTGAACGGGCCGCCGACGTAGATCGCCGGGCCTTCGCCCGAGCCATCATCGTGGACGGTCATGTCGAAGGCGGCGTTGTTGAGGCCCTGGCCCAGCGGCTGCCATTCGGTCCCATCCCAGCGGGCGATGAAGTTGACGAGCTTGCCATCGGCGTGGGTAAAGCTGCCGGAGGCGTAGATCTGCGGGCCCGCGCCCGAGCCGTCGTCGTAGGACACGATGCCGCGGACCTGGGCATCCATGCCGGCGCCGAGGGGCGACCAGGTCTGGCCATCCCACTTGGCGATGCGGTTGATGGGCTGGCCGTTGATGGTGGTGAAGTCGCCGCCGACGATGAGGAGCGACCCGGTGGAGTCGGTGTGGACGGCGAGGATGCGGACGAAGGCGTTGGCGCCGATGTCGGGCCCGGCGCCCAGCGCCGACCAGGAAGCGCCATCCCACTTCGCCACGCGGTTGACGGTGACGCCGCCGGCGGTGGAGAAGCCGCCGCCGACGAAGAGCGCGGGCCCGCCCCCCGTGCCGTCGTCGTAGACGGCCATGGCCCGGACGGAGGGTGTTGCGCCGCCCATGCCGCCGGCGAGGCCGGACCAGCCGGTGGAATCCCAGCGGGCGATGTTGTGCACGGTGACGCCGCCGGCGGTGAGGAAATCGCCGCCCATGTACAGGCCCGGCCCGGAGCCATCGCCGAGGTCGAAGACCTTCATGCCGCCGCGGACCTCGCCGTTGAGACCGCCGGCGAGGTCGGACCAGGCGGAGCCGTTCCACCGGCCGATGCGGTTGACGGTGACGCCGCCCGCGACGAGGAAATCGCCGCCGGCGAAGACGCACGGGCCGGGGGATGAGCCATCGTCGTAGACCTCGAAGGCCCAGACGGAGCCGTTGGCCAGCCCGATGCCGGTTCCGAAGGTGCCGAAGTCCGAGCCATCCCAGCGGGTGATGCGGTTGACGGCCGTCCCGCCCGCGAACGTGAAGCCGCCGCCGATGTAGAGCGTCGGGCCCAGCCCGCCGTCGAGACCGCGCACCGACTGCGCCCACGCGTCCGTGCCGGGCTGGCCGATGCGCTGGTCCCAGTGCGGGGTGCAAGGCTGGGCCGAGGCGATGGCGGCCGGGGCGAGCAACAGTGCGATCTGGAGGCGGTGGGGGTGCATGAGTTCAGTAGACCGGCAGGCCCGGCCGTGGTGCAAGTGAAACCGCGGATCCCGGGGTTCTTCGGCCCGGCCGGGCCCGGACATGAGCAGAACGGGGTCCCGGCGGGGCCCCGCGCCGCGGCCGGGATGGTTAGCGGGCGGTCCGCGACGGGTTCCGATGCGGTCATGTCTCCGCCGGGCCCGGCATTGCGGCCGGGGGAGATTCAGCAGCCGGCTTCGTAAAGATTCAGGAACTCGAGGTAGTCGGCGAAGTCGATCAGCCCGTCCTGGTTGAAATCGACGCTGGGGTCCTGGGCGTCGTAGCGGTTGAGGAACTCGAGGTAGTCGGCGAAATCAACCAGCCCGTCGCCGTTGAGGTCGACGATGCACTGGCAGGAGTCGGGGATGCCGTCTCCGTTGATGTCGGTTTCGAGCGCGGGCGATGTGCGGTTGAGGAACAGCCGGACCGCGAGGTTCTGGTAGGCGCCGGCGGCGAGATCGGGCCTGCCATCCCCGTCGTAGTCGGCCGAGTCGATGGAGAGGGGAGAATCACCGCCGACCCAACTGGTCGGAGCGCGGAGTGTGCCATCGCCCTTGCCGCGCAGCACGGAGACCACGCCCGTGGGCAGGGGCGGGCTGCTGGCGACCGCGGCATCCAGCTCGCCATCGCCGTCAAAGTCGGCAACCGTGATCCCGGCGGCGTTGCCGCCGGCGGCCGGGTAGGCCGTGACGGGCCCGAACGTGCCATCGCCGTTGTTGAGCATGACCCCGACGTTGCGGGAGTAATACAGCGCAACGGCGAGGTCGAGATCGTCATCGCCATCAAGGTCGGCCGCCTCGGTCTGCAGCGGCGAGTAGAAGTCGCCCATCGGGTAGGCCACGGGGGCAGCGAACGTTCCGCCGCCCAGGTTCTCCAGGATGGAAACCGTGGACAGGTTCTGAACGCACACCGCGAGGTCGAGGTCATCATCGCCGTCGAGATCGGCGGCGGTGATCGAGAGCGGGCGCGGGCCGACGGGGATGCTGAACGGGGCGCTGAACGCGCCGGAGCCGTCGTTGCGGAGGATCGAGATGTCGCCGCCGTTGATGTTGGCCACCGCGAGGTCGAGGTCATCATCGCCGTCGAGGTCGGCGGCGATCACATCGATGGGGACGTTGCCGGCGGAGTAGCTCGCGGCGGGTGTCAGCACGCCGTGCCCGTCGTTGGTGAAGATGCGGATGAAGTAGGGCGGGAACGAGGGGAGGACGGCCGCGGCGACATCGAGATCGCCATCGCCATCGAAATCGGCGAGCGCGACCGACTCGGGCCCGCCGCCCGCGGGGTACACCGCCCCCGTGGCGAACGAGCCGCCGCCGGTGTTGAGCAGGACGCCGACGGTGAAGGAGGTTCGGTTGGCGGTCACGATGTCGGGCCGGAGATCCCCGTTCAGGTCGCCGCTCTGGGTGTCGATGGGCGTGTGCAGGCCGCCCGACGCGGTGAAAGGCAGCTCGGAGATCGCGAAGGCCAGGCCCGGCAGAAGGTCGGCCGCGTCGGGGATGTCGTTGCCGTTGCAGTCGGGGGCGCCGGCGGCGAGGTCGCACTCATCGGGGACGCCGTTGCCATCATCATCGCGGCTGGCGCCGTCGCGGATGTCGCAGATGTCGGGCACGCCGTTGGCGTTGCAGTCGGTCTCGCAGTCGTCCGGGACGCCGTCGTTGTCGCAGTCGAGGCTGGTGCCGTAGACCCAGATGTCGCAGTAATCCGGCACACCGTTGCCGTTGCAGTCGGGCACCAGGCCCATCGCGATGGCGTCCAGGTCCTCGACGCCGTCATCATCGCAGTCGTCGGCCCGGGCCGGCGCGGCGGTGAACGAGATGGCCAGGGCGGCGGACAGCAGAAGGACAGCCGGGGAAAATCGCGGGGCGGGGGGCATGGGCTCTCTCCTTCATGGCGCAAGGTGCGCGGTCGGCCACGAGAATGGCACTATGCGCGGGCCGGGCCGCGGATGCAAGGGGCGCAGCGCTGCAAGCGTTCCAACTTGTCCGGAACAGGGGTCAAGGCTGTTGCGGACGCGGGCCCGGCTCAGCAGCCGGCGTCGTACAGGTTGAGGAACTCGAGATAGTCGGCGAAGTCCACGAACCCATCCTGGTTGAAATCAACGCTGGGGTCCTGGATGTCGTAACGGTTGAGGAACTCGAGGTAATCGGCGAAGTCCACGAACCCATCGCCGTTGAGATCGACGGGGCACGCGGCGACGACTTCGCCGATGAGCGCGACGGTGACCACGGGGGTCTCGGGAGAGTTGGTCGCGATGGTGAGGGTTCCCGAGAACGGGCCCGGCGATGAGGTGTCCATCGAGATCTGGTGCGATTCGGGCGGTGTGCCGGCGGCGTCGGTGAACGGGCCCGGCGGCGCAGTGAAGCCGGCGGTCGAGGCCAGGGTGTAGGACAGGTCCGCGATTCCCGCCGCGGTCCACTTCGCGAGGTCGGCGGTGTTGGCGACCGACAGCGATTGCTGCGCGGGCGAGCCGACCGGGACCTGGCCGAAGTCGATCACCGCATCGGCCGTGGCGACGGGCGGGACGCGGAGGTCGAGCACGATGGGCAGGTGACCGCCGCCGGGGGCGGAGTTGTAGAGAGCCTGGGCGATGACGGGCCCGACCATGGCGTTTCCGGCGATGGTGATGGTCTGGTTGAAAGAGGAGCCGTCGTTGCCCCAGGCGCGGTAGGAATGGCTGGGGTCGTTCCAGGTTGT
The DNA here is from genome assembly GCA_020849615.1 of Phycisphaerales bacterium. Taxonomy (GTDB): domain Bacteria; phylum Planctomycetota; class Phycisphaerae; order Phycisphaerales; family UBA1924; genus JADLFW01. The sequence continues at coordinate 367,811 of JADLFW010000004.1, forward strand.
CGTGCTGTAGGGGATAGTGGGGTTGCCGATGTAGTCGAAGCCGTCGCCGTCGATCAGCCCGCCCGAGAGCAGGAGCTGATCGTGGCGGTCATCCATGCCGCCGCTGGAGCCCGCATCGCCGCCGGGGGCCTGGGAGTGCACGAAGCGGAAGGCACCGGCGCTGTACCAGGAGCCGGGGGTCGCGATCGGGTCGTAGAAGCGGCCCGCGAGTGCGCCGCCCAGGAGCGCCTGGAAGGCGGTTTCGGAAGAGGTGCGCATGTTGAAGTCGCCGCCGACGAGGAAGTGCCAGCCGGCCGGCAGGGCCTCGGCATCGGCGCGGATGCGCTGGGTTTCGACGAGGCGCCGCTGGGGATCGGCGCTGGCGGTGCCGGCCTTGAGGTGCACGTCGTAGCAGGCGATGGTGGTGGCCGCCGCGGTATACCCCGCCGGGCGGATGTCGTACCTCATCGTGTTGCGCGGCTGGCCCGTGGTGCCGGGGTCCGCGGGCGCGACGAGCACGGTGTTGATGAGCTGGACCTTGGAGGCGCGGTAGAAGAAGGCCGAGTCGGTGTCGGGCCCGTCGATGAAGGTGGCGGCGGCCCAGTCGCCCGGGCTGCCGGGGGCGGAGTTGAGGAGGTTCACAAACGCCGCCACCGCCGAGGCGCTCATGAACTCGGAGCCGAGGATGAAGTCGGGAGCGAGCGAGCGGCCCTCGTAAACGCCGTAGATGGCGGTCTGGAAGTCCGCCACGCGGCCGCCCGAGTAGTTGGTGACGTTCCAGGCCGACACGCGGAGCTGGGCCAGCGCGGGGGTGGGTGATGAGGCGAAGCCGGCGGCGGCGAGGCCGAGCGCGAAGCAGGTTGAGCGGTGGGCGATGGCTGGCATGAGCTCGAGCACTCCCGGAAGGGCTGGGGGTTTGGGGCGACTTTGAAGCGGCGCACGGGACCCGGCCCGGCAGGTTACCGGCGCCGGCCCGTGGTCGAAGCGCCGGGCCGTGATTGATGCCCGCTTTTCAGGGCATTCCACGGGGCGGGCCGCGAGAGTTCTCGGAGCCTTGACGGGCCCCTCACGAAAGTTCGGCGTGGCGGTAGCAGGTCACCAGATGATCGTTGACCATGCCGGTGGCCTGCATGAAGGCGTAGCAGATGGTTGAGCCCACGAAGCCGAAGCCGCGCTTTTTGAGGTCCTTGCTCATGGCATCCGACTCCGCCGTCCGGGCCGGCACCTGCCCGTGCTGCTTCCAGCGATTGATGATGGGCTCGCCATCGACGAACGACCACAGGTGCTTCGAGAAGCCGGGCCCGGCTTCCTGCAGTTCGAGGAACGCGCGGGCGTTGGTGATGGTCGCGGCGATCTTGGCCCGGTTGCGGACGATGCCCGGATCGGCGAGCAGCGAGGCGACCTTGCGGGCGTTGTAGCGGGCAATTCTCTCGGGATCGAAGCCGTCGAAGACCTCGCGGTAACGGTCGCGCTTGCGGAGGATGGTGTCCCAGCTCAGCCCGGCCTGCGCGCCCTCGAGGATGAGGAACTCAAAGAGCTTGCGGTCGGCGCGGATGGGGACTCCCCACTCGCGGTCGTGGTAGCGGATCGCCAGGTCGTTGCCGGGCCAGGAGCAGCGGGTGGGCTCGTTCGCGGCGGCGGGTGCGGGCGCTTTCTTCGACATGCGTTCAGCGCTCCACCGGCCCGCCGGCCTCTTCCCAGGCCATGAAGCCGCCGGCGACGTTGATGGCTCGATAGCCGCGGCGCTGGAGCAGGGCGACCGCGCGGGAGGAACGGCCGCCGCTCTTGCAGTTCACGATGATCTCGCGGTCCTTGGGCAGCTGGTTGAGGTGCTCGGTGATGCGGGTGTGGGGGATGTTGACCGCGCCCTTCAGGTGCCCCGCGGCGAACTCACCCGGGCCGCGGACATCAAGCAGGAACGGCGCGGGCCCGGATGCGAGGCGCGGGCGGAGCTCGCTCACGGCGATATCCTGCGAGGTCTCGGGCGTGCCGGCGCGGGCCAGGGCTTCGGCGAGGACCTGCGCCGGGGCGTGGCCCGTGATGCGGTCGATCCCCACGCGGACCAGCGAGCGGACGGCGTCGTTGACACGTTCGGGGGGAGTGATGAGGATGATGCGGTCGCTGGGGCTGGCGTAAGAGGCGGCGAGCGTGGGGAACATGTTGTCGAGGGGGAGGTAGATCGAGCCGGGCAGGTGGCCCGCCTTGAACTCCTTCCACGTGCGCGTGTCGATGATGACCGCGCGGTCGGCGTGCAGGGCGGCCAGATCGGCGGCGGAAAGCGCGGCGGGCGCGGGCAGTTTGCCCAGCACGGCTGGACCGTCGCGGTTCTCGTGCTTCATGCGCGCGAAGTAGGCGGGCGGCGCGGGCTGGCCCTCGAGAATGAAGTCGACAAAGGCGCGCTCACCGGTCGCGGCCCGGAGGGCAGGGTTGAAGCGGCGCTCGTACCCGACGGTGGACTGGGGAATCGCGCCCAGGGCCTTGCCGCAGGCGCTGCCAGCGCCGTGGCCGGGCCAGACCTGGAGAAAGTCGGGGAGTTCGGTGATGCGGTGCAGCGATTCGAAGAGCCGCCGGGCCGATTCCTCCTTGGTGCCGGCCTGCCCGGCGGCGGTTTCAAGAAGATCCGGTCGGCCCACATCGCCGACGAAGATGAAGTCACCGCTGATAAGGCCCATGGGCTCGGTGGCGCCGCCGCCGCGGTCGGTGACGAGGTAGCAGACGTGCTCGGGGGTATGGCCCGGCGTGTGGATGGCGCGGAACTCGATCTGGCCGATGCGGAACGTGTCGCCATCGCAGAGCAGCTCGTGGTCGTACGGGCCGCCGGAGGATTTCTTGTCGAGCCAGCGGTAGGACCAGTCCGGCCCGCCCTCCGCGGAGAGGTAGGCCTTGGCGCCCTGCTCGGCGAGTTCGCGGACGCCGGAGAGGAAGTCGGCGTGGATGTGGGTCTCGGCGGCGGCGACGAGGCGGAGACCATCCTTGCGGGCGGCGTCGGCGTAGCGGTCGACATCGCGCTGAGGGTCGAAGATGATGGCCTCGCCGGTGCGCTGGCACCCGATGAGGTACGCGGCCTGGGCGAGCTGGTCGTCGTAGATCGTGCGTAGGAGCATGGGGCGCCTCCGTATGGCTGGACCACATCATTGGAGGCCGCCGGGTTCTGGGTGGTTTCCGGCTTGGGTCGAAGAAAAACCCCCGGGCCGCGGGGCCCGGGGGCTGTTTTCACTTCGTCACTCTTCTTCTCAGCAGCCCGCGTCGTAGAGGCTGAGGAACTCGAGGTAGTCGGAGAAGTCAACGAGGCCATCGCCGTTGAAGTCGGCCCGGAGGTCGGCGGCGTCGTAGTAGGTGAGGAACTGGAGGTAGTCGGCGAAATCGACGAGGCCATCGCCGTTGAGGTCGACGATGCAGGGGACTTCCTCGGAGACATCGCCGGTCACGACCACCGCGTAGCCCTGGCGGGTGGCGGTGGAGACCGCCGTGGCGCTGACGCGGATGTTCCAGGCGCCCGCCGCGGGGGTGTTGATGTGGACCTGCTCGACGTTGTTCTTGGCGTCGGCCGTGCCGCCGGTGGCGGAGGCGCCGGAGGTGAAGACATTACCCTTGTAGGTGGTGCCGTCGGGGCGGGTGACGACGAGGTCGAGGTTGTTGACGACCGGGTTGGAGGCGCCCGAGGCGCCGGGCGAATCGTGGAAGGCCAGCGTCACGCGGAGCTGGGAGGCGCCGGAGTTGACCATGAAGGGGATGTCGACGGTGCCGCCCGTGGCCAGGGCCTGGGCGGAGCCGTTGCGGACATCGCGGACGATCAGGCGGCGGGCATCGCCGGGGAAGTAGGTCGCGTTGTCCAGCAGCAGCCGGCCCCAGCCCTCGGCGTTGCTGGGGTAGCCGGTGGGGTTCATGTCGACCGAGGAGTTGATCAGCATGGCCTTGGTGAGCGGGCCGGAGGGTGTGAAGACGTCCGTGGAGGTGGCGATGCCGGAGGGGTAGTAGCCGTCGGCGAAGTACTGGCGGATGAGGGCGGCGGCGCCGGTGACGGCGGGGCAGGCCATGGAGGTTCCGGTCAGGCCCGCCGTGCCGCAGGAGGTGCCGCTGGAGGAGATGGTGTTGCAGCCGGGGGCGAAGACCTCGGGCTTGCGGCGGCCGTCGGAGGTCGGGCCCGCGCCGCCCGAGCAGATGCCGCCCTGGCTGGGGGTGTCCTGCGAGGCGCCCACCGCGAGGAGGTTCTTGGCGTTCTCGGGGTTCTTGAGCGAGCCGGTGTTGGTGACGGCGAAGAGGACCAGGTTCTCATCGCTGAGCCAGGAGAAGTTGTCGATGCCGCGGCAGAGTCCGTCGTAGGAGACGGTGCCGTCGTTGCCCCAGCTGTTGGTGTGGACGGTGGCGCCCTGGGAGTAGTGCAGGTCGAGGCGCGACTTCATCGAGCTCTCGGTGAAGCTCGGGATCGTGTTGTAGCAGATGCGGGCCCCGTAGGCGATGCCGCGGGTGTCGCCCGTGGTGCCGGCGTCGCCGACGGCGGTGCCTGCGGTGTGCGTGCCGTGCTGGTCGTAGCCCGTCGCCGAGTTGTACGCGCGGATCTTGCGGTGCAGCGGCCCGATGGGGTTCACCGAGTCCACGAACGAGCAGTGCGTCACCGACATCTGCCCGTCCATGTGGCCGACGATTTGGCCCGCACCCGTGATGCCGTTGGCGTAAAGGGGCGTGACGCCCGAGATATTGCTCTGGATGATCCAGCGGGTGGTGCTGTTGCGGAACGTCAGTTCGGGGTACTCCTCCACGAACTGGATGAACTTCATGGATGAGAGCATCGGGAGCCACGCCGCGGGCAGCTCCACGTTGATCGTGCGGTTGTCGCCGATCAGGTCGGTGGTCGTGATGTTGGTCTGCGGGATGGCGTTGAGGGCCGCGATGGCGGGCGCGAGGGCCTCGCCCGGCAGCAGGTTGACGATCACGCGGAGGCGGCCCTGGGCCTGGATCGCCAGCCGCTCGGCGGTCTGGAACTTGCGCGTCCCGATCGCGGGGTCGAGCCGCCACTCATCGCGGTACTCGCCCGCCCACAGCACGAACCCCAGCCCGCGGAGCCGGGCCGGCGTCGTGCGGGAGAGATCGGCCTGGAAGCAGTTGGCCGGGAAATAGTCGAAGAGCGAGACGCCCGCGGCCTGCAGCGCGGCCCGGCGGGCCGGGTCCATCACGCCATCGAGCCGGATCATGTACCGGACGCCCGGGCCGAAGACGTAGGCATCGTCGGCGAGGCGGTTGGCCAGCCCGGACAGGTCGATGTCGCCCGCCGCGAGATTCAGGATGCCGTCGCGGGGCTCGGCGAGCTGGGGAACCAGCGGAGGCCCGGCCGCGTCATCAGCGGCGGATGCGATCATCGGGATCGCGGCCAGCCCGCACACCGCCAGAAGGAAAAGAGGACGCCGATACCCCCAGGACCGCAACCGGTTCTGCATTTGCCGCTCCACGCCATGGATTGTGTACGTTGCCGCTCGAGCTTCCTAACGTCTTCCTGACGGAAGACCCCCTGTACCGAGACGCTACGAGCATGTCCGATCGGCAGTTCCCGGGTCAAGGGCAACCCGGCCCGGCGAGCAAGTAATTCCGGGTTTCGTTCTGGTGGAGCGTTGCGGGGTGGGGGGAAGCCGTTGGGATCCCGGGGCGTTGCCGGGCCCGCGCTTGAGAGTGACGGGTGATGCGGGTAAGAACATCCCTCCGATCGCGGGCCGGGACCGAGAACCGGGCCCGTCAGTGGAACCCAGGGCTGGAGTGCGCCTCCGATGCAGGCAACAAGTTCACAAGCGGGCCGGGTGGAGATCCGCGGGCTGTCGAAATGGTTCGGCCCGATCCTGGCCGTCGACAACGTCTCGTTCCAGGTTGAGCAGGGAGAAGTGCTCGGCTTTCTTGGGCCCAACGGCGCCGGGAAGAGCACGACCATGAAGATGGTCACCGGGTTTGTCGGGCCCAGCTCCGGGACGGCGGTGGTGTGCGGGCACGATGTCACGGAGGAGCCGCTGGCGGCGAAGGAGAAGATCGGCTACCTGCCGGAGGGCGCGCCGGCATACCCCGACATGACGCCCGAGGCGTTCCTGAACTTCATCGCCGATGTCCGCGGGATGAAGGGTGAGCACCGCCGCAAGCGCATCGGCGAGGTGGTCGAGCGGGTGCACATCGGCGGCGTATTGCGGCAGCCGATCGAGACGCTCTCCAAGGGCTTCAAGCGGCGTGTCGGGCTGGCGCAGGCGATCCTGCACGACCCGCGGGTCCTGATCATGGATGAGCCGACCGACGGGCTCGATCCCAACCAGAAGCACGAGGTGCGGGCGCTGATCCGGGAGATGGCGCCGGGGAAGGTGATCATCCTCTCGACGCACATCCTGGAGGAGGTCGAGGCGGTGTGCACGCGGGCCGTGGTGATCGCCCGGGGCCGGATCGTCGCCGACGGCACGCCCGAGCAGCTCCAGGCCCGGTCGCGGTTCCACAACGCCGTGCGGATCACGTTCCGCGGCGCGGGGGTGACGGCGGCCGATGCGGGGGGCGAGCTCTCGAAGCTGGCGGGGGTGGCCTCGGTCGAGCGGCGGACCGAGGGTGTCAAGGATGGGTCGCTGTGCTTCATGGCCCTGCCCAAGCGCGGGCACCCGATCGTGGCGGAGGTCGGGCAGCACGCGCGGGCCCGGGGCTGGCAGATCGACGAGCTGCACGTCGAGACGGGCCGGCTGGATGATGTGTTCCGCGAGATCACCGCGAATAACTCGAAGGCCTGAACCACCGGCCGCCGGGGAGGAATTTCATGCTCAAGGGGCTGGGCCCGATCCTGAAGCGCGAACTGGCGGGGTATTTCATCACCCCGGTCGCGTACGTGTTCATCGTCATTTTCCTGCTGCTGACGGGGGTCTTCACCTTCCAGCTGGGCGGGTTCTTCGAGCGCGGGCAGGCCGACCTGCGTCCGTTCTTCGATTACCACCCGTGGCTGTACCTGTTCCTGATCCCGGCGATCTCGATGCGTCTGTGGGCCGAGGAGCGCAAGGGCGGGACGATCGAGCTGCTGATGACCCTGCCGATCTCGCAGGGGGCCGCGGTGGTCGGCAAGTTCCTGGCGGCGTGGATCTTCGCCGGGATCGCCCTGGCGCTGACGTTCCCCCTGTGGATCACGGTGAACTATCTCGGCAAGCCCGACAACGGCGCGATCGCCGCGGGCTACCTGGGCAGCTTCCTGATGGCCGGGGGCTTCCTGGCGATCGGGGCGTGCGTCTCGGCGATGACCCGCAGCCAGGTGATCGCGTTCGTCGTGAGCGTGGTGCTGTGCTTCGGGTTCCTGATCTCGGGCTTCCCGCCCGTCGTCGACTTCTTCAGCGGCTGGGCCCCGCGCACGGTCGTGGATGCGATCGCGGGCTTCAGCTTCATGACCCACTTCCAGGCGATCAGCAAGGGCGTGATCGAGCTGCGGGACCTGGTCTTCTTCGCCAGCCTGATCGTGGTGTTCATGGTCGCGACCTCGGTGGTGATCGATCTGAAGAAAGCGCAGTAGGAAGTGACAGGGCGACGGAGTGTCGGACTGACGGAGTGATGCGGGCATGAAGAAGCTGTTCTCGATCGGCGGGCTGGCGGTGCTGGTGGTGCTGTTCTTCGCGGTGAACATCTGGTCCAACGCCGGTCTCAAGGGCGTCCGGGCCGACCTCACCCAGGCGAAGCTGTTCACCCTCTCGCCGGGGGCCAAGCGCATCGCCGCCTCCCCGGCCGAGCCCGTCACGCTCTACTTCTATTACTCGGGCAAGCTCGCCCAGGGCAGCCCATCCATCCAGAGCTACGCCCAGCGCGTGCGCGAGCTGCTGGAGGAGTTCGAGCTGCGCTCCGGCGGCAAGATCAACCTCCGAGTCATCGACCCCGAGCCCTTCTCCGACGATGAGGACCGCGCCGTGCAGGCGGGCCTGGCCCCCGTCCCGATGGGCCCGAGCGAGAACCTCTACCTGGGCCTCGTGGGCACCAACACCCTCGACAGCCAGGAGGTGATCCCCTTCTTCGACTCGCGCCAGGAACGGTTCCTCGAGTACGACATCAGCAAGCTCATCTACGTCCTGGCCCACCCCAAGAAGAAGGTCATCGGGCTCATGAGCTCCCTCCAGATGGAGGGCATGATGTTCGACCCCATGACGGGCCAGCCCACCCGCCAGCCCCCGTGGCAGATCGTCCGCGAGATGCGCAGCTTCTTCGAGGTCAAGACCATCCCGCCCGACACCGACGCCATCCCCGCCGACCTCGATGCGCTGATGGTCGTCCACCCCAAGAACCTCTCCGAGCGGGCCCAGTACGCGATCGACCAGTACGTGCTCAGGGGCGGCCGCCTGCTGCTCTTCCTCGACCCGTTCTGCGAGGGCGACCAGCCCCCGGGGATGAACCCGATGGAGGCGATGGGCGTCAAACGCGACTCGTACCTGCCCAAGCTCCTGGGGGCCTGGGGCATCGAACTCGTCGAGCAGCGGGTCGCCGGCGACCTGAAGAGCGCGATCCCCGTCGTGGTGGGGGCGCAGAACCGCCCCGAGCAGGTGTCGTTTGTCGCGTGGCTCTCGATCAAGAACGACACCATGAACCGCGATGACTCGGTCATGGCCCAGGTCAGCCAGATGAACTTCGCCTCCCCCGGCATCCTCCAGAACAAGGAGGGCGGGCCGATGGAGCTGACGCCCCTGGTGCAGACCAGCGACCAGTCGCAGATGCTGGATGTCGCCCAGTTCGTGCTGATGCCCGACCCGAAGGCGATGCTGAGGGACTTCAAGCCCTCGGGCGAGAAGCGGACCCTCGCGGCCCGGCTGAAGCTCAAGGACGGCGCTGTGCTCAAGACGGCCTTCCCGGAGGGCAAGCCGGCGGCGCCCGGGCCCGACGGGGCCGCCAAGGCGCCCGAGGCGGCCGCCGACCAGCTGAAGGAGGCGTCGGCGGCGCCCAACATCGTCGTGGTGTCGGATGTGGATGTGCTGACCGACCGCTTCTGGACCCGCGAGGAGCGGCTCTTCGGGCAGTCGCTGGGGTACAGCAAGATCGCCGACAACGGCGACTTCGTGATCAACGTGCTGGACAACCTGTCGGGCTCGAGCGATCTGATCAGCATCCGGGCCCGGGGCGAGTACGCCCGGCCGTTCACGCGGGTGCAGGACATGCTCAAGTCGGCCGAGCAGAAGTACCTGGCCAAGCAGCAGGATCTCGAGAAACGCCTGCAGGACACGGAGCAGAAGATCGCCGAGCTGCAGCGCAAGCGACCCGACCAGCCCGGCAAGGACACCCTGATCCTCTCGCCCGAGCAGCAGGCCGAGATCGAGAAGTTCCGCTCCGACATGATCGGGACGCGCAAGGAGCTGCGCAACGTGCAGCTGGACCTCCGCAAGGATGTCGAGCGGCTCGGCGTTCGGCTCAAGTTCCTCAACATCGCGGCCGTGCCCCTGGTCGTCAGCGCCCTGGCGCTGGGGCTGGGGGCCTACCGGGTCGCCCGCCGCAAGAGCGGGCAGAAGCTGTCGCGCACCGGCTGAACAGACGGGCCCGCCGCGGGCCCGGGCTTTGGAAACCAGACCATGAAGTCGACCACGCTTGTGATCCTGTCCATCGTGACCGCCGGCGCTGTGGGCCTTGCGGTGCTGTCGGGGCGCGGGGGCTCCCGCGTGCCCGCGGGCGCGGTGTCAGCGGCGCCGGGCTCGGCGTTCCTGCCCGACCTGGCGGCCAAGCTCAACAGCGCCGGCTCGCTCACCGTCCAAAAGGGCAAGGTCGAGACCACCATCGCGCGCAAGGGCGATGGGTGGGTGCTGCCCGCCAAGGGCGACTACCCCGCCGAGTTCGAGAAGGTGAAGGAGGCGCTGGTAGCCCTCGCCGACCTCAAGGTCGTCGAGGCCAAGACCTCCAACAAAGAGTTCTACGACAAGCTCGGCGTCGGCGACCCCGCCTCCGAATCCGGCACCAGCAGGCTCGTCACCGTCAAGGATGCGTCCGGGGCCGAGCTCGTGTCGCTGATCATCGGCAACATCACCTCGGCGCAGGCGGGCCGGCCGATGTACTTCGTGCGCCGCCCGGCCGATGCCCAGTCGTGGCAGGTGCAGGGCCTGCTGAACATTGAGGCCGACCCGCTGAACTGGGTGGCGCGGCAGATCCTCTCGGTCGACAAGGAGCGGATGAAGAGCATCACCGTCGTGCACGCCGCGGCGGGCGACAAGCCCGACGAGACCGTCCGCGTGTTCCGCGATTCGCAGACCGATCCGCAGTTCCTGGTGCGCGACAAGCCCGCCGGCCGCGACCTGAAGCACGAGGCGGTCACCGACCAGCTGACCAACGGGCTGAGCTACCTCACGTTCGACGATGTGAAGCCGGTCTCCCAGGTCAACTTTGATGCGGCGCCGACGCCGCCCGCCCCCGCGGAGAAGAAGGAGGGCGAGCCCGAGGCTGCGCCGCCGCCGGCCTCTTCCGGCCCGGTCACGGCCGAGTTCCGGACCTTCGATGGCCTGGTCCTCACAGCGCGGATGATCAACCTCGAGGGCAAGTGGTGGACGGCGTTCCAGGCCTCTTTCGAGCCGCCCGCCGCGGCGGCGACCGACGAGAAGAAGGAGGCGGCGGCTCCGCCCGCCGTGCCCAAGCCGCGCACGCCCGAAGAGGTGAAGAAGGAAGTCGATGAGCTCAACGCCAAGCTCGCGCCCTGGGCCTTCGCGCTGCCCGAGTACCGCGGCAAGCAGATCGCCTCGCGGATGGAAGACCTGCTGAAGCCGCCCGCCCCGCCGCAGCCCCCGCCGGGCCCGGCCGGGCCGCTGGCCCCGGGCAGCGAAGGCCCGGCCGGCGAAGAGCCCAGCGGCCCGGTGCCCCTGCCTCCCAAGTAACCCGGGCCCGGTTCACAGTCCCAGCGCCGCCCGGATGTCCTGCGCCCGCTTGCCGGCGATCCGCAGCGTCTTCTCGGGGGAGGCGGGCCCGGCAATCACCGTGACCTCTGAGGCCCGGATGCCCAGGGCCTTGGCGATCAGCGCGCATACGGCCTTATTGGCACGGCCGTCCTCGGGGGGTGCGGCGACGCGGATCTTGAGCCGCTCACCCAGCACCCCGGCGATCTCATCGCGCCGGGCCCCGGGGACGACTTTCACATCCAGGCGCACGGCCGGGCCTTTGGGGTTGTTCTCATCCCTGAGCATGCGGGCCTCGGGCGCACTCTATCATCCCGCGTGGCGACCTCAACTCAAACCGCGCCCGCCAAGCCCGCCGCTGATCCGCGGGATGAGCCCGACCAGCCCCGGGCCTGGAACGTGGTGCTGCTGGACGACCAGGATCACTCCTACGAGTACGTCATCCGCATGATGCAGGAACTCTTCGCCCACGACCTCGAGAAGGCCTTCAAGATCGCCGAGACCGTCGACAGTCAGGGCCGCGCCGTGTGCCTGACCACGCATAAGGAGCACGCCGAGCTCAAGCGCGACCAGATCCTCGCTTTCGGCAAGGACCCGATCATCGCGGGGTCCAAAGGCTCCATGGGCGCGATCATCGAGCCCGCCGATTTCGGTGATGACGAACCGCCGGGCAGCGACGACCACGGGCACGATCGCGCATGACCCGACCCCTGGTGATCCAGACCGAAGACCTCGACGCCTCCGCGGCCGCCTGGCTCGCCGAGCGCTGCGAGGTGCAGCGCATCGCTCCCGATGCACTGGCGGGCGCCGGTGACCGCCTGGCCCGGGCCTCGGCGCTGGTGGTGCGGACGTACACGCGGGTCGATGAAGCGCTGCTGGCCCGCGCGCCGAACCTCAAGGTGGTCGCCCGGGCCGGCGTCGGGCTCGACAACGTTGATCTCGAGGCCTGCCGGCGCCGTGGAGTGCGGGTGGTGCACACCCCCGACGCCAACGGCGATGCCGTCGCGGAACTGGTCTTCGCGATGATCTTCGATGCCATCCGCCCGCGCGTCTTCCTCGACCGGGCCCTGCCGCTGGCGGAGTGGAGCACGCTGCGCCGGGAGCTCATCGCGCCCCGCGAGCTCAACGACATGACGGTCGGCATCTACGGGCTGGGACGGATCGGCAAGCGCATCGCCCGCATCGCCGGCGCCTTCCGGGCCCGGGTGCTCTACCACGACCTGCTCGACATGCCCGAGGCCGTGCGCCACGGCGCCACCCCGGCGGGGCGCGAGCAGATCCTCGCCGAGAGCGACATTCTCACCGTGCACATCGACAACCGGCCCGGCAACCGCCATCTGTTCAGCGATGCGGCGTTCTCGGCCATGCGCCCCGGGGTGCTCTTCATCAACGCCAGCCGCGGGTTCGTCGTCGATCACGACGCCCTGGCCCGGTTCCTGCGCAAGGCCCCCGGCGCCCGGGCCATGCTCGATGTCCATGACCCCGAGCCCTTCGGGCCCGGCTGCCCCCTGCTGGGCCTGCCCAACGCGCACCTCTCGCCGCACATCGCCGCCGCCACGGCCCGCGCCCACGCCAATATGAGCTGGGTCGTCCGCGATGTGTGGCGTGTGCTCAGCGGAGAAGCCCCCGAGAACGTCGCGGTGTGATCGGCCGCTCAGGCCCGCGCCAGCGCCCGCTCGAGGTGTTCCGCCGCGACCGGCGCGCCATCCTCCGCTGACAGTCGTTCCCCGAGCAGCCGGGCCTGTTCCGCGTGCCCGGGATCCTCGAGCAGCGCCCGCAGCGTCCGCTCCATCGCTTCGGGGTTGACCTTCGAACGCCGCAGCGTCCGCGACACACCCAGCCGGAAGGCCCGGGCCGCGTTGTCGAACTGGTCGTGCGCGAAGGGAACCACCACGACGGGCCGGCCCGCGCGAAGCGCCTGGGCGGTCGTGCCGATGCCGCCGTGGATGACGTTGGCGCAGGCCCGGGGCATCACCTCCGAGTGCGGCGCGTACGTGAACGCACGCACGCCGGGCGGCAGGTGCTTCGGGGGCGCTTGCTTCCTGCCGATGAGCAGCAACCCGCGCCGCTTGAGCCGGCGGCAGGCCTCCGCGGCCGCCTCGTAGAACGGGCCGGCGACGTACACCGCGGTGGAGCCGAGCGTGAACAGGATCGGGGGCTCGCCCTCGGAAAGGAACCGTTCGATCTCCGGGGAGAGGTGATCGTGATCGCGGTGGGCATCGAACCACGTGAAGCCGCAGATGTGGCCGTGGCCCGGATCATCCGGCAACGGGCCGCGGAAGTGCGGCGACCACAGGGCCAGGTTCACCACGCCGCCGCGGGCCTCGCCGAACATCAGGTCGCGGCCTTTGGCCAGCCCCAGCTCGCGCCGGGCCCGGTTCATCGCGGGGTCGTACAGCCACCGCGTGATCGGCGGGATGAGGTGGTACGTCGAGCGGTACCACCAGCGCGGCGGGCTGGGCGAACTCACCGGCGTTCCGATCAGCGGCTCGTGGCGCGAGGCCCACGCCAGCGGCGCCAGGCACGCCGCCGCGCAAGGAATGTCCTTCCTCTCGCACGCCCACGCCGCCCCGAAACAGATGTGGTGCGTCAGCACGAGGTCAAACCTGTGCCGGTCGATCGCATCCGCGACCGCGTTGAAGATGCGCGGGGCCTCCGGCAAGATCAGCTCGCGGATGATCGCGGGTGAGCCGCGCACGCCGTCCATCATCCGCGGGTTCTGCGCGATGATGTCGAGGTCCACGGCCTGCTCGCCCAGCGGGATGTGCTCCAGCCCGGCATCCAGCACCTGCCCCCGGAAGAGCGGCTGCACGAGCACCGCGACCTCGTGCCCGCGGGCCCGGAGCGCAGCCCCCACGGCGATGAACGGATGCACGTCGCCGTGGGACCCGACCGTGGTGAGCAGGATCTTCATGCGCGGGCCAACTCTAGCCGCCGCCCGCGACCGGCCCGCGCCCGCTACTGTTGCCTCATGCCACTGCTTTCCGTGAACATTGACCACGTGGCCACCGTCCGCCAGGCCCGTTACCGCGGTGCCGCCCTCACGCCCGAGGCCGAGCCTGATCCCGTGCGCGCTGCGCACGAGGCCGAGATGGGCGGGGCCGACGGCATCACCGTCCATCTGCGCGAGGACCGCCGCCACATCCAGGACCGCGATGTCGAGCTGCTCCGCCGCGTCGTGAAGGTGAAGTTCAACCTCGAGATGGCCGCCACCGACGAGATGGTGAAGCTGGCCTGCCGACTCCAGCCCCACACCACCATGCTCGTCCCCGAGGGCCGCGAGGAAGTCACCACCGAGGGCGGGCTCGATGTGGCGGGCCAGCTGCCACGCCTGACAGACGTCGTGAAGAAGCTCCGCGATGCCGGTACGTACGTGTCCGCTTTCATCGATGCCGACCAGCGCCAGGTCGATGCCGCCGCCAGGGCGGGCTTCCACATCTGCGAAGTCCACACGGGCCCGTACGCCGCCGCCTTTGCCGCCGCGGGTGGAGATTTCCTCAACGGCAAGCTCACCGCCGAGATCGAGCAGGTGGCGATGGCGGGCGGGCAGATCCGCGGCGCCGGCATGCGCTTCAACGCCGGGCACGCCCTGAACTACCAGAACGTCGGGCCTGTCGCCGCCCTCCCGGGAATCCGCGAGCTGCACATCGGCCACGCCATCGTCAGCCGCGCTGTTTACACGGGCCTGCGCAGCGCCGTCGAAGAGATGAAGCAGATCCTCACCCGCGCCCCGCTCGCCGTCCACCTCCTTAAGAGCGACCGATGAACCGCACCCACAAGTTCAAGCGCCTGTTCAAGTACGAGATCGAGGCCACCCGCCGGGCCCTGGCCTCCCTCGACTCGGTCCCCGATGACGGCCGGACCTCGGGCGAGTTTGCGCGGGCCCGGGCTGTGCTGGCCCACATGCAGATCGCCCGCCGCGTGTGGCTCTCGCGCCTCGGCGGCGCGGAGCCGATCACCGTCACCGACTGGTTCCCGCTCTGGGAGGCCGATCGCGTCCGCGCCGATGCCGCCCAGGTCGATGCCCTGTGGAGCGCCTACCTCGCGCGCCTCGAAGACCGCGACCTCGACCGCGTGATCGAGTACAAGTCCTCCGACGGCACGCCGTTCGTCTCGACCGCCGATGACATCCTCACGCACGCCTTTAACCACTCGACCTATCACCGCGGACAAGTGGCCCGGCTGGTGACCGAGGCGGGCGGCGAACGGGCCTCGACCGACTACATCTTCCTGGCCCGCGAGGGGCTGCTGGATTAACACGGCGGGTTCGATGATGGCGATACTCGAAGATCGGCCCATCTCCCTGAAGTCCGGCGAGCGCATCACGCTGCGCTCGGCCCGCCCCGATGATGCGCCGGGCCTGGTCAGCCTCGCCGCCGATGCCTTCGCCACCTCCGACTTCCTCGGCGCCGGGCCCGAAGAGCTCGACCCCGACCCGGCCGCCGACCGGGCCAAGATCGCCGAGTTCGAGGCCAATCCCACCTGGCTCGCTCTCGTCGCCTTCTCCGGCCAAACGCCCATCGGCCGCCTCAACTTCCGCGGCTTCCCCAAGCTCCGCGCCGCCCACAGCGGCCAGCTCGGCATGTACACCGCCACCGGTTGGCGCGGCCGTGGCGCGGGCCGGGCCTTGCTCTCGACGCTCATCGACTGGGCCCGCGCCCACCCAACGCTCGAAACCGTCTGCCTCGGCGTCATGGCCCCCAATACCCCCGCCATCCGCCTCTACGAGTCCTTTGGCTTTCGCCGCGAGGAGTGGCGCATCCGCCAGTTCCGCTTCGGCCCGGGCCGGTACTGCGATGACATCAAGATGTACCTCCCCGTCAAGCCCGAAACCGGCGCTGTTGATCCCTACACCCCCGAGCCCATCGATCTGCACGGGCCGCCGCCGGGCCCGCTCCCCGTGTGGCGGCGCACCGCCCCGTTCGAAGAAGTCCGCCGGGCCCGGCTGCCGGAGGGCGAGCCCCTGATCATCCGCCGGGCCCGGGAGGAGGACGCCGCCGCGCTCGTCGAACTCGGTGATGACATCCTCTCGACCAGCGATTACAACCTCACCACCCCCGAGGAGTTCCGCCAGGCGTTCACGGAGGCGAAGGAGCGAGAGTGGGTGCGCGAGATGCGCGATGGGCCCGGCAACCTCGCGCTAATCGCGGAGATCGGCGGCCGGCTCGTGGGCAGCGCCTCGTTCCGGGCCGAATCCCGCCGGCGCATGGCCCATTGGGGGTTCTTCAGCATCGGCATCGCCCGGGAGTGGCGCGGCCGCGGTGTGGGCAGGCTGCTGATCGAGACCCTCCTTGACTGGGGCGTCGATCATCCGACCGTGGAGAAAATCTGCCTGGGTGTGCTGGGCCCGAACGTGCGGGCCTTCCGCCTCTACCGCGCGATGGGCTTCGCCGTCGAAGGCTACCGCTATCGCGGCATCCGCTTCGCCCCGGAGCGATACGCGGATGGTGTGCAGATGTACCAGTTCGTCAAGCCGCTGTGAAGAAGGCTGATCAGGCGTCGCGGGCATGCATGCTCGCATCCTCACCACGCGGTGGCCAACGTCTCTTACTCGCCCGACTCGACCACCAGCGGCACCACCACCGAGTGCACCGCGCTCGAGGGCGCGCTCGTCCAGCGACGCAGCCCGCCATCTTCGGAGCAGGGCGGGGCCATCACGACGGGCCGGTCCAGCACATCCAGGATCACCGCGCCCTCCGAGATGCTCTCCAGCTCCGCCTGCACGATCGCCAGCATCGCCACCGACGGGTCCAGCTCAACGCTCAGCGTTGTCTCTACCGTCGGACGCATCGGCACCCGGAAGGGAACGGTCACCCCGGAAAGCTCATCATCCGTGCGGTCCAGGGGCATCGCCGACTCGACGGCCGCGGAGAAATCAGAGGGCGGGCAGGGCATCAGCCGCCACAGGCGACCCTTGTCGGCCCGGCTGTCGGCCTGGGCCAGCAGACGGGCCGCGGCCAGCGCCGGGCGGTCGGCCCGGACGCGGATCACGAGCCGGCCTTCCTCGGCCAGGTGCGCCGCATCCTCGAGATCGAGCGAAGTCGGCATCTCGCGGAACACCCCCAGCGGGGCCGATGAGATCAGCGCCGAATCCCCGTGCGCGATCGACGTCGTCGGGGCCCATCGCTCCCACGCCGACGCCGAATCCGATTCCCCCTGCGCCAGAATCAACTGCAGCGGGTCATCGAAATCGACCTCGGATGAAGGCGGCGTGACGGGCCGCGGCGTCGTCGCCGCGAGCGCGGCTGCTTCGGGCCGATCCTCAGAATGAACAGCAGCCACGGGATCCGTAGTAGCCGGGTCGGTCTTTGTCGGTGCGGCCGCCGGAGCGTGCTCCCCCGCGCCCGTGTTCATCGCGAACTTCGAGCCTCCCGAGCCCCCGGGGGTCCGCCGAGTTTCGGGCGTCGATGACAACCACAGGCTCCAGTATCCCACGCCGCCGACCATCAGCATCAGCCCGGCGGCGACCGCCAGGCGCCGGGCCCACGGGGCGCTCGACCTGTACCGCTCGATCGGAAACGTGCCGGCATCGAGCGCCGGGCCCGTCACCGCTTCGCGCTCCAGCACCGCGCCGACCCGGTCCAGCAGACCGGCGGGCGGGGCGACTTCCGCGATGCTTCGCAGCACAGCCCGGTGCCGGCGCATGGCCCGCACCCTCGACACCGCGGCGGGGTCCAAGGCCGCCAGTTCCGCGGCCTCACGGGCCGGGTCCAGCTCGCCCTCGACCAGCGCGAGGAGCAACTCCTCGCGGTCGGTGTTCGGATTGTCGCGGTGCATCGTCATCGTGAACCCGTGCTTCCTGAACCCTGGCCGGCCGGTCCTGCGTTTTCCGATTGACGGCCCGGCTGCTTCTGTTCCTCCAGAATGCGGTAGAGCGCCTCCCTGGCCCGTGAAATTCGGCTCTTGACCGTGCCCAGCGCCAGATCCAGCGCCTGGGCGATCTGCTCGTAGTCCAGACCCCGGAGATCCCTGAGCACCAGAATCGCCTTCTGGTCGGGCTCCAGCAGGTCCAGAGCCGCGAGAACGCGGGCCTGCTCTTCAGCGTGTTGGACCCGTGAGGCCGTCGCCGGTTCCCGTTCCTGCGAGAATCCAAGGGAGTCCAGGCCCCCTTGGCCGCTGCCCCGCCCGGCCCGCTCGGCCACTCCCTCAAGGCTCAGGTGGCGCCGCACCTTCTCGGACCGCAGCTTTGACAGGCACACGTTCATCGTGACCCGGATCATCCACGTCGAGAGCTTCGACCGCCCGTCGTAGCTCCCCAGACCCTGGATGA
The DNA here is from genome assembly GCA_020849615.1 of Phycisphaerales bacterium. GTDB lineage: Bacteria > Planctomycetota > Phycisphaerae > Phycisphaerales > UBA1924 > JADLFW01. The sequence goes on from JADLFW010000004.1 coordinate 385,904, forward strand.
TCTTGACCATCGATTCCTGCGCCATGTCCTCCGCCAGGTCCCGGTTCCGCACCATCCGCAAACAGACATTGAACAGCCGGGCCTGGTAGCGATCGAGCAGCTCCCGCCACGCGTCAGGCTCCTGCCGGCGGACGGCCGCCACCAGCGCCAGATCCTCCTGATTGGCCGGATCGGCCCCGGGCGAGGCCGGAGATGGGTTCTTGGGCTCGGGCAGCGTGGGGGGCTCCCGGGATGGGGGTGACGCCGGGGTCTGAGCGGCGGGCCGGGGCATGGTCGGTGACAATCGTATCAGGGGGGTCACCGGGATGAAGGAACCCGCGCCGCGGCCTCATTCGAGGCAAGGCCCGCTACTCTCCGCCCGTGTCCCTCCAGCCTGCCCAGCCCCCGCAGCCCGAGTGGTTCTCCAAGACCCATCCCCGCACCGGCGAGGATGGCCTGCGGTTCAAATGCACCATGTGCGGCCGGTGCTGCACGGGCCCGGAGGGCTACGTCCTGGTCTCCGATGCCGAAGTCGGCATCCTCTCAGCCCGCCTCGGCATCACCGCCCCAGACTTCATCGACCGCTTCACCCGCATCACCGCCGAGGGCCGGTCGCTGACCGAGAAAGACTCCCCCCAGGGCCGCGACTGCATCTTCCTCGACCGCGAATCGGTGCCGGGCCGGGCCGTCTGCGGCGTCTACGAAGACCGCCCCATCCAGTGCCGCACCTGGCCGTTCTGGCCCAGCAACGTGCAATCGGAGCACAGCTGGGCCCGGGCCGCGGCCATCTGCCCCGGGATCGGCTCCGGCCCGCGCTACACCCCCGCCCAGATTCGCATTCAGAGAGATACGTTCAAGATCTAGAGTCTCCCGGTCATTCCCCATGCCGGCGCCAGACCCCATCCCCGGCCCGACCCATGCCCCCTCCGTCCTCGCTGCGGCGTGGGCCGAGCTTGAAGCGGTCTTCGCGCAGGTGGCCGCCGAAGTCCAGGCCCGCGGGCCCGCCTGCTGGGCCTCGGGGCGCTGCTGCAACTTCACCGCCGCGGGTCACCGGCTCTACGTCACCGGGCTCGAGACCCTCTACACCCTGGCGCGCCTCACCCCGCAAGACCGCCCGACCCCCGCGCAGATGGATGAGGCCCGCGCCCGCGGCGGCTGCCCGTTCCAGGATGGCAACCTCTGCGGCGTGCACGCGATCAAGCCGCTGGGCTGTCGGGTGTACTTCTGCGACCGCTCCGCCCAGGAGTGGCAGCAAGACCTCACCGAGCGGATGCTGGCCCGGATCCGCGCGATCCACGACCGCTTCGAGATGGACTACCGCTACGGCGAGTGGTTGGGAATGCTGGCGAGCGCTCTGGACGGGCCGGTCCCGGATCATCCCGTGCGCGACACGTGCAGCCGCAGGAACTCGGCCCAGTCCCGACCCGTCGACCTGACGCTCGGCGGCAGCGGTGGGGGGGATGTGAAAGCGCCCGACAGCCCGCCCTTCAGCACCTCCCAGTGAGCCGCGAGGTCGAACCGGGCCAGGCGGTGCGCCCAGGCCCACCCCGCCAGCGCGCCGGGCCAATGGCCGGGCCCGCGCCCATGCCGCCGCGCCATCCACACCCAGTTCCGCGTGGCGAGCCCGAACCACCGCCGCGACTTCCGCGCCGCCGCGGGCGAATCGTGCATCGCCGTCCATGCCGGGTTGAAGTGAACACCCCTCCCCGACTCCAGCAGCTTGAGCGCCAGGTCCACATCGTTGCGGTACAGGAAGAACGCCCGCTCGTACCCGCCCACCCGCATCCAGTCCTCGCGGCGCACCAAGTTCGCGCACCCCATCACGGGCCAGCGGTCCATCCCCCCCGCCGGCGTGCGCGCAGCGAACTTCCACTCCGATCGTCCATCCGATGGATGCCGCGGCTCGAACGTCACCGCCGCAAGGTCGGGCCGGCGCGACAGCAGGTCCAGCGCCCCCGCCAGCACCCCGCCATCCACCCACGCATCATCATCCAGGATCAGCACCGCATCGCCCACCGCGGAGGCCACCCCACGGTTGAACGCCTCGACCCCGCGATTCTCCGGCAGCGCCAGCAGCGACACCCCGGGATACCGCGCCCGGATCATGCCGGGCGTGCCATCGCTCGATGCGTTGTCGACGACGATGACTTCCCGGATGTCGATCCGCCCCGGCCCGGCGGCCGCGGGCTCGGCGCGGTTCTCCATCAGCGAGGCGATCGTCAGTGAAGGGTCGGCGCGCCCGGGCTCGGTCTCGCGCGGCGCGGCGGCGGGGTACAGCGCCGCGATCTGCTCCAGCGTGCGCTCCAGCGCGGGCCCGCGGTTGTAGCTCAGGATCACGATGCTCAGCGAGAGCGGCCGCGGCGCGGGCGGCGGCGCCGGGATCGGATGGTGCGTCGATGTCAGGCTCCGCGCCACCGGCTCATGCGCGGGCGGCAGCGGCTCGAGCGGCCCGCGCGAAAGCGCCGTCCGCAGCGATAATGCGATCCCGTCGAGCATCGCCACCGCGGCCCGGGCCCAGGTCGCCGCCCGGTGGATGCGCCGGACCGCGAAGCCCTCTGGCACCGCGGAAATCAGCCAGCGGCCCGCGAACCACGATGAGGCCCGGCCTTCCGCCGGCGCGATCGCGACGACGGGCCTGGAGACGATCGTCCCCCGCAGGATCGCGCCCGCAACGCCGCGCCACGCGCCCGCGGACCTGACGCCCGATTCGCCGCGCGGGATCGCGATCTCACGTCCCGTCGCCCCCTTGACCGCGAGCTCGGCGGCCCGGGCCGCCGCCGCCGGCAGCGCCAGGCCCGGAGCGATGGCGACAGTCGAGCCGGGCCCGGCCCCGATCTCGCGGAGCGCCTCCCCCAGCTGGTCCCACGGGCGGAATCGCTCGAAGCGGAACGCGACCGCCGCAGGCCCGGTCGTGTGGTGCGCCAGCGCGGCGTGCAGCCCGCGGAGATGCAGGGCCGCCAGGTCGGCCCGTCCCATCAGCTCCTGGTTCACGGCCCGCGCTGTCTCGCGCAGCGCCCGCCGGAAGCGCACGCGCCGCCGCAACTGCAGCGCCGCCACCGGGCCCATGGCGCTCCGCGCCCCGAAGAAGCGCAGGTGCGTCGGGAAACGATCGAACTTCGGGTGCATCGCGATGGCCGATGGCACGGCCGCCACCACCCCGCCCGTCTCCCGGGCCAGCCGGATGCACCACTCCACATCATCACCGTTCAGGAACCGGTCTGGCATCAGGCCGATGTGCTCCACCGCCCAGCGCCGCACCAGCGCGCACGCCGACGCAACGTAATCGCACTCGACAAGTGCGCGCCCGTCAGGCTCGGGCAACGCGGGCCCGTACACACCCGTGCGGCGGTTCACGCGCCCCCCGACCTCGAAGATCCGGCCATCCCCGGGATCAGCGATCGCCGCGCCGGCTACGACCAGGTCCGACCTCGCCTCCATCGCCAGCAGCAGTTCCTTCAGCGTGTCGGGCCGCAGCCGCACATCACTGTCGATCAGCCACAGGAACTCCCGCCGCCGGCCCGCATCGACGCCCCACGGTTCGGCCAGCAGCCGCTGCATCCCCGCGTTGAACCCGCCGCTCCCGCCCGTGTTCGCCGGAAGCCGCACGATCTGCACCGGCACCGTCGCGGGCCGGACCGTCGGCCGCAGCGCCGGCTCCGATGCGTTGTCGATCACCAGCACATCGAGCCGGATCTCACCCTCCGGCGTTGACAACACCAACCGGTCAAGGTCGCTCAGCAGCGCATCAAGATCCGTCTGGCGGTTGAAGCAGGGCACCACCGCCCGTACCACCGCGGCCCGGCGCGAAGCGGCCTCCGCGCCCCCCGGTGCGCGGAACACACCCGTCACCGACTCCTCGAGCGTGAGGGCTGGCATCGGGTCCGGGCTGTCCGCTGGCTCCGGCAATCCTCGCAGTCTATACGCCGATCAGCCCCGGGCCCCAGGCCGGCCCCGGTCGCCGCCCACCACCAGCCGCCGCACCGCCGCCAGCAGCCCGCGCCCGCCCTTCGCCAGCGGGCCCGGCAGCCGGTCCACCAGCCGGTGCACCCCGTGGTGCAGCCTCACCGTCGCGAAACTCTCATACCACGTCCGCAGCTCCTCGAGCCGGGCCCGGGCCTGCGCCAGCTCTTCCGCGAGCCGGGCCGCATCCTGCTGCGTCTGCGTTGACGCCGCCCGCAGCCGCACCACCTCATCGTGGCACCCGCGCAAGTACTGCAGCGGGATCGGGTACCCGGTCTCGTCGATCCAGTTGGCATCGAACTTCCGCAGCAGCGAGTTCGCCAGCGCGATCAGCTCCTCTCCCCGCCGCGCGTACAGGTCCTTGTGACGGGCCAGGATCTCGCGGTACAGCTCATCGTGCCGCTTCACCGCCTCCATCACCATCGTTTCGTGACTGTGCCGCCGCCACACGAACAGCGGCTCGCGCACCCGCGCCCCGCGCCACCCGCGCTTGCTCAACCGGATCCAGAACTCCCAGTCCTCGTAGCCCCGCCGCATCGATTCATCGAACCCGCCCACGGCCTCGAACCGCTCGCGCCGCACCAGCGCTGTCACCGGGTGCAGGTTGGTGATCAGCAGCAGCAGCGCATCCCACTCCGGCACCCGCCAGATCCCCGTGCCCAGCTCGATCAGCTCCTCCTGGCAGTACCCGTGCGAGACATGGTGCCCGCCGGCCTCGATCGCTGCCCGCAGCAGCCTCACGAACGCCGGCCGGACATAGTCATCCGCATCCAGGAACGCCAGGTACTCCGGCGACCACGCGCGGGCCGCCTCCGCAGCGCCGCGGTTGCGCGCCCCGGGGAGCCCGCGGTTGTGCTGGCGCACCACGACAACGCGCTCGCCCGCGCACGCATCGCACGCCCCGGGTGTCGAGCCGTCCGTCGAGCCATCATCCACGATCACCACGCCGACATCGGCCTCCTCCTGCGCCAGGCACGACCGCACCGCCTCGCCGATGAAGCGGCCGTGGTTGAAGCAGGGGATGACAAAGCAGACTTCCGGCATCGCGCGGGCCGCGGGCTTAGGCCCGGTACAGCGTAGTCGGGCCGGGGAATCCTCCCCCCATTTCCCCACCCCGGCAGATCACCCTTGGCGGATCCGCCTCTATCGCGTACAACTCGCACCGGGCCTTGGCCCGACCATCTCTCCGTGACCTCTAGAAAGGTTCAATGTGCGTGACCTCGGTTATCGAACCTCCCCGTTCCTCCGCTCCGCTGCCCTCGTGATGACGCTGGCGGCGCTCGCCGGCTGCCAGGGCTCATCCTCGACCGCCACCGCGCTGCCCATCGCGCCCGGTTTCGCTCCCGCCGTCATGGCCCCCCAAGCCGCGCCGGCGGTTGGGCGCGCCCAGCCGGCCCGCACAGGCGCCGCCACGGCCAAGGTCATCGACCTCACCCGCCCCGGCGCGGTCGTCCGCGATGTGGCCCGCGCCACAATCATCGACACCCGCCGCATCCCCTCCATCTCCGATGCCCCGGTGCCGGGCCCGACGCAGCGCATCAGGAACTACCTCCCGCCGCACACCGCGCCCGGCGCTGTTCCCCGCGGCGAGCCCAACGGCCTCCCCCTCGGCGGCACGCTCGAACAGCCCCGCGTCCGCGCCGAAACGCTCTTCGCCGGCATCGGGCAGACCGGCTGGGTCCCGCCCGACCCCGCCCTCGCCGTTGGCCCCGCGCACATCGTGACCACGGTGAATCAGAAGATCGCCTTCTACACCAAGGGCGGCACGCTCCAGTTCGCCGCCGAGCTCGGCAGCCCGGGCGCGCCCGGCTTCTTCGAGGAAATCGGCGCCGGCAACTTCGTCTTCGACCCCAAGTGCTTCTACGACCACCTCGCCCAGCGATTCGTCGTCGTCGCGCCGGAGGTCTACGGCTCCACCGAGGCCTGGATCACCATCGCGGTCTCCGATGATGCCGACCCCAACGGCGTCTGGTTCAAGTACCGCACCGATGCGGTCATCACCGTCGGGGCCCAGACCTTCTGGTGGGACTACCCCGGCTTCGGCTACGACGCCCAGGGCTACTACGTCACCTGCAATCTCTTCGGCCTCAGCGCGGGCGGCTGGGGCGGCGTCGGGTTCCGCGTCTTCGACAAGGCCCCCATGCTGACGGGCCAGCCCGCCGCGTACTCGACCCTCCGCGATGGCAACTCCGCCTCCGTGCAGGTGGCCCAGCACTTCGGCACTCCGCAGGCGCCGTACTTCGTGTCCTTCGCGAGCGGAAGCGCGGCCCGGATCCACGCCATCCGCAACCCCCTCACCGCGCCGCAGCTGGTCACGACCGATGTCGCCATCCCCGCATTCAACGGGCCCGGCGAAGCGCCCTGCGAGGGCGGTGCCGTCAGCCTCGTCGATTCCCGCATCATGAACGCGCACTGGCGCAACGGCAAGCTCTACGCCGCGCACAACGCCAGCGACGGCGCCCGCAACCTCGCCCGCTGGTACCAGTTCAGCACCAACAACTGGCCCGCCGCCGGCGGCGTCTCCCTCACGCAGTCGGGCGTCGTCGATCCGGGCCCGGGCCTGCACTCCTACTTCCCCGCCATCTACTCCAACCAGGCCGATGAGGTCGGCATCGTCATCGGCGCCTCCAGCCCCACGCGCAAGGTCGGCGTCTACATCACGGGGCGGCGCCCGTCTGACCCCGCCGGCGCCGTGGGCCTCCCCGTCATGAGCCAGCTCGGCACCGGCGCCGGCGCGGGCCGGTGGGGCGACTATCAGGACATCGCCATCGATCCCGTCGATGACACGCGCTTCTGGGCCATCGGCGAATACAACTCCACCAGCGGCTGGAAAACCTGGATCACCAGCTTCCGCATCTCCGACACCCCCCTCATCCACGCCATCCCCGACGATGCCGGCGCCGCCGTCGAGGGCGACCCCCGCCCCGTCGATGTCCTCGCCAACGACTACCACAGCGCCGGGCTGCCGCTCACCATCTCCGGCTTCGACGCCGCCGGCATCCACGGCGGATCGATCACGCGCTCGGTCGGCACCGGCCCGTCGGGCCGCGATGAACTCCTCTACAGCGCGCCCTCCGGCTACCAGGGCCCCGACTCCTTCACCTACACCATCAGCGATGGCGCCGGCACGAACACCGCCGCCGTCTCCGTCGAGGTCTACCCCGCTTCCGCCTTCCGCACCCCCGAAGCGCCCCTCGCGCTCATGCCCCAGCTCGTCGTCAACTACTACGCCCTCTCAGCGCCGTCGGTCCTCCCCGATTTCTCGTTGCTCACTTCCTACCGCACGCTCCCCGCCGCCGGCATCAACATCCCCTCCACGCCCGGCACGTTCTCGACGTCGGGCCGCTCCGACAACGTCGGCGCGGTGTGGGAGGGCTACCTCGACATCCCCCGGACCGACCTCTACACCCTCTCGACCGAGTCCGATGATGGCTCCCGCCTCTGGATCGGTGACCAGCTCATCGTCGACAACGATGGCCTCCACGGCATGCAGGCCCGATCCGGCACCATCGGCCTCCGGGCCGGCGCCCACCGCATCCGCGTCGCCTTTTTCGAATCCGGCGGCGGCGCCGGCATGATCGTCCGCCTCAACGGCCCGGGCCAGCCCGCCGCCGTCATCCCCGAAGAGATGTGGTTCCGCGACAGCCCCTGCCCCGCCGATGCCAGCGGCGATGGCCTCCTCGACTTCGCCGACTACCTGACGTTCCTCAACCTCTTCGACGCCGCCGACCCCCGCGCCGACATCAACAAGGACGGCACCATCGACTTCGCCGACTACCTCGAGTTTCTCAACCTCTTCGACGCCGGCTGCTAAGTTCTGTTTGACGGATGCTTTTAGGTGGCCCGGCTCTCCGAGCCGGGCACGGGAACACCGATGGAAATGCACGGTTCGGAGAACCGTGCCACCCCGGAATCGATCCGTCAAACACGACCTAGCCAGCGCCCCCGGGCCGCCAGCTATGCTCTACCGCATGCGGCTGGCCGTCATCATCCCCGTCTACAACGAGCGATCGCTCATCGAGAAAGCGGTCGCGCGACTCGACGCCGTCCCGCCGCCGGGCCGGCTCGACCGCCGCCTCTTCCTCGTCGATGATGGCTCCACCGACGGCACCGCCGACATCGTCCGACGCCTCGGCGAACGCGCCGACATCACCGCCGTGCTCCACCCCGCCAACGCCGGCAAGGGCGCCGCCATCCGCACGGGCCTGTCCGCCGCCCTCAAGGCCGGCGCCGACCTCGCCATCATCCACGATGCCGACCTCGAGTACGACCCCGCCGATCACGAGGCCATCCTCCGCCCCATCCTCGACGGACGCGCGGACGCCGTCATCGGCTCACGCTTCCTCGGCCAGACCCACCGCGTCCTCTATTACTGGCACCGCATCGCCAATCAGGTCATCACCCAGTTCAGCAACATGATGACCAACCTGAATCTCACCGACATCGAATGCTGCCTCAAGGCCTTCGCCGGGCCCGTCCTCGCGCAGCTCCGCATCCAGGAAGACCGCTTCGGCCTCGAACCCGAAATTGTCGCCCGCCTGGCCCGGATGCGCCTGCACGACCCCGACAACCCGGGCCGCACCCGCCCGCTCCGCATCTACGAAGCCCCCGTCAGCTACGCGGGCCGCACCTACGCCGAGGGCAAGAAGATCCGCTGGACCGATGGCCTCAGCGCCCTCCGCTGCATCCTGAAGTACAACCTCTTCAGCTAGTCCCCAGTCGCCGGTGCCCGTCTTCCGGTTTCACCCCCCGGCCCGCACCCTCCACACCCCCGCGCTCAGCCCCGCCAATCTGATCACGAGCCGGTCCGACTCCATCACCTCGCTCGTTCCTTCCCACACATCTTCCACCCGCACCCGCCCGCGATCCCGGAGCCCGGCGATCCGCACCCGCGCGCCCGCCGGGCCCGTGTTCAGGTTCGACGCCATCAGGACCGTTTCCCCGCGGGGATCGTCAAACACCGCCGTCATCACGCCCGGTGTATCCGATTCGCTCGGCAGCTCCGCTCCGCACCACCCCACCACGGCCCGAACCACCGACGCCGTCGGCGCTACACCCAGCACGATGAGCCACCCCCTCCCGCGCGGCTCGCGATACCCCGCGGCCCAGCGCTGGCCGATGTAGCCCCTCATCCACGCATCCGCGCACTCCACCGCCTGCTGCTTGCCCGCCACCTGCTCGGCGATCACCGCATCCCCGGGCGGATTGTCCCACACCCACACCGAGCCCTCCGCGATCCCCGCATCCCCACCCCACGCGGGCCGCAGCTCCACCTTCTTCCCCAGCTTCGACAGCACCCGGTCGGGCCCGCGCACACCGAGCAGGTCGCAGGCCCGCATCCGCTCATCGCGCGACGGGCCGCTTCGGAACACTACCAGCGCCCCGCCCGATTCCATGTACTCGATAAGCCGTCGCTGCGCTGACTCCGCCAGCCAATCGGCCCCCGCGTAGAACACCACGGGCCGCGCTGCGCTTTCCTCATGCAGCGGGTCGAAGAAGTCATGATCGATCCCTGCCTCGTGCAGCGCGCTCAGCACCGGGTTCTCGTTCAGCAGGTTCTCCGGGCCGATCTGCCCCGGATCGAAGCACACGCCGCACAACACCCGCCGCGTCAGCGCGGGCGGATCGACCTCCCGCCACACGCGGTGGAACCCCATCAGCACCTCCGCGATCTCACCCCGCCACTCGCCTCGCTCGTTGATCGCCGAGCCGTACCAGTTGTCCCGGTTCACCAGCATGTACCAGTTCAGCCCCTTGATCCCCGCCATCAGCGCCGACACCGCCATCAGCCGATAGTGCGAGGGCGCCAGAAGGCCGACATGCTCCTGATACCCGTGCCACACCCCGCACTCCAGCTCCGGGATGCTCGGCAGCGCGGAGTACACGCTCTGCAGCCGGCACGTGTCCATGAACAGCCGGTATTCCTTCGCCCGCTCGAGGGGCTCGCGGCCGAACTGGTTCTTCGGGTACCAGTCGACCCCCTGCGCATCCGCTCCGGCCCGGGCCACCTCGCGCCAGTTCTGCACATCCCCGCCCGGGTAATAGTTGGCGATCATCGGCAGCTTCACCCCCAGCCGCCGGTACTCCTCGACATGCCACTTCAGGCTCTCTCGCGTCGCCCAGTGCTGAAAGTTCCAGTAGTCATGGGCCCGGGCCCGCGCGTGCGGCTCGTGCCCATCGATCGCCTCAGCGAACGCCTGTGCCTCTTCGAACGCGCCGTACGATGCTCCCCACGCGCTGTTCAACGTTCCCACGTCCCCGTTGTATCGCTCGCGCAGGAATTCCTGGAAGAACCCGCCATCGCGCTGCCGGGCCGCAGCACACCGCGGATCCCCCAACCCGCACCGGTCCTCGAACCAGTGCGTGAACACATCCATCTCGTTGTCCGGCTGGAACAGCACGATCGGGCGCTCGATGGGTACCGCGGCTCTCCGAGCCGCGTCTTCCCCCTCGCTCGCGCAGAACGGGGCGATCGCATTCACCACGGCCTTCATCCACACCCGCGCCTCGGCCCGGTACGCCTCGCTCAGCCTCGGCAGGCCGATCACCCGGTCCGGCACCCCCGCGTTCCGCCACTCCGCGTAGATGTACGGGCCCGGGCGGATGAACACCCGCAGCCCCTTCTCCCCCGCGAGCTTCAGGAACCCGACCAGGTTCCGCGGCGCTTCGGTCTCACCGGTGAAATCGAAGCGGCCCGGCGCCAGCTCGTGGTACTGCCACGGGATGTACGTTGCCACCATCGGCAGCCCGATCTCGTGCACCCGGTCCAGCACGACGGGCCAGACCGATGGGTTCAGCCTCCAGTAGTGCACCTCGCCCGAGAGAAACGGGATCCGCTCGCCGCTGATCTCAACTGTGCCATCTCGGATCTGTGGCCTGCTCATGCGGACATTGTTCACAATCCCGTCCCGGCCCGCATCCGGCCGGCCCGCAGGCACGATCCCTATCGTCCCCCGCCATGCCCCGCATCGCCCTTCAGATGCTCTTCGGCGACCGCACCAAGTACCTCACCCTGGTGCTGGGCCTGGCCTTCGCGACGCTGCTCATGGTCCAGCAGGGCGCCATCTTCCTGGGCCTGCTCATCCAGTCCACCGGCGCCCTCCAGAACGTCCACCAGCCCGACCTCTGGATCACCGACCCCTCCACCAAGTGGATCGGCGATTCACGCTCCCTCTCCGATGACAAGCTCGACCGCATCCGCTCCGTGCCGGGCGTCAAGTGGGTCGAGCCCTTCTTCAACAACTGGGCCGTCGTCGAGCTCCCCGATGGCAACTACTACAAGGTCCAGCTCCTGGGCATCCCGCGCCAGACCATGATCGGCCGCCCGCCCGCCATGGTCGAGGGCCGCCTCGAGGACCTCCGCATCCCCGACGCCGTCATCATCGAATCCACCTCCCGCGACAAGCTCAACAACGTCAAGGTCGGCGATGTCCTCAAGCTCAACGACCGCCGGGCCGTCGTCGTCGGCTTCTGCTCCGCCAAGAAGGGCTTCGAGTCCAACGCCATCCTCTACACCACCTACGACAACGCCGTCCGCTTCACGCCCGTGGGACGCAGGAAGATCAGCTTCATCCTCGTCAAGGCCCAGGAGGGCATGGACCTCGCCACGCTGCAGGCGCGGATCGACGCCATCGGCGATGTCGTCGCCCTCACGCCCGACCAGTTCCGCTTCCGCTCCATCGACTTCATCCTCAAGATGACCGGCATCGGCATCAACTTCGGCATCACCATCGTGCTGGGGTTCATCGTCGGGCTGGCGCTCTCGGCGGCGATCTTCTACCAGTTCACCGTCGAGAACCTCCGCGCCTTCGCCACCCTCAAGGCCCTGGGCACCGCCAACCACCGCCTCGCCGTCATGGTCCTGGTGCAGGCCCTCGCCGTCGGCATCATCGGCTACGGCCTCGGCGCGGGCCTCGCCGCTGTCTTCGCCCTCGCCAGCCGCCAGGCCCAGTCCGAGCTCACCGTCTTCTTCCCCTGGCAGCTCCTGGCCCTCTCCTTCGTGGCCTCCATGATCTGCATCGGCCTCGCCAGCCTCCTCAGCATCCGGCGCGTTATGACCGTCTCCCCCGGCGTCGTCTTCGGCACCTGACCCTACCCTTCCTTTCCCAGTGCCCAGTGCCCAGTGCCTTCCCCATGAACCTCATCCGCGCCATCACGATCATCGCCTCCGCCGCCGGGCTGGGCCTCGCCGTCTGGGCCGCCACCACCGCCATCGAGGTCCCGCCCGTGCTCATTCCCGAGCGCGAGCCCTCGGTCAACCCCTTCGGCAGCGGCGTCGCCGCCCTCGGCAAGGTCGAGCCCCGCACCCGCGAGCAGCCCATCGGCGCGCCCCAGCCGGGCCTGGTCACCGAAGTCCTGGTTGATGTCGGCGATGCCGTCAAGAAAGGTCAGCCCCTCTTCCAGCTCGACGCCAGGCCCCTTCGCGCTGATCTCGTCCGGGCCCAGGCCGACCTCGAAATCGACCGCGCCGCCATCCAGCGCTGGCACGCCCAGCCCCGCGCTGAGGACATCCCGCCCCTGGAAGCCGATGTCGAGCGGGCCCGTGCCGCGCTCGCCGACCAGCTCGAGCAGCTCGATCTCATCCGGGAGGCCCAGAAGAAGGGCGCGGCCACTTCCCGCGATGTCACGGCCCGGCAGTTCGAGGTGGACCGCGCCCGGGCCGGTCTCGCCCGGGCCCAGGCCGACCTCGACCGCATGAAGGCGGGCGGCTGGAAGGCCGACCTCGCCGTCGCCGAGGCCGATCTCGCCCGTTCCACCGCCGAGGTCGAGGCCCTCAACCTGCTCCTCGACCGCCTCACCGTCCGCGCCCCGCGCGATGGTGTGGTCCTGCGCCGGCAGATCGAGCCGGGCGAGTACGCCGCCTCCGACCCGGCCCGGCCCGCGCTCATCATCGGCGATCTCTCCGACCTCAACATCCGGGCCCAGGTGGATGAGGAGGACATCGGGCTCATCACGCCGCACGCCCGCGCGGTGGCCCGGCTCCGCGGCGCGGTGGTCGAGGAGTTCCCGCTGATGCTGGTCCGCGTCGAGCCCTACGCGCGTCCCAAGGTGGACATCACCGGCATGAACGTCGAGCGGATCGACACGCGGGTCATCGATGTGCTGTTCCACGTGGAACAGGAGCCCAAGACCCCGATCTACCCGGGGCAGGCGGTCGATGTGTTCATCGAGACAGCCCCGAAGCGGTGAGATCAGGTTTCGGGGTCGGGATTCGGGGTCGGGATTCTGGAGTCGGGTTCCGGGGGTGGGGGTGTTCCACGTGGAACACACATCCGCGTTTGCGCGCGCGGAAGCGGTCGGCGTTTCGGAAACATGGATTACGGGTGCGAATAGCCGAGGATCTGGATCGCGGCGCGGTAATGCTCGCTGGCGCCGAACTTCTCGATCACGGCGGGGTCGACGGGCCGGCGCGGCAGGCTGACGATCTCGGTCTGGGCCCGTGTGCCCTTGGTGTCGCCGGTGATCTTGGTGTACGCGGCCCAGCGCTGGCGGTAGGTCGGGTCGAAGCCGATGCGCAGGCGATCGCACAGCAGGCGGACCTGCGCATCGGGCTCCTTCGTGAAATCCTCGTAGCGGACGAAACCGAGGCGCCGGGCCTCGATGGCGAACTTCAGCGTGCCTTCGAGGTACTGCTCCAGCGTCAGGCGCTGCTTGAGCATCGGGATGTTCTGGATGCTGAGCCACTGGTCGATCGGATGCCGAACGAAAGTCGTCGATACCACGTTGTACTTGGGTTCCAGCACCATCGATGTCGTGAGGCGGTTGGTGGCCCGCGCGATGAAGGGCGCCGCGGCGAAATCCAGGTGCGACCAGTCGCGGAGGATCAGGCGCAGCCCGCGGTCCGAGGCCCGGCGGTAGATGAGGTCCACGGCCTCTTCGAACGGGGGGAGCGCGCCGCGGGTGACGAGTGCGGCCCGGTCTTCCGGGGTGAGCAGGCCGAACCACTGGTGGGCCTGGCGCAGGGGTTCCATGCGCTGCAGGAGCTTGACGACATCGGGAGTCCGCTGCGTGAGGGGGTGCTGCAGGAGCTTGGTCACCGCGGGGTGGACCTCGCTCAGCATGGCGACGGCGGGCATGACGCCGATGCACTTGCCGATCACGGTGCCGCCCGTGCGGGCCAGGGTGTGCAGGATGCGGATGACGGGCCGTCCATCCGGGCCCGTCTCGGTCGCCTGTGCTGCGCTCTCCGGCCTGTTCACGCGTGAGCTCCCTTACGGATGGCCGTACCCCAGCAGTTCGATGGTTGCGCGGTAGTCGGCGCTGGCGGCGAAGCGGTCGAGCAGCCCGGCGTCGATCGCCCGCCGCGGCGGGAGGCTGATGCGGTCCTGCCCGCGCGAGCCGCCCACATCGCCGGTGATCGTCCTGAACGAACTCCAGCGCTGCTCGAAGGAAGGGTCGCAGGCGATCTCGAGCCTCTCGCAGAGCATCCGCACGTGCCGCTGCGGCTCGGCGGCGAAGTCCTCGAAGCGCACGAACCCGAGCTTCGCGGCTTCCTCCGCGAACCTCCGGCAGCCGGCGAGGTAGGCCTCCAGCGCGATCTCCTCGCGCAGCATCGGCAGGTTCCGCATGCTGAGCCACTGGTCGATCGGGTGCCGCACGGTGATGGTCCGGGCCAGGCGGAAGCGCGGGCCCAGCGATTCGACCACCGCGAACCGGCCCGGCGGGTCCGGGTTGAAGGGCTCGCCGAGGAAGTCGAGGTGCGACCAGTCACGGACGATGAGGCTCAGCCCACGCTGCCGGGCCCGGCGCTCGATCATGGCGATCGACTCGTCGAACGGCATGGTGCGCCGCGAGGCCCGGACCTGGTCCTTGTCCTCGTCGGTGAGCAGCCCGTACCACTGGTCGGCCTGGCGCAGGGGGTCAAAGCTCCACAGCACGGCGAGCGCGTTCTTGTTCTTCTTGGTGGGCGGGGTGTGCATGAGGTCGGGGACGGAGGGGTGCACCTCGCTGAGCATCACCACGCCCGGCATCACGCCCAGGCACTTGGCGATGATCGTGCCGCCCGACCGGGCCATCATGTGCAGCAGCCGGAGCACGGGCCGCGTGTCGGCGCTCATGCCCCACCCCCGGGCCCGGCGCACCGGTCGAGCCACGCGTCGCGCAGCGCTGATTCGAACTTCGCGATGAACGACCGCTGGTCGCACAGGATCGACCCCGCCATGCGCGCCCGCAGCCCGGCCCGTCGCTGCGCGAGGGCGGGCGCATCCCCGGCGAGCCGGGCCGCGATATCCACGAACTCCTCGCGGCTCCTGGCGATCAGCTCCGGGCAGCCCACGGCGTGCAGCAGGCTTGACCCCACCCGCGCGGCGTGGACTTGCCCTTCGAGCGTCACCACCGGCACGCCCATCCACATCGCCTCGCAGGTGGTCGTCGTGCCGTGGTAGGGGAAGGTGTCGAGGGCGATATCCACGCGGTTGTAGAGGGACATGTGGTCGGAGTGGCCCGGCAGGTAGTCGAGCAGCTCGATGCGGGCGGGATCGACGCCTTCGCGCTCGAAGCGTCCGCGGAGGTGGGACTCGGCGATTGATGCCGCGAGGATCTTGGCCCGCAGGACGAGCTTCGATCCCGGGACGCGCTTGAGGACCTCGGACCACAGCGCCACGGCGGTCGGGCTGGTCTTGGCGAGGTTGTTGAAAGAGCCGAAAGTCACGCTCCCGCTGCGGAGCGCCGGCGGCGGCGCCACCTCCGGCGCGCTGCCGGGCGGGCGGTAGCACAGGAAGCACCCCGGGAGCCGCAGCGGCCGCTCGGTCATGAGCGACTCCGACCCGGGCGGGTCGGTGATGGCATCGACGATCCGCCAGTCCATCGTCGCCAGGCCCGTCGTGTTGGGGTATCCCAGGTACGTGATCTGCACGGGCGCGATCCGCCGGGCCATCGCGCTCAGCCGGTTGCCGATGGTCAGCCCGGAGAGGTCGATGGCGATATCGATCTCATCGCGCCGGGCCAGCTCGACCAGGGCCGCATCGCCGAGTTCGTACGTCTCGCGCCAGGTCACCGGGTAGGACTGCAGGCGCTGCGTGACGGCATCGCCCTCTTGCGTCCCGGAATAGATGTACACCTCGTAGCGCTCGCGGTCGTGGTGCTCGACGATCGGTTCGAAGAAGTACGAGACGGAGTGGCCGCGGCAATCGGCCGAGAGGTAGGCCACACGCAGCCGCCGCCGCGGATCGCGCGTGTTGGGGAACGCCGCCGGCCCGCCCGCGCCCCTGGCGTAGAGCGCCCCGAGGCGCCGGTGCGCCTCCAGCACCTGCGCGGGGCGGGCCCGGTCGCTGTAGTTGAGATCGAAGGCGTACCCCGCCTGCATCTCGATGTCATCGGGGCGGAGCTCGGCCACGCGGCCCATGAACTCGAGGGCCTCATCGGGCCGGCCCAGTCGCGCCAGCAGCCGGGCCAGGTTCACCTGGCTGTCGTAGCGGTCGGGCTGCAGCTCCACGGCCCGGCGGAACTCAGCGCACGCCTCTTCGATGCGGTGCTGCTCGCTCAGCAGCGTGCCCAGCGTGTTGTGGAGGGGGGCGTGGCGTTCATCGATTTCGAGTCCCTTGCGGGCCCACAGCTCGGCCTGGAAGAGCCGGCGCGACATGTGCAGCAGGGAGGCGAGCGTGTTGATCGGCCCGGGGCTGCTGGGGGCCAGCTCGACCGCATCGAACGCCGCGGTGAGGGCGGGCTCCAGCCGGTTCTGGCGGATGAGCGCGATCGCCAGCTGATGGTGCAGCCCGGCCTCGCGCGGATGGACCCGCAGACCCTGGCGCAGCACGGCCTCGGCCTGGTCGGGTCGGCGTTGCTTCATCAGCAACTGGGCCTGGGAGAGAATGGAGGCGATGGGCGGGGGCAAGGCCCAACAGTACAACGCCTCGCGGGCCTGTGCCCTACCGGGACGGCTTCGCCTGGTCCTGCCGGCAGCGTTCCGCCCAGGCCCGGCGGTAGAAGGCCTCGAGCCGGGCTACGTAGGACTTTTCATCGCACAGGGCCGAGGCCCGCATGCGTTCGCGCAGCCCGGAGCGGAGCTGAACCAGCCGGGCCCGGTCGCGGGCCAGTTCGGCGGCGATCTTCACGTATACATCCTCATCGGCGGCCGACAGCTCCGGCAGCCCGATGGCGTTCAGGAGGCTGAGCCCCACGCGCGAGACGTGCGAATCGCCCGCCAGCGACACCACCGGCACACCCATCCACAGCGCCTCGCACGTCGTCGTCGTGCCGTGGTAGGGGAAGGTGTCGAGCGCGACGTGCAGGCGCGAGTACAGGGCGAGGTGGTCGGCGGTCGAGGGGACGCGGTCGAGCAGATCCACGCGGGCCGCGTCGATCCCGTGCTGGCTGAATCGCTCCAGGAAGTAGTCGCGGACCGTGGGCATGCCCAGGTTCTTGCTCTTGAGCAGCAGCCGCGAGCCCGGGGCCGCCTCCAGCAGCCGGGCCCAGAGGCGCAGCAGCGGGGCGTTGACCTTCGCCGAGACGTTGAACGAGCCGAACGTGATGGGCGCATCGGGGCCCGGCATCTGGGGCTCGGGCGCCGCCGCCGTGGCCCGGTAGCAGAGGAAGCAGGGGTCGAGGCGTTCCAGCTTCTCGACGGCCGAGGCATCGGCGGCTCCCGGCGGGTCGGTGAGTGAATCGACGATGCGGTAGTCGATGGCCCGGACGCCGGTGGTGTTGGGGTAGCCGATGTGGCTCATCTGGATGGGCGCCGGGCGGCGCATGATCACGCCCATGCGGTGGCCGATGGAGAGGCCGCTGAGGTCGATGAGGATGTCAACGCCATCCTGGCGGATGATCTCGGCGGTGCGGTCGTCGCTCTCGTTGACGATGCGGCGGAAGGTCAGGCCCGGCAGGGCGCGGAGGCGCTCGGTGACGTGGTCCTCGGTGTGGGAGTTGGAGAAGCAGAAGATGGAGAAGCGGGAGCGGTCGAGGCCCGTGAGGATGGGCTCGGCGAAGTACGACACGGAGTGGGCCCGGAAGTCCGCGGAGAGGAAGCCGATGCGGAGGGGGCGATCGGGGTCGGGGTCGGCGGGCCTGGGCGCGGGCGGGGGGTCGCCCAGCAGCCGGCCGTAGCGTTCGTGGGCGGCGAGCACCTGCGCGGCGGTAAGGCCCGGCGCGTAGTTCATGGTGCTGGCGAGGTGGAGCTGGAAGCGGGCATCCTGGGGCCGCTGGCGCACCGAGGTGGTGAGCTCGGCGACGGCCTGCTCGGACTTGGAGGTTTCCAGCAGCCAGCGGCCGTAGTTGTGGCGGCATTCGGCGAGGTTGGGGTCGAGGGCGAGGGCCTTCTCGAACATGCCGCGGGCTTCCTCGAGCTTGCCCATCTCGGTGAGCACCGCGCCGAGGGACGCGTAGGGCTTGGGGTACCGCGGCTCGATGGCGATCGCCTCGCGGCAGACGCGTTCGCTGTCCTCGACGCGCCCCAGCGAGCCGTAGAGCATGGCGAGGGTGTTCAGCACGTGCGGGCGGCGCGGGCCCAGCTCGTTGGCCCGTTCGCCGTAGAACAGGGCCTGCTCTTTTTCGCCGCGCTCGAAGAGGAGGACGGCGAGGGTGTGGTGGAGGTCGGGGTGGCGGGGCTCCTTGGCGATCGCCCGTTGCAGCAGCGACCGCGCGGCGTCGAAGCGACCTTCCTGCCGGTGCTGGAGCGCTGCGCGGATGACCTCCTGGACCTGGTTCATGCTGGCGATCGGTGGCTCCGGGCCCGCGGCGGCCGCACGGGCGGGCACACTCTAGTGGCGGGCGGGCCGGGCCGCGTGCGGGGCGCGGTTGGGGCGCGATCACCGCGCAGGGGCCGGCCCGTACGGGCCGCGGCGAACAGGAAATCCGCGCGGAATCTGCAAACCCGGGCGGGTTTGCACGTATGAAGGAGTAGCTCTCTCTCCTCCGGCGGGGCGCGACTATTCCGGGTCGCGCCCTGCTCCATTTTGGGGTCAGCGCGGGCCGGGCCCGAACCGGGAGCGGAGGGAGGCCCGGCGGCGGCCCGACCCTACACTTGGCGTGCCTGCCCGGACAACCCGGCCGGGGCATACGGACAAGGTGCGAACGATGGATCAACGCGGCCCGATCATCCTCACCGGCGCGGCCGGCTTCATCGGCTCGCACGTGGCGCAGCGGCTGGTTTCGGAGGGCCGCTCGGTTGTCGGCATCGACAACTTCGACCCGTACTACGACCCCCGCCTGAAGCGGCGGAACCTGGAGCTGGCCGGGGCGGCGGCGGGTCCTGGGAGGTTCGAGTTCAGCCAGACCGACATCACCGATGCGGGCGCCTTGGATGCACTGCTGGCGCGGGTTCGGGCCGAGGGGATCATCCACCTTGCGGCGAAGGCAGGGGTGCGGCCCAGCATCGCCGACCCGGTGGGGTATGCGCGGGTCAACGTGCTGGGGACATCGATCCTGCTCGATGCGGCCCGGCGGGCCGGGTGCTCGCGGGTCGTCGTCGCCTCATCAAGCTCCGTCTACGGGAACTGTCCGAAGGCGCCCTTCGCCGAGGACATGGATGTCTCGGAGCCGATCAGCCCGTACGCGGCCACCAAGCGGGCCTGCGAGCTGCTGGGCTTCACCCACCACAAGCTCACGGGCATGCCGACGGCGATGCTCCGCTTCTTCACGGTGTACGGGCCGCGGCAACGGCCCGACCTGGCGATCGAGCTGTTCATGCGCAGGCTCGCGGCCCGGCAGCCCATTTCGGTCTTCGGCCGCGGCGATTCCAGCCGCGACTACACGTTCATCAGCGACATCGTCGATGGTGTGCTGGCCGCGTACCGGCGGATCCCGGAGGTCGGGTACCGCGTCTGGAATCTCGGCAGCGATCGCCCGGTGACGCTGGATGACATGGTCGCGGCGATCGGACGAGTCGCCGGGGTGGCGCCGCGCATCGAGCGCGGGCCGGCCCGCGCGGGCGATGTCGAACGCACGTGGGCGGACCTCTCCCGGTCCCGGGCCGAGCTGGGGTACAGCCCCAAGTTCGAGTTTGAGGATGGGCTGCGGGCGCAGTGGGAGTGGATCCGGGCCAATCCGGCGTGAAGGAAACTGCGAGTCAAAAACACGACCCGCCGTCCAGGGAAGGTGGAACGGCGGGCCGTGTGTCCCATGAACCGTGGGACCGGCTAGTTCTTGTCGGGCACGCCCGCCAGCGCGGAGCCGCCCGAGCCCTTCGAGGATTTCATCCGCTTGAGGGCATCCAGCGCCGCCTGGCGCTCGGACCGAGCGGCGGCCCGCGCCTGGGCGGCCTTGCGGAGGGCATCCGGGCTGACGGAGCTGGCGGCCTTCTGGGCCGAGCTGCCGACGACGCGGTAGGTCTGCGGCTTGGACATCACCGCCCCGAACCCGCCGCCCCCGGAACCCCCGGACCCTCCGGAACCGCCCGCGCCATTGTTGTTGTTGTTCCCCCCCGAGCCCGGCTTGGGCGGGACCCAGCCGCCGGTGCCCGATGACGGTTTGCCGGGCACGTAGGCGTTGCTGCTGAGGACGCCGTTGCCCACCGCCGGAGGCGGGGGTTGCGTGCCACCCGCGGAGCCGCCGCCCGAGCCCCCGCCCGAGCCGCCTCCGCCCGACCCGCCGCCCCCGGAACCTCCCGAACCACCGCCACCGCCGGATCCGCCCGCGCCGGGCTGCGTCAGTCCCTGCGAGGTGATGACCTCGACGATGGTCGGGCTGAGGCGCTGGCGGGTGTAGTCCTGCAGCGGCTGGAACTCATCCGCGAAGTGGACCGCATCCCAGATCGCGACCCCGTCCGCGCCGGCCTCCACGGGCAGGGCGATGGCGTGCTTGAGATTGATGTCGTTGATGTAGGTTTCGTGGAACGGCTTGTCGGGGCGGAGGTACCGCGGCCACATGTAGGTGATGACCGGCTTGCCCTTGGCGAGGCGCACCGCCTCGCGGACGTTGGAGATCACGTACTGGCGGTTGGCCGCGATCGAGTCGGTGCCTTTCGACCAGTCGGGCTTCTCCGAGTCGGGAACCGTGGCCGCCATGCAGTAGATGGTCGGGAAGAGCACATCCTGGAGGTCCCACAGCCACTGCAGCTCATCGTTGCGCCGGCTCGACAGGCCGTGCCCGTCGGGCGGGTAGCCGATCGTGCCGAAGGGGACCTCACCGCCGCCGTAGAGCGCGTTGGGGTAGTCGAAGATGCCCCACTTGGCCCGGGGCCGCAGCGACTTGCACAGCTCCATGGTGCGCGTGATGAAGTCGCGGGTTGCGGCGTCGTAGGTCGACTTGGCGAGCGCTTCCTGCTGGGCCGCGGAGAGGGTCGGCCACTCGGGATGCGTGGACTTCAGGTAGTCCTTCCAGTCATCGCGGTAGTCGTAGTCGGCCTCGTTGGGGCCCGCGCCGGGGTTGGCCGCGTTCGAGACCCGGTCCCAGAGCAGGTTCCAGTTCTCGTAGTCGATGCACACGAGCCCGTCGTAGTCGGCGGGGAGCCGCTCCTCGACGTCGAGCCGCACCTTGCGGAGGTGGTTCTCCATCCAGCCGGGGTTCACGTAAGCCTGGTGCACGCCGTACAGCGGGTAGTCGCCCAGGAACTGCCCGTAGAAGATGTAGATGTCCTTGCGGATCGGCGCCGCGTCGAACTCGACCCGCTGGGCCCAGTCCACCTTCGAGCGCCACTTGATCTCGTTCTCATCCGTCGTCACGCTCCAGTGGAACGTGAACGGGCGACCCTCCTGGCCGAGCGCGAGCGGCGCCCACAGAAGGCCGGCGGCGAGGACAAGACGGCGGAGGCGGCTGGCGGGGGCGGAGCGGTTGAGCATCGCGGGACTCCACGGCGGCACAGGCTGGGCCGGTGCGGCACTGACTCCCCCAACATCGGTTTGCATTTCCGCCGACTCAGCCCGTCCGCTCCGTTCTTTCGCTTTCCGGGACGGGCCGTGGCGCGTGGCGATTCCCTGCGGTGCACGCGGGCCCGCGCCGCCCCATTCGCGTTCCCCCGGACGACGATTCCTTGACACCCCGGACGGCCCGGCGGGGGGCGTCGGCGCCTGCTGGCGCGGGCCGTGACGCCTGCGCGGGGGGCCGCCCGTCCGCGGCCCGGGCACCCCGGGGACTTCACCCCGGCGCCTACCGTTGTGCATGGCGTGCAACTGCGGGCCCCAGTGCGGGCCCGACCGCGACATCGACGAAGGCCCGGACCCCGCCGACATCGAGCGCTTCGGTTCTGAGACCATCCCCTGCCCGGAGTGCGGCGCGGAGGTCTACGACGAATCCGCGTTCTGCCACAAGTGCGGGCACGTCCTGGGAGACCCCGTGGACGCCAAGTCCGCCCCGCCGTGGATCTTCCTCACCGTCGCCGGGCTGGTCGCCGCCTTCGCTCTATTCCTGGTCTTCTGACCCGCGTGGCGCCGGCCCGCGCTACCGCTTCTTGGCCGCGGCCCGCTTCACCGCCGGGCCCAGCTTCGTGCGCAC
This sequence comes from Phycisphaerales bacterium, assembly GCA_020849615.1. Taxonomy (GTDB): domain Bacteria; phylum Planctomycetota; class Phycisphaerae; order Phycisphaerales; family UBA1924; genus JADLFW01. The sequence goes on from JADLFW010000004.1 coordinate 408,206, forward strand.
GTACTCCTGCAGGGGCTGGAACTCCGCCGCGTAGTGGATCGCCTCCCAGATGGCGATCCCATCCGCCCCCGCCTCCAGCGGCAGCTCGATCGCCTGCTCGAGGTTGATGTCGTTCAGGAACTGCTCGTGGTACTTGGAGCCGGGGCGCTGGTACCTGGGCCACATGAACGCGATCACGGGCTTGCCCTTCGCCAGGCGGACCGCCTCGCGCACATTGCCGACCGTGTACTCGCGGTTCTGCTCGATCGTGTTGGTCGCGTCCTTCCACGCGGCGTTCTCGCCCGCGGGCACTGTGTACGCCGGGCAGTACACCGTCGGGAAGACCACATCCACCGCGTCGAACAGCCACGCGAGCTGGTCGTTGCGCTCCGCCGCGATCCCCCGCGCCTCCCCCGTGTAGCCGATCCGCCCGGCCGGCGCCTCGTTCCCGCCGTAGAGCGCCCCGGGGAAATCGTAAAAGCCCCACAGCGCCCGCGGCCGGGTCGCCTTGCACACCGAGAGCGTCTTCAGGAAGAACTCCCGCGCAGCCTTGTCGTAGGTCGCCTTCGCCAGCTGTTCCCGCCGCTCCGGGCTCAGCTCGCCCCACCCCGCCGTCACCGACGCCAGGTGCTCGCGCCAGTCATCCTTGAAATCCCGGTCGGCCGCGTCCGGGCCCCCATCCTTGCTCGCCTCGTTCGCCAGCCGGTCCCACTGCAGCGCCCAGTTCTCGTAGTCGATGCACACCGGCCCGCCGAAGGCCGCGGGCAGCCGGGCCTCCACATCCCGCTTCACCTTCTCCAGGTGCGCTTCCATCTCCCCACGCCCAATCACCTGGTGCAGCCCGTGCGAGGGGTAGTTTCCAAGGAACTGCCCGTAGAAGATGTAGATGTCCTTGCGGATCGGCGCCCCATCGAAATCCACCCGCTGGGCCCAGTCCACCTTCGAACGCCACTTCAGCTCGTTCTCGTCGGTGGTCACGCACCAGTAGAACACCGGCGGCCGGGTCCGGGCCGACCCCTCGCGCGGCTGCCCCGCGCCGGGCTCACCCGCGTTGGTTCCGCCCGCCCCACCCCCGCCCGTCCCGTTCCCCCCTGTCCAATCCGGCCCGCTCATCCCGGGCAGGTACGCGCAGGCCGAACACGCCAGCACCGCCATCAGCACCACCGCCGCCCGCGCGCGATTCAGCATGACCCGCCTCCTCTTTGAGCCACCTGCCGCCGATCCTACGGGCCCGGCCCGGTTCGGTTCGCCCGAAACGGATCGCCCCCCGCCGCGGTACCAGAGCGGCTTTCCTATCCTTTCCTCCCAAGGTTCCGGCCCAGTCGCGGCCCGGGCCCGGTCAAGGAGTCTCCCATGCGCGGACGGCGTTCGAGTGGTTGGCGGTTGTGCAGCGCGGCGGTCATCACCAGCCTGGCGGGAATGGCGGGGGTCCTGGGCGTCGCGGGCCCGGCCTTCGCCAACGGGCCCGCCCCGCTCGGCACGGTGGGTGTTCCGGCGGCCGACCGCCCGTCGCTGAAACAGTTCCTCAACATCCGGGCCCCCGGCTCGCCGACGCTGCTGCCCGACGGCACCCTCTACGTCACCGACCGCCCGGACGGCATCGTGCAGCTTTACCGCGTCGAGACCGACAAGAGCAAGCCCGAGGCCCGGACGGATTCGAAGATGACCAAGCTGAGCACCTTCCAGGATGGGCTCAGCGGGTACACGATCTCCCCGGATGGCAACCGCATCCTGCTCTCGGCGGCCGTCGGCGGCAACGAGAACACCCAGATCTACACGCTCGACAAGGCCACCGGCGAGGTCAAGCCGCTGATCTCCGGGGCAAAGGTGCAGTTCGCCATCAACGAGTGGCGGGCCGACAGCGGCGGCTTCTACTACACCGGGAACGACGCCAGCCCCAACGATTTCTACATCTACCGCTACGACTTCACCCCCGACGGCAAGGGCAACACCACCAAGATCCTCGCCAAGGAGGGCTCCTGGAGCGTCGGCGACGCCACGCACGATCACAGCCGCGTGCTCGTCGCGCAGTACCGCTCCATCTCCGACAGCTCCGTGCACGAACTGGATGTGAAGACCGGTGAGCTCAAGGACCTCTCCATCAAGCCGTCGGACAACACCGCCTCCAACCGCATCGTCGGCTACCTGCCGGGCGAGGCCGCGATCCTGCAGATCTCCGACATCGAGGATGGCAAGCCCAAGCTCCACCGCCGCGACCTGGCCACCGGCAAGGTTGACAAGCCGATCCCCGCGCTCGACAAGTACGAGCTGGATGGGGCTTCGATCAACGTGGAACGCACGCTGCTGGCGGTCTCGGTGAACGAGGATGGCTACAGCGTGCCGCACCTGTACCGCCTGCCCTCGTTCGAGGAGATCACGCTGCCCCAGATGGAGAAGGGGATCGTGGGCCTCAACCAGCTCCGCGGGAACATCGCCATCTTCAGCCTCAGCAACGCCCGCACCCCGGGCGAGGCCTACGCCTGGAAGATCCCCGCGCCGGGCGAGAAGGCCGGGCCCGCGCGGCAGCTCACCTTCGCCGACAACCAGGGTGTCAACCTCGCTTCCTTCCCCCTGCCCGAGCTGGTCAAGTACACCGCCTTCGACGGCGCTGAGATCCCCGCGTTCATCTTCCTGCCCGCGGGGTACAAGAAGGGCACGGCGATCCCGTTCGTGGTGAACTACCACGGCGGCCCGGAGGGCCAGAGCCGGCCCGGCTTCAGCGCCGTGATCCAGTACCTGCTGAGCGAGGGCTACGGCGTGATGCAGCCCAACGTGCGCGGCAGCACGGGCTACGGCCGGGCCTTCCACATGATGGATGACTACAAGAACCGCTGGAACAGCGTGAAGGACGGCGTGGATGCGGCCGAGTGGCTGGTGACCAGCGGCTACGCCAGGACCGGCAAGATCGCGGCCTACGGCGGCAGCTACGGCGGGTTCATGTCGGTCGCGACGGTGGTCGAGGACCAGCAGCGCGTCGATGAGGGCAAGAAGAAGGAGCGGACCTTCGGCGCCTCGGTCGACGTCGTCGGCATCGTCAACATGAAGACCTTCCTCGAGCAGACCAGCGGCTACCGCCGCAAGCTCCGCGAGGTGGAGTACGGGCCGCTCACCGACCCCGACTTCCTCGCCAGCGTCTCGAGCATCAACAAGATCGACAAGATCAACATCCCGATGATGATCGCCCACGGCCTGAACGACCCGCGCGTGCCGGTGGGCGAGGCGATGCAGCTGGCGATCGGCCTCAAGAAGAAGGGTATGGACCCCGTCGAGTTCTACTGCCCCGATGAGGGCCACGGCTTCGCCAAGCTCGACAACCGCCTGCTGTTCACGGAGCGCATGGTGAAGTTCCTGGACAGCACGATCAAGAAGTGACGGAGTGACCGAGTAACGAAGTGAACAGAGCCCCCGGCGCAAGCCGGGGGTTTTTCATTGTGGAGGAGACGGTGAGAGGGTGAGACGGTGAGGCCGAGAAGTGTTGGCCTCGGGTTCTGTCTCCCGCCCGGAGGGCGGATGACTGTTGCCAGGGGCGCGGCGAGGCTCGGCGAGCAAGCCCCTGGGAGGCGGGCATTCGACTTCTTCTCACGCCTTGTCTTTTCCCGCCCGGAAGGGCGGACGAATTCGTCCGGCCCGTCCGCCCTCCGGGCGGAAGACCAAGGCCAAGCAACGGGGTGAAGCACCCGTCACCAGGGGCTGAAGCCCCTGGCAACCGTCGTGCGCCCTTCGGGCGAAGAAGCGGCAGGGAGCATCCACGGCCCCCGTCGTTTTGAGGGGCCGTGATGTTCGTGGCGGGCGGGACGCGCGCCCCCCGTGATCCCCGTTACCCCGTCACTCCGCCACTCCCAACTCCCTCTTGTCAAACAGCGCCTCGAACATCAGCCCCTCTTTCTCGATGTTCTCGCGGGCGCCTTCGAGGCGGTCGATCGTCGCGATCACCGCGATGACCGTCGCGCCCAGGTCGCGGAGGACCTTCACGGCCTCGAGCGCCTGCCCGCCGGTAGTGGCGACATCTTCGAGCAGGACGACGACATCGCCCTTCTCGACCTTCCCCTCGAGCTGCTTGGCGGTCCCGTAGTCCTTCTTCTGATTGCGGATGAACAGGCACGGCAGGCCCGTCTGCAGGCTGGCGGCGGTGACGAGCGGGATGCCGCCGAGTTCAGCGCCCGCCAAGCGCGCGATCTTCACCCCCTTGGCCCGTTCGAGCGCGGAGAGGCGCTGGGCGAAGAGGATGCCGAGCTGGCGGAGGACCTCGGGCCGCGTGCTGAAGAGGTATTTATCGAGGTAGTAGCTGCTGGTGCGGCCCGAGCGGAGCGTGAAGGTGCCGCGGAGCAGGGCGGCATCGGCGATGGCCCGGGCGATGGCCCGTCGGTCGGGAGTCGTGAGGGTGGTGTCGGTCGTCTCGGTGGACTTGATCGTCATGGCCCAAGCGTACGGGCCGGGCCTCCGGGCCGGCGCAAAGCCACCGAGCCGATTTCCCCCCGGGCCCGCCACGGGGCCGGGCCGCGCGGTTGTCGCCGGGCCCGGCTTCCCGCTAGGCTGCCCGCTTCCAACCGATGTCGAGCCCCGCGGCCGGGCCCGGCCTTGGGGGCGCGAACTTCTGGAGCCAGGCATGTCACACGGGGCGTCACACGAGGTCAACCCAACCGGCCCGGTCAGCGGGGTCGCCGCCGGCGACATCCCGCCCCTCCCCGAGAACGCCACGCCCGAGCAGAAGGACCAGCACTGGTTCAAGTACGTGTACCAGGGCGACCGCATGCCTCAGCTCACGCTCCGGGCCGTCCTCATGGGCGGCGTGCTGGGCATGCTCATGGCCGCATCCAACCTCTACACGACGCTCGCGATCGGCTGGGCCTTCGGCGTCGCCATCACCGCCTGCGTCATGTCCTTCGTCATCTGGAACGTCTTCCGCGCTGTCTCGGGCACCTGGCTGGTCATCGCCTTCTGCGGCCTGGCGTTCATCGCCAACATCGCGGTCACCACCCTCATGATCATGTCGGGCCGGATGACCGCGCAGGTCGCCGCGCCCATCGGCGCGGGCCTCGCGCTGGTGATCATCGGGGCCTACTTCTTCCTCCGCAGGCGCCTCTCGCCGATGTCGATCCTTGAGAACAACTGCATGCAGTCGACCGCCTCGGCGGCGGGGTACTCGACCGGCTCAACGATGGCGACCATGTTCGGCGCCCTGCTGCTCCTGGCCGTCACCCCCGAGGGCAAGACCGCCGCCGATGTCAGGACCATCGATATCTCTCCGATCTGGGCCGTCGCCATCTTCACCCTCTGCACGGGGCTCATGGGCACCCTGCTCGCGATCCCGCTCAAGCGGCAGATGATCAACCACGAGCAGCTCCGCTTCCCCTCGGGCGTGGCCGCGGCCGAGACCCTCCGCAGCCTCTACGGCAAGGGGCGCGAGGCCCTCGAGAAGGCCTACACCCTCGTGGGCGGCATCATCGTCGGCGCCGTCGTCGGCATCATCAACACGCCGAAGGAGACGCTCGCTTTCCTCGACAAGATCCTCCCGTTCCGCCTCCCCGAGCTGATCCCCGAGCACGGGCTCACGCAGTACGCGATCATCGGCGACAAGCTCTACGGCAAGCAGCTCCCCGCCTACGGGTTCGAGCCCAGCGTCCTGCTGATCGCCGCCGGCGTCATCACCCGCATGCGCGTGTGCCTCTCCATGTTCATCGGGGCCGCCATCCTCCACTTCTGGGTGATCCCCTTCCTGGTCTCGAAGGATGTCACGATGGCCGGCTCGGGGTGGATCACCGACGCCGCCGGCGTCATCACCTTCGACAGGACCCAGGCCGTCGAGAACGTCGTCAAGAACGTCGAGCTCAACTCCGCCGGCACGGTCCTTCGCTCGAACACCTGGGCGCTGTGGGGCGGCACGGCCGTCATGGTGCTCGCCAGCCTGACGTCCGTCGCCATGCAGTGGCGGACCATCGTCCGCGCCTTCTCCTCGCTCGCCCTGGGCAAGGATGCCGCCGCCGAGCGACACCCCGATGCCGAAGCGATGAAGAGCATCGAAGTCCCCTTCAAGTGGATGATCCTGGGTGTCACCCCGGTCGCCATCGCCCTGCTCTTCGTCCAGATCGTCGCCTTCCACATCGCCTGGTGGGCCGGCCTCATCGCCATCGCCATGTCCTTTGTTCTCTCCCTCGTCGCCTGCCGGGCCACCGGCGAGACCGACACCACCCCCATCGGCGCCATGGGCAAGGTCATGCAGCTCATGTTCGCCGCCTTCCACCCCGGGCAGATGGTGCCCAACCTCGCCTCCGCCGGCATCGCCGCCAACTCGGCCTCCTCCTCCGCCGACCTCCTCACCGACCTCAAGAGCGGCTACCTGCTCGGCGCCAACCCCCGCAAGCAGTTCATCGCCCAGTTCTGCGGCGTGTTCTTCGGCACGCTCGTCATCGTGCCCATCTGGTTCCTCATGGTGCCGAACAAGGAACGGCTCGATAAGTTCGCCGCCCCCGCCACCCGCACCTGGGAGGCCGTCGCCCGCGTCCTCACCAAGGGCATCGACTTCCTCCCCGTGTCGGCCCGGTGGGCCATCCTCTTCGGCGCGCTGGTGGGCGTCGCCCTGCCGCTGATCGAGCGGGCGACCGCCCCCAAGTACCGCAAATACCTGCCCTCCGCGATGGGGCTGGGCCTCTCGTGGGTCGTCTACTTCAGCAACGCCGTCGGCTTCCTGACCGGGGCGATCATCATCTGGATCTGGGAGATGATGAACCGCAAGCACGCGGATAAGTACGCCGTCCCCCTGGCCTCCGGCCTCATCGCCGGCGAGTCCCTCATCAAGGCCCTCATCGCCATGACCGCCACCGCCCTGGGCCTGCTGGGCGTCAGCAACTGAGCAATCCTTACACGCTGCAAACATCCGCCGTGGGCCGCGTCAATCCCACGCTTCCGTCTTGACGCGCCCCCCTCCCCTCGGCGAACCTAGGGGCCGGCGAACCCCGACCGGGGGCGAGCGCCCATGTTCCGGAGGGGTGAACCGTCACGACGCCCGGCTCATTGGAGAGTGAGCCGGGTGTCCTCGGTTTGATGGAGAGGGGCTTGATGGACAGCGACCACCCTTCTCGCCTTGGGCGAGGCGTGGTCGCGCGATGTAGGGATTGAGAGGACACAAAAATGGGGTACGGACGCTCACCTTCGTTGATGTTCCTGATCGGAGCGGCCGTCGGCATCGCCGGGCCCGCGCACGCCCAGGTGCTCTTCACCGTCAACGACCCCGGGCCCAGCGCCCTCTCCCCGCGGTTCGTGTACGAGCGCGGGCTGGGCGGGCCGATCCTCGTCGGCGGCGGGCCCGGCATGGGCCTGTTCAGCAACATGGACCAGCTCGACGACTTCGGCGCGGTCGTCCCCGATGGCCCGGAGATCTCCTCGCTCCAGTTCATCATCTGCTTTTCGGTGGACCGGCTCTCGGCGGGCACACCCGCGCCCGGCATCCGCGCGCTCCCGCCGTTCAACGTCTTCGACCAGGCCCAGAAGCGACAGCAGGCGGCCGACCTCTTCGGCACCACCGAGGCCTTCAACCGCCTGACGGGCCGGCTGCCCAGCGTGGGCGGGCCCAGCATGGGCCTGTTCAACAACATCCTTCTGCGCAACCAGTCCCCGACCTACTTCGGCGACAAGGACTTCTCGCTCCTGCCCAACGCCGATCCCACGGTCGCGCTCCCGCCCGGCGTGCCCATCGACGATGTGGATGGCCACGCGATGCGCGACCCCGGCGGCGGGCTCCCCAAGTCCTACTACTCCCTCTCCAGCACCAGCCCTTCCCTCACGCTGCTGGGCGGCACCAGCGGCGCCGACATCTTCTTCGACACCGACATCACCACCCCGGGATCCGAGGACCTCTTCGCCGATTTCGAGCGCCTCGGGCTGGTCCAGCAGGATGACATCGACGGCCTCACCGTCTACGACGACAACGGCGATGGCCGCTTCAACGGCACCGACCAGATCTTCTTCAGCCTCACCCGCAACTCCCCCTCGCTGGGCCTCCTGGGCGCCGGGCCCGCCGACATCCTCACCGTCCGGGCCGGCATCGGCTTCCCGCAGATCTTCGAGTTCGCCACCAACCTGGGCCTGCTCCCCAGCGACAACATCGACGGCCTCAAGTTCGACCCCCTCCTCTTCGACTCCGCGGAACGGACCCTCGAATCCAAGCTCCCGGTTCCCGCGACCCTCATCCCGATGGGCCTCAGTGCCCTGGCCCCGCGCGACAGGAGGCGCTGAACGCCGGGCCATCCGCGCCGGCGCGGCCGGGCCCGGCGTGACCTCCCGGCCCGCCCGTCGCTTTCAGCGTGCGCCCGGTCCCCGCCCGCATCTCCGCCCCCGGGGCCCGGTCATGCGTTCTTCGCGCCCGTTCTTTCCACCGGGGCCGGGCCGCGGTACCGTACCCGCGGGAAGCGCGCCACCATGACCCAGCCCCCGACCCAAGAACCCTCCGATGAATCGCGGCTGGTGGCCGACGCCGTCGCGGGCAGCGCCGAGGCGCTCACCGCGCTCCTCCAGCGCTACGGGCCGCAGGTCCGCCAGCGGCTGACCGGCAAGATCGGCCAGGTGTGGCGCAGCGTGCTCGAGGAGGATGATGTCCTCCAGGTCACGTACCTCGAGGCGTTCATGCGGATCTCCTCGTTCAGCCCGCGCGGGCCCGGCGCTTTCCTCGCGTGGCTCAGCCACATCGCCGACAACAACCTCCGCGATGCGATCCGGGGCCTGGAGCGGGCCAAGCGTCCCGATCCGCGCCGGCGCGTCCAGGCCCGGCAGGTCACCGAGGATTCCTACACCGACCTGGTCGGGCTGCTGGGTGTGACCTCGACGACCCCCAGCCGGGTGGCGGCCCGTCACGAGGCGGGCGGGGCGATCGAGACCGCCCTGGCCCGGCTCCCGGCCGACTACCGCACCGTGATCCGCCTGTACGACCTGGAGTGCCGGGCCATCGAGGAGGTCGCCGCTCAGGTGGGGCGGTCCCCCGGGGCGGTCTACATGCTCCGGGCCCGGGCCCACGACCGCCTGAAGGAGGAACTGGGGGGTTCTTCCCAGTATTTCAGCCGTCGGTCGTAATTCCGCCGGGCCCGGCGTGAGCGGGCGGGCGGGCCGACGCTTAAGAGCTTTCTGAGTTGGAGGTATAGCGGTCGTGAGCGAGGCGCCGGGGAACACGGGTCGCGAGTCATCGGCGCGCGAGCACGCCCTGATCGATGCCGCGCGCCGCCAGGCCGAGGGCCTGGGCACCTCGATGACGCCGCAGGAGGGCCTGCCGCCGGCCGATGCCTTCCCCAACTACCAGCTCATCCGCGAGCTGCACCGCGGCGGGCAGGGCGTCGTCTACCTGGCCATCCAGATCACCACCCGGCGGAAGGTCGCGATCAAGGTCATGCGCGAGGGGCCCTACGCGGGCGGCCCGGAGCGCACCCGGTTCGAGCGCGAGGTCCAGATCCTCGCGCAGCTCAAGCACCCCAACATCGTCGGCATCCACGATTCGGGCGTCGCCAACGGCGCGTTCTTCTACGTGATGGACTACATCTCGGGGCAGACGCTGGACAGCTGGACCAGCGGCGAGCCCCGGCCGATCCCCGAGGCCCTGGCCCTGTTCCTGAAGGTCTGCGACGCGGTCGCCGCGGCCCACCTCAAGGGCGTCATCCACCGCGACATCAAGCCCGCCAACATCCGCGTCGACAACGCCGGCGAGCCCCAGGTCGTCGACTTCGGCCTCGCCAAGACCATCTCCGGCGATGTCGTCGAGTCGGACCGCGAGCCGGTCATGATGACGATGACGGGCCAGTTCGTCGGCTCCCTTCCCTGGGCCAGCCCCGAGCAGGCCGAGGGCCTCCCCGACAAGATCGATGTCCGCACCGATGTCTACTCCCTCGGCGTGGTGCTCTACCAGCTCCTCACGGGGCGCTTCCCCTACCAGGTCGCGGGCAACATGCGGGATGTGCTCGACCGCATCCTCCGGGCCGAGCCCGCCCGCCCCAGCACGATCCGGCGCAAGATCGATGATGAGATCGAGACCATCGTCCTCAAGTGCCTCGCCAAGGACCGCGAGCGCCGCTACCAGTCCGCGGGCGAGCTGGCCCGCGACCTGCGGCACTATCTTGCCGGCGAGCCCATCGAGGCCAAGCGCGACTCGGGGTGGTACGTCCTCAAGAAGGCGCTGCGGCGATACCGGCCGTACGCCACCGTCGCCGCGGGCTTCGCGATCCTGCTGGTCGGCTTCGGCATCGCCCTGGCGGTGCAGAACCGGGAACTGGCCCGGGCCAACACGCAGCTGTCGGCGGCCAACGACAAGGCCCTGCGCTCCAACCAGCAGCTGGAGCTGGCCAACCAGCAGCTGGAGTCGGCCAACAAGGAGCTGTCGCTGGCGCGGACCCGAGCGGAGACGGCCCGCGACGCCTCGCTCGAGGTCTTCGGCCTCATCGACCCGTCGCAGGCCCGGGGCGCGGAGATCACGCTGCGCGAGGCGATGGTGCAGGCCGAATCGCAGATGCGCGAGCGGCTCAAGGACATGCCCGAGGCCCTGGCCGACTTGACGCAGATGTTCGGGCAGCTGCACACCAAGCTGGGGGACAACGAGCGCGGGCTGCGCCTGACACGAGAGGCCCAGCGTCTCCGCGCCGCCGGCGGGGCCTACACAACCGAGAGCCTCATGGCCGACGCCAACGAGGCGGTGATGCTGCGCGGCCGTCGCTACCCGGGCGACCTGGCCGAGGCCGAGCGGATCCTCCGCTCCACGCTGGAGATGGCCCGCCGCCACCCCGAGCTGGTTTCCCCAAGCCAGCGGTCGGTGATCGAGCACAACCTGGCCCGGTGCTTCGACGGCTCGCTGGGCCCGGAGCCCGCGGCCCGGCTGGAAGAGGCCCGGGGTCTCTTCGAGTCGGTGCTGGCGACGCTGGCGGGCGAGCCCGATTCGGAGGAGAAGTCCGAGCAGATCGTCGCGACGCGCACGCACCTGGCCGCCATGCAGCTCCGGGCCGGGCGCTACGACGATGCCGAGCGGTCGCTCGCGGCCGCGATGGATGAGCTGGAGCGGCGCGGCGGCGGCGACCCCTCCAGCAGCGCCAAGATCCGCGGCTACCTCGCCCGCGTGCGGCTCGAGCAGGGCCGGGCCGACGAGGCGGATGAGCTCCACCGCGCCGCGATCGACGACCTCACCAGCGTGCTGGGCCCGCGCCACCCCGAGGTGCTGGAGATCACCGCCAACTACGCCCGCTTCCTGGGCAACAAGCGGATCCAGCGGTACGAGTCGGCGGTGACGGTGTGGGATGACATCCTGGACCGGGCCGGGTCGCATCCGGGGATGGCCGACAGCATCCGCACCGCCGACTGGCTCCGCGATTCGGCCGAGCCGCTGATCGCGCTGAAGCAGCCGGCCAAGGCCGAGCAGCGCCTGCTCGCCGCCAGCGAGATCGTGATGGACAGCCAGGACCCGCTTGCCGATGACCGCCGCCGGGCCATCGCGGCCCGCCTCGCGGTGGTGTGCGAGACGCTGGGCCGGGCCGAGGATGCGGCCCGTTACCGCGCGGCGGCCCGTCCCGCGGGCGCGGAGACAGATCCGCAGCCCGATGGGAAATGACGGCGCGGGCCGTCGCGGTTTCGGACAAAGTTCGGTATGCTTCTGAACATGGCCCAGCGCCGGCACCACTACGAGCACGCGTTCGAGGCTTACCTGCGGGCCCGGCGGATCCCCTATGTCGCGGTCGATGAGGCCCGCAAGGCGCTGCTCCCCGAATCGCACCAACTGCGGCTGGCGACGCCCGGGCCCGGCGGGCCGGGGCGGGATGGCGGCCTGCGGAGCGGGCCGATGCGGCAGTCGGCGCTGAAGTCGTTTGATTTCGTGATCTACGGGCAGGGCTCGAACGTGCTGGTGGAAATCAAGGGGAGGCGCGTGGCCCGGCGGGCGGGCAAGTCGGGCGGGGCGGCGGTGGGGCGGCTGGAGACGTGGGTGACGCAGGATGATGTGGAGTCGCTGCAGGCGTGGCAGCAGCTGTTCGGGCCGGAGTTCTTCGCGGCTTTCGTGTTCATCTACTGGTGCGATGAGCAGCCGCCGGATGGGCTGTTCCAGGAGATCTTCGAGCACCGGCAGCGCTGGTACGCGATGCGGGCGGTGCGGCTGGACCAGTACCTGCGCGGGATGCGGACGCGCAGCCCGCGCTGGCGGACGGTGCACATCCCCCCGGACATCTTCGAGCGCATCAGTCAGCCATTCGCGCCCGGGGTGCTGGAGGGCGGGCTGGCGCCCCACGAACCGGCCCTGGAGCCCCTGGGGGCGGGGCTCGCGTCTTTACTCCAGACGCCACCGGCAGTAACATCGCCTCGATGAGCACGAGCCGAACCATCCGGGCCGGGATCCTGGCGCTGCCGCTGGCGGCGGTGCTGTGGGCGGCCGCGCCCGCGCAGGCCCAGCCCAACAAGCAGCAGGGCGCGCCCACGCCGCCGACGCCGAAGCAGCCCGATGAGCCCCCGATCATCATGAACTACCTCGTGATGGTGGCGGTCGCGGCGGCGATCCTCGGCGCCAACGCCATCCCCAGCAAGCGGGGACACCAGGACTGACTCCGCCCGGGGACCGATCCCCGGGGCAGGCCGCACCAGGATCGACGATGCGCGACCCGACCACGCCCGACACCTCGTTCCGCGCCGCCTCCCTGCTGGGTTCACCCCTGCGGAGGGTGGTGGCGGTGAACGTGGTGCTGCTGGCGGTGCTGGTCTCGATGAGCATCGGGCCCGGCGCTGGCGCCCAGCCGACGGGGGCGCCGCTGGGCGGCGCATCGCGGGCCCGGGGCGATTACACGATGATCTCGGGCAAGACCAACACGGGGAACACCAACGCGGTGTACGTGCTCGACGCCGCCAACCAGGAACTGCTCGCCGTCCGCTGGGATGCCAGCCGCCAGAAGCTGGTGACGGTGGGCTACCGAAACCTCGACGCCGACGCCAAGGCGCCGCCCACCCGCTGAACCGGAGCCGACGATTGACCCCGCGCCGCACCGCTTCCGACTCCGCCCGCCTGGCCCTGTGGGCCAGCGCGTTCGTGCTGGCCGGGCTGGTGCTCGTGCAGGTGCGGCTGGCGACGGTGGTGCACGGGGCGCCCCCGATCTTCGGCGGCGCGCAGCCGGCCAGCGCCGGCATGGTGGCGCAGGCGGGCGGGTACACCGTGATGACGAGCGAATCGGGCAACGAGGACATCATGGTGCTGCTGGATTCGCGCAGCGAAGAACTCTTCGTCTACCACGTCGAGAACCAGAGTTCGATCCAGCTCCTCGAGCGGCAGAACGTGCCGGGGCTGTTCGCCGAGGCCCGGGCCCGGGCCCAGGGCCGCAAGTAGGCGGGTTTCGGGTTTCGGGTGTCGGGGTTGGTCCGATCCCGGCGGGAATCGACTACGCTATAGGCTGAATCTCACCCGGACTCTGTTTCTTCCCGGCCCGTGAAGTCGCATGCCGATCTTCCCCCTCCCCCAGTTTGAGGCCGATCTCGCCGCCCAGGAGGAGGCCGACCGCAAGGCGTACGAAGCGCTCAAGGCACCCAAGACGGTGGTGGTCCGCTTCGGCAAGATGAGGATGATCGGGGAGTTCCCGTACGACCTGTCGGCCAAGCCGGGGTGCGGGTCGAAGCTGGTCGTGCGGACGCACCGCGGGACCGAGCTGGCCGAGATGCTTACCAGCACGTGCCCCAACGCGGGGTGCTCCAAAAGCGTGACTCGGCAGGAGATGCTCGAGTACATCGACCGCTCGGGCGGGCGCGACTACCCGTTCTCGACCGACGGGCGGGTGCTGCGGGTGGCGACCGTGGCCGACCTGGACCTGCAGGCCCGGCTGGAGCAAGGGTGCCACGAGCTGACGATGCGGGCCCGGGCGGTGGTTGAGGGGGCGGGCGTGCCGATGAAGATCGTGGACTCGGAGCAGATCCTGGGGGAGGAGCGGCTGACGTTCTTCTTCCTCTCCGAGGACCGGGTGGATTTCCGCGACCTGGTCAAGGTGCTGGGGCACGAGTTCCGCCAGCGGATCGAGATGCGGCAGGTCGGCGCGCGGGATGAGGCCCGGCTGACCGCCGACTATGAGAAATGCGGGCAGCACTGCTGTTGCAAGCAGTTCCTGAAGGTGCTCAAGCCGATCTCGATGAAGTCGGCCAAGGTGCAGAAGGCGACGCTGGACCCGCTGAAGATCTCTGGGCGGTGCGGTCGGCTGATGTGCTGCCTCCGCTACGAGGATGAAACCTACGAGAGCCTCAAGCAGAAGCTCCCCAAGAAGAAGACGCGGGTCGGAACGCCCGAGGGCGATGGGCTGGTGATCGATTCGCAGATCCTGACGCAGCTTGTGCTGGTGCAACTCGATGATCCTGGCCCGGATGGCAAGCCGCGCGAGCTGGCCGTGCCGGTCGAGGACCTGACGCCCCCGCGCGGGCCCGCGCCGCCGCCGGGCCCGCGTCCACCCCTGCCGAGCGAGCGCGACCGCCGGGCCCCCGACCGACCGATGGACCGCCCGATGGATCGGCCTCAGGATCGCGGGCCAGATCGCGGACAGGAGCGGGGACCGGATCGGGGTCCGGGCGGGCCGGGTGGCCCCGCTGGCCCTGGTGGCCCGCCTCGCGGGCGAGGCCCGCAGCGCGGGCCGGGCGGCCCGGATCGTGGACCGGCTGGCCCGGATCGAGGCCCGGGTGGCCCGCCCCGGGATGGGCCTGGGAGTGAATCGCGCCGGCGTCGCCGCCGCAATCGAGGCCCGGGCGGTTCAGGGGGGCCGGGTGGCCCGCCGAGGCCTCAGGGTGGCGGCGGGGGACTTGGCGAAGGCTGAAGCCCACTTCCGGGGGATCGCCCGGTCAAGCCGGCGAACAGGGGCGCAACCGGGGCCGTAAGTCGCCGGTCTTCGTCTGCCGATTCGGTCCGCCGACCTGGGTTACCCGGCCCGGCGACGCAGATTGGCCCGAATGCGGTGGGCTGCCCGATGTTGGGGGCGGACTTGTGTTGCCGAGTTGCTCCGGTCGCGAAACGACCACCCTTTCTTCGTGTCAAGGTAGGTTTCCCCGCATGTCGCAGCCCGCCCCCTTGACGACCACCGCTCCGGCCGCGCCGCCGCGGCCGCTGCTGTGGAATCTCCTGAGGGTGGCCCGGCCCGTGCAGTGGTCCAAGAGCGTGTTCGTGCTGGTGGGGCCGATGTACGCGCTGGTGGACAAGCCGCGGACGGCGGGCGAGCTGATGACGGATGTGCTCCGGCCCGCGCTGTTGACGGCGGTGATCTTCGCGCTGGTGTCGAGCGCGTGCTACGTAGTGAATGATGTGCTGGATGCGCCCAAGGACCGGCTGCACCCGCGCAAGTGCCGCCGCCCGATCGCGTCGGGGGCGGTGACGCCCGCGATGGCCCTGCTGTGGGCAGGGGTGCTGGTAGCGGTTTCGGGCGGGCTGCTGATGGCGGTGCCGGGCCCGGTGCGGGCGTGGGTGGGGATCACGGCCGGGCTGTACGCCCTGAATGTCAACCTCTATTCGCTGTGGCTGAAGCACCTGGTGGTGGCGGATGTGCTGTGCCTGTCGCTGGGGTTTGTGATCCGCGTGTTCGGCGGGTGCGCTGCGGTGGCGATCGCGCCCACGAGCTGGCTGCTGAACTGCACGCTGTTCCTGGCGATGTTCCTCTCCTTCGGCAAGCGGCTGGGGGAGAGGAGGACGATGGGCGGGGGGGATGCGGCGGCGACGATCCGCGGGGTGCACGCCGCGTACACGGATGAGCTGCTGCGGATGGCGGTGGTGGTGACGGCGGTGGCGACGCTGGTGACCTACGCCGGGTATGTGCAGGCCCGCGAGGTGCTGTTCAAGGGCGGAGTGAACCTGCTGTGGTTCACGATGCTGCCGGCGATGTACGCGATGCTGCGGTGCATGGTGCTGCTGGACCGGGGGCGGTACGACGACCCGACGGTGCTGGCGAGCCGGGACTGGCCCACGCAGGCGGCGTTCGGGCTCTTTGCCTTGATCACGGCGGGGGCGGTGGCGGCGGCGCACCGCCTTCTGGGTTGACCGGCCGCCGGGCCGACCGGCTTCTGGGCTGGCGGCTTCGGGGAGTGACCGGCCCTCGGGGCGGGCGGTGGCTGGTTGAACGCCGACCAGGGTCTTAACCGGGCTTGACGGCGCCGGGACCGCGGCCCGGCTGGGGTAGGAACCTCCGGGACCGGCTTTGCAGGAACCCGGCGGCGTTCGTTACCCTACAGAAGACGTGGGGTTGCGTGTAGCGCCGCCGTTCTAACGGTGGTAGACATGGATCGCCGATGCTCGCGGGCCGTGGAGGCAAGGCCCGGGGGGTTGGTGCGGCCCGCCCGGTGGGTCGGGTCGCTGGTGTTTTAAGGAGCAAGACATGGGCAGTTCTCACGGGCGGAAGTACGGGACTTTGGCGCGGGCATTGACCATGGCTTGCGGGGCGGCCGCGTGCGTGGTGGCGGTGGCGTGGGCGGACCCGGGCGACGGCGCGGGCCGGGCCCAGCCCCTGGCGGCGGCCGGGCAGCCGGCCGATCCGGCGGTGGCGCAGCCCAGCGTCGACCAGATCCGGGCCATGATGGCCGCGGGCGGCAAGCCCTCGGGCGGGGATGATGAGGATTCCAAGCTCAAGCCCTTCGCGGAGGTTTCCAAGGGCTACGAGAAAGTGGTTTCCACGACCGACGGGCAGAGCCTGTACTCGCTGTGGACGCGGGCCAAGGACGGGCAGATGCTCGCCGAGCTCCCCCGCGGCTACGAGAACCAGAAGCACTTCATCGCGCTGACGGTGGCCAGCGGCGAGGACTACGCGGGCCTGCAGGCCGGCGACATGTACGTCTACTGGAAGCGGCGCGACAACCGGCTGCTGATGATGGAGCCGCAGATCGGGACGCGCTCGACGGGCGACCAGGAGTCCAAGAGCTCGATCAAGCGGCTCTACACCGACCGCGTGGTGATCGACGTGCCGATCCTGGCGATGGGCCCCAACGGCCAGCCGGTGATCGACATGGACGAGCTGCTGGCGAGCCGGGCCGGGACGTTCTTCGGCCCGGGCGTGCGCGGGGCCAACGCGGGCCTGGCGAACATCAAGACGGCGAAGGCGTTCCCGGAGAATGTCGAGATCGCCTTCGAGATGCCGACGGCGGGCGGGTTCCTGCAGACGTTCCACTACTCGATCAGCCAGATCCGCGACAACACCGGGTACCAGCCCCGCGCGGCGGACGAGCGGGTGGGGTACTTCACGACGGTGTACCGCGACCTGGGCAAGTTCACCGACCAGGACAAGTGGGTGCGGTACATCAACCGCTGGCACGTCGAGAAGAAGGACCCGCGGCTGAAGCTGAGCCCGCCGAAGGAGCCGATCGTCTTCTACGTCGAGCACACGGTGCCGGTGCGCTACCGCCGCTGGGTGCGCGAGGGCGCGCTGTACTGGAACGTGGCGTTCGAGAAGATCGGGATCAAGGACGCCATCGAGGTCTACTACCAGGATGAAGAGACCGGCGCCAACATGGAGAAGGACCCGGAGGATGTGCGGTACAACTTCCTCCGCTGGCTGAGCAACGACCAGGGCACGGCGATCGGCCCGTCGCGGGTGCACCCGCTGACCGGGCAGATCCTGGATGCGGATGTGATCCTGACCGACGGCTGGATCCGGCATTTCTGGCTGAACTACAACCAGGTGCTGCCGGAGATGGCGATGGAGGGCTTCGGCCCGGAGACGATGGCGTGGCTGGAGTCGCGTCCGCAGTGGGACCCGCGGATCCGTCTGGCGGAGCCGTTGGACCGCGACCGCATGATGGCGGAGCGGATGCAGCACGGGCTGCTGAAGTACGGCGGGCACCCGATCGCGATGGCGATGAGCCCCGACGGCGCGGGCAACATGGTGGGCGGCACGGAGTGGGACGGGATCGTGCGGCGGCAGAGCCAGCGCTCGGGGCTGTGCCTGGCGGCGCAGGGCAAGGCGTTCGACGTGGCCACCATGCGGATGGCGCTGGAGATCATGGGCGACGCCCTCGAGCAGGCGGCGACGGCCAGCGAGCCCGACGACGAGGCCGAGGTCCAGAAGATGCTCGAGCAGCTGCCCCCCGAGCTGCGCAAGCAGGTGGAGGACCAGATCAAGTCGGCGGGCGGCATCGCCAAGATGAAGGAAAAGATGCCCGCCGAGATGCGCGAGAAGCTCGCCAAGGGCGGCGAGCCCAAGGACGAGGACAAGAAGGACGACAAGGGCGACAAGAAGGATGAGAAGAAGAAGGACCAGAAGTGGGACACGCTCGACGGCATCCCCGACTGGTTCGTCGGGCCGCTGCTGGCGGACCTGGTCACCCACGAGGTCGGTCACACGCTGGGGCTGCGCCACAACTTCAAGGCCTCCAGCATCTACACCCTCTCGGAGATCAACAGCACGCAGGTGAAGGGCAAGGCCTTCACCGGCTCGGTGATGGACTACACGCCGATCAACATCAACATGGGCGACGGGCCCATCCAGGGCGACTTCGGCATGACGGGCGTGGGCGCCTACGACATGTGGGCGATCGAGTACGGCTACACGCTCGAGGACCCCAAGGAGGTCGTGAAGCGCGTGGCCGAGAAGGACCTGCGCTACGCCACCGACGAGGACACGTTCGGGCCCGACCCGCTGGCCCGGCGCTACGACTTCTCCGCCAACCCGCTGGACTACGCCAAGAGCCAGATGAAGCTGGCCAAGTACCACCGCGAGCGGCTGCTTAGCAAGTTCGTGAAGGACGGCGAGAGCTGGTCCAAGGCCCGCAAGGGGTACGAGCTGACGCTGGGGCTGCAGACCCGCGGGCTGTCGATGATGGCCAACTGGGTGGGCGGCGCCTACGTGAACCGCGACCGCAAGGGCGACCCCAACGCCCGCAACCCGGTGGAGATCGTTCCCGCCGGGACGCAGCGCGATGCGCTCAAGTGGGTCATCGACAACTCGTTCTTCGATGACTCGTTCGGGCTGACGCCCGAGCTGCGCGACAAGATGACGGTGGACAAGTGGATGGACCAGGGCGGCTTCCAGGACGCCATGCAGGACGCGACCTGGCCGATCCACGACCGCATCGCGGGCATCCAGTCGAGCGTCATGACGATGCTCATGAACCCGACGCGGCTCAAGCGCGTCTTCGACAACGAGTTCGGCGTGCCCGCCGACCAGGATGCGCTCACGCTGCCCGAGATGATCGACACGATCACCGTCGCTGTGTGGAAGGAGCTGGACGCGGCCCCCGAGGGCAACTACTCCAACCGCAAGCCGATGATCTCGAGCCTGCGGCGCAACCTGCAGCGCGAGTACGTCGAGCGCATGATCGACCTCACGCTGCCGGGCGGGGTCAGCGGCGAGGCGGGCAAGCCCATCTCCAACCTGGCGGTCGCCAAGCTCCGCCAGCTGAAGGACAAGCTCGCCAAGGCGAGCGAAACGAGCGGGCTTGACACCTACACCCAGGCCCACCTCTCCGAGGCCAAGATCCGCATCGACAAGGCCCTGGATGCGCAGTTCATCTACAACTCGGGAGGCGCGGGCGGCGTGCCTTACTGGCTCTTCGGTCGTCCCACTGAGCAGGCCCCGCAGCAGCACGAGCAGCCCTGAGCGGGTGAGCTGAACCGGATGTGATCAAGGGCCGTCCCGCAGCGGGCGGCCCTTTTTTCTGCGCACGGAAGAGAGGATGAACGCGGCTCGACGCCGGTCAGGACGACCGGATCGGTGTCCATCCGCGTTGAACCGTGGCCGGTTTGTCTCTGCGCCCTCTGCGGACGGTGCGTTGAGTTCTTCCTCAGACTCCCCGGCCGCGGCGCAGGTCGCGGAAGAACGCGCGGAGCAGGCCCGCGGCCTCCTCGGCCCGGACACCGGTGATGACCTCCGCCCGGTGGTTCAGGCGCCTGTCATCGGCGAGCGTGTAGAGGGAACGGGCCGCGCCGGCCTTGGGGTCATCGGCGCCGTAGACGAGCCGGCCGATGCGGGCGTTGACGATCAGCCCGGCGCACATGGGGCAGGGCTCGAGGGTCACCGCCAGCGTGCAGTCGTTGAGGCGCCAGTCCCGGGCCGCGGCGCAGGCCCGCTGGATGGCGATGAACTCGGCGTGCGAGGAGGGATCCTTGTCGACCTCGCGGCGGTTGAAGCCCTCGCCAAGGATCTCCCCCGTGGCGGTGCGGTAGACCACCGCGCCGACGGGGACCTCGCCCATCGCGGCGGCCTCGCGGGCGAGATCGAGCGCGCGGGCCATCATGCGGAGGTCGAGCTCGGTCGCGGGGGCGGCGGGCCCGGCGGGCGCGTGAACGCCCGGGACGGCCCGGACGGGCTCGGGCCGGAACAGTCGCATCCAGAACGGGCGGGCCATCACGATCAGGGCGCTCCTCAGGAAGACTCACCACAGAGGCGCAGAGACCACAGAGAAGAAGGGAACAGGGGACAGGGGGTAGATTGGATCATCAAGCATCACCCATCAAGTAGTAAAGGTCTCGTCGGCTCTGTGCCTCTGTGCCTCTGTGGTGAAGACTCTTCGTTGGACTTATCAAGGCGGTGCAACGCAGAGGCGCGGAGGCACAGAGAAGATGGGAACGGGTCAAGTTGATCCGACAGCATCGGCCTGTTCCCTGTCCCCTGTTTCTCTGTGGTCTCTGTGTCTTTGTGGTGAACTCCTGTCTTAGTCACCCGCATCGACATCGCCTTCCTTCTTCGGCCGCAGGCCGCGGGCCACGCGGTCGGCGGGGAGGGCCCACAGCAGGAAGCCGCCGAGTTCGAAGAGCAGGTAGAGGGGGATGGCCAGGAGGCTCATGGTGAGGGGGTCGGGGGTGGGGGTGAGTATCGCCGCGGCGACCGCGCAGATCAGCACGACGTGCTTGCGGTAGTGCTTGAGCATGGCCCGGTCGATGACGCCGGCCCAGCCCAGGAGCATGACGAGGACGGGGGTCTGGAAGCCGCCGGCGAAGGCGAGCATCATGGAGAGGAAGAGGTCGAGGTACTCCTTGATGCGGTACTGCTGCTCGATGCCGGCGCCCTTGGTGAGGGGCATGCCCATGATGACGGGCGGCTGGCCCGGCAACGCGACGTTGCAGCGCAGCTCGTTCAGCAGGCGGTTGATCCAGACCGCGCCGACGGCGGGGTCCTTGGGATCGCCCTCGAGGACGGGGTAGACGGGGAGCGTGACGCCCTCGGGCAGCGCGCCGATGATCGGAGTGACGGGCCGGCCCATCTCCGAGCCGAAGTGCACGAAGAACTTGAGCATGGCGGGGAGGATGATGAAGTAGAGGAAGACGATGCCCAGGATGGTGAGCAGGGCGCTCATCGGGACCAGCAGGTAGGCGAAGCGGCGCTCGTGCTGGTAGAGGCCGGGGGCGACGAACTTCCAGAGCTGCCACAGGAGCCACGGGCCCGCCAGCAGCAGCGTGACGATGCCGGCGATCTTGAAGTAGGAGAAGAAGGTCTCCAGGACGTTGGTGGCCTGGAGCGTGGGGCGCTGGCCCTCGTGACGCAGGGCGTTCTGCACGGGCAGGACCAGGAACTCCAGGATCGACTGCCCGTAGTAGACCGCCAGCGCAAAGATCGGCACCGCGCCCAGCAGCCCGAAGAGCAGCCGCCGGCGCAGCTCTTCGATGTGGTCGCCGAACGACATCACCGCGCCCTCATCGCCCGCCGGCGCGAGGTCGGCCCGCTCGCGGTGCAGCAGATCCCGGCGTGTCTGGAGGTCGCTCATAAGTGGGGTCGAGCAGGCGGCGTGCCGGGGAGCGTAGCCGGGCCGGTGCGTCCGCCTATCAGCGGTGCGCTCCGCGGGCCATCTCGTCGATCGCCGCCTTGGCGTCGTAGAGCGAGGCCCCGGTGATCTCGCGGTAGCGCTTGATCGCGGCGATCGTGTGCGCCGGGCCCCTGGCCGCAAGGTCGCGCACCTCCTGCAGCTCATCGCTCCCGGGCAACTCGAGCCCCAGGTGCTCGAGGATCAGGTCGAGCTTCCGCTCCAGCCGGGCGAGCCGCAGCCTCTCCGAAGGTGGTGGCGAACCGAACCCGAATAAACCCATGAACACCCCCTGGTGCACGGCCTGTGAAGGGTAGACCGGGCCGCGAACCGATGATTCCGCGGGTGACGGGCCCGCGGCCCGGTTCGTAGGAAGGATGGCCGACGGGCAGGCCCGGCCCGCGCATCTGGTCGGGTGAAGTAGTGGGGACTTGTGCAGCAGCCACCGGTTGATCCCGAGGTTTCACTCGTCGCGGCCGCTTCCCGCGGAGACACGGAAGCCCTGCGCCGGCTCTGGGAGGCCAACCGGCGGTGGGTGGCGGCGGTGATCCTGGCCCACAAGCCCCGTTGGGCCGATGCGGATGACCTGCTGCAGGATGTCGCGGCCACGCTGGTCCGCAAGATCGGGCAGGTGAGGGAGGAAGCCGCTTTCCGCCCGTGGCTGCGGACCGTCGCGATCAACGCGGCCCGGGCCGCTGCGCGGGGGCAGCACCACGAGCCGATCGCGTTCTCCTCGGCGGCGGGCCGGGCGGGCGCGGGTGTGGAGATCGATGCGCCGGTCGGCGCGGGGCGCGGGCCGGATTCGGCCGCGCCGGGCTCCGAGTCCGACCGCCGCGATGAGGGCCGTCGCCTGCTGGACCTGGCCGCGATGCTGCCCGAGGGCTACCGCGAGCCCCTGCTGCTGCGGTGCCTGCACGACATGAGCTACCGGCAGATCGGCCTGCTCGTGGGGCTGCCGGAGACGACGATCGAGACGCGGATCGCGCGCGGGCGGAGGATGCTCCGCGAACTGGCCCAGGGCACGACGTCCGGGAACGACCAGGCGGGCACGGTGCCACGCCAGGCCCGGCAGACGCTGGGGTGCTGACGGATCGGCCCGGCTGGCGCATCTTGATGGAGAGGAAGGGGCGTGCGGGCTGGAGCGCACGCTTCGGGTGAAGCCATGACAACCGCCGATTACAACTCTGATCCGGGCCTGGAGCGCGACCTGCTCATCAGCCGCGTCGTGGACTGCCGGGCCTCCGCGGAAGACTGGTCGGCCCTGGACCGGCTGGCCCGGGGAGACGATTCGGTCTGGCGCGAGCTGGCCCGGGCCCAGCGCGAGCACGCGCTGCTCTCGGGCGCGGTGCTGGATGAGGTGGCCTCGGCGGATTCGGTCGGGCTGCCCGAGCACCACGCGGCGAGCTTCAGGCTGACCTCGCGCATCCGGGCCGCCGGCGCGTGGGGCGGCTGGGCCGCGGCCGCGGCGGTGGCCCTGGCGTGGATGGGCGGGCTGCCGGCGGGCGGCCCGGGCCAGCCCGGCGCCGCGGGCAATCAGGCCTCGGTGCTCCCCTTCAGCAACGCCTCCGATGCTCTCAACGCGTACCTCGACCTGGGCAAGAAGGATGGCCGCGTGATCCAGCAGCTGCCCGGCAAGGTGCTGCTGGATGACCCCCAGCCGGCGGCCGATGGCCAGGGCTACGAGGTCATCTTCATCCGCCAGATCGTCGAGCGCGAGCGCGTGCCCGACCTGTACCGCTTCAGCCGGGATGAGACGGGCGGGCTGACGGCCGTGCCCGTGCAGGTGCGCCGCGCGGTGCGCGGTTCACCCGGCCCGATGTAAGCACGACCCCGGCGATCTCCCGGGCGCAAGACAACCCAAGGTATTCCGAAACACAGGTAGAGCACAGAACCACGACAGGAGCCATGCCATGAACCGTTCCAGCCCCCTGGTCCGACTGAACACCGCCGCGATGACCGCGGCGCTGCTGGCGGCGGCCGCCGGCGCCCCGGTGTACGCCCAGCCCTCGACCGACACCACCGAGAAACAGCTCGAGGGCAGCTTCGATCAGCCGCTGGCCGGCGATGACGGCGGCTCGCAGAGCACGACCGTGATGGAGGTCCGCGACGACTCGGGCTCGTACAAGCTCGAGATGTCGGGCAAGAAGATCAAGGCCTGGCACGACGGCAAGGCGGTGCCGAAGGACCGCATCCGCCGCACCAAGGACAAGGTCGAGCTGCTCGACAAGGAGGGCAATGTCCTCCATGCGTTCAAGGTCGGCGGGCAGGGCGCGCCCGGCGCGATCGAGATCCCCGGCGCGGGCCGGTTCTTCTTCCGCGAGGGCGTTCCGGGGCAGCCCGGCACCCCGCAGCCGCCCGAGCCGCCGCGTCCGCTCGGCAATATCGTCATCCAGAACGCACCGCCCGTGATGCTGGGTATCACCATGTCCGACGCGGATGAAGGCGTCCTCGAGGAGATCAACCAGGGCCGCGAGGGTGACAAGATCGAGAGCGGCATCGTCGTCGACCGCGTCGTCGATGAGCTTCCTGCCGCCAAGGCCGGGCTGGAGGAGGGCGATGTGATCATCGCCGTCGGGGGCGAGCGCGGCGTCGACCAGGAGGAGCTCCGCGACATGCTCCGCGAGCGCAAGCCCGGCGATGAGCTCGCGCTGAAGGTCTTCCGCGACGGCAAGAGCAAGGACATCACGGTCAAGCTCGAGAAGTTCGATGCGGCGCGGCTCAGCCCCGGCATGGCCGGTCAGCCCGGCGATCAGGTCGAGGTCGAGGGCGTGCCCAACTGGCTGCAGCACCTGGGCGGCGAGCAGGGCCGCGCTCACATGGAAGCGGCCCGCAAGGAGCTCGAGAAGGCGCTGAAGCAGCTGAAGGACAACCCGGACCTGCAGCCCGACAAGATCCGCAGCGAGACCCAGAAGGCGCTCGAGCAGGCGCTCAAGGCCTTCCGCGAGGCGGAGAAGAACGGGCAGCAGCAGTGGGAGCGGTTCATGGGCCCGGGCGAGGATGGCCAGGCCTGGGTCTGGAGCGGCAAGCCCGACCAGTTCTACAAGGTGCCCACGCCCGCGCCGCGCGGTGATGGCGACACGTCCCGCAAGCTCGACCGCCTCGCCGACCAGCTGGAGCGCCTCAACCGCCGTCTCGATGAACTCGAGCGCCGGCTCGACCAGCGCTGAGCACGGAACGCCCCCGGCCCGGGATCACCCGCATCCCCGGTGCGCGGGCGGCGACCACCACTTGCGGCTCCCAGGAGCCACATGCGGCCCGGCCGCGCGCCCCACCGCGCGGCCGGTGCTTCTTTTGGCCGCGGCCCGGCGGAGTGTCGGTTTCGCCCGCCGGTTTGGTTACACCGTCGATCCGGGCGGGCCGATACACGTAGAGACACTACGATCCGATAACCGGCCCGAGGCCGGAGCCGCTCTCCCCCGGAAAGGACGCCAGCGTGAGCATCCCCCCCGCCCCGCCGGTCTCCCCCGCCCGCGCCGAGGAGGCGATCGCCGATGTCCGCCAGGCCTACCAGAAGCTGCGCGAGGCGATCGGGCGGATCATCGTCGGCCAGGATGAGGTCGTCGACCAGATGCTCATGGCGATCTTCTGCCGCGGCCACGTGGTGGTGGTGGGGGTGCCGGGCCTGGCCAAGACGCTGCTGATCTCGACGATCGCGCGCACGCTCTCGCTCGATTTCTCGCGCATCCAGTTCACCCCCGACCTCATGCCCGCGGACATCACCGGCACGGAAGTGATCCAGGAGGACAAGACGACGGGCCACCGTACGCTGCGCTTCGTCAAGGGCCCGGTCTTCGCCAACGTGATCCTTGCCGACGAGATCAACCGCACGCCGCCCAAGACCCAGGCCGCGCTGCTGGAGGCGATGCAGGAGCAGCAGGTGACGGCGGGCGGTACGCACCACAAGCTGCCCAGCCCGTTCTTCGTGCTGGCGACGCAGAACCCCATCGAGCAGGAGGGCACGTACCCGCTCCCCGAGGCCCAGCTCGACCGCTTCATGTTCCAGATCAAGATCGGCTACCCATCGGCGGATGAGGAGCTGGAGATCGTGCGCCGCAGCGCGCACAAGGCCGAGGTGAAGATCGATCCCGTGCTGACCGGCGATGACATCCGCCGCGTGCAGGACCTGGTCCGCCAGCTTCCCGTCGCCGACCATGTCATCCGCTACGCCCTGCGGCTGGTGCGGGCCACGCGCGTCAAGGAGCCGATGGACTCCGGCGTGCCGCGGCCGCGCATCGTCGAGCAGTACCTGGGCTGGGGCGCGGGCCCGCGGGCCAGCGAGTACCTGGTCCTGGCCGCCAAGGCCCGGGCCATCCTCTCGGGCTCGCTGCACGCGACGCCCGAGCACATCCGAGCCATCGCGCACCCGGTGCTGCGCCACCGCCTCATGACCAACTACAACGCCGAGGCCGACCAGGTCACCCCCGACATCGTCGTCGATTCGCTGCTGAAGGAGATCCCGGTCGAGGGGCTCTCGGCCGCCGAGAAGAAGCAGATGGACGCGGTGATGCGGTGAGCGATCAGCCCACCAGCCCGACCGCGCCCCACAGGCCGATGAGCAGGCCGAAGAAGATGAGGCACACCCCGGTCGCGCGCCAGATGGCCCGCCGCTCGGTCGTCGGCGGGGTCAGCTGACGGCGGTGCACATCCTCCCCGCATTCGGGGCAGATCTGCCACGGACGGATCTGAAGCTCGTACCCGCAGCGGGGGCAGCGGTAGCGGTCGATCTCGCGGATCCGCCGCGAGGCGGCCAGCACGACCGCCCCCGCGATCAGCAGCACACCCGCCAGGATGAGCACGAACACGGCCGGGCTCATGATGCCTGAGCCTATCCGCCGCCGGGGGCCCCGGATGATTCGCGGTCTCACTTGACGGCCCCGGGCGACGCCCGGGCCCGGGGCCCGCTAGCGTTATGGATGCAGCCCGCCTCCGCCGAAACACCCCGGGCCGCCCAGGCCCCCTTCACGTGGACCGCGCCGCCCGCGGCCCGCGGGCTCTTTTCGACGCGGGGCGAGCTTATCGGAGCGATCACCTGCGGTGTGCTGCTGCTGCTGGGCGTCATCATCCACCGCTGGACCGATCTCGATCCCCGCAGGGTCGTCATCTGGGCCGGGCTGGGGGTAGGGTCGCTCTACGGCGGCCGGGCCGCGCTCACCTCGCTGCTCTCGCTGCGGTTTGACATCGATGTGCTCATGATCGTGGGCGCGTGGCTGGCCGCCTACCTCGGCCACCCCGAGGAGGGCGCGCTGCTGCTCTTCCTCTTCACGCTCTCCGGCGCGCTCGAAGACCTGGCCATGCAGCGCACCAAGCGCGAGGTCGAGGCCCTGCACAAGCTCATGCCCACCGAGGCCGTCGTGTTCCGCGATGGCGACTGGACGACGGCGGCGCCCGAGACGCTGGTGGTTGGCGAGCGCATCAAGATCAGGCCCGGCGACCGCGTGCCAACCGATGCGACGGTGGTGTCGGGCGAATCGTCGTTCGACCAGTCGGCGATCACGGGCGAGTCGATGCCGCGGCACGTCAAGGCCGGGGATGAGCTGTACGCGGGGACGATCAACACCGACGATCCGCTGGAGGCCCGGGTGCTCCGGCCCGCCTCCGAGTCGAGCCTGCAGAAGATCCTTAACCTGGTGACGCAGGCCCGGGAGCTGCGCGAGCCGGTGCAGCGGATCATCGACCGGCTGAGCCAGCCGTACGCGATCGGCGTGATGGTGGTGAGCACCGCGGTGCTGCTGGTGTGGTGGCTGGGGGTGGGGCGCCCGTTCGAGAACGCGGCGTACACGGCGATCACGCTGCTGATCGTGGCGTCGCCCTGCGCCCTGGTGATCGCGACGCCGACGGCGACGCTGGCCGCGATCGCGCGGGCCGCCCGCGCGGGCGTGCTCTTCAAGGGCGGGCAGTCGATCGACCGGCTCGCCAACATCAGCTCGGTCTGTTTCGACAAGACCGGGACCCTGACCTTCGGCCGTCCCAAGCTTTATGAAGTGCACCCGGTGGCGTGGTCGGACGGCAAGCAGCTGCTCGCCATGGCGGCCGCCCTGGAATCGGAATCCACGCACCCCATCGCCGCCGCCGTCCGAGAGGCGGCCCGCGAGCGCGGCATCGAGCCGGCGATCGTGACCGACACCGACCACACGGCGGGCCGCGGGGTGGGAGGGCGCTACCACGGCTGCCCGGTGCGGCTGGGCAGCTACCGCCACACCGAGGAGCTCATCCCCGTGTGCTTCCGCAACCGGGTGCAGGAGGTGCTGACCAGGATCCAGGACCGCGGGCACCTGGGTGTGGTCGTCGCGCACGCCTGCCCGGAGCACCCGGGCGGCGGGCAGGCCGCCGTCCTGATCATGTCGGATGCCGTACGCCCGGGCGCCAAACCCCTCGTCAGCGAGCTGCACCGCCTGGGCGTCAAGCCCGTCCGCATGCTCACCGGCGACAACCGCACGACCGCGGAGCGCGTCGCCACGATGCTGGGCCTGGACCGCTTCGACGCCGAGATGCTCCCCGGGGACAAGGTCGCGGCGGTGCGGGCCATGAAGGAAGACCCGGCGCTGCACCAGGGCCGGTCGGGAGTCGCGGTGATCGGTGATGGCGTGAACGATGCGCCGGCGCTGGCCGCCGCCGATGTCGCGATCGCGATCGGGTCTATCGGTTCCGATGCGGCCCTCGAGTCCGCGGACATCGTGCTGTTGTCGGATGACCTGGCGGTGGTGCCGTGGGCGGTGAAGCTGGCCCGGGCCGCGCGGCGGAAGGTGAAGCTGAACCTGTTCTTTGCGCTGTCGGTGATCGTGCTGATGGCGATCACGACGCTGGTGGCTTCACTGATGGGCCGGCCGGTGCCGCTGTCGGTGGGTGTGCTCGCGCACGAGGGCGGCACGCTGCTGGTGGTGCTCAACTCTTTGTTGCTGCTCCGGATCCCCGGCGTGCACGCGGGCGAGTCGCGCGAGAGCACCCGCGAGGCGCTGGCCCGCGCCGGCGCTTCCGTTCCTCAACCCACAGCATGATGGGAATCCCGGGCTGCAATGTGTCTGATAAATACCCCGGATGTTCGCCCGGCACACGGACTCGGCCGGTTTTTTGTTTGAACCCGACAAAGGCATCCGCAATAATGGCCGCGAATCCCACGCCGCTACTGATTTGTCTTCAAGCCCGTTCCGCCCGGAGCCAGGTCCATGTACTCGCAAACCGCCGAATACGCCCTGCGCGCGATGTCGTGCCTGGCGCTGCGCCCGACGGAGCTGGTTCCGACGACCGCGCTTTCGATCCAGACCCGGGTCCCTTCCAACTATCTTGCCAAAGTTCTCCAGCTTCTCGCGGCGGAGAACCTGATCGCGGGCCGGCGCGGCGTCGGGGGCGGGTACAAGCTCTCGCGGAGTCCCGAGCACATCACGCTTTTGCAGGTGATTAACGCGGTCAGCCCGGTGCACCGCATCGACTGCTGCCCGATGGGCTTGCCCAACCACGGCCCGTTCCTGTGCCCGCTGCACCGCAAGGTCGATCAGGCCGCGGCGGCGGTCATCGAGATCTTTGAGGGCGTCACGCTGGCCGACCTCATCAATGACCCGCTGTCGAGCAAGCCGCTGTGCGATGTTGAATCCACAGCCAAGCTCTCGGTGATGGGTGTGCTGGTGGATGATGCCCCCACATCCGATCAACCGGTCGGTGATGGCTGGGCCACCGCGGCAACCTGAGCCTCACCCTGTATCACATTGAGGCCGGTGATACTCCCGGCATCTGCACATTTCTGCGTCCATGTTCTCCCGGACTAATAGGCCGGCGGACGGTGCCGTTTTGGCACCCCGGGCCACCCCTCTGCCCCGCGTGAAAGCCGATCGCGCCAATACCAAGCCGGTCGAAGCGGGTTCAGGCGGGGTTGAGGCGGGTCCGGGCGGGATCGCCGGCCCTGGGGTGGGCACGGCGGTTGCACTCGACCTTCATGGCGCCCCGATGGTCGCCAAGGAGGTTGGCCCGTGCGCCCTGATCGACTCACCACCACCGCCCAGCAGGCCCTGGCCGAGGCCCAGTCCGATGCGATGTCGCGCAGCAACCCCGAGGTGAACGGGCTGCACGTGCTCTCGGCGCTGCTGGCCGACAAGACCGGGCCCGCGCCTTCCGTCGTGAGCAAGGCCGGCGGGGAGCCCGCGCGGCTGCTGTCCATCGCGCAGTCGGAGCTCAAGCGCCAGCCGACCACCAGCTCGGGCGCCGGCTCGACGGGCCGGGCCATCATGGAGCTGCTGTCGAAGGCCGAGGCCGAGAGCAAGCGGCTGGGGGATTCGTACATCTCCAGCGAGCACCTGCTTCTCGCCATCGCCGACATCGCGGGCCCGGCGCGGGAGATCCTCTCGGTCAACGGGCTCGAGAAGAAGCACCTCGAGCAGGCCATCCGGCAGATCCGCGCCGCCTCGGGCGTGCAGAACGTGGATACGCCCGAGGGGGATGCGGGGTACGAGGCGCTCAAGAAGTACGGCATCGACCTGACCGAAAAGGCGGGCCAGGGGAAGCTCGATCCGGTGATCGGCCGGGATGAGGAGATCCGCCGCTGCATGCAGGTGCTGAGCCGGCGGACCAAGAACAACCCGGTGCTCATCGGCGAGCCGGGCGTGGGCAAGACGGCGATCGCCGAGGGCCTGGCGCTGCGGATCATCAACGGCGACTGCCCGGACTCGATGAAGGATGTGAAGATCATCGCGCTGGATGTGGGCCAGCTGCTGGCGGGGGCCAAGTACCGCGGCGAGTTCGAGGAGCGGCTGAAGGCCGTGCTGCGCGAGGTGACGGCGGCGCAAGGGAAGGTCATCCTGTTCATCGACGAGCTGCACACGATCATCGGGGCGGGCGCCGCGGAGGGCGCGGTGAGCGCGGGCAACCTGCTCAAGCCCGCGCTGGCGCGGGGGGAGCTGCGCTGCATCGGCGCCACGACTCTGGATGAGTACCGCAAGCACGTCGAGAAGGACGCCGCGTTCGAGCGCCGATTCCAGCCCGTCTTTGTCGGCCAGCCCAGCGTGGAGGAGACGGTCGCGATCCTCCGTGGGCTCAAGCCGCGTTACGAGGCGCACCACGGCGTGCGGATCCAGGACGGGGCGATCCTCGCGGCGGCGAGCCTCTCGCACCGCTACATCACCGATCGCTTCCTGCCCGACAAGGCGATCGACCTGGTGGATGAGGCGGCCAGCCGGCTGCGGATCGAGAACGACAGCATGCCGACCGCGCTGGATGAGCTGCGGCGGCGGATCATGCAGCTGGAGATCGAGCGCGAGGCGCTGAAGATCGAGTCGCGGGGCGGCTCGCCCGTCCGAGGTGAGCCCCACGCCCAGGAGGGGCGTGCCTCGATCAAAGAGCTGGAGCGCATCGAGCGGGAGTTGAGCGAACTGCAGGAGCAGAACCGGGCCCTGACCGCGCGGTGGGAGCAGGAAAAGAAGGAGCTCGACGCCGTCAAGCAGGTCAAGGAGCAGATGGATTCGCGGCAGACGGAGCTGGAGAAGGCCCAGCGGCGCGGCGACCTCGAGACGGCGGCGCGGATCCGGTACGGCGAGCTGCGCGAGCTGGAGGCGACGCTCAAGAAGGCCGAGGAAGCCTTGGCGGCCCGGCAGGCCAAGGGCGAGAGCCTGGTGAAGGAGGAGGTCGACGCCGAGCAGGTGGCGCAGATCGTGGCCCGGTGGACCGGCATCCCGGTGGCCCGGCTGGTCGAGGGCGAGCGCGAGAAGCTGCAGCGGATGGAGGAGCAGCTGTCGAGGCGCGTCGTCGGGCAGACCGAGGCGCTGCGGGCCGTGGCGGACGCGGTGCGGCGCTCGCGGGCCGGGCTGGGCGATCCCGCGCGGCCGATCGGCAGCTTCCTGTTCCTGGGCCCGACGGGTGTGGGCAAGACCGAGACGTGCAAGGCCCTGGCGGAGTTCCTCTTCGACACCGAGGAGGCGATGATCCGCGTGGACATGTCGGAGTACGGCGAGAAGCACTCGGTGGCGAGGCTGATCGGCGCGCCGCCCGGCTATGTCGGGTACGACGAGGGCGGGGCGCTGACCGAGGCGGTGCGGCGGCGGCCGTACGCGGTGGTGCTGCTGGATGAGATCGAGAAGGCCCACCCCGAGGTCTTCAACATCCTGCTGCAGGTGCTCGACGACGGCCGCTTGACCGACGGGCAGGGCCGGACGGTCGACTTCCGCAACTCGATCGTGGTGATGACGAGCAACTACGGCTCGGCGCAGATCCAGGAGCTGGCGGCGGGTGGCGCTGAGGACTGGGAGATCGAGGCGGCGATCCGGGAGCTGATCCGCCGCGGGCCCGCCGGGCTGGCCGCCGAGGAGTTCGGCAAGGCGGCCGGGCTACCGGCCAACGTGCGCGAGGTGATGAGTCGGGCCGCGACGACCATGTCGGGCGGGCTGATGCGCCCCGAGCTGCTGAACCGGATCGACGAGATCGTGGTGTTCCACCAGCTCAAGCGGGATGACCTGGCCCGGATCGTCGGGATCCAGCTGGCCCGGCTTCGCAAACGGCTGGCGGAGCGCGGCATGACCATCGAGTTGTCGGCCGAGGCCCAGCACCAGCTGGCGACCGAGGGGTGGGACCCGGCGTACGGAGCCCGGCCGCTGAAGCGGGCCATCCAGCAGCGGATCGAGAATCCGCTGGCGAGCCGCATCCTGGCCGGCGAGTTCGGGCCCGGCGATGCGATCCGGGTGAACTACACGGGGGGGGCGTTCGCGTTCGAGCGGGCGGGGGCGGTGTGACGACGGTGGGGAGATGAAGAGGGTGGAAGATGAAGCGAGGGCAACAGGCCCGGCCCGGGCCCGGCTTTGACGGGCCGTTCGTATCGGTGATTCCGCGGGCGCGGCTGGCGCGGCAGATGGCTTCGCAGGGGCTGTACGCGTGGAGGCGGGAGCGGGGGTTGGGCCGGGGGTGGGGGTGGCGGCGGGGGTGGCAGTGGGGGTTGGGGCCTGGGGCGGCGCTGTGGTGGTGGGCGGTGATACGCGGTGGGGCGGCCCGCCGTCGCAGGCCCGGCTGTGCGACGGCGGGCTGATGCGTGTGTCACTCTGGGCAGTTGGGCGCGGTGAGGGATCGGGAGTTCAAGCCCGCAGGTCAGGCGCAAGTTATTACCCATTGCGTGGGCGGAAACTGCGCTGCCACATGCCCTTGCGCGAGCCGCCAAGGGCGATGCCCGAGAAACTAGGGTTTTTCCCCGTAGAAACAGCCTTGTTTTCGGTTGAACGCCCGAGGCCCGGCAAGTAGTCTCTGCGCTCGCACGGATGCCGGGGAGACGGTGGGAGCCCGGATTGGTCTACTCGAACATGCAGGGGCGGGCGTGCAAGCACGCAGCGCGTGCCGAGGTCGCGGTGGCGATGTGCCGCGCGAGCGCGGATGCGGGCAACGGCCTTCGCGAGGCCTGCGGCACCGATGAGCGCATGGCGGGCCGGCGGGCCCCCGGCGGCGGCGCCATGCAGATCATCCTCGTCCCGGCGGCTGTGCCCATGCGCTACTTCGATGGGTTAATCAAGAACGGGTCCAATCTGTTTGCCGCGGAGAAGCGGTGGCGCGTGCGGGCGCCGCGGCGGCCCGGCAATGACGCTGCAGGGAGCGATCCTCGGGGTGCGCCGGCGCTGGTTGCTCGCAATGGGGATGTGAATTTAGGAGAGTTCCCCATTTACCGGACTCGCGGCTTGGAGGATAGTTGCTGCCCTCACGATCTCACGCGCGATGGGGTTACGGACTTCACCGACTACAGCGAGTTGTTCAACTTCTACGACGCGGCCGACCGTTCCGTCGATTTCAACGGGACGGCCGGGGGATTTCGCGGATCGCCTTGATTCCTGCACCCGGGCAGATCGGGATGCAGATTCGGGGATTGGTGATGGTGTCGTGTTTCACGAGGAGGATCGGTTCCGAGGCCGGGGGAATTTAAGAAAGGAATGCTTGCATGAGGCTGACGAATCTTGCTCCTTGGCTTTGCGTGGTTGTAACCGCGGGCGCCGCGATGGCGACGCCCCCGGTGGTGTCCTTCGAGACCGTCGGTGGGGTCTCGCCCGCCGAGGGCACCGTGGTCGGCGACCAGTTCTGGGAGTCCGACGGTGTGCGGTTCCGGCACAGCGAGCCCGGGCACCAGATCGTGCTAGCGCAGGTGGGCATGCCCTTCCGCGCGTTCCGCGGGTACCTCGGCGACGCCGATGTTCCGTTCCCCGGCGCAGCGGTGGGCCAGTTCTTCCTGACCGACTCGCTGATCGGCTCCGGCGTCGTCCCCGGCCCGTTCGTGCTCGACTACCGCTGGCCCGTATCACGGATCTCGGGCGTGTTCATCGACGTGAACGAGCAGGAGAGCTGGCGGGCCGAGGCGTTCGACGCCGACGGCGTCAGCCGCGGATCGGTGCAGGTCTTCCCGACGCTGATCGCCGGCTCGGCGATGTCGTGGTCGCTCGAGACCGATTCGAAGGTCATCACCAAGGTCGTCATCACCTTCACGGGGACCGTGCCCGCGGGCGGCGTGACCTTCGCCCTTGACAACATCAGCGGCAGCGAGCCCGAGTGCGCCGCCGACCTCAACGGCGACGGGATCGTTGATTTCTCCGACTACCTGGACTTCCTCACCGCGTACTCGACCTTCTCGTCAGCCGCGGACCTCAACGGCGACGGCATCGTCGATTTCCAGGATTACCTCGAGTTCCTCTCGCACTTCGACGCCGGCTGCTGATCCGATACGTGGACAGATTCGTACCCCTCCGAGGCCCTCGGCAATCCGCCGAGGGCCTTGCTTTTTGGCGGCCGCGGGCGTCGCCCCTTCGCCCGAGCACCGGCCCGGCGATCCTGCCCCTCGCGCCGCGGACGCGGCCCGTGCCGATCGTGCGCGGCGGGAAATCAGGAGAGTTCCCCATGGCGAAGCGCGGGGTTTTCGTGGACAGTACCCGCCCGTTGATTTTCATCCGCGACGGGGTGGCCCGCATCGGCGCCAACTTCGAACCCCGCAGCGTCCCGGCAACAAGGCCCGCCCAGCGAGTTCGAGGGGCCGGCACGACGAGTTTTGTGAGCCCGCCCGAGTTCGGCGCGTTGTGCGAATCGCGCCGCGGGTTCGGGGCTTCTTGATTCAACGTCTTCACGAGGACCAGGCACGGAGACAGGAGAGTCCAAGAAAGGACCGGATGCATGAGGCTGACGGAAGTTGTTCCTGTGTTGATGGCGGGGTGGTGTGCCGGTGCTGCGCTGGCGGCCCCGCCGGTTGTGGACTTTGAGGACTTCGGGGCCCAGGCCTCGTTCGAGGGGGCCACGGTCGGCGATGAGTACTGGGATTCCCATGGTGTGCGGTTCCGGAACACCGAGCCGGGCCACGCCCTGGCGCTGGCGAAGGTGGGCGCTCCCTTCCGCGCGTTCCGCGGCTACCTCGGCAGCGCGGACTTTCCCTACCCGGGCGCCCGCGTCGGGCAGTACTTCCTCACCGACTCGCACTTCGGCACCGGCTCGGCGCCGGGCCCGTTCATCCTGGAGTACCGCTGGCCCACCGCCACGGTCTCCGGCGTCTTCATCGACGTGAACGAGCAGGAAAGCTGGCGGGCCGAGGCGTTCGACGCCGCGGGCGTCAGCCGCGGCTCGGTGGAGGTCTTCCCCACGACCCTGCCGGGCGTGGCGATCTCGTGGTCGCTCCAGACCGATGCGCCCGTTATCACGAAGGTCATCATGACCTTCACCGGCATCGCCCCGCCGGGCGGCGTGACCTTTGCGCTCGACGACATCGGCGGCAGCGAGCCGGTTTGCGGAGCCGACCTCAACGGCGACGGGCTGGTGGACTTCTCCGACTACCTGGACTTCCTCAGCGGGTACTCGACCTTCTCGCCCATCGCCGACCTTAACGATGACGGGCTGGTCGACTTCCAGGACTACCTCGAGTTCCTCTCGTACTTCGACACCGGCTGCTGACCACCGACGCGGACAGATTCGCACCCCTCCGAGGCCCCCGGCGATCCGCCGGGGG
This sequence comes from Phycisphaerales bacterium, assembly GCA_020849615.1. Lineage (GTDB taxonomy): Bacteria > Planctomycetota > Phycisphaerae > Phycisphaerales > UBA1924 > JADLFW01. Next base: position 443,802 of record JADLFW010000004.1, read on the forward strand.
CCTTGCCTTTGGCGGCAACGAAAGACCCCCGGGCGCGGGCCCGGGGGTCGTGCAAATCGGGAGACCTGCTGCTGCTGGCGCGGGCCGGGCCCGCGCGACTACATGGGTCAGCACCCGGCGTCGTAGGCGTTGAGGAACTCGAGGTAATCGGAGAAGTCGACGTTGCCATCGCCGTTGAGGTCGGCGAAGGGGTCCTGGGCGTCGTAGAGGTTGAGGAACTCGAGGTAGTCGGCGAAGTCGACCTGGAGGTCATCGTTCAGGTCGGCCGGGCAGAAGGTGATAGTGAGGGTCTGGCCGGCGGCGGCCGCGGGGACGGTGGTGGTGCGGCCGTTGGTCCACTCGACGCGGAGGTCGGCGGAGGCGGCGGCGCCAAGGCCGAAGAAGGCCGACTGCTCGCCGGAGCTGAGGTAGTTGGCGCCGCCGTCGATGTGGCCGGTCTGGGTGAACGCGGTGGTGGTGGCGCGGATCTTGGAGCCGATGCCCCGGCCCGGCATGGTGGGGGTGCGGGAGGTGTCGAGGAAGATGCGGATCCAGTTGGTGGAAGCGTCGTGGATGAGGTCGTTGCGGTAGAAGCGCAGCGGCAGGTTGTTGGAGGCGATGACGATGTCCTGGTCGCCGTCGTTGTCGTAGTCGAGGCGGACCAGGGCGCGGCCGTCGCCGATGTGGGTGATGCCGCAGTCGGGGGCGAGCTGATCGAACGTGCCGTCACCCTTGTTGAGGAAGAGCTTGGAGCCGACGAACATCCAGGGGGGGTTGCCCCAGCCGTTGGTCTCGGCGATGTCGGTCCAGCCGTCGTTGTTGACATCGACGGCGGTGGTGCCCCAGCCCCACCCGCCCGGCATGACGCCGGAGGCGATGCCGACCTCGGTGTAGACGTGGTTGCCCTGATTCATGTAGAGCATGTTGCCGGGGTAGACGGAGAAGAACTCGGGGTAGTGGATGCTGGTGACGTACCAGTCGAGCATCCCGTCGTGGTCGAAGTCGGCGACGGTCTGGCCCATGCCGTTGCTTTCCTTGTTGCAGCCGGCGGAGGCGGTGACGTCGGTGAAGGTGCCGTCGCGGTTGTTCTTGAAGTACTTGGAGGTGCCGAAGTCGCCGGTCTGGAGCAGCTCGGGGTAGCGGTCCCCGTCCATGTCGATGAAGCGCGGGGAGAAGCCGTAGGTGGGGGGCGCGAAGGTGATGGCGATGCCGGTGACGTTGGTGAAGGTGCCATCACCCTCATTGCGGTACAGGCGCATGCCGTTGAGGTGGTCGATCCAGCAGCCGACGCACAGGTCGAGGTCGCCGTCGAGGTCGTAGTCACCCCAGGCGGCGCTGAAGGCGTCGGGGGTGGTGGCGCTGCCCCAGTTCACACCGCAGGAGGCGGCGACATCGGTGAAGGTGCCATCGCCGTTGTTGCGGTACAGCATGTGCTGGCCCGTCCGGCCGCCGGTGCCGTTGTCACCGTAGCTGGTGACGTAGATGTCATCCCGCCCGTCCTTGTTGTAGTCGGCGACAACCGCGCCGCCGCCGATGTGCCTCTTGGCGACGCCCCAGGCCGCGGCCTGGTCGGAGAAGGTGCCGTCGTGATTGTTGATGAACAGCCGGTCGGGGATCGCGCCGCCCGCCAGGACGAAGAGATCCATCCAGCCATCGCCGTTGAAATCGCCGACCGCCATGCCGGCGTCCATGTAGGAGGCCGGCACATCGACCGGATCCCAGAAGTGCGTCGAGGAGAGCCCCGCCGCCGCCGTCTGCTCCGAGAACTGCACCGTCTGCCCGCTCGCGCCCGCCGCCAGGCCGCTGACGGCCAGCAGGGCGAGGGCTGCCCTCCCCGTGTACCCACGATCCGTGTTCATCTGCGACTCTCCTTGTGTGTGTGCGCCGCCCCAGTGTCGTGACCCTGTTCCCTTGCTTCAGCGCGGACGTACCGACCGCGCCAACGCATGTCCGTCCGTGCCGAAGGATCGTCAAGTTCGGTCTAGGCCCGCGCACCGCCATCGGTCACGGATGAGCGACCACGCCGGGCCGGAGCGGCCACATCACGTGAAGCGCCATCAAACACAGAGCCGCCACCGCCACGCCCCCTCGGTCCGCGGCGTCGGCCGCGGCTGGGGCTCAGTTTACTGCCAAGGGAAACCACATGCCAGAGGAATTGACATGCGTTCCGGCGAAGCGGCAGTACCTACTAAGTATGCCTTTGAAACCGACTTACAACGAAATCGTGGACGAAACTACCCCGCGGAGGGCGCGGGGAATGGGTGGGGATCCGTTTCGGTTTCGTCCGGACGGGGTGCGCCGGGCCCGGCACCGCCTGTTCGGGGCGATTCAGCAGCCCTGCTCGTACAGGTTCAGGAACTCGAGGTAGTCGGCGAAATCGACGAGGCCATCGCCGTTGAAGTCAACGGAGGGGTCGAGGGCATCGTAGCGGTTGAGGAACTCCAGGTAGTCGGCGAAGTCGACGATCCCATCCCCGGTGAGGTCGGCGGGGCACGGCCCGGCGGCGGAGCCGCGGAGGATGGTGATCCGGGCCAGCGCGGGCGGGGCGCCTTCCAAGTTGACGGCGAGGTCGGCAGCGCCATCGCCGTCGAAGTCGGCGGCCCGGATGAACGTGGCCCGGCCATTGACCCCGTAGCGGCGCTGCGGCTGGAAGGTGGCATCGCCGTTGTTCAGGAACAGAACGGCGTCGCACGCGCCGTAGGCGGCGAAGGCCAGGTCGGTGTCGCCATCGTGATCGGCATCGAAGGCTTCGGCCCCCAGCGAGCCCACGAACTGCAGGGCGAAGGGCGCGGGGTGACCATCGGTGATCGCCAGCCGGCCATCACCCAGGCCCCGGGCCACGACGATGTGGTCATCGGCGGTGTAGGTGCCGAAGCCTGAGCCGGCGAGATCGAGCCACTCATCGCCATCGAGATGGGCGGCGACCAGTGTGATCGGACGCTGGTAGGGCGATGAACCGGTCGCGATGGGGGCTTGGAACGTGCCATCGCCGTTGCCCAGGCGGATGAGGAAGCCCTCGGTGGGCGCGGGCGCGCCGGGGACCTGGCGGTACCCGGTGGCGGCGATGTCGGCCCGGCCGTCGTTGTTGAAGTCGCCGGACACGATCTGGTTGAGGTAGGAGTCCGGCAGGGGCTCCACGAGGGCGGGGTTGAAGGTGCCGTCGCCCCGGCCCGTCAGGATGAAGAACCGCTTGAAGGGCTCGCTGGGGCAGCCGAGGGTCTCGGTGATGGCGACATCGGGGTGCGTGTCGTTGTTGAAGTCGGCGATGGTGAAGTAGAAGGAACCGCAGGAGTTCAGCGGCCAGCGGGTGAGCGTGCCCCAGGTGCCATCGTGGCGGTTGCGGGCCGTGTACAGGTCGTAGGGCGGGCCGCCCGCGGTCGAATGCTTGGTCATGAGCAGGTCGGGGTAGCCATCGTGGTCGAGGTCGCGGAGCGCCACCTGGCGGAAGACGCCCTGGAAGGTGCTCGTGCTGGTGACGGCGAAGGTGCCATCGCCGTGGTTCCTGAGCGTGTGCAGGAGGCTGTCGGCGCTGACGAGGTCGATGTCGCCATCGAGGTCGATGTCGGCGGCCGCGGACTCCATCGCCATGTTGACGGCGGCCTCGGGGGGCGGGGCGAACCCGCCGTCGTTGTAGGCGATGTCAACGGTGAGCGAGCCGGTGCTGGTGACGATGACATCGCGGTCGCCGTCGGCATCGACATCGGCGGTGCTCATGAAGGCGGGCAGTTCGCCGGCCCGGTAGATCTCGGGCTGCGCGTAGGCGCCGCCGCCCAGCCCGCGCAGGATGCCCCAGGCGGAGGTGTCGGTGAGGGTGACGCCGATGATGTCGGGGATGGCATCGCCGGTGACATCGGCGAAGTCGAAGCCCTGGACACCGCCGAAGTACCCGCCGGTGCCGATGGGGGGGGCGGGGGTGAAATGGGCGAGGCCGTCGTTCTTCCACACGCCCAGGCCCAGCTCGCCGATGCCCGGGGCGGCCCCGTAGAGGATGTCGGCATCGCCGTCGGCGTCGATGTCCTCGGCGGCCAGGCCCGGGTAGGCGATCGAAGAGGTGTAGGCGGTGGTGAGGAACGTGGGGGCGGCGAAGGCGCCGGCCCCGGTGTTCAGCAGGATGTGGATCTTGCGGTCGGTGACGCCGGTGTTGGCGACGATGAGGTCGGGCCGGCCGTCGCGGTTGACATCGGCGGACTTGATGCGGATCGGCTGCGGCCCGGCGGGGAAGTCGGTGCGGGCGGAGAACCCGCCCAAGCCGTCATTGAGGAGGACCGAGACATCATTCTCGCCCGCGCGGGTGTTGGCGGTGGCGAGGTCGGTGTCGCCGTCCTGGTCGAGGTCGCGGGCGATGATGCCCATGGGCCCGCGGCCGCAGGGATAGGCGGAGGGCGGGGAGAAGGTCCCCGCGCCGTTGTTGATGAAGACGACGATGCGCTGGCCCGAGAGGGAGATCTCGGAGGTCTGGGTGAAGGCCAGGTCGATGTCGCCATCGCCATCAAGGTCGGCGGCGGCGACGGCGGTGGTCTCACCGAGGCTGGGGAGGACGACGGGCTGGCCGTAGGTGCCATCGCCGGCGTTGAAGAGGATGGAGATCTTGGGCGCGGTCGTGTTGGTGACGTGGGCGAAGGCCAGGTCGGGGAAGCCATCGCCGTCGAGGTCGGCCGCGGCGTGGGCGACGGGGCGGAAGGCGGAGGCCGCGGCGTAGTCGCCGGTCATGTAGGCCCGCTGCGGCGTGGCGAGCAGTGGCCCGGGGGTCTGGGCCAGGCCCGGCGCTGCGGCGAGGGCGGTCAGGACGATTGCGGCGGGGGTGCGGGGCGTGGGCATGGGTGACTCCGCTGCGCATTTCAGCGCACAGGGGGTGGGTATTGCTCTCGCGAACGAGGAGGCGATCAGCAGCCCTGTTCGTACAGGTTCAGGAACTCGAGGTAATCGGCGAAGTCGACGAGGCCATCGCCGGTGAAGTCAACGGAGGGGTCGAGGGCGTCGTAGCGGTTGAGGAACTCCAGGTAGTCGGCGAAGTCGACGATCCCATCCCCGGTGAGGTCGGCGGGGCAGTCCGCCGTGGCGACGGCGATGCAGGCCGAGAACTCGGACGTGTCGCCGCTGAGGGCGCGGGCCGCGGTGGCGGTGATGAACGAACCCGGCGCGATCGTGGCGGGGAGCGAGATGTCGAACTCTGTATGGCCCGCGCTGTCGGTGCTCACGTCGGTCGAGCCGAGGTAGGCAGCGCCCTCGCCGAAGCCGGAGGGGTCGCACGCCGGGCTTGCGAAGAACTCGAGCGTGAAGGCGGTGGAGGGGGTGGAGTCGAGCGTTCCGGTGATGTGGACCGGGCCGGGCCCGGCCGCGGCGGTGGCCAGCACCGGGAAGTTCTGCAGGCCGTTGCCGCCGGCGTCGGCATCGAGCGGGTCGTTGGGGGTGACGCCGCGCACGCCGGAGGAAGGCAGGAGGTCAATGCCCAGCCCGCCGTTGTCGTGGATGGAGTTGCCGGAGAGGCGGATGCCGGTGGCGGCGCTCTCGGCCAGCACGCCGTCGAGCTCGGTGAAGGCGATGGTGTTGCCGCGGATGTCGGCGCTGGTGGGAGAGCCTTCGCCCGGGAAGAACGCGGCGGTGATGCCGGAGCGCGTCGTGACGGGGTTCAGGCCCGTGGCGTCGGTGCCGATTAGGTTGTCGTGGATGGCGGTGCCGGGGGAAGCGCCCTGGATGGCGATGGCGACGCCGAAGCGCTGCCCGGCGTAATGGTTGACGCCGATGGCGAGCAGCCCGCTGATGAGGTTGTCGCGGATGACCGTGCCGGTCGCGGTGCGGACGACGATGCCGCCGGGCCCGGTCTGGCGGGGGAAGGGGGCGGAGCCGTCGGCGGTGGTGCCGATGTAGTTGCCCTCGATGATGGTGCCCGTGGCGCGCTCGATATCGACCTGGACGCCGGTCGGGAAGCCCTCCTCGCCGTAGTGGCCCGCGCCGGAGATGATGTTGCGCTCGACGGGGGTGGGCCCGCCGATGCGGTTGTTGGTGGGCTGGGTGAGCGAGAACGGGTTGCCGCGGACTTCGACGCCCGACGCCGAGCCGGAGAGGAAGTTGCCGATGACGATGTTGTCGTTGGCGGGGTCATCGATGCGGACGCCGGTGTTGCCGGAGATGAGCCAGTTGCCCTCGCCCGGGCCCGTCCCGCCGATGATGTTGCCGTGCGGGGGCTGGCCGCCGAAGCCGCCGGTGATGTAGACGGCGGCGTAGAGCCCGCCGTCGGTGACGCAGCCGATGACGCGGTTGTCGTTGCCCTGGATCTGGATGCCGTAGCCGCGCTGGTAGACGTAGCCCAGGCCCTTGATGGTGCAGCGGTTGCCGAAGATCCAGATGCCCGGGCTGCCCAGGAACGAGGGGTGCAGACCGTAGATGGCGACCTCGTTGCCGTTGGGGTTGGTGTCGCCGGTGAAGGCGGTCTGGGTGGTGAAGTCGACCGTGGTCTCGTCGTCGGTGAGGAAGAAGGCGTTGGACTCGTTCTTGAGCAGGGCGACATTAGTCAGCAGCCACCATTCGCTGGTGGGGATCGCGAAGGCGATGGTCTGCGGGCCCGGCGTGTTGTTCGCGGCGGCGCAGGCCTCGCGCATCGAGACCTTGCCGTCCGGGCCCGGCAGCTGGGCCACGGTCTGGGCCCCTCCGAAGTCAACGGTGTCCTCGACGGTGTTGACGGTGATGGTCTGGCCCGACGCCGTCGCGGAGGCCGCGAGAACCAGCGAGAGGGCGAGCCGGGGCTGTGCGATCTTCATGCCGATTCTCCTTTGGGTGCGAACGGGTCGGGGCGACTGGCATCCGCCGCGACCGCCCGCCGGGCCACCTCTGATATGGACAGGAGGGTGCGATCGCATGCAGAATGCAGGACGGGGTGAGATTTTCAGGAATTCCACCCCCAACAGCGGGTAGCGCGCCGGGGCTTTGCCCGGTCGGCTCAGCAGCCTTGTTCGTAATGGTTCAAGAACTCGAGGTAGTCGGCGAAGTCGACCAGGCCATCACCGTTGAGGTCGGCTGCGGGATCCTGGGTGTCATAGAGGTTGAGGAAGGCGAGGTAGTCGGTGAAGTCCACCAGCCCATCGCCGGTGAAGTCCGCCGGGCAGGCGCCGCCCGTCGCGGCGATGCAGGCCGAGAACTCCGAGGTGTCGCCGGTGAGGGCCTTGGTGGCGGTCGAGGTGATGAACGAGCCGGCGGGGATTGCGGCCGGCAGAATGACGGTGAAGTCGGCGCGGCCCGATGCGCTGGTGGTGACGGAACCCGCGCCGATGTACACCTCGCCCTCGCCGTAGCCCGTCGGATCGCAGGCGGGGCCGGCGAAGAACTCGAGGGTGAACGGGGCCGAGGGGGAGGAGTCGAAGGTGCCGGTGACGCGGACGGAGCCGGGCCCGGCCTCGGCGCTCAGGAGCACCGGGAAGTTCTGGAGGCCGTTGCCGCCGGTGTCGGCGTCGAGAGGGTCGTTGGGCGTGACGCCGTACTTGAAGTCGCTGGTGACCAGGTCGATGCCGATCCCGCCGTTGTCGTGGATCGAGTTGCCCGAGATCCGGACCCCCGAGAACGTGTTGCCCACGGCGATGCCCGACTGCAGGTGCCCCGCGATCTCGTTGCCTTCGATGGTGACATCCTGCACCGGGCCGAGGTAGTAGTTTGTGGCCGTGATGCCCGTGACGCTGCCGAGCACCGGCTCATCATCGGCGTTCAGGCCGATCGCGTTGCCGACGATCGAGACGCCGCCGCCCGCGCCGTACACGCTGATGGCGGTGCCCACCAGCCACCCGTCGTAGTGCGGGCCGATGCCGTGGCCGAGGATCCCGGCGATCCGGTTGTTGCGGACAACCGTGTCGTGGTGCTCACCATCGAAGGCGATCCCCGCCGTGGTCGCAAGGTGGCCCTGCTGCAGGCCGTCCGGGGTGGTTCCGATCTGGTTGTTCTCGATGGTGGTGCCGGTCGCATCGAAGATCTGCACCGCGAATCCGCCCGGGTAGCCCTCCTCGCCCCACGTCCCCATGCCGGTGATGAAGTTGCGATCGGCCGGGCCCGGCCCGCCGATCCGGTTGTCCGTCGCGGGCTGGCCGCCGCCCACCCAGCCCAGGACCCGCACACGCTGGACCGTGTTGCCGATGACGATGTTGTTGTTGGAGCGGTCGATCTTGATCGTGCCGCCGGTGTTCCCCTTCACCAGGCTGCCCGAGCCGCCGAACACCTCGATGCCCATCGCGGTGTTGTCCTGGACGAGACCGTTGTTGGCGTTGACCGAAACCGTGGAGTTGTCCAGCCCGAAGACCGAGCAGTTGTCGGCGTTGAGGTAGATCGCGGTGCCCCAGAGGACGACTTCATTCCCATCCGGGTTGGTGTCGCCAGTGAACGCGGTCTGCGTCCGGCCGTCGATCGTCACCTCGTCGTTGACACGCCAGTAGAAGCCCACAACCGTGTGGACCACCGCGCGGCCGGGGTAGTACCACGGGAGGTAGGTCCACCGGCTTGCGGGGATCGCGAACGCGATGGTCTGCCGCCCCGTCGTGTTGTTGGAGGCGATCATCGCCTCGGAGAACGAGATGTGGCCATCCGGGCCCGGCAGGTCGGCGACGGTCGCCGCGTCGGGGTTGATGTCGATGATGTCCTCCGAGAGATCGACCGTGATGGTCTGGCCGTGGGCGAGCGGGGCGGCGAGGCCGGCGAGGGCGAGGAGCAGAAGGACGCGGGAGGTGGTGTTCATGATGGTTCCTGCTTGATGTGCGCGGCCCGGCGCGCGGGATCGGGGTCCTTGCGAGCGAATGTGCGCAGGAGCGGGCGGACTCACGGCCCGGACAACCAGGAGGGTTCAATTGAGTTGAACGGGAACTTCGCCGCAGTTGAAACCACCGGGCCGGGATGGAGGGTGGTCAGCAGCCGGCGTCGTAGTGGTTCAGGAACTCGAGGTAGTCGGCGAAATCGACGACGCCATCGGCGTTGAGGTCGGCCCGGGGGTCGAGGGCATCGTAGAGGTTGAGGAACTCGAGGTAGTCGGCGAAGTCGATGACGCCGTCGGCGTTGAGGTCGGCGGGGCAGGGCGCGGCGACGGTCAGGACTGCGGGGGTTGAGGTGGCGGTGCCGCAGTTGTTGGAAATGAGGCAGTCGTACGAGCCGGCATCGCCGGGCTGAATGTTGGTGATGGTGAGTTGCGCGGGCTGGGGGACGCCGGCGAGGGTGGTGATGAGCCCCGAAGCGCCGGAGACAACGCCCCCGCCCGGTGAAGCGCCGCCGGGCCCGTCCGTGATGGGGACACCGTTGCGGCGCCATTGGAAGGAGAGCGGCCCGTCGAAGTCGTATCCGGAGGCGGGGGTGGCGGAGAGGGAGATCGTGCCGCCGGGCGAAGCCGAAGTGGAGGGGGCGGGTTGGAGGGCGATCCAGGGGGTGGGGTTGTCGGTGTAGCGGGCGAAACGTGCCGAAGGCTTGGAGTCGGCTCGCAGGAACGAACCGCTGACCAACAACTCGTTTCGGAAGGGCCGCATGTGGTAGGTTCGATTATCCGGGCCGGGAAGCGTCTGCCAAGAGGCGCCGTTCCAGCGGCAGAAGTACACGAACTGTCCACCCCCCGCGTAAAGACGATCGTGGTAGTTGGCGAGCGTGTACACCGTATTGCTGTACGCGTCGAGCCCAGGCCCGGACGTCGCCCACGTCGAGCCGTTCCAGGTTGCGATGTTGCGGCTGAAAACTCCGCCCGCCCAGGAAAAGCGTCCACCAACAAACAGGAGAGAATCAAAGACGACCATGCAGTGGGGCAGAGCGAGCGCATCGGCCGCCAAGCCTGTGCCCATCGGCTGCCACGTTTCACCATCCCAGAACGCCACCCGATTGGCGACTTGGCCGCCTGCCGATGAGATGAAGCCACCCACGATGAGCTTGTCTTGGTATTCGTGAAGTTTGGTCACGGAGCCAGACACACCCACGCCGAGCGGAGACCAGCGGATTCCATCCCATTTCGCGATGAAGTTCGCGGGCTCGCCGCCCGCGGCGCGGAAGTTGCCGCCTGCAATAAGCTCGTCGTTGAAGACGCGAAGTGACGCGACGTAGGCATCCATCCCGCTGCCGAGAGGCCGCCACTGCTCGCCGTCCCAGCGGGCGATGTAGTTCAGAGGTTCGCCGCCCGCGAACGTAAAGCCGCCCCCCGCCACCAACTCTCCTCGGTAGAGGGCAAGGCTGGTCACTAAGCCGTTCAGCCCTGGCGCGAAGGGCGCGAGCGTCACCCCGTCCCACGACGCGAGGTAATCGGCAGTCTCCGTGCCGGCGCGTCGAAAGTCTCCGCCGAGGATGAGGCGGTCTTCGAACTCGACTGCCGTGGAAAACCCGTCGTCCAGCCCGCCATTGAGTGATTGCCAACTGTCGCCGTCCCACGCCGCGGGACAGCCGACGAAAGCGTCTCCGTAGGCGGCGGTGGGACGGGCGCTCACGATGAGCTTGCCCTGGAAGACGACCATCTGCGAGACGTAACTGCTCGGGCCGTCCGTGGGGCTGATCCACTGGCCGTCGCGCCACTGCACAAATGAAGCGCCGGTGCTGGAACTTGCTCCCGCGGTGAGCACGCCTTCGAAGATAGCGAGCGTATTAACCGATGTATCCACACCAGAGCCCAGCGGCGTCCACGACTCGCCGTCCCAGCGCGCAACCCGATTCAACGCGACCCCGCTCGGCGTGCCCGTGAACTCGCCCGCGGCGACGAGGTGGCCCTCATGCGTCGTCAACGCGCGCACGTGGCCGTTCAATCCATCAGCCAGTGGCTGCCATGCCACACCATTCCACCGCGCGATGTTGGGCCCAGCCCCCAGGATGGACGAGAACACGCCACCTGCGATCAGTTCTCCGCCGTGAACATGGAGAGCGTCGATGCTGGAAATGGTCGGAGCACCAAGGTCGGCCCATGCGCTGCCATCCCAACGGGCAAGGCGGTTTACAGTCGCTGCGCCGGATTTGTTAAACCACCCGCCGGCAATCAGTTCGTTGTTGTAAATGGCCAGGGCGTTGACCGAACTGTTCAAACCCGGGCCGAGCGCGGACCAACCTGATCCGTCCCAGCGGGCGATGTTCGATGCAGGCGCTCCTCCAGCGGTCATGAATGTCCCACCTGCAATCAGGTCACCTTGATACACCGTTAATGCGCTAACTCTGACATTCTCGATGGTGCTGGTTATTCCCGACCCCAACGGCTTCCACTCGGCACCATCCCAGGCGGCAATCCGATTGACAAGAACCCCTCCCGCGGCGCTGAAGCTGCCGCCGACGACGAGCATGGGCTCGCGCGGGCCCACGCCATCAGGATCCCAAGTTGTCATGGCAACGATGTCGCCGTCCACACCGCGAATGTGCTGGGCGGGGCTCTGCAACCACCTTGGTTCGCACTGCCCCATCGCCCTCGGCGCGAGCAGCATCAGCACCGTAACAGCGGCAAGGCAGACACAGCGAACGAGCGTTGGGCTGGGCATGCAAAGAACCCCGGGATGGAGACGGGCCTGACCCCCGCCACCGTACCGGTCCCGTCCGGCCCGGGCAAGGACATCCCGGGCGGGCGAAGGTCGGTTAGCGAACCCTATAGTGGCGGCCCGGGGCTGGATGGGCACAGGCGGGATGCCTGCGCCACCCCGGGGTGGTCGGCCCGGCGCTGGGCTGGCCCGGACACCGGCTGGAAGCCGGTGCCACTGCAGAAAGGCCTATTTTCCATGGCAGACACGCACTTTGACGTCATCGTGATCGGCGGCGGCCCGGCGGGGTATGTGGGGGCGATCCGCGCGGCCCAGCTGGGGTTCAAGACCGCGATCATCGAGCGGGCCAAGCTGGGCGGGGTGTGCCTCAACTGGGGGTGCATTCCCTCCAAGGCCCTGCTCTCCAACGCCGAGCTGGTCGAGAAGATGGGCAAGGCCGAGGGGCAGAAGTTCTGGGGCCTCAAGATCAGCGGCGAGGTCGGCCTCGACTGGGACCGCATCATCGGGCGCTCGCGCGAGGTCGCGGGCAAGCTCAACAAGGGTGTTGAGTTCCTGATGAAGAAGAACAAGATCACGCACCTGGTGGGGAACGGGAAGATCGTCAAGGTTGAGGGGGGCAAGCCGGGCACAGGCGGGACGCCTGTGCCACCCCAGACCAAGGTCACGGTCGAGCACCAGGAGTGCGCGGTCAAGGAGGAGCTGACGAGCGCGCCCGCGACGCCCGGCAAGACGATCGGGACCTACACCGCCGAGCACGTGATCGTGGCGACGGGGAGCGTGGCGAGAGACCTGCCGTTCGCGAAGTTCGACGGTGAGCGCATCTGGGGCGCCCGCGAGGCGATGTTCAACAAGGAGAAGCCGAAGAAGCTGGTCGTCGTGGGCGCGGGCGCGATCGGCATGGAGTTCGCCTACTTCTACCACTCGATGGGCACCGAGGTCACGGTCGTCGAGATGCTCGACAAGGTGCTGCCCGTCGAGGACCAGGATGTCAGCAAGGCCCTGGAGCGGCTCTACACCAAGCACGGCATGAAGTTCCTGCTCTCCCACGTCACGACGGCGGTCGAGAAGAGCGGATCAGGCGTCAAGGTGACAGTGGCCCCGTTCGCCGCAGGACAGGCCGACGAGAGCAAGAAGCAGGTGCTGGAGGCCGACCGCGTGCTCTTGGCGATCGGTGTGAAGGGCCGCACCGATGGCCTGTGCGATGCCTCGCTGGGGTTGAAGATCGAGAAGGACCACATCGTCACCGACTACATGCCCGGCAAGACCCGGGCCGAAGCGATCGACTACAAGACCAACCTGCCGGGTGTGTACGCGGTGGGGGATGTGATCGGCCCGCCGTGGCTGGCCCACGTCGCGGGCGAGGAGGCGACGCTGTGCGTGGAGCGCATCGCGTGGCGGAAGAAGAAGCTCGATCACGAGCCGATCCCGATGGACTACACCGTCATCCCGGGGTGCACCTACTGCAACCCGCAGGTGGCGAGCGTGGGCTTCACCGAGCAGAAGCTGATCGAGATGGGGATGGTCAAGGGCAAGGACTACAGCGTCGGGCAGTTCCCGTTCACCGCGCTGGGCAAGGCGATCGCGGCGGCGCACACCGACGGGTTCACCAAGATCCTGCGCGGGCTGCCGCGGGGTGAGATCCTGGGGGCGCACATCATGGGCGACCAGGCGACCGAGCTGATCGCCGAGATGAGCCTGGCCCGGCGCCTGGAGGCGACGACCGAGGAGCTGATCTGCACGGTTCACGCCCACCCGACGATGCACGAGAGCATCCGCGAGGCGGCGCTGGCCTCCGAGGGCCGGGTCGTCAACGCGTAGGAACGGCCTCGACAGGCAAGTCCGCACCCACCGGCGGCCGAGCGGCCGCCGGTTTCGTTGCGCGGTGAGCCAATTCCTTGGCCCGGCGGGCCGCGGCGGGCGCTTTGAGATTTGGCGATGCCGGGCCGGGCGGCGAAGCACAAGGAGCTGAACATGCGGTCGAATGGTCGATGGTTCATCATGGCGGCGGGGCTGGCCGTAGCGGGCGGGGCAGCGCAGGTCTTTGCCCAGGCGACCTTTACGCGCCTGGGGACACTGGCGGATCTCAACCCGTACGCGACGGTGACGCGGCTGTCCCGCGATGGGCGGGCCGCGAGCGGGCTCTCCCGCGAGGGTGGGGTGCTCTACCACACCCGCTGGAGCGAGATGGATGGGCTCGTGAAGGTCGCCCCGGCCGACCCTGGGTACGCGTTCAACGGGGTTTCGGCGACGGGCCGGTACGGGGTGGGCGCAGCGCCGGGCCCATCCGGGCTGGAGGCCTACCGGTGGACGGTGGCGGATGGGGCGCAGTTGCTCGGGGACCTGACGGGCGCTCCACACCGCTCGATCGCGGCGGCGGTCTCGGAAGACGGCGCGGTGGTCGGGGGGTTGGCGAACGCGACGCTGGAGTGGCCGACGATCACGGGCCAGGCGTTCCGATGGACGCAGGCGACCGGGATGGTCGGGCTGGGGTTCGGGGCGGCGTGGCACGACCTGAGCGAGGTGTGGGCCATGACGCCCGATGGCGGCGTGATGGTCGGCGACACCGGCAAGAACCTCGTGAGTTTCCACGCATTCCGCTGGACACAGGGCGCCGGGATGGTGGACCTGGGAGATCTGCCGGGTGGGCCCGATGATTACAGCGTGGCGACCGACCTGACGCCCGATGGGCAGGTCCTCGTGGGGGTGTGCTGCCCGGCGAGCGGGTACGAGGCGTTCCGGTGGACGCAGTCGACCGGGATGGTTCCGCTGGGCGACCTGCCGGGCGGGGATCACTACTCGCAGGCCAGCGGCGTGAGCGATGATGGGGCGATCATCGTCGGCGTCGCCGACTGGGATGGAGGCCTGGGGGACCAGAAGGCCTTCATCTGGGATTCAACGCACGGGATGAGGAGCCTGAAGACGGTGCTCGAGACCGAGCACGGCCTGGACCTGACCGGGTGGACCCTGACCGGCGCATCGGGCATCTCAGGCGACGGAACCGTGATCGCGGGAGAAGGGCTTAGCCCGGAGGGGCACACCGAGGGATGGATTGTGAAGATCCCGCGGGCGGGGTGCCGGGCCGACCTCAACGGCGATGGGCTGGTGGACTTCGCGGACTACCTGGAGTTCCTGAACCTCTATGACCTGGGGTGTTAGCCCCCGGTCCGCGGGGGAAACCGCGGGGTCGCGGAGCGGGCCGGGCGGGAGAGTTGTGCGGATGAAGGGGACGGGCCCGGCCCTACAGGAGGGGCGGCCCGTCCTTTTTTGACTTTTGCACCGTGAAGATTCCGAGTAGTCTGGCGTCCATCGTACAGATCCGAGCCCCGGATCGGCGTGGCAGCGGGGGACGGTGGGCGGGGCCTGGATGGAGCTTCTCGGACCTTACCTCAAAGTGGATGGAGAATCGCCTGTGAAGATCAAGGCCCGTGTTGTGGTCACTGTCGCCGCGCTCGTGATGTGCACGGGCCTGGCGGTTCCGGTCTCGGCGATGGCGAGCGATGCGGGCTCTGCGCAGCCGGCGGTCGTGGTCCCGCTGGCGGTGAAGGCGGGCCCGGGCGGCACGACGGTGCTGCTGCCGGACGGCGCGGAGCACCGGACGACGCTGGCGGTGCGTTCGGCCCGGCTGATGTCGGTGCCGGGCTCGGCGGTGCGGGTGGCGCTGTGGGATGAGGTGGAGGTGGATGGGAGCGTGATGTCGAAGTTCGCCGCGAGCCTGGATGGCCGCGGGTACTCGGATGTGTACGACGCGGACAACACGGTGCATCTGCGGTACGCGGAGTTCGACCCGGCCGGCGGGGCGCCGCGGGTGCCGGCGCAGCTGGAGGGCTCGGGCACGACGAAGATGTACATCGTGCAGTTCGTGACGACGCCGCTGGAGGTGTACAGCGCGGGGATCGAGGCGGCGGGCGGCAAGGTGTACAACTACCTGCCGAGCAACAGCTACCTGTGCAAGCTGGACGGCGGGTCGCTGGCGGCGGTGCGCGCGCTGCCGTATGTGCGGTGGGTGGGGGTGTACCAGCCGGCGTACAAGCTGGACGAGGCGATCCTGGATGCGCACTTCGGCCGTCCGGGCGCGGCGACGGGCCCGGCGTACGGGCGTGAATCGGTGGGGACGACGACGACCGACGCGGAGTTCGCGGCGGGCGGGACGGCGCCCTTCAACATCCAGGTCTTCGAGCGCGGGCTGGGGCAGAAGCAGGTGGTGGCGGCCGCGGTGCGGGCGCTGGGCGGGACGGTCGAGGACATGATCCCCGACGGGTTCGTGATGCGGGCCCGGCTGAACAAGGAGCAGTTGGCGTCGGTGCTGCTGCTGGACGAGGTGCTGGCGGTTGACGCGTGGGGCCCCGGCGAGCCCGACATGGACAACGTGCGGGTGCTGGGCGGCGCGAACTTCATACAGTCGACGCTGGGGATGACGGGCCAGGGTGTGCGCGGGGAGGTGTTCGACGGGAACTACCTCGCGACGCACGTGGACCTGCGCGATGCCCCGGCGGTGCTGAACCACGGGTCGGTGTCCGGCGATGCGTTCCACGGGACCTCGACCACGGGCATCGTGTTCGGGCGCGGGCTCGGGCAGGCCATGGGGCGGGGCATGCTGCCGGGGGCCGAGCAGCCGATCTTCGGCGACTACGAGCTGATGACCAACCGGTACACGCACACCGCGCAGCTGGTGGACCCGATCGGCCCGTACCGGGCCGTGTTCCAGAGCAACAGCTGGGGCAGCCCGATCACGTCGAGCTACACGATCGACTCGCAGACGATGGATGACATCCTGTTCCAGAACGACATCCTGATCCTGAACTCCCAGAGCAACACGGGTTCGACGCTCTCGCGCCCGCAGGCGTGGGCGAAGAACATCGTGTCGATCGGCGGGGTGTACCACCAGAACAACCAGATCTGGACGGACGACCGCTGGTCGTTCGGGGCCAGCATCGGGCCCGCGGCCGACGGCCGGATCAAGCCCGACCTGGCGTCGATGTACGACTCGGTCTGGTCCCCGTACTACAGCTCGACGACCGCCTACTCGAACTTCAGCGGCACCAGCGCTGCCACGCCGATCACGGCGGGCCACTTCGGCATCATGTTCCAGATGTGGCACCAGGGGACGTTCCCGGGCTTCGGCGGCGCCGCCAGCGTCTTCGCCAGCCGGCCGCACATGACGACCGCCAAGGCCCTGATGATCAACACGGCCCGGCAGTGGACGCTGCCGCTCTCGGGCGGCTCGGACATCACGCGGTACGTGCAGGGGTGGGGCCACGCGGACCTGACCAACCTGTACAACATGCGCAACAAGATGTTCATCGTGGACGAGGCCGACGCGATCACGCCGCTGCAGGTCAAGCAGTACCCGATCCGCGTGGCGGCGGGCGAGCCGGCGCTGAAGGTGACCATGACCTACGCCGACCGGCCCGGCACCACCTCGGCGAGCCTGCACCGCATCAACCTGCTGACCCTGAAGGTGACCAACCCCGCGGGCACCACGTTCTACTGGGGCAACAACGGGATGCTCACCAGCAACTGGACGACGTCGGGCGGCAGCGTCAACACCAAGGACACGGTGCAGAACGTGTACATCCAGAGCCCGGCGGAGGGTGACTGGATGGTCGAGGTGCGGGGGGATGCGATCGTGCAGGACGGCAAGGTCGAGACGCCCGCGCTGGACTCCGACTTCGCGCTGGTGGTGTCGGGCGGCGTGCTCGCGAGCGATGAGTGCGCGGCCGACCTCAACGGCGACGGGCTCGTTGACTTCAGCGATTACCTGCAGTTCCTGACCCTCTACGACGCCGCCGACCTCGCCGTCGACTTCAACGGCGACGGCATGGTCGACTTCAGCGACTACCTCGAGTTCCTCACCCTCTACGACGCGGGCTGCTGAGCCCGGGCCTTTCCGCCCGATAACGACCTCGACCCCCGGCCCGGCGCCGGGGGTTTTTTTGGTTTTGGGATGATCGCGTTCCGTTGCGCGTGAGCCCCAGGGGTTTCGCTCGCTTGGCTGGGGGGCCAGTCGGCTCCGCGCCGGGCGCCACGCGCCACGCGCGGTCACGGGGTCAATGCCGCGAGGAGCGCACACATGAAGAGTCGTACGGGCCGGGCGCTGATGCTGCTGGTGGTCGCGGGAGCGTCGGGTTGGCCCGCGGGCCACGCGGCGGCGCAGGGGGGCGTGTGGAAACTGGGTTCTGATGTTTTCGATGCGAGTGCCACCAGCTTCGCGACCAACTGCATCGGTACGGCCGGCCCGTTCACCGTCTCGGCCAGCGGGATGGTGGCGGGTTTCTTCGGCAACGACTACGGGCAGCAGGCGTTCAGCCACTCCGCGGTGTTCCCGGAGTGCACGACGGCGGGGACGGGCTTCGGCTACGTCGTGCTGAACGGCGTGGGGACCAGCGTCGTCACCATCGAGATGGAGTGCAAGGGCCACACGTTCCACGAGTGCTGCGCCTTCTGCGCGTACGCGGCGGACGGCGTCGCCGACCTGACGGCGGACCTGGGCCTCCTGATCGACGGGGTGCCGGCTGGGGCGGTGCAGACGGTGTACTACACCTGGAGCGCCTTTTCCTTTCACATCCGCGAGCACGAGGCCGGGGCGGAAGACCCCGCGAACATCCGCGGGGCGCTCCTGCTCAACGGCGTGGATGTGACGGGCGGGGTGCTGAACGTGGCCGAGGGGACGACGCCGCCCAACATCAGCCTGCTGCAGGCGCTGCGGGACCAGACGGGGAGCTTCGACGTGCCCGCGCCGGGCCCGGTGTCGGTGGGAACGAACTGCCACGCCGACAGCCACGTGATGGATCCCGGAGAGCCGCTCAACTGTTTCTCCGGGCCCGGCTGGCGGGACAACGGCACGGCGTCCTATTTCATCCGCATCACGCTGAGCCTCGATGCGCCCCCGCCCCCGCCGCTCCCCCCGCCGCCGACGGGCCCGGGAATGGAAGTGGAGTTCTCGCTGGACATCGGCTCGGATGCCGAGTTGAGCGACCCGGCGGCGACGGGGAACGAGGTCTTCGATCCCGGCGACATGTACGTGTGGCTGGGCCCGCCCCTGCCGCCCGGCGGGTTGAACGGTGTGCGTGATGACGCCACGGTGGTGGCCCCCGGCCAGCATCACCCCGACCCCGCGCCGGGGACGCTGCCGGCGCCGGCGTGCTCGGGCGCGCCCGGGGTGGGTTTCTTCGACCTCGACGGCTCGGACTCGCTGGACACGGACCTGACCCTGATCATTCCGCGCGGCGCGCTGGCCGATCCGATCCCGTACTTCGCGAGCCAGACGATCTTCGGCGATGATTTCCTGTTTCTGTCGTTCGACGACGACGGGCCCGGCAATTACGGCGTATGCGACATACCCACCTCCACCCCGGCCACGTCGGTGCACTGGTACGGGCGGACGGGGGTCCGTGATGAGGTGATGGGCGTAGACACGGTGACGGCGATGGCGCCGCGGCTGGTGCGGTACGCGTACCCGTTCCTCAGCGAGGCGGAGCTGCACATCAGCCTGGCGCCCAACCCTGATCTGCTGGACCCCGAGGATGATGACTGCGATGCGCTCGACATCGTGCAGGCGGCCGGGCAGAACCCGTTCTGGTACTTCTCGGCCGACCACGAGGCGGCCGGGGGGATGAACCCGGGGCACATCTACATGGCCGCCCCGGCGACGCCGAGCGGGCGGGTGGTGGCCGTCAACGGCGTGACGCACCTGGGCCTGCGGGACGGAACGGACCTGCGGGATTTCGAGTTTGTGTGGAAGAAGGACCCGGGCCGGCCCGGCACACAGCTCTACTTGGCGGTGCTGTTCGCGGTGGCGCCCGATGATCCGGCGACGCCGCTGGACGAGTCGGGCGGGCTGGACCCGCGGATGGTGTACGCCTCGTTCATGACGGGCGTGAGCTTCCCGGAGTTCCAGATGCCGTTCGCGGACCCGGTGGACGGGATCGCGGCGTGGTGGAGGAACCTGGACTCGCGGCTGCCGGGGGCCTGCCCGATCGACTACACGGGCGATGGCCAGGTCGATTTCGCCGATTACCTCGAGTTCCTGAACCTGTACAACGCGCAGGATCCACGCGCGGACCTGAACGGGGACGGCCTGGTCGACTTCCTGGACTACCTGCAGTTCCTCAACTATTACGCCGGCCCGTGCCCGTGATCGGCGGGGTGGGGGAGCGGTGGGGTCGGCCCGCCCCGGGGTCCGGGCGGGCCGCTTTGTTTGGGGGAGGAGCAGGGATCGCCTTCGCGCCGGCCCCGGGCCCCGGTAAGATGTGGGCCGTGTTCGGGGCGGTCGCGGCGCAAGGGGCATTGCAGGCGCCGCGGGTGATCGTGATGCAGACAGATAGGTCTTCGCGGAGGAAGGACATCGGTGCGCGGGCCGGGAGGTTGGCGTTGAGTCAGACCGCCGGATCTGATTACGGGTTTGTGTTATGCCGCCTGAGGTCGCGGGATGATGTGACCGCGCTCGAGAATGCGCTGTGCGGCAAGACGAACGTGTACACGACGGAAGTAACGCTGCCGTTTGACAGCGGGGTGATCGCGCGGATGGAGTCGGCGATGCGGGCCCGCTGGCCCGGCGTGCAGATCGAGCCCAGGGATGTGCGGCGGACGGCGGAAGAGCGCGGGATGACGGAGTTGGAGGTAATCCAGAGCCTGAGCCTGGTGGAGATGTTCGTGCCCAACGACGGGACGGACGCCTACTTCGAGATCTTCGCGGACAACGCGCTGGTGTCGATCCCGTACGGGCACCGGCCGCCGCGGATGGACGCGGCGCTGCTGCGGGTGTGGGAGTACCTCGAGGCGCTCGAGCAGGAGTTGTCGTGCGTCACGTTCGACCCGCAGCACCGGCGGGTGATCACCCTGACCCAGGATTTCGAGGTCGTGAAGACCAAGTACGCCTACCTGGCGGAGCGGTCGGCCGAGGTGGACGGGGGCCGGCCCAGCCGATGGTGGAAGCTCTGGTAGGCGCTGGAGCCGGGCCCGGCGGGCGTACGATTGGCCCGTCATGGATTACGCGCTGATCATCGTGCTGGTCCTGATCTTCGCGGTCGGGATCCCCTTCACGCTGTGGTGGTGGAAGCTGGCGGACCGCTGGGCCGACGCCGAGCACAAGCGGTTCAAGCCCAAGGGCCCGGCGACGCCGGTCGAGCGGGTGGTGATCCGCAATCCGTCTTCGGGGGGAGAGGGCGAACGGAATGCCTGAAGAGGTGAGGCCCGCGGCCCGGACGCCGTTCGGGCGGCACGACCGGTCGTGGAGGGAGCGTCTGGACCAGGTCGTGGAGGTGATGCGCGAGCTGTCGCGGCAGACCGATGCGAACCAGATGGTGACGATCTACGGGCGGCGGATGCGTTCGCTGGTGCGGCTGGACGCCACGCACTCGCTGTCGAGGCGGGGGCTGGAGTATCCGCACTTCCGGATCACGCGCTCAACCTCGTGGAAGGAGGCGCTCGACCCGTGGCGCGACCGCGAGCGCCTGCCGATGCTGCGGGGCGGGCTGTTCGCCGAGCTGCTCTACGGCGATGTGCCGCGCATCATCGACCCCCTCGAGGTGCCCGAGGATGACCCCGCGCGGGCGTACCTCGACGGCATGGGCGCGCTGATCGCCATCCCGCACTACGAGGATGGGGTCGGGCTGAACATGGTGGTGCACGCCCGCACCGACCACGGCGGGTTCGACCCCGAGGCCTTCCCGGACTTCGTCCAGTCCAGCAACCTCTTCGGACGGACCACCAAGAACCTCGTCCTGACCGGACAGCTCCGCCGGGCCAACGAGGCTCTGGACCGCGAGCTCAAGTCGGTCGCCGAGATCCAGCGCGCCCTGCTCCCGCAAGCCGCGCCCGAGATCCCGACGCTGGAGGTCGCCGCGCACTACCAGACATCGACCGTCGCCGGCGGAGACTACTACGACTTCTTCCGGCTCGCCGACGGCCGCTGGGGCGTGCTCATCGCCGATGTGTCGGGCCACGGCGCCCCCGCGGCGGTGCTGATGGCAATCGTCCACGCCATCGCCCACCTCATGCCCGGCGACCCGGTGCCGCCCGATCACGTGATGGCCTACGTCAACCGCGAGCTGGTGCACCGCTACACGGGTCCGCTGGGCTCCTTCGTCACGGCGTTCTACGGCGTGTACGACGAGAAGACCCGCAGGCTGAGCTACGCCTGCGCGGGGCACCCGGCGCCGTTGATCAGGCTCGCCGGGCGGTGCGGGCCCGGCAGCGTGATGATGCTCGACACCGCCTGCGCGGGCATCCCGCTGGGGATTGATCCCAACGCCGGGTACGGCCGCCAGGAGCACCAGCTGACGCCCGGCGATGTGATGATGCTGTTCACCGATGGCATCCCCGAGGCGTTCGGGCCCGGCGGGGAGATGTACGGGCTGGAGCGGCTGACGCGGGTGCTGGAGGCCTGCCATCCGGGGGTGGACGCGGCCCGGGATGCGGTGGTGGCCGATGTGGCCGAGTTCTGCGGCGACCGGGCCATCAGCGATGACCGGACGATGGTGATCGCGGAAGTGCGCTAACGTCGGGCCCGGGTAGACTTGAAGCGTGGGAACGCTGATCGCGGTCATCCTGGGGATCCTGCTCACGGGCGTGCTCGTCTTCGCGGTGGTCTACCGCGTGGCCGTGCCGCGGAGCTATTCCTCGGTGCGGCGAACATCGCAAGAGGAGCACACGGGTGCGGGCCTCGACCCCGCGACGATGATGCTGATGACGGGCGGCTTCCCGCACGGAGGGCACCATCACACGGGCCACCACGGCGATAGCGCCGGGCCCGGCGATTGCGGGTGTGGGGATGGCGGGGGCGGTGGGGGTGGATGCGACGGGGGAGGCGGGTCAAGCTGACCCGATGGCCCGGTGCCGCGCTACAAGCTGACCATCGCCTACGACGGGACGGACTTCTGCGGGTGGCAGAAGCAGGAGCCGTTCCAAATGGCAAATAGCAAAGGGCAAAGGGCAAATGAAGAGGGAGCCGGCCCGACGGTGCTCGAGCCCGCGCCCACACCCCCCGTGCCGAAGATCAGCAACCCGCCGGCATCACGCAAGTTCGAGCGCCAGGGGCTGGTGCAGCGCGAGGGTGAGGACCGCCCGCGCGAACAGCTCCGCACGGTGCAGCACGTGGTGGAACGGGCCGTGCGCGAGATCGTGCACGAGCCGGTGGAGGTGAAGGGCGCGAGCCGCACGGATTCGGGGGTGCACGCGCGGGGGCAGGTGGCGGCGTTCAGTTGCAGCGGCGATTCGCAGGTCCACCACGGCTGGCCCGTCGAGCGCGGGGTCGATCGCCTCGTCCGGGCCATCAACGGCAAGCTCCCCGAGGATGTGATCGTGCACGCGGCGGAGCCGGTGGCGGAGGACTTCGACCCGGTGATCGGGGCGACATCCAAGGCGTACTCGTACACGCTGCACGTCTCGCGGGACCGGGCCATCTGGGACCGCCGCTACGTGCACCAGATCTGGGATGAGCTGGATCTCTCGAAGATGCAGGAGGCGGCCGGGCGGATCGTCGGCGAGAAGGACTTCGTCGCCTTCGCCGCGGCCGGGCACGGGCGGCTGACGACGGTGCGCACGGTGTTCACCTGCGAGGTGAGCGAGCAGGCGCCGGTGGATGGGGCCCGGCGGCTGCGGATCGACATCAGCGGCAGCGGGTTCCTGTACAACATGGTGCGGATCATCGCGGGGACGCTGGTGGAGTGCGGCCGCGGGCGGATGACCGCCGATGACGTCTCGCGGGCGATCGAGAGCAAGGACCGCCGCAACGCCGGGCCCACGCTGCCGGCGAGCGGGTTGTGCCTCGAGTGGATCAGGTACTGATGAGGCGGAGACTCAAGATTTTGTGCTGGGTCGGCACTGTTGTGCCCGCGGTCGCGCAGGTGATCGGCGGCTGGACCTTTGCGGCGCATGACACGGAAAAGACGTCAGTATTCTGGCTGGGCGGCGCGGTTCACTTACTTCACTTTGAGCAGCCAAGGTTTGTCGAAGGACATTCCGATGATGTTTATGCAGGCTGGTCGGGTCTGAAGCTGCTGCCAAGCTGGGCCAGCGGCGCCATCTATTCGAGCCCTGCGCCGCCCGGTGCTGTGGGCGGTCAAGGCTTCTGGTTTGTCGTGTTCCCCGCTTACCTGCTTGCGGTTCCCTTCGGCGCATCCTTGCTCTGGTCCGGGTTGCGGACTTGGTCGCGCCGGCGGATGGGGCGATGCCTGTCGTGCGGGTACGACCTCCACGGGCTGAAGGTGGGGGTGTGCCCGGAGTGCGGTAAGCTAGCGACAACGCCATGCGCATCCTCCACATCTCCACACGCCTGATCCTCGGCGGCTCGCAGGAGAACACCGTGCTCTCCTGCGAAGGCCAGGCCCGGGCCGGGCACGAGGTACACCTGGCGTTCGGCCCGATCTACGGGCCGGAGGGCTCGCTCCTGGAGCGCGTCGAGAAGTTCCGCACGCAGGATGGGCGGAAGATCACCACCCATGTCATCCCCCACCTCATCCGCGAAGTGAACCCCATCACCGATTGGCGGGGATATCGCGAGCTGAAGCGGCTCATCCGGTCCATCAACCCGGACATCGTGCATACCCACTCCAGCAAGGCCGGCATCCTCGGCCGGGCCGCGGCGTGGGCCGTTCACACTATTCCCAATTCCGGCGCAGCACCACTTTCCTCCGGGATCGCGACGGGCAGCTGGGCCCGCGGACCAGAAGCGGAATTTGTGCCGCCTGACCAGCACCTGCGCCGGGCCATCGGCATCATCCACACCATTCACGGCCCGCCCTTCATGCCGATCGAGGGCTCGGCGGTGCAGCGGGCCAAGATCGCGGTGAACAACGGGGTCTACACGCTCGCCGAGCGCTACGCGGCCCGGCGGTGCCACGTGATCGTGAGCGTGGCCGATGCGATGACGAGGCAGTTTCTGGCCCGGCGGATCGGGCGGGCCGAGCAGTACACGACGGTGTACTCGGGCATGGAAGTCGAGGAGTTTCTGGAAGAGCGCGGCTCGGAGAGCCGCGGTACCCAGGAGCTCGCCTCGGAGAGTCGGGCCATCCAAGACACGCGGGCCGCCGCGCGGGCCCGGCTCGGCTTCGGCGAGGGTGACTTCATCATCGGCACCGTCGCGCGCCTGGCCCAGCACAAGGGCCACGATGACCTGCTGGATGCACTCGCGGAGGACCTGAAGGCGCACCCCACCTGGAGGCTTCTGTGGGTCGGCGATGGCTGGTGGCGGCAGCGACTCATTCAGAAGGCCCGCGCGCTGGGCGTGTCGATCGCCGAGCGCGACCGGGGCGGAACGCACGCGGCCTCCATCATCCTCACGGGTCTCGTCCCGCCGCAGCGAGTCCCCGGCCTCATCCGGGCCATGGATGTCCTGGCCCATCCCAGCTACCGCGAAGGCCTGCCGCGGACCGTCCCGCAGGCGCTGCTCTGCGGCGTTGTGCCCCTGGCGAACGATGTCGATGGCACGGGCGAGATCTGCCGGGATTACCAGACCGGGCGGCTGGTCCGGGCCGGGGATATCGCGCAGCTGCGCGAAGCGGCCCGGTGGCTGTACGATCACCCCGATGAACGACGGGCCATGGCCGAACGGGGGCGGGCGGAGTGCGCAGCGCGGTTCAGCGCTGCGCGCATGGTCGCCGAGCTTGAGAGGGTCTACGCCACCGCGCTGGAGCGGGCCCGGCGTAGCGATTAAAGCCTGCGCGCTCGCCATCACGCTCGCGCTCGCGGACCCGGCGCTGGCCCAGCGGCTGAACCTGCAATCTTCCGGCGCGCCGGCGGCGGGGTCGGGAGCGGCCACGCTGGCGCTGGCGGATTCGCTCAATAAGCAGATCGACGGGCTGAGGAAGCAGTCGGGGGCAGACCCGTCAGTCCGCGTGTCGATCGCGCTGCGTACGACCGCCCGCGACCTTCTCCTGGCCGGTGAAGCGGCGGGTGAGACGGGGTCGGCGAAGGTGCTGCTGGGGCGGACGATCGCCGACCAGCTCGCGGCGCTCGACGGCCGGGCCGGGGATGCGGCCAAGCTCGATCGGCCGGCGCAGGAGGCTGTGACGCGGGACCTCGATGTGCAGAAGCTCCCCCCCGATGAGGTCCGGATCGAACGCTGGCTGCGGGATGCCCTGGCGCCGATAACCCAGACGGCCGGCGGGCCGCCGCCCCCGGGCCCGGCCGGGTGGTTCGAAGCCGGCGAGAAGCCCGCCGAGAACCCGGAGCCGCTGGTGCGGTGGGCGGCCGGGCTGGAGATCACCGATCCGCTGCGCGCGGCGATCACGAAGCTGGATGAGCGTCTGCGGAGCGCGGAGAACTGGGTGGCGTACAGACCCGCTGCTCGGCGGACGGCGTTGCTGGTGCGTCGGGCCGCCGGCCCGCTCGAGGATCGGCTCGGCTGGATGACCGCCGAGGCCCGGCACGAACTGGAGAATCGCCTCGTCGAAGCGCTGGCCCCGCTCAACGGCGACCAGCCGGCGGGCGAGAACGAGCAGCGTGATCCGGCGCTGATGCTGCGGCGCATCGCGGGGATGTCGCGCCTGCTGGAGCGGGCGGCGATGCTGGATGACAGCACGCCCGCGGTGCGGGACCTGCGGGCCTCGCTGATGGCGGGCCTGAAGGTCGCGGGCCCGTCGAGCACCGAGGACCGGCGCCTGGCGACGCTGGATCGGGCTCTGGCGCTGGCCCAGCGGCGGAAGGAGCTGGAGAAAGACACATCGATCGTGCGGCAGCTCAAGCCGGGCCTGCGGGCGCTGGCGCCCGCGGCGCGGGAGTCCGAAGCGGCGATGCTCTCCGCGGCGCGGCGGCTGCTGACCGATGAGGGCGCGGTCTCCGATCCGGCGGTGCTGAACGCGGTTTCCGCGCACCAGCGGCGCGTGGACGACCTGGCCCTGATCGTGGATGTGAACCGCCTGATCTCGACGACGGGTGTGCTCGTGCCGGGCGAGAAGCCCATGGTGGGCGTGGCCGCGGAGTACAAGGGGCTGGCGGACTGGATGTTCGAGATCGGGCAGGATCTCGCCAAGCCCGCCCGAAGGGACCTGGCGCTGGCCGAGCTGCGCGATGTGGCGGGCGGCGCGATCGGCGCGCTGGAGTCGGGCCCGCTCACGCGGCTGCGCGGGCTGGTCGATCCGAGCCTCCCGCGCCAGCCGGGCCCGGCAATCGCGATGTGGAACGACCTGACCGGCGACCGCGCGGCGGCGCTGGTGGATGCGGCGGCCAAGGCCCGCGCCGGGCTGATCACCGCGTGGACGGCCAGGGATGTGCCACGACGCCAGGAGGCCGACCGCCGGGCCCGGCAGATCAACCGGGTGCTCGAGGCGATCGATGATGCGGCGTGG
The DNA here is from genome assembly GCA_020849615.1 of Phycisphaerales bacterium. GTDB lineage: Bacteria > Planctomycetota > Phycisphaerae > Phycisphaerales > UBA1924 > JADLFW01. The sequence goes on from JADLFW010000004.1 coordinate 470,521, forward strand.
TCGCGATCGCTGGCGCAGGTCCAGCAATCCGGGCTGGCGACGCCCAACACGGCGAACCTGCAACAATGGCCCGGGTGGCAACTTTCGCCCGCCGCCCTGCAGGCCGTGAGCGATGGTCTGACCGCGGCGTGCCGCGCGGCGGTGGACCGGCTGATCGCGGGTGACGCCGGCGGGACAGAATCGGCGGTGCGCGGGCTGGAGACGCGCTTCGCGGTGGCGCTGCTGGCCGGGCGGCTGGAGCGACTGGCCACGGAGGCCGGGCTGGGCTCTGCCCGCCCGGGCGCAGGGTCCGCGCTGCTCGAGATCGGCCTGGGCCCGCCCGACCCGGAGCGGTCGTGGATGGTCGGTGAGCGGCCCGCGCTGGCGGCGGTGTGCCGGTACGCGGAAGAGTGGGCCGCGGCAGCGCCCGACCCCAAGCAGGGCGACCGGGCCCGGTCGCTGAAGGTGTACATCGACGGTCTGGCCGCGCGGACGCTGGAACGCGTCCGGGCCGGCGGTTGACGCGGCCCGGCGTGATACCGTTGCATCATGGAGAAGCGAGAGGAAATAGCGGTGGAAGGCAGCGCCGAGTTAGCGATGCGCGCCCGCGGGGTCATCGGTCGGCGGATCGCGCTGCTGGCGTTCGCGACGGCGCTGGCGTCGGCGCTGGCGATCGCGTGGCTGGGGTACCGGGCCGAGACGGCCGCCTACCGCCACGCGGTTGATGCCAAGCTGCGCGCCATCGCACCGGCAATTGCAACCATGCTGCCGGGCGACTGGCACGCGCGGGTGAGGTCCGGGGCGGCAACGAGCGCCGAGTACGATGCCCTGGTCGAACCGTTGACGCGCTACGCCGATGAGGCGGGCGTCTTCTACGTCTACTCGTACATCGAGCGGGATGGCAGGCTGCTCGCAGCGAGCACCAGCGCATCGGCCCGGGAGCGGATCGACCGGTCATGGTCGAAGCTGCTGTCGGAGTATCAGCAGGCGCCGGCGGAGATCCGCCGGACCCTGGCGGATGGCGCAACGCGGTACGCCAGCTACACCGATGAGTTCGGGTCCTTCCGCTCCGTCTTCGCCCGAGGGGAGGACGCCGGCGGCCCGTACGTGATCGGGGTTGATGTCTCCCTGGATGAGATGCGGGCCATGGCGCGGGCCAACCTCCTCCGCTATGCGGCGGCCGGGCTGGGTGTCGGCGCGGTGGTGAGCCTGCTGGGGATGATCGCCGGGCGGCGGATCTCGCGGCCGATCGAGCGCCTGCGCAAGGACATCGAGACCTTCGCCGATGATGACTTCGCCAACGATGACGCCGGGGTGGAGGACCTTTCGCGCCTGGCGGCGGAGGACCGCAGCGAAACCGGCGCGCTGGCGGCGACGTTCGTGCTCATGCGCAAGCAGCTGGCCCGGCACATCGACCGCCTGGTGGAAGTGACCGCCGAGAAGGAGCGGGTGACCAGCCAGCTCTCGATCGCGCGGGACATCCAGAAACGGCTGCTGCCCGACAAGCCCCCCGTCGTTGCCGGGTTCTCGATCGCGGGGTGGAGCGAGGCCGCCGAGCAGACGGGCGGCGACTTCTACGACTGGGTCGAGATGCCCGATGGCAAGCTGGTCGTCACCATCGCCGACGCCACGGGACACGGGCTGGGCCCGGCCATGATGGCATCGCTGTGCCGGGCCTACATGCGGGCGACGATCGAGGAAAGCGACCGCCTCGGCGAGTTCATCGCGCGGCTCAACAAGCTCGTCGTCGCCGACACGCAGGGCAAGAACTTCGTCACGTTCTTCATCGGCGTGCTCGACCCTTCCACGCGGCGGATGATGGTCCTCTCGGCCGGGCACGGGCCCGTGCTGGTCTACCGGGCTCGAACCAAGGCGGTGGAAGAGGCCGAGACGCACACGCTGCCGCTGGGCATCGTGGAGGACCTCGACCTCACGCCGGGATCGTTAATTGCGTTCGAACCCGGGGATGTCATGCTGCTGATCTCCGATGGCTTCTTCGAGTGGGCCAACAGCGACCGCGAGCAGTTCGGCATCCCGCGGCTGCGGGATACCTTCGCTTCCGCGGCCGGGCTGCGGCCCGCGGAGGTCATCGACCGCCTCCGGGCCGACCTCGCCGCCCACGTGGGGGGCACACCCCAGCCCGATGACATGACCGCCATGGTCATCCGCTGCGGGCCGTGATCGCAAGTTCGAGACCCCGGCGGGCAGAAGGGCTGGCCCCGGCCCGGCGTTTTGACGAGAATGTCCCCGCGGCCCGGATTCTCCGGGCCGATAACACCGCGCGGCCGTTCGGGCCCGCGCGCTGGCGATTGCTTTCCGGGGGTATCGATATGTCGTGGGATGTCGTGATCGTGGGCGGCGGCCCGGCGGGCAGCACCGCGGGCAGCCTGCTGAGGAAGTACAACCCGCGGCTGAACGTGCTGATCCTCGAGAAGGAGCAGTTCCCGCGCGAGCACGTCGGCGAGAGCCAGCTGCCGCTGATCAGCTTCATCCTCGAGGAGATGGGCTGCTGGGACAAGGTCGAGGCCGCCGGCTTCCCGATCAAAATCGGCGCCACCTACCGCTGGGGCCAGAGCAACCGGCTGTGGGATTTCGAGTTCTACCCCGCCGCGCACTTCCGGGATGAGCCCCGCCCGGCCAAGTTCGAGGGCCAGCGCCGCATGACCGCGTTCCAGGTCGACCGCGCGCTGTACGACCAGATCCTGCTCGACCACGCCCGCTCCATGGGCTGCGATGCCCGCGAGCGGACACCCGTCCGCGAGGTGCTCCGCGACCCCCTCAACCCCGACCGCATCGCGGGCCTGCGCCTCGAGAGCGGCGAGGTCGTCGAGGGACGCTACTACATCGACGGCTCGGGGGGCGCGGGCCTGCTCCGCCGGGCCATGGACATCGAGGTCGATTGCCCCACCACGCTCCGCAACATCGCGATGTGGGACTACTGGACCAACACCGACTGGGCCGTCTCGATCGGCGTCGGCGGCACCCGCGTCCAGGTGCTGAGCCTGGGCTACGGCTGGATCTGGTTCATCCCGCTCTCGCCCACGCGTACCAGCATCGGCTTCGTCACCCACGCCGACTATTACAAGTCGTGCGGCTTGTCCCCCGGGCAGCTCTACGAAAAGGCCATCAACGATGAGCCGCGCGTCCGCGAGCTGATCCGCAACGCCTCCCGCGATGGCGAGGTCCGCACCACCAAGGACTGGTCGTTCGTCGCCCGCCGCATGACGGGCGAGAACTGGTTCCTCACCGGCGAGGCCGCCGGCTTCGCCGACCCGATCCTGGCGGGCGGGCTGACGCTCACGCAGTCGGGCGCCCGTGAATGCGCGTACACCATCCTCGAGCTCGAGAAGGGCAGGCTCGACCGTCGCTGGCTGCTCGATACTTTCGATGAGACCCAGCGCACCCGCATCCGCCAGCACATCCGCTTCGCCGACTTCTGGTACGCCGGCAACGGCCAGTTCCCCGACCTGCAGGAGTACACCACGCAGATCGCCCGGGATGCCGGGCTGCGCCTCAACCCGCAGCAGGCCTTCCGCTGGCTCTCGACCGGCGGCTTCGCCGGCGACCAGGCCGAGTTCGCCTCCTTCGGCACGTTCGACCTGGGCTCGGCCAAGCAGGTCATCTCCATGTTCGTGGGCAGGAAGCCCCAGTGGCTCGTCAACAGCTACAACGTCTTCAGGCTGAACCTGGAGGGCGCCACGCGCGACCTCGTCACCTGGATGAACGAGGGCGAGATCCGCCAACTCCCCCGCTTCCGCCGCGGCGACACCACGCTCGCGCTCATCGGCATGTTCGCCGTCGTCGTCGAGGCCCTGCGCCGCCACTCGGGCGCGCAGGACATCATCCGCGACTGCCTCGCCCAGCTCGGCGCCGGGCCCGACGACCCCGACAACATGTCCCAGCTCACCCAGCGGGCCGTGCACGTGCTGGAGGCCATGCTGACCGACGGCTGGATCTGGGGCACGTTCGACAGGAAGCTGCCGACCATGACCATCGAGATGCGGCGCGATGAGGGCGGGCTGATCCGGCCCAACCAGGATGCCCTGACGGTCCGGCTCGAAGGCCCGGGTGTGGCGGCGGCGAAGCTGCCTGGGATGTAGGGCGGAAATCGGGCCTAAAGTACTGTGAAATCGCGCTGAAGGAGGCCTGTTCTCCTAGGGATGCGCTCACCCCAGCGTCCTCCTCCCAAAATCCAGCTTCATCGCCTTCTTCGCCAGATGCAGCGTCTCCTCCGCGACCTGGTTCGCCCGCTTCGTCCCCGCGCGGATGATGTCGATGACATGGTCATCTCCGCCCGGCTTCTCAAACTCGGCCCGGCGCTGGCGCATCGGCTCGAGCAGCTCGTTGATGCGCTCGGCCAGCTCCTGCTTGATGTGCCCATCGCCGAGGTTGTCCCCCGCCGCGTAGCGGCGTTCCAGCTCCGCGATGCGGGCCTGGTCGTGGATGAAGGCCCGGACGAACGTGAAGAGGATGTTGGAGGTGTCGCCCGGCTCCGTGGGGCTCTGCCTGCCGGTCGTGATCTTGCCGATCTTCTTCTGCACTTCCTTAGGCGCATCGCTCAGCATGATCGCGTTGCCCAGCGATTTGCTCATCTTCTGCTTGCCATCGATGCCGGGCAGGCGCCCGATGCGCCCGATCAACGCCTTGGGCACCGGGAACACGCCCCCCGCCTGCTCGTGCTCCTCCGGCGGCACGCGGTTGCCCACACCGCAGTAGAGCTGGTTGAACTTCAGCGCCACATCCCGGCACATCTCGATGTGCGCCTCCTGGTCCTCGCCCACCGGCACCAGGTCCGGGCGGAACGCCAGGATGTCCGCGCACTGCCCCACCGCGTACATCGGGAACCCGAAGGAATAGGTGTCGCCCAGCCCCTTGGCGTCGATCTCGGTCTTCAGCGTCGGGTTGCGCATCACCTTGTTGAAGGGCAGCAGCATCGCGAAGAACCACGTCAGCTCCGCGATCGCCGGCACCTCGGTCTGCAGCACGATCGTGCTCCGCGCGGGGTCGATCCCCGCCGCCAGCCAGTCCTTTACGATCTCGATCGTGTCCTGGCGGATCTCCGCGGGCTTGTCGGCCCGGGTGGTGAAGGCGTGCATGTTGGCCAGCAGGAAGTAGCAGTCGTACTGGTCCTGCAGGCGCAGGCGGTTCTCGAGCGAGCCGACAAAGTGGCCCAGGTGCAGGCGGCCCGTCGGGGTGTCGCCGGTCAGCACGCGTCGCTTGGTTGAGGCCGGGGCCGGGGCGGGGGCGGTGGACATAGGGCCCAAGTGTAGACGCCGGGCCAAGCCTCCCACCCTGGCCAAGCGCGGCCCCTCAACCCGCCCGCACCCTCCATCGCGGCAACGCCACCACCGCGGCCGCGATCAGCACGGTCGCAAAGGTGCCGGGCCCCGGGATGCACTCGGCCCGGTAGCCCCAGTGCACACCCTCGAAGAGCCATATCTCTCCGGTCGGGACGCCGCCCGGTGTGCCGAGCGCGAGGTAGGTGTAGAAATCGTACTGCCAGTGCTCGCCCATCGCCTCCGGACATCGACCTCCGCACCTGTCCCCGTGGGCGCGGCAGCCGTCCTGCGGGGCATCGAAGAGCCAGTATTCGGGGTGGCCCACATCGCTGATGTGCTCCAGCTCTTCCGGGTCGTAGTAGTACGGGCCTACCGTGCTGTTGATGCCGGCGCTCTGCTCGGAAATGCAGTACCCGCCCTGGCTTACATAGAACTGCAGCCAATAGAAGTCGCCGCCCGGCAGCAGCAGATCACGGATCTCGTAGTCTCTCGGAGTAGGTTCGAACGTCATTTCGAGCTGGGCGCCGTGCATGCAGTGCGATGAGAACCGCTGCGGCAGCGGATCGCCCGACCTCCAGTCCGGCGGCAGGATGTACGGGTCGCACAGGTGCGCGTCGTAGGTGGTGACCAGTACCCGCCCCGTTAACGACTCACCGCCGATGAAGTGGGGCGTCCAGCCCGGGTATGCATCGGAGAGCGCGACAGCGACCGGTGAGCCGGCGTGCGGGCCCGCGAGCTTTTCCAACGTGGGGATCCAGGTTCTGCAGTAGGCCTCAGGCGGCTCGCCCGGACATTGATGCCGCAGATCAGCAACGCTGGTCTCCGGCGGTCGAATGTAGATCGTGGCCCGGGCCAGGCCTGCGGTGGCGGCCAGCACGCCGACCGCGGTCAGGCATCTCCTGATCGCCTTCCGATGGGCATCGGATCCGCGGCGCAACCCTCGCATGGAATGGGCCATGGGTGCGCTCCTTGTTTCAACTCGGATGCGCGCGCCGTCACGCGGGGCGTGCGGCATCGACGATTGATGGCCGCCATGATAGAAGCCGGGCCCGGCCGATCCCCACAGGGAAACGCCAGCAATTCACACCCCGACGGCCGACGGCGCCGCCAGCATCAGCAGGTGCCGGATGGTGCTGATCAGCGTGCCCTGGGCTACCGGCTTGGCGAGGTACCCCGCGCACCCCAGCTCAGCGCAGAGCTGCGAATCCTCCTCCGTCGCCGCCGAGGTCAGCGCGATGATCGGCGTCGGGTGGTTCATCTCCCGCAAAGCCCGGGCCGCCGCGTACCCATCCAGCGCCGGCATCGACAACAGCACCATGTCGAAGTGCGGCAGCGCCCCGGGATCGCCGGGCCAGGCGCCCTGCGCGGTCAGCGCGTCGATCGCCGCGTTCCCGGACCCCGCCAGCGCCACTACCGCCCCCGCCTGCCTTAGCTGCAGCGACAGCAGACGCTGCGTGTCGATGTGGTCATCGACCACCAGGACGCGGACCCGGGCCAGCGGCCGCGGGCCCGCATCCGGCTCCGACATCATCCCCGGGCCGATGGCCGGCAGTGAATGCCCCGGCTGAAACGTCGGCAGCGTCACCGAGAAGATGCTGCCCACCCCCGGCGTCGACACGACGCCGATCTCTCCGTGCAGCAGCCGCGTCAGCAGCTGGCTGACGCGCAGGCCCAGCGCCATCCCCGCCAGACGCCGCGTCGGCGCCGCATCGGCGGGCCCGGCGGGTTTGAACAGCCGGGCCGCCTGCTCGGGCGTCAGCCCAGGCCCGGTGTCCACGATGTCGAAGCGGATCTGACCGACCTCGGCGGCGGGCCTGACGCACAGCGTCACCGAGCCCCGGTCGGTCAGCCGCACCGCGTTGGCTGCGAGCGTCGCGAGCACCTGCCGGACGCGCGCCGGGTCTGAGTACAGCGTCGTGGCCGCCCGCGCGTCGATATCGACCGCGAAGCGCAGATTCTTCTCCCGGGCCAGCGGCTGGATGTCCCGCTGCACTTCGGCCACCAGGTCCGCCACCGGGAAGGGCCGCTGGTCCACCGACAGCGTCCCCGCCTCCACGCGGGAGTAGTCGAGCATGTCGTTAACCACCGCCAGCAGCTGGCGGCCGTTGCGGCGGATCGTGCCGAGGAACTCCCGGCGCTGGGCGGTGTCGATGTCGTCATCCGCAAGGAGGTCTGTGAACCCCAGGATCGCGGTGAGCGGTGTGCGCAGCTCGTGCCCCATCCCGGCGATGAAGTGCGAGGTGGCCCGCCCCTCCTTCTCGGCCCGGATCGTCGCGACGCGGGCGTTGAGGGCATCCGCGGCGATGTCGGCCAGGCGCCGGAGGGTCATGGCGTCGGTCTCGCTCAGCGTCCGCGGCGCGTGGTCGATGATGCACAGGGCGCCGACCGCGTGCCCTTCGAGCGTCCTGATGGGCGCGGCGGCGTAGAACCGCACGCCGGGCCCGCCCGTGACCAGCGGGTTGTCCGCGAACCGCGGATCCAGCGTGGCGTCGGGCACCACCATCACCTCGTCGCCCAGGATCGCGTGCGCGCAGAACGCGATGCCCCGCGAAGTCTGCTCCACGCAGAACCCCACCGACGACTTGAACCACTGCCGCTCACGGTCCACCAGGCTCACCGCCGCAATCGGCGCCCGCAGCACGTCGCGGGCCAGCGCCACGATGCGGTCAAAGGTCGGCTCCGGGCCCGTGTCCAGCACCTGCAGCTGCCGGAGCGCGGCCAGGCGGGCGGTCTCGTCGGATGGGATTGGCGCTGCCTGCATTCGATTCTCCTGCGGTGCACAGGGGATCGGCCCGCTCGAACCGGGCGGTGCATGGGGTGATCACTCCGCTTCTGGCTCGACCCGGCGGTTCCCGGACGCGCCGCCGGTCCGATCACCTCAGCAACAGCGCCAGCGCCACGTTGAGCAGGTTGAACGCCGCGTGCATCACGATCGGGACCACCGGGCTGCGCGTCCGCTCGTACGCCACCCCTATCGCCAGCCCGAGAACCAGCAGCACCGGCAGCGCGTGCGTCTCCGCCACCCCGATATGCACCGCCGCGAACAGCACCGCGGTCGTGATGACGGCGGGCCAGGCCCGCCTCCAAAGCCCCAGCAGCGCCGTCTGCAGGAACACCCGGTACATGATCTCCTCGATGATCGGCGCGCCCACCACCGCGCCCGCCGCCATCCCCCACGCCCACACGCTGTCGCGGTGATCGATGATCTGCCTCAGCGACTCGTGCGCCACCGGCGACAGCGGCTCGCCGCGGATCCGCGTCGCGACCAGCACCGATACCCCCGTCACCGTGTGGATGATCGGATACGCCAGCGCGAACGCCAGCAGCCCCATCGGGATCGCCCGGGCCCGGATGACCAGCCCCTCCGCCGCGCCCCGCAGCGCATGGATCATGAACCCCGCCGCCGCCAGCGCCGCGGCGTACGACGCCGCGTGCGTGATCGCGGCCCGCCGCACCGCCTCAACCCCCGCCGCCGGCGCGGCTCCCGGCCCCCCCAGCGCCGCCATCCCCAGCGCCGCCCCCAGCTGCGCCGCCATGAACACCACCACACCCGCCACCAGCCACACAAACCACGGCACACCCTCCACCCGCCGCGCGGGCCGGCGTGCGAACGACCCGGGCCGGATCACATCCCACCGCCACAAGATCGCCAGCGACACCGCCGCCAGCCCCGCCGAGATGAAGAACGGGCCCGCGGAGACCGATAAGGAGCCCGGCGGCCCCCCGGCCGCCCCCGCCGCGTCCTGGCCCGCCGGTTCACCCGCCCACGCGCGGGCCGGGATGGCGACCACAAGGAGGCCAACAATCAACCCCGTGACCCCCGTGCTGCGAGAAATCGTCGACCACAAGCGCGAGGAGATCGCCCGCGCCAAGGCCGCCATCTCCATGGCCGAGCTCGAAGCCCTCGTCGCCCAGGAAGACCCCCCGCGCAACTTCTTCGCCGCCGTCACCCGCCACCCCGCCCCCGACCACACCGCCGTCATCGCCGAGGTGAAGCGGCGCAGCCCATCCGCCGGTCTCATCCGGCCCGAATACGACGGGAATGCCTTCCGCCCCGAAGCCATCGCCAGAACGTACCACGAGGCGGGCGCCTCGGCGATCTCCTGCCTCACCGATGAACGCTTTTTCGGCGGCCACCTCTCCTTCATCCACCGCATCAAGGACGCCGTCCCCATCCCCGTCCTCCGCAAGGATTTCCTCATCGACCCCTGGCAGCTCTGGGAAAGCCGGGCCGCCGGCGCCGACGCCGTCCTCCTCATCGCCGAATGCCTCACCGAGGGCGAGCTCATCGACATGCTCATCCTCGCCCAGCAGCTCCTCCTCACCGTCCTGCTCGAAGTCCACGAGATGGACAACCTCCTGAAAGTCCGCCCCCACGTCGGCTTCCCCCACCCCAGCTACGCCCTCCTGGGCATCAACAACCGCGACCTCTCCTCCATGCAGGTCGACCTCAACCACACCCTGCGCCTCGTCGACCTCGTCGATGACCGCAGTATCCTCGTCAGCGAATCCGGGATCCGCTCCGCCCGCGACCTCGCCAAGCTCCGCGAAGCCGGCGTGCGGATCGTCCTCGTGGGCGAGCACCTGATGCGGCAGGCCGACCCCGGCGCCGCCCTGCGGGAGATGCTCAATGGCAAACCGGCCTAGCCCCGATTCCCCAGCCGGGCCCGCGCGCCGCGCCGCCACGCTCGCCGCGGCCGCGCTGCTCTGCGCCGGGCCCGCCCTCGCCCAGGACCTCCCCAACACCCTCCCCGATCGCCTCCGCCCACCCCAGCCAAGTCAGTCCCAGCCAAACCAGTCCCAACCGGGCCAGTCCCAACCGGCCCAGCCCGACGACTCCCCCGCGGATCGCGCCCGGCCCGTCCACCCGCCCGCCACCACCGGCAACCCCGATGAAGAGACCGATCCGGGCCGGCGCATCATCCTGCAGTCCTCCCGCGCCATCCGCGAGCTCAACTCGCTCTCCTACCGCTCGAAGTTCTTCGGCACCGGGCCGATCGAGCAGATCGCGCCCCGCGGCGATGGCCTCGTCCGCATGGCCCGCTCCGAACGCAACGAGCGCGTGTGGGTCCAGCGCGCCACCGGCACCGGCATGCCCAAGGCGGGCGACCCCGAGCTGACCTTCGATGTCTCGTGGCAGGAAGTGGGCGTCGAGTGGGTGGACCACGCGCAGAAGAAGCTGATGGCCCGGCCGCTCCGCCAGGCCAAGGGCCCGGCCTATCAGGTCGCCGGCGCGGTCCGACTCCTCGAACTGCTGGATGCGACTCCCCTCTCCAAGGAGATCCAGGCCGAGGGCTTCACGCTCGAATCCCCCACCGAGCTCGACGGCGTCCCCTGCCAGGTCGTCCTCATCACCCTCGCGGGCGGGCGCACCCAGACCCGCTGGTGGATCGCCGACACCGACCACCTCCCCCGCAAGATGTCCCGCCTCTTCAGCGGGCCCAACGGCAGCGGCGAGATCGTCATCGAGCTGACCGAAGTCACCCCCAACGCCCCCCTCAGCGCCGCCGACCTCCAAGTGCAGCTCCCCCCCGGCTATTCCCGCGATGAAGCCGGGCCCGCGATCGTCCCGCCCAACGCCCGCCGCGACATCGACGCCCCGGCCGCCACCCCCGACAACTCCAACCACCGCGCCGATGCGCCCCCGGCCCCCGCTCACCCGGCCGCCCCCGCCTTCGAACTCCCCGCCGCCGCCGGCGGCAAGGTCTCCCTCGCCTCGCTGACGGGCCACGTCGTCGTCCTGCAGTTCTGGGGCACCTGGCACCTCCCCAGCCGGGCCGCGTGCGCCGACCTCCAGGCCCTCACCAGGCAGTTCGAGAACCAGAAAGTCAAGGTCTTCGCCCTCTCCATCCGCGAACGCGATGATGGCGCTCCCCGCGAGTTCATCCGGGCCAACAACTACACCTTCGGCCTCCTCCTCGACGCCGACAAGACCGCCGATGCCTACGGCGTGGCCCGCTACCCCACCTATGCCGTGATCGGGCCGGGCGGAGAACTCCTCGACACCATCGTCGGCTACAAAAAGGATGAGACCTTCAAGAAGCTCGCCGAAGCCGTGGCCCGCGCCGTCGCCGCCATGAGCCCCACCCAGGCGACGGGCCCGGCGCCGACCGACGGCGGCTGAACAAGCAGCCCGTGCAACAGGTAGCCCGAGCGTCAGCGAGGGCGTTCTTCTCTTCTCTTCTCTTCGTTTCTCTTCTCTTCTTTCGCTTCTTCACCCGGCAGGCATCCGCCGCGGGCGCACGAAAAAGCCCGGCTCGCGCCGGGCCTCTCCACAGATCATCACGACAGATCGAACAGCAGGAACTCCGCGCCATCCTTCGACCTGATGGTCAGCCGCGTCTCCCCCGACACCGCAGCCCCATCGCCCTCACTCAGCTGCTGCCCGTTCAGCTCCACCCCGCCCCGCGCCACCTGCACCCACGCGTACCGCTGCGGATCCAGCGCGTGCGACACCTCCGCGCCGGCATCCAGCGTCGCCGCGTACAGCCGCACGTCCTGGTGCACCTTCAGCGACCCATCCGCCTCATCGGGCGAGGCCAGCAGCCCCAGCCGGTTGCGCCGCTTGGCGATCGGGAACTCCTTCTGGTCCCACGATGGATCCAGCCCGCGCTTCTCCGGAAAGATCCAGATCTGCAGCAGCCGCACCGCCTCGGTCCTGGAAGGGTTGAACTCCGAGTGCGCGATCCCCCGGCCCGCGCTCATCCGCTGCACCTCGCCGGGCCTGATCACCGCGCCGTGCCCCAGGCTGTCCTTGTGCTCCAGCTGCCCCTCGATCACGTACGTGATGATCTCCATGTCACGGTGCTCGTGCATCCCGAAGCCCTGGCCCGGCGCCACGATGTCGTCGTTGATGACGCGCAGGTGCCGGAAGTTGACATGCGCGGGATCGTGGTAATCGCCGAAGCTGAACGTGTGCCTCGTGTCCAGCCACCCCATGTTGATGTGCCCGCGGTCCTCACTCTTGCGGATCTTGATCATGTGGAACTCCTTGCGGTAGGAGAAGCAAACCGTGTTCCCGGGCGGCCCCGATCAGTACCCCGTCGGGGCCTCCCCCATCCCCGCCGCGACTGCCATCGCGGCGGCCAGCGGCAGCACCGCGGCAGCCAGTGGCGCTCCGAGCCGCGCCCACCCACTCGCCGCCCGGGCCGTAAACGCCATTGCCACAGCCGCCGCCACCGGCGACATCGCCACGAGCAACCCCAGCAGCCACCCGTACTCCGTTTCCGTGTACACCACCCCGTGGAACAACGCCGTCACCGCCAGCAGCACCGAAGGCACCGCGCCGGCCGGGCCCAGCGTGAACCCCCGCTTCAGCACCCTCAGCACGATCGCCGCCGCCAGCGCCCCGCCCACCACCGCCGCCGCGATCCCCGCCGCCTGCCCCAGCAGCAGACTGTGATACACCACCACCAGCAGCTGCGACGCCGTCATCACCGGCAACATGATCATCACCGCGGGCCAAGGCCCGGCCGCGCGGTCCGTCAGCCGGGCCGCGGCCAGACTCGCCGCCAGCGCCGCGGCAGCAAAGCCTCCCAGGTGCGCCAGGGTCTCTCTGATGTTCCACGACCGCGCGATCGGCCCGGCCGCCGACATCCACCCGATCCCCCCGATCAGCACCGCGGTCACGACCCACCGCGTCATCAGCCGGGCCCCTCGGAATCCCGCCCCAACCCCCGCCATCACGCCCGCCCCCGCCGCCAGCGCCGCGATGTACGGCAGCCAGTCCGCTGCGCTCGCCGGCGGCCACACGGGCCCGCGCAGCACGATGAAGTGCGTCGTGATGTACGCCGCCGCCAAGATCAGCGCGCCCCACAGCGTCCGCCGCGATGCACGCCCAGCCTCCACGGCCGGGCCGGGCCTCCACCACACCGCCAGGAACACCAGTGCGGCGAACAGCCCCGGCGGGATAGCCCCCGCCGCCAGTTGCTTCAAAATCTGAGGGTCCATAGAAGCCCCGCGCTCCCTGTCACGGGCGCGCGGAGCGAGAGTCGCGCACGATGCCGATCAGCGGCCGCCTTCCAGGCTCACCGTGATCGTCACCTCATCGCCCAGCATGCCCTTGTCCACCATGTAGTTCATGCCGAAGTCCGAACGCTTGATCGTGAAGGTCGTCTCCAGGCCCGACACCTCGCCGCCCCGCATCCCCGGCGCAACGCCCAGGCTCCGGGCCTCCACCGTCACCGGCTTGCTCTGCCCTCGCAGGGAGAGATCGCCCGTGACCTCGTAGGTCGTCACGCCGCCGGTCTCACCCTTCTTGGTGATCCCGGTGCTCTTGAAGGTGATCGACGGGAACTCCTTGGCCGAGAAGAAGTCGGGGGAGCGCAGGTGCTTGTCGCGGTCCGGGCTGTTGCTGTTGATCGACTCCACCGGGATCGTGATGTCGATCTTCCCCGAGCCCGGGTTGTCCTTGTCCAGCAGGAACGCGCCCTCGATCTTGTCGAACCGGCCGTAGTGGTACGACACGTTCAGGTGCTTGATGCGGTACACCACCGCGGAGTGCACCGTGTCCACCTTGAACGCATCCGCGGCCCGGGCCGGCGCGGGGCTGGGGGCCAGGGTCGGCGCTGTGATGGGCGCGAACCCCGCCGCGGCGGCCAGCGTGGCGGTTCCGATCATGGACACGGCGAGCAGTTTCGTCAGCATGCGGTCGACTCCTCGTTTCTGCGCCCCGCACCGATCCGGGTCAACACGACCCGGGCCCGGCGCGGGCCGGTCATCAGGTTCAGACGGTCAATGGATCGATGAACCCCCGCCGGGTTCCGAGTGTTCCTTCCGGTCAGGCCCGACCTTCGCCTTGGAGCCCGCTGGGGAGCTTGCCCCGCTCCGGGCGAATGTCAGCAGCCGGTTCAGTTCCTGCAGTTCCGCGGGTGTCATGTGCCCCAGCTGGGCCCGGTGCAGCTCCAGCGTCGGGCCATCCAGCCGCGCCAGGAGCTCCAGCCCGGCGTCCGTGATCGCCACGTACACGACCCGGCGATCCTTCGTGCACCGGTGCCGCTCCACGAGCCCGGCCTTCTCCAGCCGGTCCACCAGCCGCGTCACATCCGGGACCCGGGCCACCATCTGCTCCCCGATCGCGTGGCACGGCTTCCCGTGGTCCAAACCCGCCTCCCGCGCACCACGCAGGATCCGCAGAATGTTGAACCCCGAGGCCGAGATCCCGTGCTCCTCGAACAGCCGGTCAAACGGCGAGGCCAGCACGCTCTGGGTCCGCATGACGTTCAGGAACGCCTCCTGCTCCGGGTGGTCGAAGGGCCGGCGCTTGCCGAGTTCGTGTTGGAGTGAGGGCGAAGTCATTGTTTGTCCATTAATCGTTTAAACGATAATCGTACCAGGCGCCAATGTCAAGACGGCCCTCCAGCGACGGAGGTGGTAATTGTGTTCGTATTACGTTAGATACTTCGGCTGCTGAGCCCGCTCACTCCGCTTCCAGCAGGTTCGCCAGCATCCGCACACCCCAGCCCACCGGCCCCTCGATATACGGCCCGGCGTTCTTCTCCGTCGCGTGCACCCCCGCGATGTCCAGGTGGCACCACGGCACCCCCTCCTTCACGAAGTAGGAGAGGAACGCCGCCCCCTGGATCGGGTGGGCCTTGCGGTTCGGATTGCTGTTGACGATGTCCGCCACCGGCGACTTCATCATCTCGCGGTATTCCTGGTGCATCGGGAGCCGCCAGACCCGCTCGCCCGAAGCGCCGCAGGCCCGCTCGATCTTGCCGCGGAGCGTGTCATCCTCGCAGAACAGCCCGCAGTAGGTCGAGCCCAGCGCCGTGACGACTCCCCCCGTCAGGGTGGCCATGTCGATCATGTACGCCGGGTCTTCCTCATCACACGCCCAGCAGAGCGCATCCGCCAGGACCAGCCGGCCCTCGGCGTCGGTGTTGGTGACCTCCACGGTCACGCCGTTGCGGAAGCGCAGCACATCATCCGGGCGGTAGGCCTCATCGGAGATCGAGTTCTCCGCCACCGCCAGCAGCGCCACCACCCGCCGCCGCGGCTTGATCACTGTCGCGATGGCCTGCATGGCGCCCAGCACCGAGCACCCGCCATCCTTGTCCCGCTTCATCCCCACCATGCCGTTATTGATCTTCAGCGACAGCCCGCCCGTGTCGTAGGTCATCGTCTTGCCGATCAGCACCGCGGGCTTGGCGTACTTCCCCGTTTTCGGGGCCCCCGACCCCGAAGGCACATACTCGAGCCGGATCATGCACGGCTTGTTCTCGGAAGCCTTTCCAACGTTGATCAGCCCCTCGAACTTGGCCTTCTCGAGGTCAGCGCCCTTGAACACCTTGATCTTCAGGCCCGTCCGCCGGGCCAGCTTCGCCGCCTGTTCCGCCATCC
This sequence comes from Phycisphaerales bacterium, assembly GCA_020849615.1. Taxonomy (GTDB): domain Bacteria; phylum Planctomycetota; class Phycisphaerae; order Phycisphaerales; family UBA1924; genus JADLFW01. The sequence goes on from JADLFW010000004.1 coordinate 486,120, forward strand.
ACGCCGGGGTCGCCACATTGGGGGGCGACTGGCTTAGCGTCCGGGCCAGGTTGGTCGCCTCGGCCAGGGTCAGCCCGCGCTCCATCCCCTCGGCGAACGAGCGGTCGGATGAACTGAGTTGCAGCTTGCGGCGCGATTCGGCCTTGGCGGCGGTCCCGCGGAACTCATCGCATACCCACCCCAGCAGGCCCACACCCTCGCCGAAGGCAGCGCCGGCGGACCAGCCATCGACCTTGGCCAGCTTCAGCGCCGGGCCAAGCTCGATCACCGCGCCCTCGGCCTTCACCCCCGCCAGGCGCCGGCCCATCGCGGCCGCCACGTTCCGCAGCACACCCGCCTCGAACTTGTCCCTGGCCCCCAGCCCGACGATCAGCACCCGCTCCGCAGCGCCCTTGCCGTTGGGAAACGCTTCCACCACCGACCCGACATCGCCGGTCGCCTCGGCCCGTTTGGCCGCGGCGGCCGCCGCCCCCGATGCATCCAACCGGGCCGAGGCGGGGTCGAGCCCCTGTCCCTGGAACTGCCCCAGCACAAGGATGCGGTTGCCGGCCCCAGCGCGGGCCACGATGCGGATCGATTCGAACATGGATGTCGCTCCTCACCGTTCCGGCGGACCGGCCCGCCCGGAAGGGAGGAAAGCGTAGGGCCGCGCGGGCCGGGGATGACAGCGGGAAATCGGCCCCGACCCCCCACCCCGACCCCCACCCCGATCCCCGACCGCGGAACTCTCAGGCCGCTTCGCCGAAGGGGACTTTGCATTTGCCCTGCAGGCACCACCGCATCACATCGTGGATGGTGATGATGCCGATGCAGGACCCGTGGTCATCCAGCACGGGCAGGCAGGAGATCGTGTGGTGCAGCATGAGCTGGCCCGCCTCCTCGACGAACATGGCCTCCTTCACGGAGATGAGGCGGCGGGACATGATCTGGTGGACCTTCCGGTCCAGGGTGCTGCGGTCGAGCGGCCGCTCAGCGCCCTGGTTCACGAACGGGCTGATGTGCTTGAGGAGGTCGCGGTCGGAGACGATGCCGACGGCCCGGCCTTCATCGACGACGACGACGTGGTGGAAGCGGTGATGGTCGAAGAGGTCTCGGACGGTGCGCACGGTGTCATCCAGGCCCACCGAGACCACGTGCCTCGTCATGATCGTGCCGACGAGGTTCATCGCGGAGTTGTCATCATTCAGGGGCTGTCGGGGAGGCGTGGGGGTCATGGGGGTCATGGGGGTCGTGGGGGTCATGGCGGCACATCCTGCGGAGGGTCGTTTCGACGGGTACGCGATCGGGGGCGGCGCTGCGCCCCTCATCGATATCGACGGGCCCGCGCTCTCCATAAACTCCGGTTGTGAGCCACACCCCGCCCCCGACGCCCTCTCAACCCTCCCATCCGTCACAACCCACCCCGCCCGCGCACGCGGCAGCGCCGCGGGCCCCGGCGGATCCCCCGATGGGCCCGCACGCCATACAGGCGCCGTGGCGTCTTGAGTACCTCGAGGCGCTCGAGAAGAAGGAGAAGCACACGGGCCCGCCCGCCGCGGGCTCGGGCTCGTTCCTCCGCGATTACTGGCTGAACCCCGCCGGCGATGCGAAGAACCACGTCATCGCCCGCACCGGGCACGGCCTCATCTGCCTGAACGCCTTCCCCTACGCCAACGGACACCTGCTGGTGGCGCTGGGGGAGCCCGCGCCGCGGCTCCTGGACTACACACCCGAGCAGCGGGCCACCTTCTGGGCGCTGGTCGACACCGCCTGCGACCTGCTGGAGCGCACCCTCCAGCCCCAGGGCGTCAACCTCGGCATCAACCAGGGACGGGCCGCGGGCGCGGGCGTCCCCCAGCACCTCCACGCGCATCTCGTCCCGCGCTGGAACGGCGATGTGAACTTCATCACGGTGGTGGGGCAGATCCGCGTGATCCCATCCTCGCTGGATGCCATGGCCGCCAAGTTCCGGGCCGAATGGGCCAAGATGAAGAGTTGAACGCGGAGAACCCGGAGCGGAGAAAACGAACGCAGAGGGCGCAGAGGGGATCAGAGGGACTCGGAGGAGAATCACGGGTCCGCCGCGCCGGCGATGAGCGAGTCCGCAAGGGAGATCGCCGGGCCTCTTTTCAGCATCCGCCCGCGCGGGCCCGGCGTAGCGTTCCACGGAGGTGCACCATGCGTGCTTCCGGGGCAAGGCGGGCGTTCACGATCAAGGAGTTGATCATCACCATCGCCTGCGTTCTCGTCGGCGTGGTCATCATCGGCGGACTCATCCTGCCCGAGCTCGGGCGGACCGACCGACGAGACGCCCGCCAACTCAAAGACTCCACTCAACTGCGCGGCATCCTCCAAGGCATGGTCATCTGGGCCGGCAACAACCAGGACCGCTACCCCTTGCCCTCGCTCGTCGATCTGAAGGATGCCACCGTCGCGGCGCCGGGCCCGGCCAAGGACACCTCCGCGAACATCATGTCGATTCTGATCTATCAGGGCATGATTCCGGTTGACTTCTGTGTCAGCCCGGCCGAGGTCAACGCGAACATCCGCGTAATGGAGGGCTACGAGTTCCACGATCCGAAGGCGGCGGCGCGGCCCGGCGAGGCGTTGTGGGATCCCGCGTTCTCCGCCGATTTCGTCAACGGCGTGGGCAACCTGAGCTACGCCCACCGCCTGCCCAGCGGCCCGCGCCTGAGAGAGTGGGGTAACACGTTCAATGAGAATCTACCCGTTATCGGCAACCGCGGCCCGGAAATCAAAGCGGCCGCCAAGGGCAAAGCGCCGACCGTGACCTGCACGCTGGTGAATCCCAACAGCAACACGCTCCTCATCCACGGCTCGCGCACGAAGTGGGAGGGCAACCTGGGGTACAACGACAACCACATGAACTACGAGGTCCGCCCATCCGGGCTGGAGTTCTCCGGCGGCAAGCGGTTGACTTACACCGACGCCGCCGGTGTCGCTTGGGATGACAACCTGTTCTACGACGAGGCCGATGACCCGACCGGCGCCAACGCCTTCCTGGGCATCTTCACCAAGGCCGGGCCCGCGCCTTCCGACTTTGTGTCGATCTGGGACTGAACTCGACCGTAGCACGGGGCGACCAACTCGCCCGGCGATTGTGATTCGCAGCGCCTTCGGCGATTCGGTCGAAGACTCGCTAATCGCCGGCGTGACGGGCCCGGTGACCTCCTCCGAGTCCCTCTGATCCCCTCTGAATTTCTGCGATCGCTCCGTCTGCTCTGCGTTCTTTGCGGCCTCTGCGCTGGATTGCTGCCCGCTCCCTGACGGTCGCGGATGGGCGCACGGGGCAATGGCCCGCTCGCTCACGCTCGCGGTTGGGTTTGGGGCACCGTGCTTCCCGCGGGCTCTGCGTTCGA
>JADLFW010000005.1 GCA_020849615.1 Phycisphaerales bacterium
ATCCCGATGATGTCCGACACATCCTCGGCGATCTCGGGCAGGTCAGCGCCCGCGGCGTACGTCGGCTTCCCAGAAAATGACATGCATGGTCCCTTTCTTGTGAGTCTTCAGATCCCGTTTTCTTCACTACAGAGGCGTAGAGAACACCGAAAGGACACGGCTTGAGGTAGAGCGGCTTTGCTGTTCCTGGTTTTGCCGTTTCTTCTCTGAGTCTCTGCGCCGCTGTGGTGAACTTCGTCTTCACATCGATCGCTTGCTGCGGAGGTAGCGCAGGAGGGCCCGGCGGTCGCCGCTCTCGCGGGCCGCGCCGGCCAGGTCCGCGCCGGCCCGGCCCGGCTCGGTGATGGCGCTCATCGCCGAGGCGGCCGGCGCCGAGCGGAACAGGAACGGCTTGCGTCGCCGCAGCTCCGCCACCGCATCCGCCGGCTCGGCATCGCCCGGGACAGCGCTCTCGGTGAGCAGCCGCGCGGTCTCGAGGTCGAGCACACCGGCCGCCATCAGTTCGGCATCGATGGCCCGGCGTCGCTCGGCCTCGCCCAGCCCGGCGCGGGCCGCGACCAGCTGCGCCTCGAGGTCCTTGAGCTGCTCCTGGAACCGGGCCTGGGCCTGCTCCAGCTTCTGCTCCGCGGCGATCGCCCGGCGCCGCCAGTTGAAGCCCTCACCGATGGCCGGGCCATCGCCACCCGGTCCGGTTCCGACGGCCTCGGATCCTCCGCCCGTCCCGCCCCCACCCCCGCCCCCGGTCCCTCCCGTGCTCCCGCCTTCTCCCGGATCGCCCGGCATGTGACTGCTCCTTGTGCGCGGCGGCGCCGTGTCGATCGCGCCGGGCCCGGCCGCCGCCGCGGGCCCGCTCGCTTCCGTTTCGTTGCTGTGCTGCTTCCCTGCTCCGCTGCTTCCTACACCACGCCCGGATCCTCCGGCGAGTAGCCCAGCTCCGCGAGGATGCGCTCGCGCGGGACGCCGAGCTTGAGCTTGCCCGAGGCGGCCTGGACCTGGTCGGCGAGGTCGACCGGCAGCGGGTCGGCCCACTCGAGGCGGACCCCGCGGTCGGAATCGTCGGTGCGCAGGGCGCCGGCGTGGTCGAGGGCCGCGAGAATGAACCGGCACATCGCGGCGATGCCGCGCCCGTAGGTGACCCGCTTGCGGGCGGTCTTGCTGAGCACACCCATGAGCGTGATGCGCAGCGCGTTGGCGCTGGAGAGGTTGCCGATCTTGGCCCGGACGACCCCGCTGGCGATCGGCGGCACACCCGAGACCTTGTCGAGGGCCTCGCGGATCTCGAGGATGTGGGCGCGTTCCGCCGGCGAATCGGCATCGCCGCCGAAGGCCTCGACCGTCGCCTCGGTGTTGTCGGTGGACCAGATCTGCCCCGGGCCGACGCGGGCGTTCTCGAACCCGTCGATGCCCTTGGCGAGGTACATCTTGAAGCTCTGGAGGGTGACGCGGCTGGCCCGGTCGGAGAGCCGCGTGTTGAGCTCATCCTGGAGGGGGATCATGGGCTCCACCTCGCCGAGGCCTTCGTAGCTGAAGGGCTGCGAGATGTTCTGGATGTGGGCGATCGGGGGGGCATCGCCGGCCCACGGGGTGAGCGACTCATCGATGAGCCGGCCATCCTCGTAGAGCTGGCGGCGGGCGCCATCCATGATCTCGGTGATGCCGCGCCGGGCCCGGCGGGGTGCTTCGCCCCGGCCCAGCAGACGCGAGAGGCGCCCGGCGGGGTCGATGGCGTTTTCATTGCGCTCGTAGTGGATGATGTACGCGGCGAAGCGGCGGTAGTCGGCGGGGTCGAGGATCGGGATGCCCCGGCGGGGCTCGATGACCTCGATGCGGAGGTCCTCGGCGATCCGGCGGAGCGAGTCCTCGCCTTCATCCTTCGCGCGGGCCGAGCCGGCCCGGAGGAGCAGATCGACGTGGCCGTGCACGTGGCCCAGCAGCGCCATGTCCTGCAGGAGCCCGATGCCGCCGGAGTTCTCCCAGACCAGGTCGAGGGCCCGCTCGATGCGGCGGCGGAGGGTCTCATCCCGCGCGGTGCTCACGATCGTGACGGGCCGGGCGAACATGAAGTCCACCATGGCGTGGATGCGCCAGGCGATGTCGTTCTCGATCACGACTTCACGGCGGGCCCCGGCCCGGTCATCGCCGGAGGGGCTGCGGCCCACGAGCCTCGGCGGCAGGCCGACCTCCTGGGCGGAGCGGTACCACCCGCCGGGCCGCGACCATCCCTCGCCCGGCCCGGCGCCGGGGTCATCCCCGAAGCCGCCGGGGGAGGCCGGGCCCACCGGCCGCAGCGGATTCCTGTAATACGTCCAGAGCTTGTCCAGGCGCGGGAGCACCCGCGACCGGTGCTCGTCGATGACGAGCCCGAGCAACGCCTCATCGAGGCCGACGCCGGAAAACGCTGCGAGCCGGTAGGCCATGGGCCCGACCTCCATCCCGAAAGACCGGGACGCATCCAGGCCCGGCGGCCCGTGCGTGCGTCCTTACCCCTCCGGCCCGCGCCCGCCGCTGCGCGCGCAACGGCGGCCCGTACGCGCGGCGATTCATCGCTGCAATCGCTGCGTTTCACGGCGGAAAAAATTTCGTGATTGAAATCAGCCGGGCCCGCGCGGCGAGCTCAATCCGCGCGCGCAGCGCCGGTGATGGGCCGTCCGCCCGGGGCCTACTCGCTCAGGATCTCGACGTGCGAGTACTGGTCGAGGTTCACCACCACCATCTCGCCATCATCCTTGCGCAGCTCGAGGCGGTCGAGCCACAGGCGGTGGTCCTTGCTGTGGGCGTACCACGAGCCGGTCTTCTGCTGGCCGAACCGGAGGATCGTGCCTTCGACGGTCGAGCTGAACGTCCCGGTCTGGCGGGGCATCTGGCTGGTGATGCGCACCCGCATCCCCGGGCGGTAGTTGGCCTGCAGCACGGGGATCTGGGCTGGCAACGGGCCGGGGCTGGATGGAGAACTCGAGGTCGTCATGGCGTGGTCATCCTACGCAGAATCATCACCCCGCGATCACCCGGGCCGCTTCATCGAGGATGCCCCGGGCCGCATCGGGGCTCGGCGCCTCGGCGATGAGGCGCATGATCGGCTCGGTGTTGCTGGCCCGGACGTGCAGCCAGGCCCGCCGGGCCTCGAAATCCACACGGACCCCATCCTGCAGGTCAATCCGCTCCGACTTGTAGGCCCGCGCGATCTTGTCCACCGCCGGGCGGGCCGCATCCTTCGACGGCAGGTCCACCTTGCGTTTCTCGATGGCGTACGCGGGCATGTCCCGGATGATGCCGCTGAGCGGGCGCTTCTCGCCCGTCTTGGCCATCAGCGCCAGCACGATCGCCATCGCCGAGAGCGAATCCCGGATGTACGTCACGGGCGGGAAGATCACGCCGCCGTTGCCCTCCCCGCCCATCAGGCAATGGTTGGACTTCATCGCCGCGACGACGTTGGCCTCGCCGACCGCGGTGCGGATGACCTTCGCCCCGTGACGGGCCGCCACATCATCGATCATCCGGCTGGTGCTCAGGTTCACGGCGACCGTCGCGCCGGGGGTGTGAGCCGAAGCGAGCAGGGCTTCGGCCGCCAGCACCAGCGTGTACTCCTCGCCGATGTATTCCCCCCGCTCATCGACGATCGCGAGGCGGTCGGCATCGGGGTCCTGCGCGAAGCCGATATCGGCCCCGGTGCGCTTCACGGCCTCGGCGAGGCTCCCGAGGTTCTCGCGGGTGGGCTCGGGGGTGTGCGGGAACAGGCCCGTCGCCTCGCCGCCGAGGTGCGTGAGCTGCTCGATGCCGAGGCTCTCGAGGAGGTGCCGGCCGGGCCCGGCTCCGGAGCAGTTGACCGAGTCGAGCACAACGTTGAAGCCGGCCTCGGCGATGTGGTCGATGTCGGCGATGTGGGCATCGACCGAGTCGAGCACGTGCTTGACGTGGCGGATGGACGCCAGGTCATCCCGGGCCACCGTGCCCAGCGTGCGCCAGCCTTCAGAGCCCGCGCGGGACGACCTGAAGAGCTCAATGATCTGGTTGGCCGAATCGGCATCGGGGGCGCAGGCATCGGGCTCGCGGGCGCCGGCCCGGCGGACGATCGCCTTGAGACCGTTCCACTGCTGGGGGTTATGGCTCGCCGTGAGGACCATGCCGCCATCGGCGCGGTGCATGTCGGTGGCGAAGCCGACGGTCGGGGTCATGGCGATGCCCAGGTCGACGACATCACAGCCCGCGCCGAGCAGCCCGGCCATGGCGGCGTGCTTGATCATCTCGCCGCCCGCGCGGCCATCGCGGGCGAGAACGACGCGGGCCCGGCGCTGTCCCGCGCGGGCCCGGAGCCAGGCGCCGAAGGATCCGGCGAACCGGACGGCGATCTCGGGGGTGAGGGTCTCCCCCACCACGCCGCGGCACCCGCTCACACTCAACATCAGCGTCATGCCCGAGGATATCGGGTGTCGGGGCCGGTGGGTGGGGGGTAGGGGGGTCGCGTTGGGCATCGGCCGTGAAGGTCCGCCCGTCCCCTATCCTTATCCATATGTACGAGCTGACGGTTGAGGCCGAGTTCTGCGCAGCCCATGCGCTGCTGATCTCCGGGCAGCGCGAGACCCTCCACGGCCACAACTGGCACGTGACGGTGTGCGTGGCCGGAGGAATCCTTGATGACGATGGGCTGCTGTGCGACTTTCACACGGTGGAAGAGGTCCTGGCGGAGGTTATTGGACCCTTTCAGAACGCGAACCTCAACACCACCCCACCCTTCGACCGAGAGAACCCCAGCGCTGAGAACGTGGCCCGGCACATCGGCGTACAACTCTCCACCCGGCTCGACCCGACGTTGTCTCCCCATGCCGGCGTGGCCTGGGTGCGTGTGACGGAAGCAACCCACTGCGCGGCGACCTACCGCCTGGCGAAACAATGACCCCCGCCGAACCTCAACGCACCCCCGCCGGCCCGGGCGCCGGCCCGCTGCCTCCCGGCCCGCCGGTGACCCCGCCGCTCTCGCTGACGGTGCCGGACACCGCGCCGCGGACCGACGATCCCGACGATGCGATCTTCTTCAACAGGGATGTTTCGTGGCTGCAGTTCAACCGCCGCGTGCTGGCGCAGGCGGCGGATGACTCCATCCCGCTGCTGGAGCGCGTGCGGTTCCTGTCGATCTTCTCCTCCAACCTCGATGAGTTCTTCATGAAGCGGGTCGGGCTGCTGAAGCGCCAATCGCAGGCGAGCCCGAACACCCCCACCCCCGACGGGCTCACGCCCCGCAAGGCTCTGGTGGCCGTCCGCAGCCTGGTGGGCGACCTCCAGGCCGAGCAGTTCCGGATCTTCCGGGAGCTGATCGTGCCCGCGCTCGCGCGGGTCGACATCCACCTCCTCGCCTACGCCGACCTGCCCGCCGCCGACCGGCAGCGCCTCGACGACTGGTACCGGGCCAACGTCTTCCCGGCGCTCACCCCGCTCGCGGTCGACCCCGGGCACCGTTTCCCCTTCATCTCAAACCTTTCCGATAGCCTGGGTCTGGTCCTCTCCGAGGGCCGCGGCGAGGATGACCCGCGGCACTTCGCCCGCGTGAAAGTCCCCGGGGTGCTGCAGCGTTTCGTCCCGATCCCGGCCCGGGACGGGCGGCGCTCGTGCCGCTTCGTGGAGCTCTCCGACCTCGTCCGCCACAACCTCGATGACCTCTTCCCCGGCATGCAGGTGCACGAGCAGGCCCAGTTCCGCGTTACGCGCTCGGCGGGCATCCAGCGCGATGACCCGGTCGACCGAGCCGGCGGTGACAGCCTGATGACCTCCGTCGAAGAAGAGCTGCGGCAGCGCAAGTTCGCCCGGGCTGTGCGACTGGAAATCGAGCCCGATGCCTCCCCGTCGATGCTCCGGCTTCTGCTCGACAAGCTCAACCTCGACCAGCAGGATGTCTACGAGCAGCCGGGCCCGATGGACTACACCGCGCTCAACGAGATCGCCGACATCGACCGGCCCGACCTGCGGTTCAGGCCGTGGAAGCCGGTGGTGCCCGCGCGTCTGCGCGGCACCGACAAGACGGGCTTCTTCGCCGCGATCCGCAAGCAGGACATCCTCGTCCACCACCCCTACGAGAGCTTCAACGCCTCCGTCGAGCGGTTCATCGCCGCCGCCGCCGCCGACCCCGACGTCATCACGATCAAGCAGACCCTCTACCGCACCAGCCGCGACTCCCCGTTCATCGAGACGCTCATCCGGGCCGCCGAAGCAGGCAAGCAGGTGGCGTGCCTGGTCGAGCTCCGGGCCCGGTTCGATGAGGGGCCCAACGTGCGCTTCGCCCGCCAGCTCGAGAAGGCCGGCGTGCACGTTGCCTACGGCGTCGTCGGTCTCAAGACCCACTGCAAGACGAGCCTGGTCGTCCGCAAGGAGCGCTCGGGTCTTCGCTGCTACGCGCACATCGGCACCGGCAACTACAACCCCAAGACGGCCCAGCTCTACACCGACCTGGGGCTGCTCACCTGCGAACCCGCCATCACCACCGACTGCGTCAGCCTCTTCAACTACCTGACGGGCCTGGCCGCGACACAGTCCTACGGCCAGCTGCTGGTCGCCCCCTTCAACATGCGGGCCAAGTTCAACCAGCTCATCGAGCGCGAGATCGAGCACGCCCGCCGGGCCCGGAAGAAGGGCAAGGGCCCGGGCGGCCGCATCATCGCCAAGATCAACAGCCTGGAGGACCGCGACATCACGCAGCGGCTTTATGCCGCCAGCCGCGAGGGTGTGCAGATCACGCTCATCGTCCGCGGATTCTGCTGCCTGCGGCCCGGCTTCCCCGGCACATCGGAGAACATCCGCGTGATGTCGGTGGTGGGCCGGTTCCTGGAGCACTCGCGTGTCTTCCATTTCGGCGGCGGCTCCGAGGACCCCCTGGACGGCGACTGGTACATCGGCAGCGCCGACTGGATGTACCGCAACCTCTCCAACCGCGTCGAGGCCGCCGTGCCCGTCCGCGAGCCCGAGGCCCGCCGCAGGCTGTGGCGCCTTATCGAGGTCATGCTCGCCGACCACAGCCGGGCCTGGGACCTCAATACCGACGGCACGTACACGCCCCGCAAGGTGCCGGCCGATGCGCCGGCGGATTCGCCCACCGCGATCGGCACGTTCGACACGCTGATGCGCGACACGGCCGAGAGCTGAGCCCGTCCATCGCATGCGCTACCGAACCCGCGCGATCCTGGCGTACTGGCTGGCGCAGACGCTCATCCTGCTGCTGCTGGGCCCGGTGCTGATCAGCGAGAACCCGCTGGACGGGCTGACGGACGTGCCGCGGGCGCTCCTCGAGCCGGGCTACCTGATCTGGGCGCTACCCATCATCCTGGGCATCATGTGCATGCAGGCGGCGTTCATGCGGCCCGTCATGGCGCCGGGGCTGCGGGCCTCGGGGGGCGGCTGGCGGGCGCGGCTGATCTCGCTGGCCGGGCATGTCGGCTCGGCCGCGGCGCTGTCGTTCGGGCTGGCGATTGTGCTGACGGTGCTGAAGTTCGTGGCGGAGGAGATGCTGGGCCGGCTGCTGGTCTACGGGTCGTCGGACGACGAGGTCGCGTTCTTTCTCGTCATCTTCCTCGTCGGCACGGGCCTGCTGACACCCGTGCTCGCGTGGCGCTGCCGCCGCGGCGCCCCGGTGTGGATGAGCCTCGCCGTCGCCGGGCTGGCGATCGCGGCGCTCGTGTCCGCACTCGCGTTCGCCGTGATGGAGTTGTACGAGCAGATCGCGGGCGGTGATGTCGAGGAAACCACTCTGGCGTGGATCGTGCTGGCGCCGGTGCTGGTCACGTGGCCCGTCGCGACGCCCCTGCTGATCGCGTTCGTGCGCCGCGGCGACCGCGACAGCCGCCTGGCGCGGATCTCGTCGATGCTCTTCCTGGGCACCGCGATCGAGACCGCCGCGATCCTGCCGCTGGACATCGTCGTGCGCCGCCGCTCCAACTGCTATTGCGGCGAGGGGACGTTCTGGAGCCTGGTGCTGCTGGGTTCGGTGGGGCTGTTCGCGCTGGGCCCGGCCGTGTACCTGCTGCCCCTGGGAAAGCGGAGGCGGCGGTGGCTCAACGGATGCTGCGAGGTGTGCGGCTACGACATGCGGGCGACGCCCCGGGCCGAGCGCTGCCCGGAGTGCGGCGCCGGGTGGCGGGCCCCCGCTAGCCCCGCCGACGGGCCGACAGCCCGATGACCACCGCGCCCGCCGCGAGGGCGATCGCGCCCGGCGCCGGCACCGCGGTGAGCACCTGGCCGATGGCGAACTCACCATCACACCCGATTCGCAGGGTCGGCAGATCGTCACCGCCCGTCGTGAAGAAGAGAAAGCCGACCGGGCCGCCGCCATCGGCGGCGAACTGGCTGGCCGCCGGCCCGTCCTCGATGCCGGCGTCGATGCGCAGGCGGGTGAAGGGCAGCGCAGCGAGGTAGAGCGCCAGGGCGCGGAGGCCCGGCGCGGGTGTGATCTCGATGGTGGTGGCGCCATCGGTGGTGTAGACATCGCCGAGGTAGCCGTGGGCCCACTCGGCCCAGCCGGCGCCGACGCGGCGGTGCGTGAGCGGAGTGCTGACCCGGGCTTCCAGCCCGGCCGTGAGGGGGACCCGATCGACGGCTGTGTACAGCGGGGCGAGGTCGAGCGGGGCGGGGCGGAGCCGATGGCCCGCGACCTGGTCCGGCGGGAGCGAGGTGCCCAGCGGGATGGAGATGACCCCGGCGTGGGCCTGGATCGAGAGCAGCGTGACCGCGGCGCAACGTGCAGCGCTCCTGAACATATCGGTCTTCCTTCGTGTTCGCGGCCCATCACGGGCCCGCGCCCCGGCACCGCAAAGGTAGCGGGGCGCGCGGGCTGATGCGACGGGATCCCAGCGATGACCCGGTTGCTCCGTGGCCGCCGGTAGCCGAAATGCCCGCGGCGCACTGCTGTAGACCCGAGTTCCGGGGCAATCGCCGGATTGCCGGGCCTGTCCGGCCTGCACCCACTCTTCGCGCAGCGCATATGGCCCGGTAAAACCTCACGCTATGCTGAACGCATGCGATACCGCACCCTTGGCAGGACGGGCATCAAGGTCTCGGAGATCGGGTTCGGCTGCTGGACCATGGGCGGGCCGAACTGGTCAACCTCGACGGGCCAGGCGATCGGCTGGGCCGATGTCAAGGAGGAGGAGGTCCTCGCGGGCGTCAAGGCCGGGCTGGATGCGGGCGTCAACCACTGGGACAACGCCGACATCTACGGCAACGGCCGGGCCGAGCGGATGCTCGGATCGTGCCTCGACAAGCTGGGCATCAGGCGCGACGGGATGGTCATCGCCACCAAGGTGGGCCACTTCCGCGGCACCGCGCCCTACGCCTACGAGCCCCGTCATATCCGCAACCAGTGCGAGCAGTCGCTCCGCAACCTCCGCGCCGACCACATCGACGTCTACTACTTCCACCACGGCTCGTACACCGGGCCCGGCTACGACAGCCAGCCGCACGACTACCTCCACGAGGCCGCCGACACCATGCATGCGCTGGTGAAGGAGGGCAAGGTCCGGGCCGTCGGTCAGTCGGCGTACAGCGATGATGATTTCGAGCGCGCGGTTCCCGTGCTGAAGCCCGATGTGCTGCAGACCAAGGCCAACCTGCGCTTCGACGACTTCATCCGGCCCGGCTGCCGCCTGCAGCAGTTGATGAGGACGCATGGCTGCACGCTGGTGGCGTTCGGCCCGCTCGACCAGGGCATCCTGCTCGACAAGTTCGACCCCGAGAAGCCGCCGGCGTTCGAGGAGGGTGACTACCGCCGCTCGCGGAAGGACTTCGCGCCCGAGACGCTGCGCGAGGTGCGGGCCCGGCTGGGGCAGATGAAGCAGAGGTTCGCGGCGCCGGGCGTGAGCGAGATCGAGACTCTGTCGTCCGCAGTGCAGCAGTGGGTGCTGGCCCACGATCATGTCTGCTCGGTGATCCCGGGCTTCCGCAACCAGGCCCAGGCCCGCTGCAACCTGCGGGCGGCGGTGGACCCGCCGCTGGGGGCCGCGGATGTGGAGTGGGCTCGCGGCCTGTTTCATAAGACGGCATAACTACCTACGCGATAGACGGTTACTTGGTGTCGCCCCAGGCCGGAGGCTGGCGCTGAGACAGCGCGGCTGCGCGCGGCGCGCCCCGACCCGGGGAGCGGACCGCAACGACCGTACCGGCAAGTGGCCGTGCAGAGGAGTTTAGGATATGCTAGTCTTGTAATCGGCTGTTGGGGCCGATGCGAGACTCATCTACCGGGAGTGCCCAGCTGTGAAGAATTTGTTTGTGACCGTTGCCGCCCTTTCCGCCGCCGTGCCCTGCCTCGCGCAGGAAGCCGCCAAGCCCGCGGCAGAAGCGGCCCAACCGCCATCAGGAATGGCCCCCGATGCGCGGTTTGCGCTCTCGGACGAGCGCGGCGCGGACACGAAGGTCCTCTGGGATGGCTTCCTCAACGGGCTCCGCGGCTTTGAACAGTTCTACAACCCCGTCGGCAACCCGCTGTACTTCGAGACTCCGTTCAACAACTCCGAGCTGCGCTTCCTGTATCTGCACCACGACTTCCCGGATGACTCGGTGCTGCAGGGCGGGGATGTGAACGTGTACGCCATGCAGGCCCGGCTCGCCCTCACCGAGCGGCTGGGCTTCATCGCGACCAAGGATGGCATCTCCCACATGGATGCCGACGCCCTCCCCGAGGACAGCGGCTGGAACGACCTGGCCGCGGGCCTGAAGTACGTCTTCTACGTCGACCGCGACACCGACCTGGTCGCCACCGCCGGCGCCCGCTACATGTTCGACTCGGGCGATGATGGCGTGCTGCAGAGCGGCGTGCAGGAGCTCAGCCCGTTCCTGTCGGTCGCCAAGGGCTTCGACCGTCTGCACTTCATCGGGGATATCACCGACCGCATCCCCTTCGACGGCGATGATGGCAACAACGTCCTGCAGTGGGACATCCACGGCGACTACGAGGTCCTGCCCGGCTTCGCGCCCATGCTCGAGCTGCACGGGCTGCACTACCTCAACGACGGCGAGCGCACCCCGCTGCCCGTCGGCGGCGCCGACTACGCCAACCTGGGCTCGACCGATGTCGACGGCTCGACCGTCATCTGGCTGGGTGTTGGCGCCCGCGTGAAACTCAACCCCCACACCTCCATCGGCGCGACCTTCGAGTACCCCCTCACCAACCGCGATGCCGACATCTTCGCCGACCGCTTCACGATCGACTTCATCCTCGCCTGGTGAGAATCTTCTATGTGTGGGCGGCGCTCCGCCAAGCGCGGGTCGTCGCCTTTGCTGCTCGCGGAATCCAAAAAACGACGGGTCCGAGCCGTTAGGCCCGAACCCGCCGGTGGTGTAGAACAGCTCGTTTCAGACCCGCCCCTCGTGTCGGCGGGGTTGATGCCATCTTCCGATCGCGATTGGCCCGTCCGGGCCGATCCGGAGCCCCATCCGGGCTGCTCCCTTGTCTCCGGCCCGGTCGTTCCAACCGCGACACTTGGAATATGCCACACAGTTTGAACTTGGCAACCGATCCGCGCGCCGGGCCCGTCACAATCCCGAGCCGGGCCGCCCGGGCCTGTGAATGCGGGCAGGGTCGCAAAAAAAGCCCTCGTCGCCCGGCTCCCCCTCGCGCCGACCGCGGAGCAGTGCGGCCCGGCACCCTATAGTCCTTCCCGTTCGGTTTTTCCGGGCCTGATCCATCCAAGGAAGCCGCCATGCACGCCACCCCTGCCACCGATGTCCGCGCCCTCCTGGGCGCTGAGGCCGATTCCCTCCTCCGCCACGAATCCAAGACCATCTCCAAATCCGCCCTCCACGTGCCGGGCCCGGACTTCGTGGACCGCGTCTTCAGCCAGTCCGACCGCACCCCGGTCGTGCTCCGCAACTTCCAGATGATCCTGAACACGGGCCGGCTCGCCGGCACGGGCTACGTGTCGATCCTCCCCGTGGACCAGGGCATCGAGCATTCGGCGGGGGCGAGTTTCGCCCCCAACCCCGCCTATTTCGACCCCGAGAACATCGTGAAGCTCGCCATCGAGGGCGGCTGCAACGCCGTGGCGTCGACGTTCGGCGTCCTGGGCGCTGTGGCCCGGAAGTACGCCCACAAGATCCCCTTCCTCGTCAAGTTCAACCACAACGAGATCCTCAGCTACCCCAACACCTACGACCAGACGCTCTACGGCAGCATCCGCGCCGCCTACGAGATGGGCGCGGTGGCGGTCGGCGCCACGATCTACTTCGGCAGCGCCGAATCCCGCCGGCAGATCCAGGAAGTCTCCGCCATGTTCGAGGAGGCCCACTCGCTGGGCATGGTCACCGTGCTGTGGTGCTACACGCGCAACAGCGCCTTCAAGGTCAAGGGCGCCGATGGCAAGGCCACCGACTACCACGCCTCCGCCGACCTGACGGGCCAGGCCAACCACGTCGGCGCCACCATCGAGGCCGACATCATCAAGCAGAAACTCCCCACCAACAACGGCGGGTACGCCGCCCTCAACACCGGCTCCTCCAGCTACGGCAAGTGGGATAAGCGGGTGTACACCAACCTCGCCGGCAGCGATGAGGCGGGCCGGGGCGGCCACCCCATCGACCTCTGCCGCTACCAGGTCGTCAACAACTACATGGGCCGCGTGCCGCTCATCAACTCGGGCGGCGAATCCCACGGCGCGGGCGACCTCGCCGAGGCCGTCAAGACCGCGGTGGTCAACAAGCGCGCGGGCGGCATGGGCCTGATCTCGGGCCGCAAAGCCTTCCAGAAGCCCATGGAAGAGGGCGTCAAGCTGCTGAACGCGATCCAAGATGTGTACCTGGACAAGAGCGTGACGGTGGCGTGAGGCGGCGGCGCAGAAGCAGGTAGCCCGAGCGTGAGCGAGGGCTTTCTGAGGCAAGCAGCCCGAGCGTGAGCGAGGGCTTTCTGAGTTGAGCAGCAGGCCCGTCCCCGGTGACGGGCCTGTTTCATCTTGGAAGTCCGGGTCGGCGCTGGGGCTGCATCTTGTTCCGCTCGCCTACGGCGGCAACAGTTCGGAGAACGGGATCTCCACGCGGCCGGGCCAGTAGCTGGTCGCGTCAGGGAAGCGCTGGAGCGTCAGGACTGGGTCCTGGAACACGATGAGCCGCGCCGGGCGCCGAAGCGGCTCTGCGCCGGGCCTCATCGTCAATCCCCACAACGGATCGACGGAGCAAAGCGACCCTTCATCGGTCACCACCCGGTAGTCAAGATACGACCACGTGGACGCCGGAGTGGTCTGAACGGTCAACCTGCAATACCACGAACGGGTAAAGAGATTACAGACAGTGCCCGCTCGGACCTCCTCTTCCGAGCCCGGCCAGTCCAGCGGGGTGATCGACTGGTCAACTGTCTCTGTCGCCTGATACTCGATCACCTGATCGCACGAATACTTCCCTCGAGCGCCACTCAGGCTGGTTCGTACGTGAATTCTCTGCCTGCCTGGCGCCGCAGCGGCCGCGACGCGGAGACCATTCTGCGGCACCCTGGCAGGATCTAGCCCTAGGGGAGGATCACTGATCCCGCGCCAACGACTGATAGCGTACACGGATGAGAGATCCGCTCCATCGAGCCATTCGACCCTCAAGTCTCGAGCCTCGAAGGATCCACAAGCCGGGTCCACGGTCCGAAGCCACACGACCGGCTCAACGCCAACGGGCCATCGCTCCCGGGTGTATGCAATCGACCTTAGGGACGTGATCGCCCGTCGCCAATCGTTCCAGTCAATAACAAGCCAGATCCAGTACGGCAGTTCTTGCTCGCGTGCTCGGACAGCCTCATCGATCCAGCTGAGCCACACCGCCCGCGTCGGCGCAATCACCAGCGCCGTCGTCGGAATCCACCGCGTCTGCCATCGCTCATTGGCCCGCGCGGGCTGCTGCCACATCTGGCTCGCCACCACGATCGCCAGCAGCGCGGGCGCCGCCCACCGCCAGCGCCGCCGCGCCCGCTTCAGCCCGCGCTCCTTCGCGACCTTCCGTCCGCACTCCGGGCAGATCCAGCCCGTCTCCTGCTTCGGGATGCCCTCCATGCGGTACCAGCACTTCGGGCACCGCAGCCGCCCGCGAGATGGATCCCCCAGCACCGCCCACGCCAGCACCGGCAGCGCGATCGCCAGCAGGATGCAGCCCATGATCTGCAGCGATTCCGGGCCCGGCATCGGCATGAAGCCAGTGTACACGCGACCACCCGTCGGAAGAAAACCCTCGCTGATGCTCGGGCTGCCTGCTCCGGTATGATCTTCGCAGGCCCGGCGTTCCGGCCCGGGCCGAGGGGAAAATCGACCATGCTTCGTCTGATGCTCGTGTTGTCGGTGGTGGCCGCGGCGTTCTCGATGATGGCGGGCTGCTCATCCTCCGGTGGATCGGCCGGCGCATCATCGCTGACCTCGATCAAGGACCTGGCGGGCGAGTGGACGCTCTCGAAGCTCGAGGGCACGGACATCGCCTCGCTGCTGCCGGCCTCGATGAAGAAGCCCACGCTGGGCATCGGCGCTGATGGCAAGGTGAGCGGGTTCACGGGGGTGAACCGGCTGACCTCATCGATCGACATGGATGCGCTGATGAAGGGCCAGTTCAAGCTGGCGCCGGCGGCGACGACCAGGATGGCAGGCCCGGCCGAGGCGATGAACGTCGAGAGCAAGTTTCTCAATGGCCTGATGCAGGCCAAGAGCGCGAAGGTGAGCGGTGGGACGCTGAGCCTGAGCGATGGAGCGAAGGAACTGCTGAGCTTCGTGAAGGGGAAGTGATTCTAGTGGCACCGGCTTCCAGCCGGTGGATCTTCAAGGCAGTGGCACCGGCTTCCAGCCGGTGTCTGACCTGATGACTGGACGGGCAACACCGGGATGAGCGGGGGGCACTTGCCACCCTCACCGGCTGGAAGCCGGTGCCACTTCCCGCGCCAGGATCTCGCTGAGCGGGATGGTGATGTCGCCATCCCAGTACATCGGCTGAAACCCGCGCAGCAGGATGCCCGCGATGTCGGTTCGAATGCGCACATTCCAAGCTGGGTCGAAGGGATCGCCCGGCAGGAACGACAAGGGCGGCGAGAGAAAGAGGATGGGCTCAGCGACGTCCGAGTGCTGATCGGGACCGATGAAGAGGCACGCATCGCCCAGCACCGTTTCTCCGTGCCGCAGCTCCAGCCGCGCCGAAACGGAGACCCCGTCCAGTGCCGGGCCGCAGGCTCCAATGCGGAACCCGAGCGGGCCGAGCCCGTCCTGTCGCTCCAGGCCTCGGACCAGTCCGTGACGAACCGCGCTGTCAAGTTCGGGAGATCGCACCGGCTGGATGTCGACGTCGCCGGATGCGCGGCCCACTACCCGGATCGCGAGCCGCTGTTGGCCGGTCCATCTAACCTTGGGATCGCCATCGCTGAAGTCCACGATCTTCCAATCAAAGATGATGTCCGTGGCGCCGAGCGGCGGGAGGCCTACATTGAAGATCGGCATGTAGATCCAACCCCCGCCGCCGTTGAACCACAGCGGCTCGGCCCTCGTGGCCCGGCCCGGCTCGGGTTGATCAAAGTCGCCGGCCCGGTCGGCCAAGGAGAACCGGCCGTCGTTTGACCTCAGCGAACAGACGATCGTGGGCGCATCATGAAGCTGGGCTTGCACGCACAACGCGAGCGGTTCGGGCCACCGTTCTAGCCACGGCGGGATCGTGACCTGCACGGCGAGCAATTCGTCCGCGGGCCACACGAGTTCCCGGCCGCCGGTGCTGACGATCGAGTCGAGCCCCGGCGGATCAATCTTCGCCAGCTGCCACGAAGTCACCTTCCCGTCATACACCCGCTGGAGCAGTTCCGACCCGACTTCGCTGCCGCCCCAGCCGTACTCGTACGCCAGCTTGTGAACCGCGATGAGCACGGTCGTCGGCGCGTAGCTCCACAGCCCCCGGGCCCGGGCCGCGGGGTACTTCCACACACCCCACCCCGAAACCAAAAGAAGGAGCGCCACCGCGGCCCGGCGCTTGCCGCGGCGGGTGCGGCGGAGCTGTCGCTCGCCGGTGCAGGCCCGGCCGCACTCGGGGCAGGTGCGCAGACGCCGGCCCGCCGATTCGATCGCGGGGACTCCCTCCATGCGGTACCAGCACCTGGGGCAGCGGAGCCGCCCGCGCGAGCGGTCGCGGAAGAGCGCCCAAAGCAAGAGCGCAGCGCCGAGGGCGCTGAGCGAGCCACCGATGAGCGGGTAGAGAAGCTCAGCGCTCATGCGACGGGTGAGGCACTGCGCGGGCCCGGCCCGGGCTTACTGGCCGCGGGCGGGCGCCTTGGCCTGGGTCGAGCCGGCATCGGCCGGCTTGGTCTCGCCCGGCTTGGATTCGGCCGGCTTGGAATCGGGCTTGGTCTCGCCCGGCTTGCCATCAACGGGCTTGATGGCCGTGGTATCGGCGGGCTTGGCCTCATCCTTATGAGCGACTTCGGCGGTTTCGCCCTCACCCGGCTTGGCGTCGGCGGTCTTGAGTTCGGTCGTCTGCCCCGCGCCGGCCTTGCCATCCTTCACGACCACGGCCGTGCCGGGAGCGCCGCCCGGGGCGCCGCCGCGCTGGCCACGGCCACCGCGGCCCTGCCGACCGCCCTGTGCCGGGCCGCCGCCTTCACCAGCGCCGGCGACCGCGCCGGGCCCGCCCGGGCCACCCGGAGTTCCGGGCCGCCGCGGCCCGGCTTCGGGGAGGGGCTGGCCATCTTCGCCGACCTGATAGCCGGCGGCCAGGAGCATCTCCTTCTTCCAGGGCTCGGGGGAGAACTCGCCGCCGATGGGATCGCGGAGCAGGACCACCTGACCTTCGTTCAGGCCTTTTTCGATCTCGGCGAGGGTGTCGCTGGTGCGGCCGATGCGGACGGGGATGCGGGTGAAGCGCCCGCCGCCGGCCTGGCTGTAGACGAAGCGCACGGGCCCGTCGGTGAAGATCGCCTGGATGGGCACGGTGATGGCCTGCTCGACGGTGCCCAGGACGATGGTGGCTTCGCAGTTGTCGGCGGGCTTGAGGCCGCTGGCCCGTTCCGCATCGATGGCGACCTTGACGGAGTACTGGCGGGTCTGGTCCCACCAGCCGCCATCATCGGCCATGATGCCCTTGGAATCGACCTTGCCGGAGAAGGTAGCGCCGCCCGCGGCCTCGACCTTGATGGTGGCGGGCATGCCTTCCTTGACGCGGCCCGCCAGGGACTCGTGCACCTTCACCGACGCCACCATCACGGAGGTGTCGGGGAGGATGATGAGTTCCTGGTTGGGGTTGACATCCTGGCCGATCTGGAGCTTGCCGGACTGGTCCCAGCGGCGGAATCGCTCCATGCTGGTGGCGTAGACGACCATCCCGTCGGCGGGGGCGACGATCGTGGAGTTGGCGAGCTGCTCCTTGAGCTCGGCGAGCTTGGTCTCGCGCTTGGTGAGCTGCTGCTGGCGGTTGGAGGCCGCGGCCGTCTTGATGGTGAGGTCCATGTCCGCGTTCTTGGCGACGCGGCTGAGCTCGGCGATGGCCTCATCGAGGTCCGAGTTCTTGGTCTTGCGGTTCTTGGGCTCTTCGTAGGAGTCGTAGGTCTCCTTGGCGAGCTTGGCCTTCTCGAACCGGGCCTCGGCGTTCTTGAGGGCGATCCAGTCCTGCTCCTTCTCATCCTTGCTGAGGAAGCCGTCCCGCTCGAGCGTGACGCTGCGGTCGTACTTGGCCTGGAGGCGATTGAAGTCGCGCTCGGAAGTCTCCAGATCGACCGCGAGGTCCTTGAGCTTCTGCTTGTGCTCGCCCTCCACCCACTGGCTGAGCGCGAGCCGGGCCAGCTCGACCTTGAGGTTGGCCTGACGCAGCTTGGAGTCGTTGTCGATCTTCTGGATCTCGACGCCGTTCTGGGCCGCGACCAGCTCGCTCTTGGCGCTCTCGACCTCGAGCACCACCTGGTCGATCTGCTTCTCCGTCTCATCGGAGTTCAGCTTGACCAGGACATCGCCCTTCTTGACGAAGGAGCCCTCGGGCACGACCTCGACGATGGTGGAGCGGGTCTCGAGCTTGGAGCGGAGGATGGTCTCGTTCTTGGCTTCGAGCGAGCCCGAGGCGGTGGTGCTGACGTCGAAGGTCATCTTGCGGGCGACGGCCCGGTCGGCCTTCACGGCGGCGTTGGCGGCCCCCTCGGGAGAGCCGGAGGACAAGGTGATGGCGGTGATGCCGCCGGCGACGACGACCAGCCCGGCGATCCAGACGACCTTGGCCATGCCGGGGGCCAGCTTGCGGCGGGGGCGGGGACCCGCAATGGGTGAGGCCGCGCGGGCCGACGGGGAATCCGCTGGGTTCATCGGTAACCTCCGCTGGGGCCGGGCCCGGGTTGGGGTACTCTTCTAAGCCGTGTAGATGCGGAACGTTGCCGGTTCCGTTCGAATTTCATTCTAGCTCCGGATGGGCCTGTAACCTAGAGGACCTACGTGCTTTCCGACCCCCTCGTTCTCGGTCGCCGCGTGCTGTTCGCCGCCGCCACAACAATGGAGGCGGATTGCCTGCTGGCGGCGGCCCGGGCCGATGGCCCGGCGGCCCGGCTGCCGGAATGGGAACTCATTCCTGTGGATAGCGCCTGGGACCTGGTGATCACCGGGGTGGGCAAATCGTGCGCGGCGGGGGCGGTGGCCCGGACGCTCGATCCGGCCCGGCACGCCGGGGCGGTGAGCTTCGGGATCTGCGGGACGTTGGCGGAATCCGCCGCGGGGCTGGGGGAGGTCATCGCGGCGACGGCGTGCATCTTCGCGGATGAGGGGCTTCTGACGCCGGAGGGGTTCACGGACTGCGCGGCGATGGGGTTCGGACCCGGCGACTTTGAGGGGATGGCGGTGCCGACGGAGAGCCCGTGGGTGGAGGCGCTGGCCCGGGCCGGGGCCGAGCCGGGGGTTATCGCGACGGTATCGACGTGCTCGGGGACCGATGCGCTGGCCCGCGAGGTGGCCCGGCGGACAGGAGCGCGGGCCGAGGCGATGGAGGGGGCGGCGGTGGCGCTGGCGGCGCACCGGCTGGGCCTGGCGTGCGGGGAGGTCCGCGCGGTGAGCAACACGACCGGGAACCGGGCGGCGCAGCGGTGGGACCTGCCGGCCGCCCGTCAGGCACTCACGGCAGTGCTGGCCCGGCTGCGGGGGGCGTGACGCCGATAACGCGCGGGGAAGAGGGGCGGTCTCTGACGGGTGCGCGGATCGCGCGGTTGGGTGAAACTTCCGCGTTTGTAACCGGTGCGGGGCGTGCTCAATCGGGCGCGCCGGCCCGCCGATGGTTGCTCCCGGCGTGCCGATGTCGGGATATCGGCGCGGGTGGAGTGGTGACCAATCGACGGGAGCCCGCGGATGTCGTTCGGATCGCTGCGTCGGCTCGGCGGGCTGAAGGCCGGGCTGTTCAACCAGGCCAAGGCCGGGCTGCTCAATCAGGCCAACGCGCTGAACCCGGTGTCGCCGCCGATCGCGATTGACTTTGGCGTGTCGGCGCTGAAGGTGCTTCAGGTGGCGGCGGGCGAGCCGCCGGGCCTGGTGGCGGCCGCGTGCCTGGACACCCCCGACAACCTGATGCAGGATCACCAGGCCCGGCTGGCGATGCAGATGGAGGCGCTGCCGAAGCTGGTACGGCACGGGGGGTTCAAGGGCAAGCGGGCGGTGTGCGCGATCCCGACGCCGATGGCGTTCTGCAAGCACATCCAGATCCAGCGGCCCGAGGGGGCTTCGACGCTGGGCATGGCGCAGGGCGCGCTGGCGGGGCAGCTGGGCTGCGACCCCTCGGCGCTGGTGCTGCGGCATTTCGAGATCGGCCCGGCGGCGGGCGGGCGGCAGGAAGTCATCTGCCTGGCGACGAGCCGGGACCTGGTGGGCCGGCTGATGCACGCGATCCGCGCGGCGAAGCTGGAGCCGGTGGGCATTCACTCGGAGTTCGTGGCCACGCTGCGGGCTTTCGACTACATCACCAAGCGGGCCGATGACCAGCGGCTGGCGACGCTCTTCCTCGACCTGGGGATGACCAGCACCAAAGCGATGATCGCGCACGGGCGGGACTTGGTCTTCGCCCGCGTCATCGAGGTGGGCGGGCGGAGCTTCGACCAGTGCGTCGCGGCCCAGCAGGGCGCATCGATCGATGAGGCCCGCCGCCGGCGGCTGGGCCTGGCGTCGCTGACCCGGGCGGAGATCGCCAAGCCCGAGCCGATCACCAGCGGCGTGGCCCTGGACCCGGTGATGCGCGGCGAAGGCCCGGTGTCGCTGACCGGCGAGGCCAAGGGCCGGGCCAACGTGGCGCTGGAGCGGCGCAGCGGGGAGGCGGTACCCACGCTGACCGCCGACCTGCGGAAGGACGAGCCGGCGGAGGTGGCGCCCGAGGGGGTGGACCTCTCGGAGCCGCTGGAGATCCTGACCGACGAGATCTCGCACTGCCTGCGCTACCACGACTCGCTGTTCCCGGGGAAGAAGATCGACCGGGCGGTGTTCGTGGGGGGCGAATCGAGGCAGCGCGGGCTGTGCCAGCACATCGCGAAGGTGCTGCGGCTGCCCGCCCAGATCGCCGACCCCATGGCCCGGGTGGCCCGGACGGGCTCGGAGCCGACGGCGGGGATCGACCTGCGTGAGCCGCAGCCCGGGTGGGCGGTGGCGCTGGGGCTGTGCCTGAGCCCGACGGATCTGTGAACGGACGGATGAACGGATCCGGGCCAGCCGGGCCCGGCAGGAGCGCTGGATGATGGTGAACCCCTTCAAGAACTCGGGCGCGGGCGGCGGGAGCTTCCTGCCGGAGGACTACGTCAGCCGCAAGGCCGAGGTCCGGATGAACTTCCTGGGCCTGGCGCTGTTCGCGGTGGTGATGCTGGGTGTGGTGGCGGCGTTCTTCGTCACCAACCACCGCTGGACATCGATCCGCGAGCAGCAGCGGGTGATCGGCGTGCAGTACGAGCAGGAGGCGCAGAAGATCGAGCAGCTCAAGACGCTCGAGTCGCAGCGCAGCCAGATGATGGAGAAGGCCGAGGTGACGACCGCGCTGATCGAACGCGTGCCGCGGTCGATGCTGCTGGCCCAGCTGATCACGACGATGCCCAAGGACGTGACCCTGCTCGAGCTGACTCTGAAGAGCACGCGGCTGGACACCGACGCCAAGGTGGTCGAGACGGCCAAGACCAAGAAGCCGGTGGTGAAGTCGCTGACCAAGGCCGACCCCAAGGCCAAGCCGGGGACCAAGGGGGCCAAGGGCGCCGAGCCCGCGGCCGAGGAGAAGCCCAGGGCCCGACCCCCCAAGTATGAGTACACCCTGACGCTGCAGGGCGTGGCGGGCGTGAACAACGACATCGCGGACTACCTGGCGAAGCTGAAGGCCTCCCCGATCCTGGAGAAGGTCGACCTGCAGTACATCAAGGAAACGACGCTGAACGACATGCCGATGCGGCGGTTCGAGATCCTGGCGTCGATCCGCGCGGAGGCCGACGCCCGGCACCTGGGCGAGGAGAAGGCGCCGACCCGGACCGCGACGGCCCCGGCCGACCCCGCGGCGAGCAAGACCACCAGCGCCGGCGCCAAGAGCGGCCCGGAGGGGGACTAAGCACCATGCGATTCGGAATCCGTGAGATGATGCTGACGGGCATCCTGCTGTCGGTGCCGCTCTCCAGCTACTGGCTGGTCTTCCGGCCGCAGAACCGGGAGATCGCGCGGGCCAAGAGCGAGATCCGCCACAAGGACGAGATGCTCGCCAAGCTCCGCGAGGAGACGGCCCGCAACGCCGACCTGAAGAAGGCCAACGAGGACATCTCGCGCTCGGTCGCGTCGATCGAGGCGCGGCTGCCCTCGGGCAAGGAGATCGACGCGGTGGTGCGGCAGGTCTCGGACCTCGCCGTGCAGTCCGGGCTGGCGGCGCCGGCGATGAAGTCGGCCAAGCCGCTGAAGGCGGCGCTCTACATGGAGCAGCCGCTGGAGATGCAGATGGAGGGCAACTTCCACGGCTTCTACGAGTTCCTGCTGAAGCTCGAGCAGCTGCCCCGCATCACGCGCATCCCCGACATGAAGATCAAGCGCGACGAGCAGGAGAACGGCAACCTGAAGGCCGAGTTCACCCTCAGCATCTATTTCCAGGACGACGTCGGGAGCCCCAAGCCATGAGTACCGCCCCCAACGGGCCCGGCCGCAACCCCGATCCCTCCGCGCCCGGCGCCGGCCCGGAGCCCAGCTCGACCGCCGGCGGCTCGATGCTGCTGGCGACGCTGCGGGGCTCGGAGACCAACCCCTCCGAGAGCGCCCTGAGCTCCAAGCCCAAGCGGTTCAGCTCGCACAACACCGTGACGGCGCTGGTGCTGCTGGTCAGCGCGGTGATGCTCTACGGCATGCGCCAGGCGGGCATGCGCTCGGGGATGACGTTCACCGAGGTCAAGATCGACTACCAGCGCGAGGACGTCTCGCCGGCGATGCAGGCGGCCCAGCGCCGCATCCTCGAGGACCTGCAGCGCTCCGAGCGCCCCGTGCAGATCCCCGCCGACAAGCTCGCCAAGAACCCCTTCGAGCTCGTCTCAACCGTCACGGCCACCACCGCCGGCGGCGAGGACCGCTCGCTGGCCGAGGCCCAGCGCCAGGCGGAGGCCGCGCGGCAGGCGCGGGCCGAGCACTTCGAGAAGATCCAGTCCGCCCTCGCCACGCTGCACCTCAAGAGCGTGATGGAAGGCCGCGTGCCCCTGGCCCGGATCAACGACCAGACCGTGCGGGTCGGCGACACCGTCGGGGAGTTCTTCAAGGTCACCCGCATCGACGGCCGCAGCGTCGAGCTCAGCGCCGAGGGCCAGACCTTCATGCTCGAGATGTCCGAATCCCGGGCCGACCCCTACGGCGCCCCGCCGACCAAGACGGGCCGGGCGACGACGCCCGTCCGCCCGCGCTGATCCGCTCCTTCCCCTCCCTTCCCGACACCGCAGGACGCCGCGCTCGTGGCCAAGCACAACATCGATGACATCCTGAACCAGCTGGGTGTGGAGGAATCCAAGACGCCCGCCCGGCGCTCGCCGCCGCCCAAGGCGACGCCGCCCAAGCCGCAGCACACCATCGACAAGGCCACGCAGTCGTTCGGGCCGGTGCCGTCGGTGCCCGCCAACCAGGGCCCGGCGCAGGACCCGGTGACCAAGGACCTGGCCCGGGCCGCGGCGGTGGGCCCGGCGCTCAGCAGCATCTACAGCCCGGACGACGACACCGCGATCCAGAAGCGTGACCTCGGGGCGTTCCTCCTGGAACGCGGGCAGATCACGGCCGAGAAGCTCGCGCTGGCCCAGGGCGTGCTGAAGCAGTCGCCGGGGCGGCGGCTGGTCGACATCCTGATCGAGCAGGGCTGCGACGAGGCGGCCGTGCAGCAGGGGGTGGCCCAGTTCGCCGGGCTGCCCTTCGAGCGCGTCGACCTCGACAAGGGCCTCGAGGGCGGCTTCGACGGCAAGCTCCTGCAGCGCCTCGGCGCCGACTTCTGCAAGCAGCACATGGTGCTGCCGCTGCGGATGGACGGGGCCCGCGCGGTGATGGGCTTCACCCGCCACGAGGACATCTTCCTGCTCGACGAGATCCGCGGCCGCCTCGGCGTGGGCTCGGTGAAGCTGGTGGTGGTGACGGGCTTCGACGTCCGGGCCGCGCTGGAGATCGTGGGCGGGGGCGAGACGCAGCACGACACCGACCTCTCGTCGATCCTCGCCGAGGTCGCCGAGGGCGATGTGCAGGTCGAGAAGTCCAAGGGCGACGAGGTCGACCTGGAGAAAGAGGCCGGCGAGAGCCCGGTCATCCGCTACGTCAACTACATCATCCAGACGGCGGTGAAGGAGGGCGCCAGCGACATCCACATCGAGCCGGCCGAGAAGAAGTTGAAGGTGAGATTCCGCATCGACGGCGAGCTGTTCGAGATGATGAACCCGCCGGCCTCCATGGCGGCCGCCATCACCAGCCGCCTCAAGATCATGGCGAACCTGGATATCTCGGAGCGGCGCATCCCCCAGGACGGCCGTATCCGCTGCACCGTCCAGGGCCGCAAGCTGGACCTGCGCATGTCCACCCTCCCCAACACCTACGGGGAGAAGACCGTCATGCGCATCCTGGACCAGAAGTCGATCAGCGTGAACCTCGACCAGCTCGGCTTCGACGAGGACTGCTTCAACATCTGGCGCAAGCAGATCGACTCGCCGCACGGCATCATCCTCGTCACGGGCCCGACCGGCTCGGGCAAGACCACCACGCTGTACGCCTCGCTGCGCCAGCTCGACAAGAACTCGATGAACATCTCGACCGTCGAGGACCCGGTGGAATACCACCTCGAGGGCGTCACCCAGACGCAGATGCACGAGAAGATCGGCATGACGTTTGCGGTGGCCCTGCGGGCCCTGCTCCGCCAGGACCCCGATGTCGTCATGCTGGGCGAGATCCGCGATCACGAGACGGCGCACATCGCCGTGCAGGCCGCGCTGACGGGCCACCTGGTCCTCTCGACGCTCCACACCAACGACGCCCCGGCCTCCATCACGCGCCTGGTCAACATCGGCCTGGAGCCCTTCCTCGTCGGCGCCGCCGTCAACGCCGTGCTGGCCCAGCGGCTGATCCGCAAGCTCTGCACCGCCTGCAAGAAGATGGAGAAGCCGGGCGAGGAGCTCGCCGACTTCCTGGCCGCCAACGCGTTCGACACCGACGAGATGTGGGTCGCCAAGGGCTGCGACAAGTGCCGCCAGTGCGGCTACTCAGGACGCGTCGGCATCTACGAGCTGCTGGTCGTCGATGACCAGCTCCGCGACATCATCGCCCGCAACCCCAACGTCGCCGAGTTCCGCCGCCTGTGCATCGAGCGCGGCATGGTGACCCTCCGCCAGGATGGGCTACGCAAGGTCGCCAGGGGTTTGACCACGGTGCAGGAAGTTCTCCGCGTCACCGAGGCGCACTGACCGCTCGACGTAGGTACGACACGACGGGTCTGGCCCGGTGCCCGGAGTGCGGGCCGGATCTCCCCGGATCTCGCCCGTAAGTCGGGCCCGGCGCGCCGGGCGGCCCGGGCCGGGATCTCGCTTGAGTTGCGCCCGCGGTGCGCGCTGCGCCATTGAATGTGCGCCGCGGCTGTGCCTAAACGCGGTGCGATGCTGTGCAACCGTGACGGCCCGTGGCGCATAAGACCTACATCGCGTCGAGTTCCGGGGCATCGGAGAGGAGCTCGGGCTGTGGATGACAACGCGGTCGGTTCGTTCGGCGGTGCGCGTCGGCTGTCGGCCCGTGCGGGGCGCCCCTTCTCGTGCGAGGCCCTGGAACCGCGGGCGCTGATGTCGACCTTTGCTTATTCGGACCTGGCGAGCTCGGTGACGCAGACCGAGCCGAGCCAGTTTGGGGCCGAATACACCCTGGCGCGCCGTTCGTTCGACTCATTCACGGTGGTCGGGGACGTGGACGGGGACCGGGCCGACGACGTGCTTGTGCCGAACGGCCCATACATCGAACTGCTCTCGGGGAAGACAGCGTCGGTGTTGCGCGTCTATTCGGCCCTCAAAGCGGCTGCACTGGGAGACACCGACGGCGATGGCACGCCCGACTACGTCATAGACCGCGATGTGTATTCAGGCAAAAGCGGTAGTTTGCGGTACGCGCTCCCGGAAGCCGTTGCGATTAGGGCCGGTGGTGACATCGACCACGATGGCAAGGCCGACATCCTGGTGATGAGAGGCCCCCAAGACAAAGTCTACGAGTATTCCGGAGCGGATGGCACACTAATCCGCACCGTTGACGTCATCGCATCTTCCCTCGACAAGGGGGGGGTCGACTTCAACGGCGACGGCGTCCCCGATTTCGTTACTTCCCCCACGATCCGGCGGCTGGTCGCCTACTCGGGCCTGGACGGGGCGACGCTGTTTTCGGTGGATCATCCAAACGTGGGCCCTTCCCCCTACGTCTTCGTCGATGCCGGCGCCGATTTTAATCAGGACGGAACGCCCGATGTTCTGGTGACGATCAACGAGTACAGGGATACCCACGAGGAGCAACACGCCCGCGCCTACTCCGGCGTCGATGGCTCTCAGCTCTATGAACTGCCTGGGGTGCTCTACGGGCCCGCCGGCATCATCGATGATGTCAATGGGGACGGAGTACGAGATGTCGCAAGTGCTTCGAGACAACCCACGCCGACAGGCTTTCAGCGGGCCGTGTCGCTGCACTCGGGAACTGACGGCCACGTAATCACGTTTTTGTCCGCCACAGGCCCGGCGTTGGTTGTTCAGACCGGCTCTCATCGCTCCGAAGCGATGGGCTTGTCGGGCCCGTTCACATCCGCCGATCTCAACGGGGACGGTTTGCGGGACGTATGCGGCCGCGGCGAGTTTTACATACCGGGGTATGCGGACCCCGAATACACGACACATTATCTCTATTACGACGGCGCCAGGCTGGGCTCGCCCGTGTTCACGCACGTGGACCCGGTCAATGCCGGCTCCGTGACCGCGTGGGGGCGGCTGGGCGCGACCGACTTTGTGATCAGCCAGGGACGGACCGTCTTCCTCACCGACCTGGGCTTCGCCGTGAACGACCGCGTTGTTCACTTCTCGGCCTTCGGCCAGCAAGTGCTGCTGGTCGTCGCGCCGGGCGGCGACCAGACCAACCCGCTGGCGTGGTACGCCGCGCGGGACTTCACGGGCCCGCGCACGTACGTCATCAAGGATGCGACGCGGATCACGGGCCCGGCCGGGGTGTACACCATCGAACGCGTGGTCGACGCCGATGGCGGCCAGGTGCTGGTCCAGATGATGCGCGACGGCACCACGCCCGCGACGTTCATCTTCGAGCGGACGCCCGCGGGCAGCCCGTCCGATCCGGGCCGGCTCGCCTTCCGTTTCGACGGGCGGCCGACCGCGATCTACGCCGAGCGGGTGGTCGGGCTCTCGAACGATGACCCCGGCGCGGGCGTGCTGTGGGACTTCGCCCAGCCGGTCCTCATCCCGGGCCTGCGCCCGGTCGGGCTGTACCTGGAGGATGATGGCACGAGCCTGCCCCCGGTCATCGTCGTCGGGGTCGCGCAGCGTGACGGCGACGCGTTCGGCAAGGTGTACCGCTACAACAGCGAGACCGGGGTCTTCTCGGTCGCGCCGCTGATCGAGGGGGGCACGGAGTGGAGCCCGGTCGAGGTGGACTCGGCGGGGGGCATCGCGGGGACGTTCCGGCGCGGCTCGGGCGCGATCTCGATCTTCCTCACGCGGATCCTGCCCGGCGCCGAGCCCACCGAGGAGACCGAGGATGTGCTGGGCGCGACGCTCATCGGCGCGCCCGCCGGGCTGGCGGGGGCGACGCCGCGCGTCATCGGCCTGGGCCCGCCCGCCCAGGACTCGGCCTCCTTCGATGTCTACCTCTCCTCCGACGACGCGGGCGCCGGGCTGGCGCAGGCGGCGGCGCTCTCCGACATCGCCGGGCCCGGCCCGTTCAACTCGCCGTCGGGCGCCGCCTTTTCGCTCTCGCAGGACGGCTCGGTGCTCGCGACCCGCAACCTTGCGGGCCAGGTGCTCTTCTTCCAGCGCTCCGACGTGGCGGGCGGGGGCGAGACCTGGCGTGCGGTGGACACGAGCTCCGCGCTCCGCGATGCGCTGGGCCAGCCGGTCTACGACACCCCGCACTTCGGCCCGATCATCACCTGGACTCAGCCTGGGTGGACCAATCCCTTCATCGCGCTGGGCACCGACGCCGGGCTGATCCTGCTCGAGCCGATCGTCAACACCGTCGGCGGCAGCGGCCCGCCCACCCCGCCGCTCATCGAGCGCTACGAGGCCCGGAACCTCACCACCCTGACCGCCGGCGCCGCTCCCATCACGCAGGGCCTGACGACCTTCCTGCCCCGCACCGGGCTGCGGATCATCGCTGGGCTGACCGCCGACGGCGACCTGGCCATGTACGGCATGACCGGGACGCTCGAGCACTTGCCGGGGTACGCCACCGCCTGGGCCTACGCGAACCTCTTCGACCAGATCTTCCGCCCGACGGGCCTCCCCGAACCCCGCTTTGATGTCGCCGCCGACGGCGATCTCATCAGCTACGTCACCGCCTGGGGCGGGCTGAACATCGCCGGCGTCGACGCCGACACCGGCGATGTCGTCGTCTTCTGGCACGCGCCGGGACTCTCCGGATGGCGGTACTCCAACCTCGACGATTCGCTCGCAGATCCCTCGGCCGCCAGCGGCGTCTCGCACCTCAGCGTGTACCTCACCTCGTGGGGCGGCATCAACATCGTCGGCGGCGCCCAGCTCGGCGTGTACTGGTGGGCGCCGGGCCTGGGCGGCCAGTGGCAGTTCAGCGAACTGACCGATGCTGCGACAGGCGGGCCGCCGCTCATCGCCGAGACCGTGACCTCCTACGTCACCCCCTGGGACGGGCTGAACGTGGCCGGGCTCGACCAGGCGGGCCGGCTGTGGGTCTACTGGTGGACGCCCACCGTGTACTGGACCGCCGAGACCATCGACGCCGCCCTCCCCGACCTCGACGCGGCCGTGGAGCGCACGGGCCCGCTGCGGAGCGCCGTCTCCGACGCCGGGCGGATCTCCATCTACGCCCGCTCCGCGTACGGCAACCCGCTGCGCTACAGCTGGGCGCCGGGCCTGGCGTGGTCGCTCACCGATCTCAACAGCGTCGCGACCTACAGCTGACCCGAAACGGGCCGGCGCCGTGACCGATCCCCACGCGCTCTTTGAGAGACCGTGCTGTACGCCCGAACTCCCGCGACGGGCCCGGCCGGCCGCCTCATCCCCCCGCGTCGGCAGGCTCGAGAGCGCGGTCACGCCCGAGGGC
This sequence comes from Phycisphaerales bacterium, assembly GCA_020849615.1. Classification (GTDB taxonomy): domain Bacteria; phylum Planctomycetota; class Phycisphaerae; order Phycisphaerales; family UBA1924; genus JADLFW01. Next base: position 28,701 of record JADLFW010000005.1, read on the forward strand.
GAGTCAACCTCTCCGCCCGCGACGGCGGGGGCAGCCCGCTGCGCTGTTACTGGCCCGCCGGCGCGGCGTAGGCGCTCGAGAACCTCAACTTCCCGATGAACAACCTCGCCTGAGCGTTCAGCATCCGCCGTCGTACAGGTTGAGGAAGTCGAGATAGTCGCCGAAATCGACCTCGCCGTCGCCGTTGAGGTCGGCCTCGGCGGCGCCGGTGCCGTAGTAGCCCAGGAAGAGCGTGTAGTCCTCGCCGTCCACGACGCCGTCGTGGTTGTAGTCGGCCCGGCAGAACGAACCGCGCGTGCCGTGGAAGACCAGCTTCCAGTCGTTCCAGGTGCCGGTGGTCACGGCGGCGCGATCGGAGATGTTCACGGTCCATTCGCCCGCGGCGTGCTCATCCCAGTGCCGGAACGTCGTGAAGACGTAGCCGTTGTAGTGGTCGGTGGGGTCGGCCCGCTGTTCGGCGAGGATCGACTGCGTGCCCGACGGGCCCGTCAGCACGATCCGCAGGTCGCCCACGTACGCGTGCGTCACGTTCAGCACCAGCTCCACCGACTCGATCACGAGATCGTCGGGAACGCTCACCGACCTCGTGATGCCCGCCGGCTGGTTGTCGGGGATCGTCATCGCGACGGGCTGGACGGCGGTCGCCACCTCCGCCTCCGGGCCCGCGCCGGGCCAGGCCTGCGCCAGCGTCACCAGCGCGCCCGCATCGACAGCCCCGAACCCGTAGTTGTAGTTGATGTCGTGCCCGGCGCCGTTCACCGCCCAGGCCGCCTGCGTCGGGTCGCACTTGCGGGCCGAGTGCACCAGCAGGTGCTGCACATCGCGCCACGTCAGCTGCGGGTTGGCCTGCAGGGCCAGCGCGATGCACCCGGCGGCCAGCGGCGCGGCCGAGCTGGTGCCGCCGAAGATGTCGGTGTAGTCGGTGGTGGAATACCCCTCCTCCCCCACCAGGTCGGTCGTGTAGATCTTGCGGGTGTTGCCGTCGGAGTGCGCAACGACGAACATCGACGAGCCCGACTCGTTGTACGAGGCCCGGCGATCCTGGTCGCCGACCGCCCCCACCGCGATGGTGTAGCGGCTCGAGGCGTAGGGGTCGTACTCGACGCGGTCCCGCGTGCCGCCGTTGCCCGCGGCCCAGACGAACACCACGCCGCGCCCGTCGCGCCCGGTCAATACCGCATCGCGGATCGCCGCCAGCTCGATCGGCGACATGAACGCGATGAACCCGGTGTCGGGCGGGCCCCACGAGTTGTTCTTGATGTCGTTGAGGTCGTTGCGGAAGCCGAACGCCGCGGCGTTGTCGACATCAGAGCCCGTCACCTGCGCGGAGAGCTTCGCGCCGTGGGCCGCGCCGGCGCCGCCCAGCCCGTTGTCGGCGACCGCGCCGGCGACGCCCGCGCACGCCGTCGCGTGCGCATCGGGCGCGTCCAGCCATTCCTGCGTCGCCTCCGGGTTGAAGTTCGCGGCCAGGTCGGGGTGGTCGTACTGCCAGCCGAACTCCGTGATCCCGATCGTCACCCCCGCGCCCGTGTACCCCAGCGCCCACGCCGCCTCCAGGTTCGCATCCGCGATCGGCAGCGCCCCGTTACGCAGGTGCCACTGGCGAAAGAAAAAAGGGTCCGTCGGCAGCGTCCGCTGCACCATCGGCCGCCACAACTCCACGTACGCATCCGCCACGCCCGGCATCCCTCGCAGGCGCCGGGCCACCTGCGCCGCCGCCCGCACCGAGCCCGCCTCGATCACCCGGAACCCCGGCGCGCCGTTCACCCGCCGGCCTCCCAGCCCGGCCAATGCCCCCCGGGCCGAGCCATCCGGGCCCGCCAGCTGCACCACCACCCGCCCCGACACCGCGTACCCCGCCGTCGGGCCCGGCACCCGCCCGGCCTTGTCCGCCAGGTCCGAGTTCACCCGCCACGCCCCGCTCACCGCTTCATCCGGCGCGGAAACGATCAGCCATTGCTCGCCGCGCGGTGTCGGAATCTCCAGCGTCTGGGCCGGGCCGCCGACGGGCCCGGCCGCGCCATCGGCCCGGGCCTGCGCACAGGCCGCCAACATCCCCGCCGCCGCCAGCAACATCCACGCTCTCATCCCGCGTTCCTTCACCGGTTCACCACCCGAACGGACCCTATTGACCATCGGCCCATCGCGGCCCCATCCATGCCGGGCCCGGGCCCGCCCCTCCGATCCGGCCCGCCCCTGCCCACACAACCCATCCGCTCCAACGCCCTCGCGGGTTGCGGCCCCTATCGGACGGCCGCGTTCCCATCACTTTGGGTAACTTCTCACATCAGCACCCCGCCGCCAGCCAGTCCAGGAAGGTCTGATAGTCCGCGGCATCCACTACACCATCACCGTTCAGATCGCCCCGGGCGTCGCCGGTCTCCAGCAGGTTCAGGAACGCCAGCAGGTCGCCGAAGTCGGCCTGACCATCCAACATGAGGTCCGCCCGCGGAACGATCGACAGCGCTACGGATGGCATCAGCCGCACCGTCCGGTCCACGCCCACAACCGTCACTTCCAGCTGCGCTTCCCCGCACGCCGCGCCCGCCGAGATCTCCACCGTGTACGACCCATCGGGCTGCGGCACCGCAGCGCCGATCGAACCGAGCGCGGGCCCGGCCGCCGGCTCCACAATCACGCCCGCCGCCACCGCCGGTTCGCCACGCCAATCCAGCGGACGGACCGTGAGCACGGCTCTCCCGCCGACCGCATTGATCACGGGCCGATCCAGATCCGCTCCGCTGGCGACCGCATCCGGAACGCCGATCAACCCGGCCCGCCACGCGTCGTACCGGGCCCGCAGCGTGAAGACGGGGTCGGGATCCGCGGCCATCTGGAACGGCACGTTGAACTCCATGAAGTAGTCGCCGGTGGCGCAGCCGCTGATGTTCTGGAACATCGCCGCCTCGCCCGGAGCTGCGAAGTTCTCGATCGCATCGACGCCGTTGTTGGTCGGCAGCGCCACCGCGATGTCATCATCGCCATCGTCATCAAGGTCCGCGATCACGGCCCGCTGGGCCTGGAACCCGACCGGCACGGTCGCCAGCGGCGCGAACTCGCCCCCGCCCGTCCCCTTCAAAATCGTCACGGCCCGCCCGCCGCGGCTGGTCACAACCAGATCGATCCGTCCATCCCCCGTCATCTCCCGGGCCCGCACGTGCCACGGCTGGGTCGCGACGGGGTAGGTGAACTCCGGCCCGTACCCGCCGGGCCCCTTGAGCCGCACACGCACCACCGCCTCGGCCGTCGCGATGAACGCGAAATCCACATCTCCATCGCCATCAAGGTCCGCCGGCGCAACGCTCCACGCCGCGGTCGTCACCGGGATCCCCGGCTCGGCGGTGAACGCCCCGGCCTCGTTCCGCAGCACCTGCACCGTCCGCGCAGATGAACACGCGATGAACAAGTCCTGGTCGCCATCGCCATCCTCATCCGCGAGCGCGATCCCCGCGGGCCCGCCGCCCACGATGCGCGACTCCACCGTGAACGCGCCGGCACCCGAGTTCCGCAGCAGGCTGACCCGCGATGAGAGGTTGTTGATCGCCGCCAGGTCCGCATCGCCATCGCCCTCGAAGTCGGTCGTCACGACCCCCACCGGCCCGTCGCCCAGCGCGATCGCCGGCGTCGGCACGAACCGTCCATCACCCAGCCCCAGCAGCAGCGACATCGAGTCGGCGGTGTTGTTCACGGTGGCGATGTCGAGCTTCCCATCGCCGTTGAAATCGGCGACCGCCAGGTCGCGCGGGCCCGCGCCGGTGGGGGTGTCGCTCCCGGCCGAATACATGATCGGGCCGCCCGGGAACTCCCGGCCCAGCACCACCGCGACCGAGTTGCCGATGCTGCCCGGGGCCGCGATATCCAGCCTGCCATCGCCGTTGAAATCGGCGGCCGCCAGGGAGGTGGGCGTGCGCGAGACGCGGTAGACCGAGTTGGATCCATCCCGGTCCCCGGCCCGCGCGATGAGCATGTACCCGATGTGCGAGGCCTTGGTGAACGATGGAGGGGTCGGCCCGCACGATTCCGGCGCGCCCGCGCTGCACGAGCAGCGGCCATCGCCGCCGTAGTTACGGGCGGCTTCCATGGACGCCATCAGCTTGGCGGCGACATCGCCCGGCGTGTTCTCGATGGCCTCGACCGCGCGATCGACGACCGGCGCGCCGCTCAACACGTTGCCCTGCACCGCGTAGGCGATCGTCCCGGATGGCCCGGTCACGCCCGTCCGCCCGCCTTTCCAGCCCCCCGCACCCGCGCCGCTGAATGTCGCGGCCCGGCCCATCACATCGACGAACCCGTACTGACGGGACTGGTGCTGCCCATCGAACGCCGACAAACCCGCCAGGATGTCCTGGGGCGCCACGCCCTCGAGGAAGCGGTCGCGGATGAAGACGCGGTTGAGGCCATCGGCATCGACCGACGACTGGGCCGTCGCGGCGCCGATGCCGGTGAGCAGCACGGGCGTATTGGCCTGCAGGTCAAACCCCGTCAGGCAGGTGCACGACCCGACCGCCACCTCGCCCGTGCGGGTGTCCACGATGATGATCGACCACGTCGCCGAAGCGGTGGAGGAAACGGCGCACGCGGCGGCCGCGGCGATCCAGGTTCTGAGCATGGCCCGGGCTCCCAGGGGGGTGATCCCCCGCTCCCGCCAAGGTACGCGAGCGGGCCGCGGGCTCCAAGGCCATTTCTACGGTCCGATCACCCTCAGCAGCGGTCCAGCTTCTCGTGCAGCAGGAACCAGAAGTCGAGCATGTCGATCCGCCCGTCCCCATCGATGTCCGCCCGGGAATCCCCGGCCTCGTACCACTCCAGAAACTGCAGCACATCGTTCCAGTCGGCGACCCCATCGTGATTCAGGTCCGCCGGGCAGTACACCTCGATCGCCGCCGGCTCGCTGGTCACCGCGCCGCAGCCGTTGCTCACCACGCAGTCGAACACCGCCGCATCCCCGAGCCGCATATGGCCCAGCCGGAGCACATCTTGATCCGCCCCCCACACAAACGTCGGGCCAATCAGCGGCTCACCGTTCCGACGCCACTGGTACGTCAAATGGCCGGGCCCGCTCGCCGCGACCCGCAACTCGACATCGTCATACCACGCCTCGACGGTGCGCGAAATCGGTTGCACCGTGATCAACGGCGGGCCCGTGAGCCGATCCAGCCGCGCCAACGCGCCGAAGTCGTCATCCACAATGCCCTGGGCGTACAGCGACCCATCCATCACAAACAAGCGATCCATCACCGTCCGCACGGGCTGCTGATCCAGTCTCCATGCCGATCCATCCCAGATGCTCATGTTGGTCGGCGGCTGAGCTCCTCCCGCCGATTGCACCATCGCCGCGAACAACTCGGGCCGGCCCGTCTCGTCATTCTGGGCGACCGCCAGCGACATTCCGCCGGAACTGATCCCTTCCCCCATCGCTCGCCACACTGTCCCATCCCAATCGGCGATGCATCTCGCCTCGACCGCCCCGGCGCGCCTGAACACCCCGCCCGCGACCAGGCGCTGCGGCGTCGATGGATCATCATCGTGATCAAATGTCGCCAGCGAGGACACCGCCCCGCCCAGCCCTTCGGCCAGCGGCGACCACACCGCGCCATCCCACTGCGCAATGAACCGCGCTGTTGTACCCCCCGCGGCGACGAAATACCCGCCCGCGATAAGCCGGGCCGGCGCGGGCCCGGGCCCATCCGAATCCCACGTCGCGAGCGCGTTCACGTTGTTGCTCATCCCAGTGCTCAGCACACTCCACACCGCACCGTCCCATTCCGCGATCCGCCGGGCCGCCAGGCCTCCCGCCTCGGTGAACGCGCCCCCGGCAATCAGCACGGGCCGGGCCGGGCCCGCCCCATCCGTATCGTGCACATGCAGCACGTGAACCCGCCCGTTAATCCCCGCCCCCACCGCCTCCCACGCCGCGCCGTTCCACCGCGCGATCCCGCTGATCGCAGCACCGCCGATGGTCGTGAAGTCGCCGCCCGCGTACAGCATGGCCGGGCCCGGCCCGTCGCCATCGGCGTCGAACACCGCCAGCGCGTTGACATCCCCGTCGAGTTGCTCACCCACGGGTTCCCAGCTCGCACCACCCAGTCGCCACACATTGGCCCGGTACCCCACACCCGTGGAGTGCTTCTTGACGGAGGCGTACCACGTGCCGGGCCCGAAGCCCTCCGCATCGAACGCCACGATGCCTGTGTACTGCCCCGGCGAATCGATGGGCAACACCCCCCATTCACGGGGGCACGACTGCCCATCGGCGACCACGGCGGCGAGTGAAAGGACCGAGAAAGCAGCAACGCGGCGCACCGACATCATCTGGAATGTCTCCTGGGGTCCGAACTGGGTGCATCCCGCAAGAGCCGGGCCGCGCAAAGTCGCGGGCATTGCCCGGGCCCGGTTTGACCCCCCTCCCGCCGGGCGTACCATTCCTGCTCGCCCGGGCCCTCCCGGGCGGCTTGTGTCTGTGCGCCCACCCCGGCGCGCGGGCCCGGCCCTCACGGGCTTGGTCCACCGCGGCGGTCGGCGGAGCGCCGCTGTAGCTCAGTGGTAGAGCGCACCCTTGGTAAGGGTGAGGTCGTGGGTTCAAATCCCACTAGCGGCTGTGTCGGAAGTGCCGGGGCGGCCGGGAGCAGACGGGTGTGGGGGAGTGGTGCTCGCGAGCCGCGGGAAGCCCCCGCCGGCGGGCCTTGGTGAAGGTGGGCGGCTAGACTAATCCCCCTCGCGTCCGGACGGCCGGGCCCGCGCGGGAACTTCAGGCCCGGCCGGGGTGTGTGCCCCACGGGTTGGACGGCCCGACGCGGGAAGCGGCGGGCCAAAACGTGTCGTACCGATCGCTCGGATGGGCCTGAACGGCCCGGCCCGGGCCTTGGACGGGTGTGTCGGACAGCAACTGACTCTTCGGTGGAGGTTGACGGCCATGGCGAAAGGTGTATTCGAGAGGAAGAAGCCGCACGTGAACGTGGGGACGATCGGTCACATCGACCACGGCAAGTCGACCCTCACCGCGGCCCTGTCCGCGCGGTCGGCGGCCCGCTTCGGCGGCATCATCAAGAGCTACGCCGAGATCACCAAGGGCGGCACCGTCCGTGACGCCAACAAGACGGTGACCATCGCGTCGTCCCACACTGAGTACGAGACCGAGAAGCGCCACTACGCCCACGTGGACTGCCCGGGCCACGCCGACTTCGTCAAGAACATGATCACCGGCGCCGCCCAGATGGACGGCGCGATCCTGGTGGTCTCGGCGGCCGACGGGCCCATGCCGCAGACCCGCGAGCACGTCCTCCTGGCCCGCCAGGTCGGCGTCCCCCACATCGTGGTCTTCATGAACAAGGTCGACCTCGTCGACGATCCCGAGCTGCTCGACCTGGTCGAGCTCGAGATCCGCGAGCTGCTCAAGAAGTACGGCTTCCCGGGCGACGAGACCCCGGTGATCCGCGGCCAGTCCAAGGCCGCCCTCGAGAACCCCAGGGACGACAAGATCTGCAAGCCGATCGATGACCTCTTCAACGCCATCGACTCCTACATCCCCGAGCCTGTCCGCGAGATGGACAAGCCCTTCCTGATGTCGGTCGAGGACGTCTTCTCGATCAAGGGCCGCGGCACCGTCGCCACCGGCCGCATCGAGCGCGGCGTCGTCAAGGTCGGCGACACGGTCGAGATCGTCGGCCTCCGCGCCGAGACCAAGAGCACCGTCGTCACCGGCGTCGAAATGTTCCAGAAGACCCTGGACTCGGGCCAGGCCGGCGACAACGTCGGCGCCCTCCTCCGCGGCGTCGAGAAGGATGATGTCGAGCGCGGCCAGGTGCTCTGCAAGCCCAAGAGCATCAACCCCCACACCAAGTTCAAGGGCGAGGTCTACGTCCTGACCAAGGAGGAAGGCGGCCGACACACGCCGTTCTTCTCCGGCTACCGCCCCCAGTTCTACTTCCGCACGACCGACGTCACCGGCACCACCAAGCTCCTCGGCGGCGCCGAGATGTGCATGCCGGGCGATAACGTCACCATGGAAGTCGACCTCATGGGCAAGCCCGTCGCCATGGAGAAGGGCCTCCGCTTCGCCGTCCGCGAGGGCGGCCGCACCATCGGCTCGGGCGTCGTCGTCGAGATCATCGAGTAATCCACCGACCCGGACCGCCGGGCCCGCGATCCGAAACACCCCGAGGCCCGGGCCGGAAGACCCGGGCCTCGATTGAAAGGCGGAGTGACCAATGGCCAAGAAGAAGTCAGCGGCCCGCGAGTTCGTGTGGCTCCAGTGCACCGAGACGGGCGACCTGAACTACCGCACCTCGGTGAACACCAAGGGCGGCCTGCCCGAGAGCCTCAAGGAAGGGATGAAGAAGTTCTCCCCCAGGCTCCGCAAGCACACGGTCCACAAGATCAAGCGCAAGTAAGCCTTGATCCTGGTCCTCCCCGTGCCGGGCCCGTCCGCTCCGACTCGACAGCCAGCAGAGGTGGGTGAAGACAGTGACCGCAGCTTCCTCCCCGGGCCAGCGCCCGGGGGACAACGCGAATGATGCAAAGGATCAGGCCAACGGCCGGACGCCGGTAGCTCAATTGGTAGAGCAGCGGATTCCAAATCCGCAGGTTGCGGGTTCGAGTCCCTCCCGGCGTGTTCACTCCTCCGACGACCACGGCCACGGCCTGCTCGCCATCTATAAGCCGGGCCAGGGCTACTGGGTCCGCGTGATGACCGCGGTGCTCGCCGGCGTCATCGTCGCCATGTCCGCGGCCTGGGCCTGGGTCCAGACCGAGGCCCTCGTCGAGCTCCCCACGCCCACCTGGGAATACACCTTCTTCCAGAGCGACCGCGCCCCCGGCGCCGCCCCGGCCGCCCCCATCACCCCGGGCTCGACCATCATCCTCCTGGCCGAAAAGCCGGGGGTCGATGGCCTCTCCCGCGTCGGCGAGGCCCAGGTCAACGAGTTCCGGCCCGGCGCTGAAGGCCTCGACATGGTCGTCGCCAAGCCCAAGATGGACGCCGGCGCCGACCCGGGCGAGGTCTCCCGCATCGAGCTCCGCTCCGGCGATGCCCTGGTCCTGGCGGGCCAGGTCCGCTCCCGCACCGGCGTCCCGATCTTCCAGATGCTCTACCTCCAGGCCGCCATCGCCGGCCTGATCCTCCTCGTCGGCTGCATCCTGGTCTACGGCTTCGTCGCCACCCGCCCCAAGCCCGTCGAGTTCCTGATCGCCACCGACGGCGAAATGAAGAAGGTCAACTGGTCCACCCGCAAGACCATCGTCGATTCGACGTGGGTCGTCATCGGGGCCTGCTTCCTCATCTCCAGCCTCCTCTTCCTCTTCGACCTGTTCTTCTCCAAGTTCTTCAAGTTCATCCACGTGCTCCAGTAGTACAATCACCGGGTCCGAACCCGCCGGGAGCGGGACGGGCCGCCCGCGCCAGTCGGGCCCGCCGGCGAGCGTTCACCGCCAGGCGGAAATCCCAGCGACCGTTTCCAGGCCCGCGCCGGTGCACGCCGACACGGGCCGCCGCCCGCCCCGCCGCGGCCTTCGCGACGGAGCGGACGCCCAACAGACTCTGTTGGATAGTTCCAGCCCAGTGTTCCACAAGGAGCTCGCCATGAGCGCCAAGACCGGAGGGGAAGCCAACATGCTCGACGGACGCCCCAACGAACGCGTCGACCTGCTCGCCCAGGATGAGCCCATCCGCCAGGAAGGGATGAACTGGTTCGTCCTCCGCGTCGCCTCCAACAAGGAGTCCAGCGTCCGCGAGACCCTGCTCCGCAAGGTCCAGATCGAGGGGATGGTCCACCTCGTGGGCCGCATCCTCGTCCCCACCGAGAAGACCAAGACCATCAAGGCCGGCAAGCAGAAGATCACCGAGACCAAGCTCTACCCGGGCTACGTCTTCGTCGAGATGCGCCTCGAGCCCGACGGCCGCATCCCCCAGGATGTCTTCTTCCTCATCAAGGAGACGACGGGCGTCGGCGACTTCGTGGGCACCGCGGGCCGCCCCACGCCCATGAAGGAGCACGAGATCGAGAAGATGCTCCGCGACTCCCGCAAGCCCGAGGATGAGCCCACCGTCAAGATGGTCTTCGAGAAGGGCGAGCACGTCCTCATCAAGGAAGGCCCCTTCCAGGGCTACGAGGGCACCGTCGATGAGCTCCTCCCCGACAAGGGCCTCGTCCGCGTCCTGGTCACCATCTTCGGCCGCCAGGCCCCCATCGAGATGGAGGAATGGCAGATCGGTAAGGCCGAGGGCGTGTGACTCTCGCAGAGTCAACCACGCCGGCGATGAGCGTCGCTTCGACGCGAGATCGCCGGGCCAATCCCACCGTTGACCACCAGCGCCCGCCACAGCCCGGCGGGCGTTTTCTTTCCCGGACGGGCCGGCGCGGGCGCACGCCGCGCCAGATCACGAGCCGGTCTGGTCCCGCACCACGATCAACTGCACCTCCGACCACCGGTCCCGCTCGCGCACGAACGGGTCGTTGTACGTCAGCGTCCGCGGCGCCCCCGCCTCGCGCAGCCCCGCTTGCGGGTGAGCCGCCAGCCATTCTCGCAGCGCATCGATATCGCGATTATTGGATTTCTCGGAGTCATCCCCGCGCCGCCCCAGCGAGAGCACCAGCATCTCGGGCTGGTCGCGCACGATGACGTTCTTCTCGGCCGGGCCCGGCTCGCCCATGTCGGGTGTGCGGTACAGGAACGACATGGTCCATTCCCGCGTGCGGGGCTTGGCTTCCCCGCCCTCAACACGGGCTTTGCTCGTGTAATCCATCTCCACCGGCGAGGTCATGGCAATCCCGCGGCTCTCGATGTGCCGGAACAGCGGCCAGAAGGCCGAGTTCTGCCCGCCCGTCAGCCCCAGGAACCCGTCGGGATTGTCCTTCCGCGTCACCTCGGCCCGTCGCACGCTCGGGTACCACTTCAGGTCGATCGCCCCCGGCGGCGTCGGCGCGGGATAGCCCTGCGGCAGCGGAGTATCGATCAGGCACGTGTCGAAACGGAACGCCGTGAACGGCGACCCATCCTCCTTGCCTTTGCGGGTCTCCTCAATCACCACGGCCGCCATGTCGCCGCCGATCCGCACGACCGGCGTGCCGGGCCCGGCCTGCGCGCCCAGCCCGCCCTCGGCGATCGGCACGGGAGCAGCAGGCCGCAGCGCTGTGGGATCGGCCGGGGGATTCATCCGCGCGCAGGCGGCGATCAGCAAAGGAATCAGCATGGCGGCTCCAACGGCGGGATTCACGGGGCGGTCTCCTGGGGTCACGGTCCCGAGGGGTTCGGGCCCGGCGAGCCGCCGGATGCGAGATGACAGTTCCCTCACGCCCGGTTCAGCCCGCGTTCGCCCCGGCTGGGCCGATGCTGGATAGGAACCACATCAGCGCGGGCCGCGACTAACCTTCGCTGACCGCCCGAGCGCGGGCTTCCCACAGGAGGGACCTTCATGCCTCAACCCACGACTCCCCCCACCGCCCCATCACCTTCCACGCCCCCCCATCGCAAGCGCCGGGCCTGGCTCTGGGCGCTCGGAGCGATCGCGATCATTCTGGGGCTCGCCATCCTGCTCCTGCCCACGATCGCCTCCTCGGTTGCGCCGGGCCTCGTCGAATCCAAGGCCAACGCGCGCCTGACCGGATCGGTGAAGCTCGACCGCGTCTCACTCTCGTGGTTCGGGCCGCAGAAGGTCGGGCCCGTCACCCTCTTCGACGATGCCTCCAAGCCCATCGCCAAGCTCGATGTGCAGGCCTCGCCCGGGCTGCTGGGCCTGGTCTCGGGCGCGATGTCCGGCTCGCTCGATATCGGCACGATCCGTCTCGCCGGCAACGCCGACATCATCCGCCGCAAGGATGGGTCCACCAACCTCCAGGCAGCGCTCACACCGCGCGGCGGCGCCCCGGCCCAGCCTTCAACTTCACCGGCCCCCTCCGGGCCGAAGCAGGGTGGCTCCCTTCCCAAGGGCCTCAACGCCCGCGCCGTGATCGATAACTTCGATATCACCGTCACCGATGAGACCCAGCCCGCGGGCTCGCCAGCCCATGATGTCTGGCTCACCGGGCTCAAGGGCGAGGCCGCCATCAGCACGGGCGGGCCCGTCGTCGCCAAGCTCGACGGAGCGGTCGGCGCGGGCAAGGGCGCCGGCGCCGCCACGGGCTCACTCAAGGTCGATGCCACCATCAACAACCTCAGCGACGCCGCCGGCAACCTCACCCTCGACAAGGCCGGCTTCAACATCAACCTCAACGCGACGGGAATCCCGGTAGCCCTCGCCGACGCCCTGGCGGGCCAGGGCGGCAAGCTCATCACGGGCCTGGGCGACACCCTCGAGGCCAAGGTCATCGCTTCGGGCGACATGAACAACGGCACCGCCGACCTTTCGATCACGACCCCCCGCGCCTCAGCTATCGGCACCCTCGCCATGGCCGACAAGTCGATCTCCACCTCCAAGCCCCTGGAGATCAAGGCCCAGGGCGCCGCCATCAAGGCCCTGGCTCCCGCGCTCGATCAATCCCTCGCCAAGTCCGGGCTCACGCTCGCCACCATGCCCGATGTCTCCGCCAGCGTCGAGAACCTCAAGATCAAGCTGCCCCAGGGCGGCAAGCTCGACCTCCGCGGTTCCTCCGCGACCGTCACGCTCAAGACGACGCAGGCATCCGGCACGCTCAAGCTCCCCGCGCCCGAGGGGCAGCAGGCCGAAACCAAGGCGTTCGCGCTCGCGCCCCTCCAGGCCCGGATCGAGTCGGCCGATCTCGCAGGCCCGGTGCGCCTCACCGCGGCCACCAGCGCCACGCTGGGCGGCCAGCCCGCGGGCACGCTCTCGGCCGATCTGACCGCCGCCGGGCTGCTCGACGGCGCCGGCGCCCCCATCGCCGGGCCGCCACGCTCTCTGCAGGGCGGCATCGCCATCCGCGGCATCACCACCGCGATCGCCCAGCCCTTCGTCGCCGGCATGGGCCTCGATGTCCCCGCCGACCTCGGGCCCACGCTCGACATGACGCTGGATGCTTCCAGCAACCTCGCCGATGCCAAGCCCGGCGCGCTCCCCGCCACCGACCTCGACCTCGCCTTCGCCAGCAGCAAGCTCAACGCCAAGGGCGGCTTCCGGATCAGCCAGACCGCGCTGCAGTCCCGCGGCGGCGACTTCACCCTCCGCCTTGAGCCCGCGGGCCAGCTCATCTCCCGCTTCGTCAAGCCCGACACCGGTTTCCGCTTCGACCCCGCCGGCTCCGTGCTATTCGTGCTCAAGAACCTTGATATCCCCCTCACCGCCGACCGCAAGCCGCAGCTCGACCGGGCCTCGGGCCGCATCGAGCTCTGGACCGGCAACCTGCGCATCGCTCCAGTCACCCCCGGCACCCCGGCAGTCCCCCCGCTCGACATCCCCGAGCTCAATGTGATGACCTCTCTTGCGGCGGGCAAGCCCCCTCACGTCGAGATGGCCGGCAAGCTCCGCCAGGACCAGGCCGACTTCAAGCTCGCCGGGCAGCTCGACCTCCTGGGCGCCTTCGACGCCCTGCAGCCCGGCGCCAAGCCGCTCCCCCCCAATACGCTCCCCGTCCGCCCGTCGGGCCGGCTCGATGTCGTCAGCGTTCCCACCTCCCTCGTCCGCATGGTGATGGTGCCCAAGCCCGGCGCCCCGTCCGCCCAACCGGGCCAGCCCGCCGCCAACCCGCTCGATGTCGCGGGCCTCGTCCGCGATGTCGTCGGCCCGACTGTCAATATCCGCCTGCTCACGACCGCCGATCCGGCCCGGCCCGATGCGCTCACCGCCGACCTTTCGATCGCCGGCGAGCGCCTCGAGGCCCTGGGCAAGGCGGCGCTCACCTCGACCAAGGCCGACTTCAGCAGCATCAGCGCCAAGACCACGCTCAGCGCCGCCACGCTCGACACCCTGCTGGCGACCTTCGCGCCGACCATCAAGGACCGCCCGCGCCTCACCGGCAACGCCACCGCGCTGCTCGCTGTCGACCCCATCTCGATCCCGCTCAAGCCCGGCTTCCAGCCCGACCTGGCCTCCGCCGGAAAGGCGGGCCTGCGCCTGACACTCCCCGGGCAGACGCTCCTCGAAGGCCTGCGCATCCCCGGCGCGGAGGGCCAGCCGCCGCGCGACCTGGGCCCGATGGGTGTTGAGGACTTCCAGATCGGCGCCACCACCACCGTCGCCGCCCTCATGGGCACCACGCCGCAGCGCGCCGAAGCCACCCTCTCCGGCAAGCTGCTCTCGGGCCCGAAGGACCGCCTCATGTCCCTCTCGGGCGGCGGCGCCACCGAGCTCACCGGCGGCAAGCCCACCGGGCCGATCACCGCCAACCTGAAGATCGAGCAGGGCCGCACCACCGGCATCGACAAGATCCTGGCCCAGCCGGGCCTGCTCTCGGGCGCCCTCGGCGAGAGCCTGGGCGCCGATCTCTCGGTCGTGCTGGGCCCGCCCGCCGCCTCGGGCGAACGCTCCATCAACGCCGAGGCCAACATCCGCGCACCCCGCGTCTCGATGGACCAGCCCGTCAAGGTCTCCGTGCTCGCCGACCGCATCACCGTCGATCAGCCCACGAAGATCAACTGGCAGCTCGATTCCGCGTGGGCCAACCAGTACCTCTTCAAGCCCGACCCCAAGACCGGCAAGCCCCCCCTCCGCCTGACGCAGGATGCGGGCGTGCGCCTCACCATCAACCAGGCCGCGATCGCCCGCGGAGCGGGCGCGGGCCCGTTCAAGCCCGGCATCTTCAAGGCCGCCCTCAGCGCCGAAGTCCCCGCCGCCGCCATGGAACTCTCGACCGGCGAGCGCGTCGCCCTGGATGGCGTCCGTGTCAACCTGAACTCCGTGCCGCCCGGCGCCGGGGCGACGGGTGAATCGCTCAAGTTCGACCTGCTCGTCGCCGGCGCCAGCGTCGGCGATGCCCCCAAGGCCGCCAACCTCGGCGTGCAGGGCCGCGTCGACAATATCGCCACCCCGGCGGGCCAGTTCAGCACGGAGACGGCGCAGCTCACCGCCGATGGCAACGTCCCGGCCCTGCCCACCGCCATCGTGGATGCCCTGGCCCGTCAGGAGGGCTTGCTCGTCGATGCCCTCGGCCCGGTTGTCCAGGCCACCCTGAGCGCCGACCACTTCGGCATGAACTCCGGCACACTGGCCTTCAACGCCCGCAGCGAGCGCGCGGAGGCCGGGGTCAAGGGCCGCGTCGAGAACAAGGTCTTCATCCTGGAGCAGCCGCTCAACGTCACCATCGTCGAGATCACCTCCGCCCTGTCCGCCCGCGTCGTCAGGGCCCTTCCGTCGGTCGGCCAGGTCCAGAAATCCCGGAAGGACGCCCCGGCGGTCGTCCGCTCGACCGACCTCCGCGTTCCCCTCGATGGCGACCTCTCCAAGCTCAACGGCGCCGTCACCGTGGACCCCGGCGAGGCCAGCTTCGCCTCCAGCAGCGAGTTCGCCAAGTTCCTCAAAATCATCTCGATGCGCCCCGACCGCCAGATCGGCCGCAAGCTCCAGCCCCTCAACATCGCCTTCAACTCCGGCGTCGCCACCTACCAGGAATGGGAGCTGCCCCTGGGCGAGTTCAACGTCAAGTCCCGCGGCACGATCGACCTCGTCGGCAAGAACGTCGATGTCATCACCTACATCCCCGCGGGCGCCCTCACGGGCGAGGTCGTCGGCGTCTTCGGCGGCGCGATCGGCAAGATCCCCGGCGTCGGCCAGATCATCACCGACGCCACCATGCTCCCCTTCCGCACCCGCGGCACCTTCGAGAAGCAGAAGACCGAGCCCGACCTCGAGCTCTTCGCCAAGGAGTTCGTCGGCCAGATCCGGCCCGACAAGATCATCGAGAAAGGCCTCGAAGACCTCTTCAAGAAGAAGCAGGACGGGCCGAAATAGCCCCGGCCCGCTCTCAGTTCGCGCCGCCGGGTTCCTTCCCCAGCACGAACCTCCGCTCCGACCACAGCTTCTCGATCCGCTCCCCGATCGGCGGCGAGGTCGGCAGCTTTTCCCCGCACCCCACCAGCAGATCGACCAGCCCGTCAAAGTCCGCCAGCGACACGAACTCGCGCCCGACGCGCGGGCGGGCCGTGCTCGTCCCCGCCTGCACCGCCGCCAGGTCCGCCATGTTGTGGTAGTTCCCCAGCGGCAGGCACAGGCACGTCGCCTCGTACCCCGCGTGGCAGAACACCGTCGCCTCGCACGCCCCTCCCGCCATCAGTTTCCGCTGCCACTTCCACGCCGGGCCCGCCGAGAGCTTCTGCTGCGCTGTCACCGTCGCCGCGCCGCCCGCGATCTCCTCGGCCCGCGCCGCCACCGCCGCCGTCAGCCCCGGCGAGAAGACGCTCAGCCGGTCGCCCACGCGCACGATCGGGCCGCCGCCGATCGGCGACTCCGGGAAGGCCCGGCTGTTCTCCAGCGCCAGCACCCGCGCATCGCCCGGCATCGTGCCGTGCTTGCACGCCGCGATCGCCCCGATGAACCCGACCTCCTCGGCCCGCGTGAACAGCAGCCGCACATCCTGCGCTTCCCTCCGCCCCTCTGCGTCTCCGTGCCGCCGGGCCTGGTACAGCACGTCATACGCGGCGAGCGCGGCCGCGGCCGCCGCCAGGTCATCGCACGCCGCCGTGTGAATGCACCCGTCGATCTCCTCGGCCGGGGGGAGATCCCACACCCCCACATCGCCCGGGACGGCGGCCGCCGCGCCATCCCCATCCTCCTCCCACAGATACTGCTTGAACGGGCCCGCCTGCCCAGTCACCTCACCCTTCAGCATCCCCGCCCGCGGTCCCGCCGCGGTGTGCACCGCCACCCGCGCCTCCACGAAGTACTCATCCATCACCCCGCCGCGGAACGACATCTGCAGCGTGCCGGGCCCGACCACGCGCTCCACCACGAACGCCGGATGGTCCAGGTGCGCCGTGAAGTACACAGGGGCGCGTCCTCCCGACCCCTCCATCGCGATGTGCAGGTTCCCGGCCCGGTCGCACGACAGCTCCAGGCCGGGCCGCTCCTTCACCCACCGCTCGATCCACGCCTCCACCCGGGCCTCATGGCCCGTCGCCGTGGGGATCTGCGTCAGCTCGAACAGCCACCGGCGATGCCGGGCCCGGTCTTCGGGGGTGATGCTCATGACCCCATGCTACGAGCCCCGCACGGTTTGCGGAAACAGCACGACCCCGCCGAGGCGCGGGGCCGTGCTTCAAGGAGTGTCACAATCGGCCCGGAAGCCCGCCGCCGTCAGACCCCGGACACGCTCACATCCTGCGCCAGCCACTGCTGCAGAGTCGGGTCGAGGTAGAGGCGCACCATCCGGCCCGGCTCGAGCCACGGCTGCTCGGAGTCATCCACGGGCTGGCGGCAGACCAGCTCGATGTAGCCGGTGTGCGAGCAGATGCCGCTGACCATCGTGGTCCCGATCGCTTCCTCCCCGTAGCGGCCCAGGTCACCGCCGAGGTTCTCGAACGTCCAGTTCGGCCGGCCCGGCGCCCACCACGCCACGGCGACATCGCCGTTCTCATCCAGCCCGGCGACGTTCAGCCCGCCCCACGGGGTGGTGTAGGTAGAGATCGAGCTCGGCGTCAGCCGGGCACCCTCCAGCGGGTCGCTGCGCCACTCGGCCATGCCCGGCGCCCACCACGCCACCTGCACGTTGCCCTCGGCGTCGGTACCGGCGACGTTCAGCCCGCCCCACTGCGTGACGTACCCGCTGACGGTGCCCGTCAGCTTCGGCGCCCCCGAGATTTCGCTCAGGTTGTCGACCCGCCAGTAGGTCATCCCCGGCGCCCACCAGACGGTCTGCAACTCGCCGTCCTCATCCAGCCCGACGATGTTCAGCCCGTTCCACGGCGCCACGTACGCGGTGAACGTGCCCGCGAACTTCGGCGTCTCCAGCTCCTGCGGGTCGAGGTGGTCCGTCGTCAGGTTGGCCGCGCTCCAGTTCAGCGGCGAATCCGGGCTCGCCAGGTTGTTCTGGAAGTAGATCACCATCTCGCCGTCGGCGTTCATGCCGGCGATGTGCACCCGGCCGTCGGCCGAGGTGAACACCGTCATGCCCCTCACGATCGACGTGTCCGCGCTGGTCTGGCTGATCGTCGCCGGGTTGCCGTGCCCATCCTCCGTCAGCTTCCACCAGTGCACACCGCTGGCCGACTGCCCGACCACGTACACCTGCCCATCGTGCGGGTCGACGTAGACGTGGATGTCGGTGAGCGTCGGGCCGGTGGAACTGCCGTCCGAGGCCGTGGGCAGGACCTGGTTCAGCCGCCCGCCCTTGACGGTGCTGGTGGCATAGCCCTGGCCGTCCTCGGTGATGCCCACCGACACCGTGCCGTTGGGCGTGTCGATCGAGCGCAGCGGAGTCGCGGTCTCGATCTCGGCGATCAGGCGCGGCCGCGCGATCCCGACCGGCATCACCAGCCAGCCGTTGTCGCGCAGCGCCAGCAGGCTGCCCGGCGCAGAGTAGCCGTACCACTCCGCCGCCTCGTACATGGTCTTGAGGCCCAGACGCGGCGTGTACAGGTAGTCGGTCGAGGACGGGCCGTAGCCGTAGTCCTGCCGGAACGCGCCCAGGATCCGGCCGCGGTTGTCAAGGTCGTACACGAACCAGCTCAGCTCGGTGGGCGTGCCGTAGACCGTCGGGTTGGGAGCGGCGATCGAAACCGTGCCGTTCTCCCACAGGGCCAGCTGGCCGTTGAAGTTCCCCGCCACCTGCCCCTTGTCGTTGATCGCCGATGCGTTGTAGAAACCGTCGAGATCGACCATCCGGCCATCGGCGTACCGCACGACCGTGATGCCCAGGGCCGGCGGCTTCCAGCGCACGCCCAGCACCGTGCCCGCGTCGTTCACATCGTTGACCAGCCCCTCCCACAGCAGCGAGAGCTTCCCGTTCAGCAGCAGCCACGACAGGTACCCCGAGGGAGTCGTCGACTGCAGCAGCAGATGACCCGAGTTGCCGAGCTTGACGATCTGGATGGTGTCGAGGTTGGGGGCGACGGTCCCCTCGATCGTCTTCACCTCATCCTTCAGGTACGTCTTGACACCGTCGCGGAGGATGAACCGCTTGCCCAGCACATCGGTGCCCGACCCGCCCGGCTCGAGGTCGGCGCCGGCGATCTCGCCGCTGTCGTTCATCGAGAAGATCACGGCCCGGCCCAGCCCGGCGATCAGGGAGGTGCTCCTGGCGACGCCGTTGATGATCACGAACGCGCCGATGTCCTGGGAATCCGAGGGGATTCCGGCCGCGTAGTCGGGTGTGAACCAGGCGTAGAGCGAGTTGTCGCTCATCCCGCTGATCCTCAAGCCGCCGCCGCCATACGGCGCGAAGGGCTGCATGAACAGGCCCGACGACACGCGCACCCTGCCCTCCGTCGTCAGGGTCCCGCTGATGATGTCCGCGAAGCCGTCGCCGTCGATGTCGCCCGCGGCGGCCAGGCTCGGCCCGACCTGCAGGGGACGCGGAAGGGCGCCGTAGTTGATCTGCTCGGCGTAGCCGGCCCGGATGTCGTAGTACTCGATCGCCCCGTTGCCCGAGACCACCGCCACGGTCTCATCGCTCGACGAACGGATGTGGCCCAGGTTCACGATCCGCGTGCCCGACCCGGCCCCCGGCGTGTACCCCCAGTACGTGTACGCTGGCGACCCCTGCCGCCAGTTGTACAGGTAGAACGCGCCGCCATCCTGCGCCCCGTACGCCGGGCCGGCCTGGTCGCCGTACCCCGGCGCCCCCACGAGCAGCATGAACGCGTCGCCGCCTTGCGCCACCGCCACCGATGCGCCGTACGCATCGCCCGCGTACTGGCCCGCCAGCGCCTTCATGAGCACCCCGGTCGCGCCGTTGTAGAGGTAGGCCCGCCCCTGGTCCATCGCTGCAGAGACATCCGCCCCCGGCGCGCCGATGAGGAAGTCTGAAACCCCGTCCCCGTCTCCCGCCGTTGCCTCCGGGGGGAGGTCCCGCGCCGCGATCGCCTGCCCGAACCGGTCCCCCGCCGCCGCACCCGTGAAGGTCCGCAGCACCGCGCCGTCCGCGCCCGAGTACACCACCGCCTGGCCCTCGCCCGCCGGGCCCGCGCCGGGCGCGCCCACGATGAAGTCGGGGGTTTCATCCCCGTTCACATCACCGGCCCCGACGATCACCCAGCCCAGCTCATCGGCATCGCCCGTCCCGATAATCGATCGCAGCTCCGCGCCGTCGGCGCCGGAGTAGATCCACACGCCGCCGTGCTTGTCCGCCGTCCCGTCATCATCCGCATCGAACCGAGGACTGCCGACCGCCAGGTCGTTCACGCCGTCGCCGTTCACATCCCCGATACTGGCGAGCGCCAGGCCGAAGGCCGTCACCTCGGCCCGCTCCAGCATCCGGATCACCGCGCCATCCTTCCCCGAGAACAGGTCCACCCGCGACCGCTCGGGCCAGGCCACCGCGAAGTCCCCATAGCCGTCCGCGTTGATGTCCCCCAGCCCCGACACCGCCGCGCCGTACGAGAGCGATGCATCCGTCGAAGCCTCCGCGAAGTCGTACACCACATCCTTCAGCCCGTACGCATCCACCAGCGCCTTGAACTCATACGGCGCCGACATCAACGACCGGGCCTCGAGCCCCTCGAACCGAACGGCAGCCTCACCGGAACGAAAAGTAGAACGACGGGCCATTGCTGGACCTCCTGGAAGACGGAGCCGATGCCAACCTAAGTACGAACTAATATCACCACCGTCCCCGCGGAAGTAATAAAAAGAGACACATCGCGCCGCTTCGCGCGCACGCATTGAAGGAATTCTGCAATGTGGACGGAGATGGGGAGACAACCCTGTTGATCAACTTCGCCACCTTCACACGCTCGACCCCAGGAGCCCTCCGCGCCGCCGGCCCGCACCCCGCCGGGCCGCGCGGAACGAGAATCCCGCCCCGCCGCCCTCCATGGTGCGGGCCCGCCCGCACGTCTACGATTCCGCACATGAATCCACCGGCCCGGCCCGCGGCGGCCCCGGTGCGCCAATGCACCACGCCGCGCCCGTCCCCGCCGGTTGTACCGAAGGATCGACCGATCTGATGCACCACTCCGAAACCGGGCCCGCGCCCCTCACCCCCGGAAACACCGAAGCCACCCCCCACGCCCACACCTCAACAGGGCATCTGGGAGAGATTTTCGACTCCCGCAAGTCCTTCGCCGACTTGGGCGTTCGCAACTCCGTCCTCACCGCCCTCGAGGCCATGGGCTTCAAGCAGCCCACCGCCATCCAGGCCCAGCTCATCCCCGTCGCGCTTTCCGGCAAGGATGTGCTGGGCCAGGCCAAGACCGGCACCGGCAAGACCGCCGCCTTCGCCATCCCCCTCCTGTGCACGTGCCAGAAGGATGTCCCGTTCCAGGCCCTCATCCTCGCCCCTACCCGCGAGCTGGCGATCCAGATCACCTCCGAGATCGACGACCTCGGCCGCAACACCCCCATCCACGCCACCACCGTCTACGGCGGCCAGCGCGTCGCCGCCCAGGCCACCAAGCTCAAGACCGGCTCGGAGATCATCGTCGGCACGCCGGGCCGGGTCATGGACATGCTCGAGCGCGGGCTCCTGCACTTCCGCAATATCAAGTTCGCCGTCCTCGATGAAGTCGACCGCATGTTCGACATCGGCTTCCGCGATGACATCCGCCGCATCCTCGAGCAGTGCCCCAAGGAACGCCAGACCATCTTCGTCTCGGCCACCATCTCCAAGGAGATCGAGGCCCTGGCCCGCCGCCACATGCGCGAGCCGGAGAAGATCGTCACCTCCGCCGGCTCGCTCACCGTCAGCCTCGTCAAGCAGAAGCACCTCACCGTCAACCCCTGGGACAAGAAGCGCCTCCTCGTCCACCTCCTGACCCACGAGGAGCCCGCCCTCACCATCGTCTTCTGCCGACTCAAGCGCACCGTCGATGAGCTCACCAGGCTCCTCAACCACAAGGGCATCGAGGCCCACGCCATCCACGGCGACATGCCCCAGGGCAAGCGCAACACCACCATGGCCAAGCTCCGCTCGGGCCAGCTCGCCGTCCTCGTCGCCTCCGACCTCGCCTCCCGCGGCATCGATGTCGACGGCATCTCCCACGTCATCAACTACGACCTGCCCGATGACCCCGACCTCTACGTCCACCGCATCGGGCGTACCGCCCGCGCGGGCCGCGAGGGAGTCGCCTGGGCCCTCGTCACCCCCTCGCAGGGCGACCTCCTCACGCAGATCGAAGTCCTCATCAACGCCGAGATCCCCAAGCTCGACTACCCCGACTTCCAGCCCTCCGAGCGCCCCGAAGGCTTCCGCGAGGAATCCCGCGGCGGCCGCCCGCCCGTCATCATCGAGGGCGGCGATGTCCAGAAAACCAACCGCCTCGCCGCCTCCGTGAACCGCGAGCTCCCGCCCGCCCAGTCCGCCGACCCCTCCAAGTTCCCCGGCGGGCTCATCCCCACCAAAATGCCCCCCAAGCGCCTCCACGGCAAGATCCCGGGCCGGGGACGGTGAACGACCCACAACAAGGGTGATCAGTGGCGACGCCTCCTGTCGAGCCGCTGTCTGGAAGCTCCAGCGTCGCCTATGAGCGATTGTGCGCGCACGTGCGGCGGTTGGGATGGCTTGGCAACATGAGCGTCTCGCTGACGGTCGGCCGGTTGTTCTGTTTCATCCATACCCGGCAAGTCGAAGTCCAGCTCTCCGACCGCTCGGAGGAAGCGGCAGCAGCGGCATGGATGAGTGCCGGAATTGACCGCGGCCTTTTGGCGAATGTTCTAACCGCACTCCTGCAAGACGACGTTTCGGAGGTGCAGCACTGAACAAAAAAGCTATTGCCAAACAGAATCCGACCAGCTATGTTCGCCGCATGACGACGAACGCGCTGCTCGAGGTCATCGATGCCGAGCCTTTCCGCACGTTCACGCTC
The DNA here is from genome assembly GCA_020849615.1 of Phycisphaerales bacterium. GTDB lineage: Bacteria > Planctomycetota > Phycisphaerae > Phycisphaerales > UBA1924 > JADLFW01. The sequence continues at coordinate 51,543 of JADLFW010000005.1, forward strand.
CGCCTGGCCGACGGGCGGGCGATCCGCGTCGCCAACCCGCACTCGGTCGCCTTCCTAGGCAACGGGCGGACCTTGTTCGTCGCCCATCCGCGCCAGGAGAAGTTCGAGCTGATCGATCTCATTCTGATCAACTCGATCGAGGTCTCGACCGCCGGCGAAAAGGACTCACGCCGGCGCCGCTCCGCGTAGCGCGTCGGCCGCTCAGCCCCGCCGCTGTTCCCCGCCCATCTCGATCAGCATCGCGTGCTTCATCAGCGTGCCGGCCGCCGTGCTCGCCGCCGCCAGCCACCCCGCGTACCCATCCAGAAAGCCGCGCTTCGCGATCAGCTGCTTCAGGAACGCGCCCGCGGGCGAGATCAGTAGATCCCGCTTCCGCCCGCGCCGGCCCGCCTTGTGCAGGCTCTCCGCCATCGTCCTGGCGTGCCCCCACTGCTTCCGCAGGTGCTCCGCGAACGTCTCGAACGAGTTGTGCCGCAGCGCGCCGTTCAGATCCACGGCCCGCGCTGCGGGGTCCTTCAGCGCCAGCACATCGTGCGGATCCAGCCCGCCCCACGCCGCGACCCCACGCCGCACCAGCCGCAGCCGCCACTCCGGCTGCCAGACATAGTTCAGCGGCCGACCCCGGTACCACACCTTCCGGTTCACCCGCGCGCCCGACACGCCGGGCCCGGCGCTCGCCAGCAACTCCCGGATCGATCCCTCCAGCTCCGGCTCCAACGATTCATCGCTGTCGACCGCCAGCACCCAGTCCCCCGCGCAGGCCTCCATCGCCATCTGCTTGGTCGCGATGTGCCCCTTCCACTCGCTGCGGATCACCCGCGCCCCGGCCCGCTCCAGCAACGCGATCGTCCCGTCCGTCGACCCCGAATCCACCGCCACGATCTCGCCGCCCGAGTCCTTCACGAGCCGGGCCGCCGACTCCAGCGTGCGCGCGATCGTCCCCTCGTTGTTCCTGCACACGATCGCCACCGACAAGCGCGGGCCCGGCTCTGCCATCGCCCGATGGTCGGGCCGCGGCCCGGGCCTGTCAACCGGCCTTGCGTGCCCGCGCCCCCATTCATCCTCCTCCCCGCTTCCTACCCTTCCTCTCCATGCCCCCCGCCCGACCGGGCCCGCGCATCGAGCACTTCAACCCCGACCTCACGGGCTTCGCCGGGCCGCGCGCTGAACAACTCGCCTGGGCCCGCGCCATCGCCGAGTTCGATGAAGCCAAACCCCGCCTCATCAAGCAGGACGGGCCTGTCACCGTCTGGCGGGCCAACCTCCTGGCCCACGATGTCGCCGTCAAGCGCTGGCTCCTGAACTCCCCCTCCGACCTCGTGAAGGCCGCGGCCCGCCGCTCCCGCGCCGACCGCCAGTGGCATGGCGCCCGCTGGCTCGCCGCCCATGGCCTCCGCACCGCCACACCCATCGCCGTCCTCGCCGATCGCGCCTCCCGCTGGCTCATCACCGAGTGGATCGACGGGCCGACCGTCCTGGAGCGTCTCGCCGCCGCGCCCGGCCCGCTCACCGAGGCCGATCTCGACGCCCTCGCCGATGCACTCGGCTCCCAGATCGCCCAGCTCGTCAACCAGGGCCGGTTCAACCGCGATCACAAGCCCTCGAACCTCATCCTGGCCCGGGCCCGCCCGGGCCCCACCGCCGCAGGCCGGGCCGGCCGGGCCACACCTCCCCCCATCGCCATCGTTGACACCGTCGCCATCCGCAGGGTCGGGCCCGCCCCCGGCGCCCGCGCCCGCGCCGCGGCCCGCATGCTCGCCTCGCTCATCATCGAACCCACCGGTGTGGGCCACCCGCCCGCCGCATCGTGGCTCCGGCGCGCAGCCGAATCGTGCGCCCACGGCTTCCGGGTTCCCGCGGCCCCGGCCGAGCAGCTCGCCCGGCGCCTTCTGCGGCTCGCCGAGCAGCGCATCGGGCGCCACGGCGACCCCACACCACGGACCGACCCGCTCCGCGGCTGAGCCGCAACAACCGAACACCCAGCGAACACCGCTCGCGGAACCGTTCGGACCCGGAAACGTCCAACCGCCTTCCGCGGTACACCATTCCCGGGCGATGGCCCGAGGAAGATGCCCCATACAGTCCCAGGCCGGCGATCCAGGTCCTCCCGAGCGCACGCGTGTAGCGCCCACGGACGGTTCGAGCGGCCCGACAAGGAGTTCGAGGATGCTCAAACGCACCGCCGCCCTCACGGTCACCATGCTGCTCGCCGCCGCCGCCTGGGGACAGAACACCCCCGCCAAGCCCGACACCAAGCCCGATGCGCAGCCGAACGCGACGACCCCCGCCGCCGCCAAGCTCGCGCTGGGCGACAAAGCCCCGCCGCTCGCCGCCGAGAAGTGGATCAAGGGCGAACCGATCACCGGCTTCGAGAAGGGCAAGGTCTACGTCGTTGAGTTCTGGGCCACCTGGTGCGGGCCGTGCAAGACCTCCATCCCCCACCTCACCGAGCTGCAGAAGAAGTACAAGGACAAGGACGTGCGCATCATCGGCGCCAACGTCTGGGAGCAGTACAACGACAAGACCCTCGAGAAGGTCGAGAAGTTCGTCGCCGACTTCGGCGAAAAGATGGAATACACCGTCGCCTACGACGGCAAGTCCAAGACCATCGACAAGGCCTACATGAAGGCCGCGGGCCAGGACGGCATCCCCACCGCCTTCATCGTCGACCGCGAAGGCCGCGTCGCCTACATCGGCCACCCGATGGAGATGGACGAGCCCCTCGCCAAGATCGTCGATGGCAAGTTCGACATCGACGCCGCCAAGAAGGACTTCGCCGACCGCGAGGCCAAGGAGAAGGCCGCCATGTCCGGCATGGCCAAGCTCCGCGCCTTCTCGGCCCAGTACGGCGCCTTCCTGAAGAACAAGGAATACGACAAGGCCTACGAGCTCGCCCGCAAGACCCTCGACGGCGACCTGAAGGACAACCCCCAGGTGCTCAACGAGATCGCCTGGCTCATCGTTGACCCCACCGCCAAGGTCGAGAAGAAGGACCTGGACCTGGCCATGACCGCCGCCACCCGGGCCAACGAGCTGACCAAGGGCAAGGACGCCGCCATCCTCGACACCCTCGCCCGCGTCCACTTCGAGAAGGGCGACAAGGCCAAGGCCCTCGAGCTCCAGAAGAAGGCCGTCGAGCTCGCCCCAGAGCAGCTCAAGTCCGAGCTCGAAGCCTCCCTCAAGGAATACGAGAAGGCCGCCGGCAACAAGTAACCCGCGACCGAATCTCCCGCCGCCCAAGGCCCCGGCCCCGCGCCGGGGCCTTTTTCATTCGCGCCCCATCGCCGGGCCATCCCCGCCCCGCAACCTCCGCCCGCCCGTCCCGCTACCCTTCGGTCGAACCCCGGAGCGACCCCATGTTCATGAAGTGGAAGACCATGACCTCCACCGCCTCCGCACTCTCCGCATCAGCCTCGCGCGCGGGCCGGGCTCCCCTTCCACGCGAGCGGCTGCAGCACTTCCCACGCCTCACCGGCGAGCACCCCACCAGCTGGACCTTCCCCGACTACCTCGACAACCCCAACTCCCGCTGGCTCCAGTGCCTCAAGGAGATGTACAGCATGCCCATCACCTTCCCCGCCTCCCTGGCGCCGGAAGCCGGGCTCCTCCTCCACGCCTTCATCCGCAACTTCCGGCCCAGGGTCGTCGTCGAGGTCGGCTCCTTCCTCTCCGTCTCCACCCACTGGATCGCCTCCGCACTCCAGGCCAACGGCGATGGCGGCGTCGTCCACTGCTTCGACGACTTCGGGCCCATCCACAAAGGCCCCTGGCGCGATGCCGAGATGCTCTCGGGCCGCCTCGACTGGGTCAAGGACCGCCTCTCCCGCGCGGGCCTGCTCGACCTCGTCCGCTTCCACCCCGGCGACAGCTCCACCAATATCCGGGCCAGCCAGAACGAGCTGGCCCGCGCGGGCCGCGTCCAGTTCGCCTACATCGACGGCGACCACACCGTCCCCGGCGTCACCGCCGACTTCCAGGCCGTCGAGCCCATCCTCGACACCGGCGGCTACATCATGCTCCACGACACCTTCCCCGAGCAGTGCGGCGACCACCTGGGCCCGCGCCACGTCCTCGACCACATCAACTCGCTCGGCAAGGGCCTCTACGAATCCTGCGAGCTCTATTCCTCCCCGCTGAACTATGGGCTCGCCCTGCTCCGCCGCATCGGCTGACTGGGTACCGCGGCTCTCCGAGCCGCGAATGCGATCAACGCCGCTTTCTTCCTGTCGGTTGCGCAGTTCCCGTTGCGCCGGCACCCGATTCCGGCAACAATGCGGGCCATGCCCGCGACCCTCGACAACGGCCTGCTCTTCGCGCCCGATCCCAAGCCCGCCACGGCCCCCCGCGCCAACCTCGCCCTCAAGGACCCCGACACCCGCATCTACATCGGCGACTGCCGGAAGCTCCTCTCTCAGATTCCCGAATGCGTGAAGAGCGAGGTAGACCTCATCTTCGCCGACCCCCCCTTCAACTGGAACCGCGACTACGACCGCTGGAAGGCCCAGCACGCCGGCGGCAGCCGGGCCCAGTTCGAGGCCGAGTACGAGACGTGGTCGGATGACATGTCCCGCGGTGACTACCTCGACTTCACCTACGACTGGATCGACGGTTGCATCAAGGCCCTCACCCCCACCGGCTCCCTCTTCATCAACATCCCCGATGACACCGCCGCCGAGATCGTCTGCTTCTTGAAGGGCCACCTCCCCCGCAAGCCCTCCCACCCCATGCACATGGTCAACTGGTGCATCTGGCACTACCGCTTCGGCCAGAACCGCAGCGGCGCCTTCATCAACTCCAAGGTCCACATCCTCTACTTCGCCAAGCACCCCGACCAGCGCACCTGGCGCCCCGACCGCATCCTCGAACCCTCCGACCGGGCCACCACCTATTTCGACCCGCGCACCCAGTCCAAGAAGGACGGCATGCCGCCCGGGATGCGCGTCCCCATGGATGTCTGGTACGGCGCCTTCATGGGCCGCGTCCAGGGCAACAACGCCGAGCGACGGGCCAACCACGACAACCAGATCCCCGAGGCCTACCTCAACCGCGTCATCCAGTGCGCTTCTGATGAAGGCATGCTCGTCCTCGATCCCTTCCTGGGCTCCGGCACCACCGGCGTCGTGGCCCGCGCCCTCAACCGCCGGTTCATCGGCTGCGAGTTCTCCAAGGCCAACGCCACCAGCGCTTTCGAACGCATCAAGGCCGGGCCCGCGCGCCCCCTCGACACCTACAAGAGCATCTCCAGCGCCATCTTCGCCCCCCGCAAACGCAAAGGCGACACCGCCAAGGCCTGACACCCGGCGCCTCCGTGCCTTGCACTCTCATCCAAACGCCCGCTCCGCCAGCTCGATCGCCCGCGCCAGCGCCGCCGCCTTGTTCACCGTCTCCTGGTACTCATCCTCGGCCTTCGAATCCGCCACGATCCCGCCCGAGGCCTGCAGGTGGTACATCCACTCCCCGCCCGGCACGTACCCACCCGTCGGCACCACCATCGTCCGCAGCGCCAGCGCTATGTCCATCTCCCCATCCAGCCCGACGTAGCCCATTCCTCCCCCGTACGGGCCGCGCCTCACCGGCTCCAGCTCATCGATGATCTGCATGGCCCGGACCTTGGGCGCCCCCGAGATCGTGCCGACGGGCAGGGCGGCGGCCAGCGCATCCCACGCATCAAGACCCTCGCGCAGCTCCCCCGTCACCGTCGAGCTGATGTGCATCACGTGGCTGTACCGCTCCACCTCCATCACCGCGGGCAGCTTGATCGTCCCCGGCTTGGCGACCCTCCCCACATCGTTCCGCCCCAGGTCCACCAGCATGATGTGCTCGGCCCGCTCCTTGTCATCCCCGAGCAGCTCGCGCTCCAGCCGGTCATCCTCTTCCTTGGTCGCCCCGCGCTTGCGCGTCCCCGCGAGCGGGCGGTTGGTGACAACATAAGTGGCGCCGGTTCCAGCGGCGCCAGTTCCAGCGGCGCCAGTTCCAGTGGCACCGGCTTCCAGCCGGTGTTCCTTCCCTTCGTGCCTTCGTGCCTCCGTGCCTTCGTGCCTCCTCACCCGGCACAGAATCTCCGGGCTGCTCGCCACCAGGATGCACCCCTGCGCCTGCAGGTACACCATGTACGGACTGGGGTTCACCGCGCGCAGGGCCCGGTACACATCGAACGGATCGACTTTGCTCCTGCGCTCGAACCGCTGCCCCAGCACCACCTGGAAGATGTCCCCGGCCCGGATGTACTCCATGGCCTTGGCCAGCATCCCCGCGTGCTCCCCGCGCGTCAGGTTCGATTGCAGCTGCCCCGGCATCGCCGTCGTGCTCTCGACCAACCCCGATGCCAGCGGCTTGCTGTGCGTCTGGATCGCCCGGGCCCGTTCCTCGATCCGGCCCATCACCGCGCTGTAATTCGCTGCCGCATCCGCCGACGGGCCCAGCAGCGCCAACCCGATCACGTACACCAGCTTGTCCGCATTATCGAACACCACCACACCGTCGTAGAACCCAAAGTGCAGGTCCGCCAGGCCCCGATCATCGCGCGGCGCATTGGCCAGCTTCTCGGGCTCCACGTACCGCACCGTGTCGTACCCCGCGTAGCCGACCCAGCCGCCCAGGAAGCACGATGGCAGGCCCGACCCCCGCCCGCGCAGACGAAGATCCACCAGCCGGATGTCCCTGCTGATCTCCCGCATCACCATCAGCGGGTTCTCGCTCGGGCCTGATGACGACGTGCTCACACCCGAAAACAGCGCCTCGGTGGGCAAATCCTCATCGCGCACCCGGGCCGTCGTCTCGACACTGTTCCCGTGGGCAACCACCTCGATGACGGGCCGGGCCCCCAGGATCGAATGCCGACCCTGCCGCTCCCCGCCCTCCACCGACTCCAGCAGGAACGACGGCGCGGTCCGCTCATCCGCCGCCACCAGCCGCCGGTACGCCAGCACCGGCGTCAACTGGTCCGACAGCAGCCGCACGCTCAGCGGGATCGCCAGCGTCGCGCCCGGCGCAGCCAGACGCTCAGCCTTCACCAGCTCCGCAAACTCGCCCGCCGAGAGATTCGCCATGACGGAGGCGAGTATAAGACCGCACGCTCCGCTCTCCCCTTTCGTCCCATAAACTCCCCGATGCCTCCACTCCCCCGAACGCGCCGCCCCACCGCGGCGTACCTCTCCCACATGCGCCCCTTCATCTTCCTCGCGCTCGCCGCCGCCACCTCGCTCGCGCAGCCGGGCCAGCCCGATCCCACCCCGCCACTTCCCCCGGTCGAACCCGGCCAACCCCGTGAACTCCCCCTCGACAAGTTCCCGCCCCAGATGCGCGCGGGCGTCCGCACCGAACTCGCCCGCCGCCAGCTCCCCATCATCCCCACCCTCGTCATCGTCAGTTCGCCCGCCGATTACCTCGCCGCCCTCGCGGGGTGGTCGGTCAAGGCCCGGTACCCCATCCTCATCGATGACGGCTCTGTCGAATCGCGCGAGGACATCGCCCGCTTCGCCCGCGGCTTCAAACCCGAGTCGGTCGTCCGCTGGTCCGCCCCCGCGAAACCGGATGACCCCGCGCTCACCCCCGACCGCATCAAGGCCCTCTCCTACGCCGCCATCGCCGCCGCCTGGGATTTCAAGCCCGCCGATGATTCCGCCGCCCTCACGCCGCTCATCCAGCACTGGGTCGACAACCTGGGCCTCTTCCCCGTCGGCATCGTCGCCGCCGATGCCAACGACCCCGCCTGGCCCGCCGCCGCCGCCCTCGCCGCGGGCCACGGCCAGCCCATCTGCTGGCTCGATATCTCGCCGGGCCTGCGCGTCGGGCCGTCCGGCCTGCTCCAGACCACCGACATCGACCCCTTCGAAATCCACATCCGCAAGTTCGCCGAGGCCACCAACCTCCCCTGGCGCGACTTCGGAGATGCCATCGATGCCGTCTCCCTCTGCCTCAACATCCCCTCACGCATCCAGATCCCCGGCGCCAAGCCCTACGACATGATGACCCTCTCCTACCGCTTCGGCCGCACGGGCCAGCCCCCCGCGTACACCGAATCGCGCTGGGCCAGCGCCTCCCAGATCTTCGGCAACCAGTCCCAGTCCGCCTACCGGGCCATGTCTTCCCTCTTCCTCCAGCCACGCTCCGCCTGGCTCTTCGATGGCTACGACAACAAGACTCCCTTCAACGAGTGGGATGCCACCAAGGCCGCCGCCTACTTCGAAAAAGCCGAGTTCACCTTCACCCTCACCGACACGCCAATGAGCTCCGATGGTGTCTGGCGCGCCCTCGCGGCCCGGCCCATCCCCGCCGGCATCGTCATGGTGAACTCCCAGGGCGAGAAGGATGAGTTCGTCCTCCAGCCCGGGCGCCTGCGCACCGCCGACACCCCGTTCCCCGCCGAGCCCTCGATCGTCTATTTCGTCCACTCCTGGTCGGCCACGCTCCCCGCCGACCGCCCCACCATCGCGGCCCGCTGGCTCGAACGCGGCGCCTACGCCTACTTCGGCTCGGCCCAGGAGCCCTACCTCCAGTCCTTCGTCACGACCCCCGATGTCGCGGGCCGGCTGCTCTCCTCCATCCCCTGGGCCACCGCCACCCGCTACGACCAGCCCATCAACCAGGTCCCGGTCTGGAAGCTCACCTGCATCGGCGATCCCCTGCTCACCCTCGGCCCGCCCGCACCGCGCACCAAGGCGCCGCTGCCCCTCCAGGGCGCCAAGCCCCTCGCCGATGATGTCGGGCCCGCGCTCAAGGCCGGCAAGTACGCCGAGGCGATCTCGACACTCGCCCTGCTCGCCCGCGATGAGGATGCCGCCAAGCTCGCCGCAGCGCTCATCAACGACAAGCCCGACCAGTTCACCCCAGAGGTCGCCGCCGCCGCCCTCATGCCCCTCTTCCGCACGGGCCGATCCGAGCAGCTCTTCCGGGCCTACGACACCGCGTTCACCGGCAAAATCAGGCCCGACGACGCCTGGAAGGATGCCATCTGGCTCGCCGCCTACCCGCAGCTGGGAACAAGCAGGGATCGGCTCATGCTCGAATCGCTCAAGAACGCGGTCCGGCCCGACAACCTCGAACGCGATATGGATGAGCTCGCCTACGCCTGGGCCCGGGCCATCTCGAAGGACTCCGCCCTCGGCATGCTCGAGAACGTCGCCATCAACCTGCCCACCGCCGATGCCAAATCCCGCGCGGCGACGATCGTGCAGAAGTTCCGCTCGCAGTGGCAGTGATGTCTTCAGTGGCCCCGGCTTCCAGCCGGTGTTGCAGGGCCGGGCGCCGTGGTGGTGCCGGGTGCCGTGGTGGTGCCGATGCGCTCCGCATCGGCTCAGCCACGGCTGGTCTTCGGTCACGTGGGGAACGTGAGGACACGTCCACACCGCACCCGACGCGGCGCCGATTCCCCTCTTCTCTGTGCCTCAGTGCCTCTGTGGTGAAATCGCCGCGCTCTTACTTCTTCTCTTCCGCCTTCTTCTCCCCGTCTTCCTTCTTCGGCTCCTCCGGCTTGGGCGCGGGCTTCGGCTCTTCCTGTTTCTCGACCGTCGTCATGGGTACCGCCGCCGTCATGTCCGCCTTGCCCTCACCGCTGAACCCCACGCTGGGCTGGCGCACCCCCGCATCAAACAGGATCTCCGCGATCTCGCCCGGCGTGATGTAGCTCAGCGTCCCCTCGATGCGGTAGTTGGCCGCCGGCGCCACCGCCCCGGGATCGGTCATCGCCACCACCGCGGGCAGGCGGATCTGCTGCGTCCCATACCGCCGCAGCGTCGCCTCCGCCGATCGCGTCCCCGTGAAGACCTCGCGCCCATCCAGCAGCACCCGGTAGTCCACGCTCCGCAGCGGCAGCCCCTCCTCATTGGGGTTCTCGGCATCCAGGGTGAACATCAGCACCACCCCCTCCGCCGATCGCTCCGAAACCCGCGCTTCCACCACCTTCAGGTTCGGCGCCTCGTACGAGGAACACCCCCCCGCCAACACGCCCGTCAGCACCGACAGCACCCCGACCCGAACAGCCAGCGACCGCTTCTTGCATCCCATGGCGGCAGTGTACGGGGAGAGGGAACAGGGAACAGGGAGCAGGGAACAGGGGACAGGGGACAGGGGACAGACCGGAACGGTCCAAAAACAAGCCGGGCCCGGCTCCCCCGGGCCCCCCCTTCCACTGTTCCCTGTCCCCTCTCCCCTGTCCCCTCTCCCCTGTCCCCTCTCAACCCCCCGCCATCGTCACCCACCGGTGGTCCCGCAACGTCCCCATCTCCGCGATCGCCGGTGTCAGCTCGACCACCTCGGCGTTATAGGAAGACCAGTGCACCGTGAGCCAGCTCAGCAGCACAAAGCACACCCACGCCCCCAGCTCCCCGTTCCGCGACCGCCGGGCCCAGTACAGGATCCCCAGCCCCAGCCCCAGAGACACCACCTTCCAGCCGATAAGGAGTCCGGGCCGGTCCATCACCATCACCGCCCGCGCGATCGGGTTCCCTTCCAGCATCCCCACGTTCAGCAGGTAGGTCAGGGTCATGTACAGATCGCCCAGGCTCATCAGCAGAACCGCCACCAGCAGCAGCACCACCCGCCTCGGACGCCCCGCCACCCACCGCTCCACCCGGGCCCCCCGCCCCGCGGCCCCCGCCGGGCCTTTTCCGGAACTGTCCAAGAGCCCCCCGGCCGAACGGGGAACAATGCCCAGCGTTGCCATGCCGCGCTCCATCGACCCGCCCGGTCCGACGATTCATCCTCACATAGACCCGGAAGCGGCGGGGAGACGTACAGATCGGTTGTGCGGAGTGCACGGTTGAAGCGGGACATATCGGTCGCGGCCGGACTTCATGATCGTCGACCGGGCCCCCGCAACGGCCCGGAGCCCTTCGGAGCTTCGCCGGAGAACCAGCATGCCTAGGCGCCTGTTCCGTTCCGTGGGCCTCGCCCTGCTGCTGGCCGCCCTCACCCCCGCGCTCCCCGATGCCCACGCCCGCCAGCCCGGGCCCGTCTTCCCCGATGACTCCCTCGCCGCCCGCGAAGCCCTCACCCGCGTCGAAGAGCTCAGCGCCGCCGGAAACCTCGGCGAGGCCGTCCGCGTCCTCCAGCAGACCATCGAACGCGAGGGTGAACGCGTCCTCGAAGCGCCGGGCCGGCCCGATCTCTTCATCCCCGTCCGGGCCCGCGCCCACGACCTTCTCCTTTCCACCCCCGCCCTCCTCGATCGCTACCGCGCTGCTGAAGGCCCGCGCGCTGATGCGCTCCTCGCCACCCCGGCCGGCGTCGAGAGCGTCGAACGCTCGCGCCTCCTGACCCCGGCCGGCCTCGAGGCCGCGCTCCGCCTCGCGCAGGAACACCTCGAGTCCGCCCGCTTCGAGGCGGCCCGGCTCACCCTCGCCCAGCTCGACCGCCATCCCGATCGCCTCGCCGCATCCCCCGCTTCCCGGGATGCCGCCCGCCTCGCCGAACAGGTCGCCCTGCGCCTCCACCGCCCGGAGGTCACGGCGTGGGCCTCGGCCTGGCTCAAGGAAGCCGGTGTCGAACCGGCCGCCCCCGCCGCCGATTCACACCCGCCCGCTCCCTTGCTCCTCTCCCCCTTCACCCCCACCACCGCCTTCGCGCCCGATCAGGTCGTCGGCCGCCCGCTCGCCACCGCCTGGCTCTCCCCCGAACTGGCGGCCTCCGCCGAGAACGCCCGCCGCCGCCGCGGCCGCGGCCGGGCCATCGGCGAGGACATCTCCGAGCAGCCCTGGGTCATGCCCACCTGCGCGGGCGATGTTCTCTACATCAACGACTCCTTCGGCGTCAGCGCCTGGGACCGCCTCACTCTCACCCCCATCTGGCGCAACCGCCCCCTCGAGGCAGGCCTCGAACCCGGCGCCGAGCCCGACCCCGACCTCGACCGCACCGTCCTCGATTACGGCAACACCCGCAACCTCGAAGACTCCGCCCAGGTCGCCGTCGCCTCCGGCATCGCCGTCGCCGCCACCGGCTGGGTCCGCGATGGTGAACGCCACGGCGACCCGCGCATCCACGCCTTCGACGCCGCGACGGGCCGCACCCTCTGGTCGGTCGCCCTCGCCTCGATCGACCCCTCCCTCACCGAGGGCGGCGCCCGCGGCTCCATCCTCATCGACCAGGACACCGTCGTCCTCGCCGTCCGACGCGTCGCCGGCAACCGCCGCGTCACCAGTTCGCATCTCGCCGCCGTCGATCTCTACACAGGCCGCCCGCGCTGGGCCCGGCTCCTCGCCACCGCCGGCTCCCTCCCCTACCAGCGCATGTCCCGCGTCACCGACACCCCCCTGCTCCGTCACGGCCTGGTCTACCGCGTCGATGATGTCGGCATCATCGCCGCCGTCGAATCCGTGACGGGCCGGACGGTCTGGGTCCGCCGCTTCAAGGGCCTCAATACCGCCAACGCCGAGACCACCGCCCCCTGGGCCTCCAGCGCCCCCATCATCTCCGGCGATTCCCTCATCGCACTCTCCCCATCCCACGACGCCGTCGTCCGCCTCGACCCCGCCACCGGCGACCTGCTGGGCCAGCGCGCCGCCGGTGAACTCGACGACCCCCGCTACATCCTCGCCGCCGGGCCGTGGCTCGCCTGCATCGGCGAAACTCACATCACCCTCGCCGACGCCGCCACCTTCGAAACCGCCCCGCCCGCCCGCTCCGCCGAGTTCATGGAGCCCCCCATCTGCGGCCGCACCATCATCGCCGATGGCCGATTGCTCATCCCCGTCGGGCCCGGGCCCGCGGCGGGCCTGCTCCTGCTCGACCCCGCCGCCCCCGCCGAGCCGCGCCGCGTCAGCCTCGAAACCTCCGGCAATGTCCTGGCCGTCGGCAGCGATGTCCTCATCGTCGATGATGCCCGGCTGCACAGCTACGTCGGGTGGGAACGGGCCGACCGCGTGCTCTCTGCGCGGCTCGACGCCGACCCCGCCGATGCCCGCCCGGCCCTCTCGCTGGTGGACCTGGCCTACCGCGCGGGCAAGACGGGCCGGATCGCCGCTGCCGCCGACATCGCCCTCGATCGCCTCGGCCGACCCGCGGCCCGCCCTTCCGATGCCGATGAGAGCCGCCGCCTCCAGCGCCAGCTCTACACCTCGCTGCTGGGCATGCTCCAGACCGCGCAGTACCCCCCCGCCCCGGACGCTGCCCCCTCGCCAACCGCCATCCGCGACCCCATCATCCGCGACCCCGCGGTCCTGGATGCCCTCACCGACCGCCTGGGCCGGGCCGCCGAGTCCGCCGATGAGCAGGTCACCTACCTGCTCACGCTGGGCCGGCTCCGCGAGATGCAGTCCAACGCCCCCGCCGCCATCGACGCCTACCAGCGCGTCCTCACCCGCCCCGAGCTCGCCTCGGGCCTGTGGAACTCCGCGCAGCTCACCGTCCGCGGCGATCTCGAAGCCGCGCGCCGCATCCGCGAGGTCATCGCCCGCTTCGGCCGCGCTCCCTACCAGGCTTTCGATCAGGAAGTCCAGCGCGAAAGCATCGCCGCCGGCGAGAACCCCGCCGCCCTCGAAGAGCTGGCCCGGGCCTACCCCGCCGCCGCCTCCGGCCCGTCCATCTGGATCCGTGCCGCCGAGCTCCACGACCGCGCGGGCCGGGCCGGCGATGCGGCCCGCGCGTACGCCGCCGCGCTCTCCGCCTCCGAATGGGCCCTCCAGCTCGGCGAGCGCGACCGCTTCACCGAGATCGGCGAGATCACCGGGCGGCTCGTCGGCACCCTCGAAGCCCAGGACCGCCTCTCCGCCGCGGCCCAGCTGCTCCACCGCATTCAGACCGCCTACCCGCAGGCCCAGATCACCCGCCAGGGCGCGCCGCTCGCCGCTGATTCCCTCTCGGCGGGCATCGCGCTGCGGCTGTCCACCCTGGAACGCCCCGCGCGCGTCGGCCCGCGCATCCTGCGGGAACCCCAGCGCCTCGATGGCTGGGAGCTGCTCCCCGCGCTCACCCACGACCGGCCGCAGCCGGTCGAGCACGTCGTGATGATCTCCCCCTCGACCTCGCGCATCGGCCTGTGGAGCGCGGGGATCGAGAGCGGCAAGCTCCAGCTCTCCTGGACCCGCGACACCCCCGCGGTGCCCCCCGTCCTTATCCGCCTCGACGCCCAGGCCGCGTACTTCTACTGGCCCGCGCAGCAGGGCGGCGTCGTCGAAAAGATCCAGATCGTCGGCGGGCAGACCGCGTGGACCAGCCAGCCGATCCGCGGCCTGCTGGGCCGGAACCGCGACCCCCTCGCCGACGGCGGGCCCGTCACACTCCCCACCCCCCTCGACGGCGAGGTCCGCCCCGGCGACCTCCTCGTCGCCACCGATGAGCAGACGCTCCTGCTCGTCGAACGCGGCGGCGGCGCTACCGCGCTCGACCTGGCGACGGGCCGGGCCCTGTGGTCCCGCGCCGCCTCGCTCGCCATTGTCCACGATGCCGACATCAACGCCGGGTTCGTCGCCCTCGCCGGCATCGCCGATGCCCACGCCCTCGAGAACATCTCGCCCGCGCCCCGCATCGTGATCCTCGACGCCCGGACCGGCGAATCCCTCCGCACGCTCCCCGCCCTCCCCGGCTCGCCACGCTGGATCCGCCTCACCCCGCAGGGCCTGCTCCTCTCCGCCCTCGAAGACCGCGTCGCCGCCTGGGATGCTTCCACCGGCAGCGTGCAATGGACCATGACCGACCCCGGCGCCCGCCGCTGCCTCGACTGCTGGGCCTTCGGCGACCGCCTCTTCCTGCTCGACGCCGACCGCCAGCTCTGGCTCGCCTCCCTCGCCTCCGGCCGCTCCATCGCCGGGCCGCTCAAGGGCCGCGAACGCCTCGGCGAGCGCCTCTCGATCACCGCCTCCGCGGCCGGGCCCAACGTCGCCTTCGCCACCGAACGCGGCTTCCTCATCTATAACCCCGCCGGCGAGCTCATCGGCGCCGACGGCGCCGACGGCCGCACGGGGCTCATCCCCGCCCGCGCCGCCGAGTCGCTCCTGGTCTGCATCCAATCCGAACGCACCGAACTGCCGGATGGCAGGTCCGCGGCCCGGCTCATGCTCTTCGCCCCCGACTCGGGCAAGCTCCTCCGCGGCGAGGACATCATCCTGACCGAGGACCCCTCCGAGATGGCCCTGCTCGACGGCGCCGTCGTCATCACCGCGGGCTCGAGCACGATCGTCCTCGCGGCGCCGGTTGAACGCTGACTCCGCCACCGAAAGCGGCCCGCGCCTGCAGCACGGGCCGCATCGTCTCCCTCCTCCGCCCCAGCCCCGGTGCTACCGCCGGCGGCGGAGCACCATCAGGCCCGCCATCAGGACGAGCCCGCCGGGCCCCGGCACGGCCGGGCCCGACCATCCAAAGAGCGTCGGCGTCTGATTCACCTGCACCGGCACCGCGCCCGCCGGGTTGTTCCAGCTGTGCGCCCAGCCGTCGTTCACCTGATCGAGCCAGTTGCCCGGCATCGCGTAGCCGAACACCACGCCGGGCCCGCCGATGAACGCCCCCACACCCACCCCGGGCAGGTCCCACTCGAAGTTGCCGGGCCCGGAGTGCGCGTTGAAGTCCCAGTCCTGGAGCACGCCCGCGACGAACGCGGGCGTCATGTCGAGGACCGTCCCTGTCGGGATGCTGAAGGACGACATGAACTGGCTGCCCGCCGCGGGCATCGCCACCTGCAGCGCCCCGCCCGTGTCGCGGATGTTGAACCCGGAAAGGTCGTTCATGCCGACGAGCCCCGGCGGGCCCGTGAACGAATACGGCGGCAGACCGAAGGGCGGGAACCCCGCGCCGCTGCCGTAGTTGATGTTCGTCGCCTGGTAGATGAACGCCTCGGCGCCGGCCATCGCGGGGATCACGCTGCCGGGCGTCAGGCCGTTGCGGAACATCGGGTTGAACGGATTGTTGGGCAGCCCGGCGATCGCCATGCCCGCGTACCACTGCGTGGTCTGCGCCTGGTCGAGGTGCCACTCGTCGATGTCGAACAGCGGGATGGAGCCGGGGGTCGGCGGCGGCGCCCCGCGCGCGGTGACGCTCGCCACGACCCCATCATCCCACCAGGTGAAGTGGTGCTGGCCCAGGATCCCCGCCGCTGCGCTGCCGGCGAACCCCAACACCATCGCCGCGCCGACCAGAACACGCCTTGTCTCGTACATGGCTGCTCTCCTTGTTGTGAATGCGCCCCACGCGCAGCCAAGCGTCCAGTCTCGATCCCGCTCTCGCGCATTCCCAGGGGGCAGTTGCCCTTTTCCCGCTCGGCGGGCAGGCTTTGCGAACGCAACCCGTTCGCGCACCTCTACTTGGAGCGATTCCCGCCGCCGGGCCCGGCGTCCAGAACGGGGAACTCGCACCGACGAACACGGTGCGACCAGCTCGCGACAGAAAGGGGGCGGTCCCTCCGGACCGCCCCCGCATACAGCACTCCACCGGCGGATTCAGCACCCGATGTCGTAGAGGTTCAGGAACTCGAGGAAGTCGGCGAAGTCGATGAGCCCATCGCCGTTGAGATCCACCAACGGATCCTGGGCGTCGTAGTAGTTCAGGAACATCAGGAAGTCACCGAAGTCCACGAGCCCATCGTGCGTGAAGTCCACGACGCAGCCCCACCGGGCCCAGAACTCGCTGGTCCGGTCGCCCGCGATCGTGAACCGGCCGCCCGCGATGATCTCATCGCCGAACATCGTGATGGCCCGGACGCCGTCATTGACCCCCGTACTCATCGTGGCCCACTGGCCCGCCCACATCCCGATCCGGTTCACCGGGGTGAATCCGCTGGAGAGGAAATCGCCGCCGGCGATGAGCCTGCCGTTCTGCCAGGCCAGCGCGTGCACCGGCCCGCCCAGCAGGCCACTGCCCAGCGACGACCATGCGTCGCCGCTCCAGCGGGCGATGTGGTTGACCATGAGCGGCTCCGTGCCGGCATAAATGAACTCACCCCCCGCGTAGAACTCGGGCGGCGTCATCGCGACCCGCGGCACCAGCAGCGCGCGGACCGCGGCGTCCGGCTGGCCGCCGTTGATCGGGGACCACACGCCGGTCTCCCACAGCCACGAGGCCAGGAACGGCGCATCCATCGCCTCCGTCCCCACCTGTGTGAAGGAACCGCCCACCAGCAGCGTGCTCTCGTTCACTGATGGATCGGCGAACTCGGCGAGCGTGTAGACCGTGCCGTTTACATCCGGAAGCAGCTCGGTCCAGAACTGCCCATCCCAGTACGCCAGGTGGGTCCCGATGGGCATGGTCAACTCACCGCCGGCGAACAGCCGGCCGCGGTACTCGGCCAGCGCGTGGACCGGGCCGCTGCGGCCGCCGCCCACATCACTCCAGCCCAGTCCATCCCAGGCCGCCATGTGCCGGACCTCGGTGTCTCCGGCCCGCGTGAAGCGCCCGCCAACGAACAGGCGCGGCGCCACACCCGCCGGCTCGGCGTAGACCAGCATCGCCAGCCCCGGGCCGTTCAGCCCGGCGCCCACCGGCATCCAGACATCGCCATTCCAGCGGGCCACGTAGTTTACGGCGCGGCCGCCCGCGACCGTGAACTCGCCGGTGGCGAAGAGCTCGCCGCCGAACTCAGCCCACGCCAGCACCGGGCCGTTCAGGCCCGCGCTGGGGATGGTCCACTCCTCACCGGGGACCGTCTTCTCCAGGTCCGCGATGTACGCGGCCCGGCCGATCGACGGGTCAACACCCGTGAACGCGCCGCCGGCGAACAGGTCCCGGCCCGCGCCGTCATCGAAGTCGGCCAGGGTGTAGACCGTGCCGTTCAGCTCGGCCCCGGGCGTGCCGACCACGCTCCAGGCGCCCGCGCTCCAGGCCGCGATGTGCCTGTACGGGCCGGCCCCGATCGAGGTGAACTCCCCGCCCGCGACCAGCCGGTCGCCCTGCACGCGAAGGGCGTGCACCGGCGCATCGGGCTGCATCGCCGTGAAGGGGTTCATCGGGGACCACGCGGCCCCGTTCCAGCGGGCGATGTACTCAACGGCCATCCCGCCGGCGGCCACGAAATCACCGCCGACGAACAGGGCGGGCGGCGTCCCGACCGGGCCATCCTCATCGAACACCGCCAGCGCCCGGACCGTGCGGTCCACGCCCGGCGCCGGATCCGCCCCGACCGGGGACCAGATCCCGTAGGGCATGCCGGGGCGCCACCTCGCGATGTGGTTCACGGTGATGAACGCCAGCATGTTGTCGGCGTTCACGAAGTCGCCGCCCACGAAGACCGCCGGGCTCGCCATCGCCGGCTCCTGGTAGAGCGCCAGGCTGCGGACCGCCCCATCCACACCGCCGTTGAGCGGAAGCCAGTTGGAATCGGCCTTGCGCCACACCGCGATGTTGTCGAAGTTCGGGATCCCGGCGGCGCTGTCGAACTTGCCGCCGATGTAGAGGTCATCCCCGTGCGACAGCAGCGTGTACACCGGGCCGTTCACCCCTTCGCCCAGCGGGCCGTCGAGCGTCGACCAGGACTCGGTGGCGGAACTCCAGCGCGCGATGTTGCTTACCTCCACACCGCCCGCCATCGCGAAACGGCCGCCCACGACCAGCTCGCCATCATGGATGGTCATGGCGTACACAGGGCCATCCACCGTGAACTGGAAGGGGGTGGTGTAGGTCCAGCCATCCCACACGGCCAAGTAGGGTCTGGTCGAGCCGCCGATCTGCACGAACTCACCCCCCAGCACCAGCGCGGGCCCGTACTCCTGCATGGCCCGCACCGCGCTGTCGGGGGTTCCGCTCCCCAGCTCGGGCCCACGTATCCACTGACCGCTCGCCGGGACTGCCAGGGCGGTCATTGCAAAGGCCGCCGCGGCACGCAGCGGCCACCGCGCACGCCAACTCATCGTTGTTGCGTCTGTCATTGTGCACCTCCTTGTGTGACAGCGGGCAGGCTAGCACCGTGCCCGGCGCGGGCCCAGCACCGAGTTCCCGCCACCGGCCGATGGGTGGCGGATCCTTGCGGCGAAATGATCGAGAATCGGCGTGCGGGCCCGCGCGCTCTATGCTCTGGCCCGGCCCGTGAGTCCACGCCCCCCTTCGGAGCCCTCATGCGCGACCAGAACCGCCTCATCGCCTACTTCTCGATGGAGATCGGCCTCGAGCCGCACATCCCCACCTACTCGGGTGGCCTGGGCGTGCTCGCGGGCGACACTCTCCGCGCCGCGGCCGACATGGGCCTGCCCTACGCCGGCGTCACGCTCCTCTACCGCGATGGCTACTTCACCCAGCGCCTCGAAGGAGGACGCCAGGTCGAGGTCCCCACCGCCTGGAAGCCCGAGGAGACCCTCGAGGAGATGCCCCAGCGCGGCTACGTCCCCATCGAGGGCCGCGTCGTCCTCGTCCGCGCGTACCGCCTCATCCTCAAGGGCGCTACGGGCCGCTACATCCCGATCTACTTCCTCGACACCGACCTTCCCGAGAACACCCCCGACGACCGCAAGATCACCCGCGCCCTCTACACCGGAAACTCCGACTGGCGCATCAAGCAGGAGGCCATCCTCGGCATCGGCGGCCGCCGCATGCTCCGGGCCTTCACCCACGACGTCGCCTGCTTCCACATGAACGAGGGCCACGCCGTCTTCCTCACCGTCGAACTCCTCTCCGAGCACCTCGCCCGCTTCGACAAATCCCAGATCGACTCCGAGTGCATCCGCCACGCCCGCCAGCGCTGCGTCTTCACCACCCACACCCCCATCGAGGCGGGCCACGACCGATTCCCCATCGACCGCGTCCGGGCCATCATCGGCGACCACCCTGTCTTCCACCGCCCCGATCTCTACGGCTCGGAGGGCACCCTCAACACCACCATCCTCGCCCTCAACATGTCCCGCTTCGCCAACGGCGTGGCCCGCAAGCACGGCGAGGTCTCCCGCTCCATGTTCCCGAATCACACGATCGACTCCATCACCAACGGCGTGCACGCCGCCTCGTGGGCGTGCGGGCCGGTGGCCCGGCTCTTCGATCACCACTTCCCAGCATGGCGCACCGTCAACTCCGAGCTGCGCCTCGCCCGCGGCATCCCCGATGATGAGCTCTGGGATGCCCACCAGGAAGCCAAGCACGACCTCCTCGACGCCGTCGAAACCCTCACCGATGAGCCCTTCGACCCCGATGTCTTCACCATCGGTTTCGCCCGCCGGGCCACCGCGTACAAGCGGGCCGCCATGCTCATCAGCGACCCGGCCCGGCTCCGAACCATCGCCCGCTCGGCGGGCCGCCTCCAGATCCTCTACGCCGGCAAGGCCCACCCGCACGACGGGGCCGGCAAGGCGATCATCGCCGAGATCAACCAGGCGATCGCCGGGCTGAACAGCCCGCCCGACCTGCGCATCGCGTTCCTCCCCAACTACGACATCGCCCTGGCCCGCAAGCTGGTCGCGGGCTGCGACATGTGGCTCAACACGCCCGAGCCGCCCCTCGAAGCCTCGGGCACCAGCGGAATGAAGGCAGCGCTCAACGGCGTTCCCTCATTCTCCACCATGGATGGCTGGTGGATCGAGGGCTGCGTCGAGGGCGAGACGGGCTGGGGCATCGGCGACATCCCCACGATCAACGCCGGGCTGGCGGGCCAGAAGCTGGGCGTCGGCGCCAGCGAATCCCTCTTCCGCCACGACGCCGAGGAGCTCTACCGCAAGCTCGAGCACACGATCGTGCCGCTCTACTACGGCCCGCGCCACCTCTGGATCGACGTCATGAAGTCGGCCATCTCCATCAACGGCTCGCACTTCACCACCGAACGCATGCTCCGCGACTACATGATGAAGGCCTACGACGACTGAAAGGCGTTATCACTACAGAGGCACAGGAGCACAGAAAAGAGGGGAGCCGGCGCCTCGGCGGGTGCCATAGGGGACGTGTCTTCACGTCCCCCATGCTTCATCCGACGGCCGGCATGGTGGACACCAGGAAATGATCGCTGCGCCGCGGCTCCCAACTCGCGATTCGCCATTCGCTACTCGCCCTCCTCCTCGCCTCTGTGGTGAATCTTCCTCACCCCGCCATCCTCCAGCAGCTCACACCCCACCGCGCCATCCGTGCTGGTCTGCAGCACCTCAGCATCCCCTCCCCACAGCGCGCCAAAGTCCGTCGGGTCATCGCCTCCCGCGATGATCAGCACCGGATCGCTCTCGATCAGCAGCTCGCGCAGCGCCCGGGCCGAGCCCCGCGCGGGCAGGTACAGCACGGGCCCGCGCGGAACAAACCCGCCCGCGACCAGCCCATCGACCGCATCATCCGCAAGCTGGCCCGTCAGCAGCAGCCCCGGCACGTACGGAAGAATCCCGCCGGGCCCGGCCCGCGCGGCGCACACCGCCCCCACCAGCGACCGCTGGTCATCCCCCTCCCACTCACTCCCGGCGGGCGGCGACAGGACCTCCAGCCGGGCCCGGGCCAGGTCCACCCCATCCCCCGCCCGCAGCGCCCGCACCGCGATCTTCCTTGCCTCCAGCAGCCGCACCGCCGTCGCGGCCGGGCCTTGCGGCTCCTGCGCAGCCCGGGCCAGCAGCGCCGGCGTCACTAACACCTCGCGCAGCCCCATCGCATCCGCCGCATCGATGATCGCGCTGAAATGCGACAGGTCCGCGTGCGAGATCACCGCCGTCCCGATGCGCCCCACCCCCAGGGCCCGCGCCGCCCGCGGCAGGTCGTACCTTCCAAAGCCGGGCCTGCTCGACCCGCAATCCCACAGGATCGCCCGCTCCGCCGTCCGCACGATCGCGCACGCGCCCCCGCCCGCCTCCAGCACATCGATCCGCACCAGCACGCCGGGCCGCAAACCCTGCGCACTCCCCATCGGCCGGGCCAGCTCCACCGCGCCCCACAGCGCCACCAGCCCCGTCAGCCCCCACGCCGCCGCATCGCGCCGATGGCTGAACCTCGCCCAGTACAGAAGCACCCCCGTCGCCGCCACCGCCAGCCCGAGGCTGAACATCGGAACCCGGATCGAAACGCCGGGCAACGAATCCAGCCCGTGCACCACCGCCGCCGTGAAATCCCCCGCGCTCAGCAGCAGCGGCGAGAGCACGGCCGCCAGGCCGGGCCAGATCATCCCCACCAGCAGCCCGGCGAACCCGATCCACAGCAGCGCGATGATCACCGGGGTGATGACCAGCGTCGACAGCACCGCCAACGGGCTGAACAGCCCGGTATGCCACGCGATCACCGGCGCCGCGATGGCCCAGCACAGGATGCTCGTCGAGATCAGCCTCCTGGCCCCCTCGATCGCGCCCGCGATCAATCCCCCGCGCGGGCGGTCGAGCGTGCCCTTGAGGTGGATGCCGAACACGGCCGCGTGAAAGCGCGGGCCAAGCCACAGCAGCAGCCCCGTCAGCCCGTAGCTGAGCTGGAATCCCAGCGACCACAGGTCAACCGGCTGGACCAGCAGCAGAATGACCGCGGTCCACGCCAGGACCGTGAGCCGGTCGTAGCGCCGGCCCAGCACCTCGGCCGCGAGCAGCGCCAGCACCATCACCCCCGAGCGCACCACGGGGGCCGATGCCGGGACGATCAGCAGGTACAGCACCACCGCGATGGCGATGATCGCCGGCTCGACCGCGCCGCGGTCCCCCGTGAGCCGGATCAGCGCAAGCGAGACCCCCGCGAGCACGACGAGGTGGAACCCCGAGATCGCCAGCACGTGCGCCAGCCCCAGCCGCGTGAACGCCTGCGCCAGCCGCGGATCCGCCGGGTTGTCGATCCCCAGCAGCAGATCGGCGAGCAGCGTCCGCCCCGCGCGCGGCGGGGTGAACGGCTCCGGCGCCGGGCCCAGCACCGCCGAGGCCCGGCGCTGCAGGTCGGCACGCCATCGCAGCGCAGCCCGATCGAGCCGATCAAACCACCCGCCCGCGCGAAAGTTGGAAACCGGAGGCCCGGACGCTCGGCCCGGGCCCCCAGAGGAGAATGTCGAAGGGGGCCCGGTCACCCCGGCCGGACCCCCCGGAGAGAAGGACTCGAGAACCGCGACCAGCCGCGGGTCGGGAACGGTGAGCGACCCCGCCATGCCGTGGGCGCGGGCCCAGGTGCGCGCATCGGGCTGCCCCGGGTTGACGGGCGGCGCAACCGGCAGGAATCGGCCCGCCACCTCGATGCGGTCGCCCGCGCGCAGCTTGACCTCCGGCGCAGCCGGGAGGCCGGGCGGCGCCTCGAGCCGCAGGCGAACCCGCCCCGTCGCGCGGGCCCAGCCCGATTCGGTCGCCAATGACTCGACGCGCATGAGCGCGGCCCGGCTGTCGATCGCCGGGATGAACCCCGCCAGGCCCATCACCGGCTCTCCGGCCGCGCGGGGTGAATCGACCGGATCCTCCAGGAGCACACCGCGCAGCCGCGCGGGCCGGGGTTCGCGCAGCTGGCCCGCCACCCCCGTTTCCTCCGAACCCGCCGCGAGCAGTTGCTCGAGCGCATCGGCCCGGGCCGGGCCCGCGCGGATCGCCTGCACGGCAGCGCCAAGGCACACCAGCGCCGCGGGCAACGCGAGCGCCAGCACGCGGGCCGGGCCCGGCGACTTCCGCACCCCCACCGTCAACGCCGCCGCAAGGAGCAGCACACCCGCGATCGCGAACCACCCGGCGGCCGGGAACAGCGGCGCGGCCCGCGCGATCGCCAGCCCGCACGCCACCGCGGCAAATGCGATCACCCCGCGGGCCCGCGCTGCGGTGATCCGCGGCGGCGGCGGATCAACCCCCAGCGGGGGCAGGTCGCGGGCATCGAGCAGCGGGCCCGGCGCTGCCAAAGCATCGCGCGCCGATCCAGAACCATCGCGCGCCGATCCGGGAGCAGCGAGGGCTGATCCGGATTCAGCGCGGGCCGAGATGGGGGGCGCAGCCGACACACGCAAGAGACTGCGGACCCGATCGCAGCATGTCAACGCGTTCGCGCACGCCCGGCGCGGAATCAACAAAGCTGTGGGTTAAGCGGCGCAGGAGCCACAGATCTGTGGTCCGATGTGGATGAAAACTCCGCACACGAAAACGCCCCGCGGGAACGGGGCGTTGGGAAGACACATCGTTGAGGGCGCGTGCTTAGGTTCCGCCGACGGCGAGGATGTCATCGAACTTGTCAACAAAGTCGTTGGGCACGTACCGGTCGCCCTCCTTGTAGGCCTTCGGGCTGCCGGGATTGCCATCGGGCGAGAAGTAATGCCCGTAAGTCATCTTCCCGCCGCCGATCTGCTTGCCGCCCGTGTCGTACTTGCTGACGTAGATGCCATCAGCCCCGGCCGACTGGATGATCAGCTTGCCGCGGGCGGCGGCGGGCAGGATGTTCGCATCCGCGGCCTTGGAAGTGTCGGGGAAGCCGGGGTTGCCCAGGAACGCGGCGAGCGCCTTGGGCTTGTCGGTGTCGCTGGCCGGGGCGATCAGGCTGTTGGCCTGGTCTTTGCCGAGCTTGCCCAGCGCGGTGGACTTCAGGAACGCCGCGTTGCTGTTCCAGTAGAACCGGGCCGCGGGCTTGGTGGCCGTGCCCGAATCCTTCTGCGCGAAGTCATCGAGCGTGCTCACCGTCGGCGATGCCGCCTCGTTCTCCGCCCACCCAAGGATCGGGTTACCGAACGTGTCCACCAGGTCTGGGAGCAGCAGGTGGTCGCGGACGCAGACCTTCTGCGTATCGGTCTGCTTCACGAAGTTCTTGGCGCTGGGGACGAAGTAGCCTTTCGCGCCGGCGTTCGAGCTGCCGATCAGATTCGGATCGACGATCACCTGCTCGTTGACGATCCGTGTCGGGCCGACGCGGGCCTGGCCGCTGCCCATGCTGGTCGGCCCGGTGCCGGAGCGGACGATCCCGCCCGACAGGTCGAGCAGGATGTTGTTCATCCCGGAAAAGCCGCGGTTGGCGTTGTCGGGGTTGCCCATCTGCGCCGGGGTGAAGTAGCCCGGCAGGCGCCGCTCATCGCCCTGGAAGGCGGCCGCGGCGCTCTTGATCTCGTTCACCAGCACGGTGGAGGCGGTCTTCTTGGCGGCCCGGCGCACCCCGCCCAGCGAGGGGACGATGATCGCCACGACGATCGCGATGATGGCGATGACGACCAGCAGCTCGACCAGCGAGAACCCGGCGCGATCGGAACGCCGCCGCGGGAGCCGGCCCAATTGAACTGAGGCAACAGGCGCAGTGGACGGGATGGTCATGACGCACTCCTGACCCGGAGGCCCGGCAGGGCCCCCCACAAGGGGAAACACCAAACGCGGCCCGAACATCGGGCCGTCCGGCGCACCGGCGTACGTTGGAGCGGGTCGGACGCGGTCGCGACTAGCGTTTGTCCATTCGTCCACGGGGGGGCCCGCGGTTCCGCTCCAGCCGTCGGAACAAGGATACCCGGGCGGGCCGGTGCGGGTTCTGCCCCCTCGTCGGGGGTGCGGAACGCACCCCCACGGCACCCCGGCCCATCGAGCCTCAGGTCCCCTTTCCGCCCCCGCCGCTACCATCGTGGTGAGTGGCGCGGGATACCTGCTATTTCGATGGCCGCTGCGGCCTGTGCCGAAGGTCCAGGCGGATCCTGATGGCGCTCGACTGGCTCGGGAATCTCGAGTTTGTGGACCAGTCGGGCCTGCGGGATGATGAGCTGCCCGTGCCGCGGGAGCGGGCCCTGGAGGGGATGCCGATGCGGACCTCCTCGGGCGGCGTGCTGGTCGGATTTCCGGCGGTCCGCCGGGCCTTGGCCCGCACGCCGCTGGGTGTGGTCCCCGGGTTGCTTCTGTATCTCCCGGGCCTGAACCGCCTTGGAGCGAAGGCGTACGCATGGGTAGCGCAGCACCGCGGGCGTGACGCGGTCTGCGAGATGACAGCCGGGGTCACCGACCCCACCAGGCATGCCGGGCGCGGGCCCGTAACCGGAGCGGATACGGCGCTGTGAGCACCGTTCAGACCCTGGCGAGAGACCTCCCCGCTGAAGCGCGGGCCGCGCTGCTGGCCCGGGCGGCAACGCAGCTGCGCGATGGCGGCCTCGCGGTCCTGCCCACCGAAACCGTTTACGGCCTCGCGGCCAGCGCCGCCTCGCGCCCGGCCATCGAAAAGCTGGCGGCGATCGTGAACCGCGCTGCGCCCTGGGTGGCGCCCACCGTCTCGGTGCCCTTCGCGACCTGGCACGCCGCCGGCCCGGCCGTGGCCCGGGATGTCCTGCGCCTGAAGCACCCGGTGCACCGCAGGCTGCTGGCCCGGCTGACGCCGGGCCCGGTGCGCTTCCTTATCGAGACCGGGCCTGAAGACATCGCCCGGATCGAGCGCGAGCTGGGCGCACTGCCCGCCGTCTTCACCGGCGCGGGCCTGCTCGCGCTGCGGGTGCCCGACCACGATCTCACGCAGACCATCCTGGAGCAGGCCCGGACGCCCGTGATCGCGGAGCGGCTCGCCGCCGCGGGCTGGGGCTCCGACCGCGATGCCTCGGCCGCCCTCGCCGATGACCGCGCGGCCCGGGCCGGCATCGCAACGGTGATCGATGATGGCCCGACCCGCCACGGACGGGCCTCCACCACGCTCAAGCTCCGGGCCGGCGGCGGCTGGGAGATCTTCACGCCCGGCGCCTGCGAGGAGCGCTACATCCGCCGGCGCCTCGAGCGCAACATCCTGTTCATCTGCACGGGCAACACCTGCCGCAGCCCGATGGCCGAGACGATCGCCCGGGCGATCGCCGATGAGTCGGCGGGCGGCGTGCCGACCAGGGTCAGCTCGGCCGGCGTGGCCGCCGCCGAGGGAGACCGGGCCACCCCCGAGGCCTGGGAAGCCCTCCGCGGGCTGGGCTTCGAGCCGGGCATGCACCGCTCCCGCGACCTCACCCGGGCCATGATCACCGAGGCCGATGTGATCTACGGGATGACCGGCTCGCACGTCCGGGCCGTGCTGGCCATCGACCCCACCGCGGGGGCTAAAGTCCGCACGCTGGATCCGGCCGGGCAGGATGTCCCCGACCCCATCGGGGCCCCGGCGGAGATCTACCGCAAGACCGCGCAGCGGCTCGCGGAACTCGTCCGGGCCCGGCTGAAGGAGTTGGAGAACGAGTAAGGCGGCGAATGGCGAGTGGCGAATAGCGAGTGGTGAATGGCCTTGAGCTGAGTTCCGAATGCCGAATGCCGAATGCCGGATGCCGGATGCCGAATGCCGAATGTGAGCCAGACAAGGGGTACGGGCAGATGAAGATCGTGCTGGGCGCAGACCATCGTGGAACCTCGGCCGTCAAGATGCTCTCCGAGAAGCTCAAGCGGGAGGGGTACGAGACCGAGGTCGTGGGTGATGCCACCGGCAAGCCCGCCGACTACCCCGAGCCGGCGTACCTGGCCGGGCAGAAAGTCTCGCAGCACAAGGCCGACCTGGGCATCCTGATCTGCGGCACCGGCATCGGCATGAGCATCGCCGCCAACAAGGTGCCCGGCGTCCGGGCCGCGGTGGTGCACGATGAGATGACCGCCCAGCTCTCCCGCAGCCACAACGATGCCAACATGCTCTGCCTCTCGGCCGACCTGCTGGGCGAGCGGCTGATCGAGAAGATCGTCGATGTGTGGCTCAAGACCCCCTTCGAGGGCGGCCGCCACGCGAGACGCATCCACAAGATCGACGCGATCGAGCAGAAGAAGGACCCATCCACGGTGCTGGAGTAGGAAGACGGAGCCACTGGGCACTGGGCACTGGGCATCAGGCACTGGGGGTGTTCCACGTGGAACGCTGGGTCTTCAGTTGCGCGCAACGGCAGCAATGATTCAGAAACACAGGGACGCGGAGGAGGGCGTGAGTGGGCTGCGGGGGCCATCTGGGATGAGCCAATGCACTCGGCGCGGTTCGGAGGCGGTGTGGCCGCGAAACTGACATGAAGAGCTGGACGGCGATTTTGGGATGCGCGGGCGTGGGCGTCCTTGCGGTCGCCCTCGTGTTGTGGCTAACGCCCCGAGCGTACACGCTCGCAGAGTTGCGATCAGCGTTCGGAGAGCCCGTCGTCTCCGTCACTCATTGGAGCGTTGTGCGCGATGGCTCGAGCAAGGCATGGTTCGGCCGACATGCTCTTGAACTTGTCGACTGCCGCCTGACGGAAGGGTCAGTACTTGATCCGGCACGCTGGTACGTATTTGTCGAAGGCGACACTAATCGAGAGCGGCTTCTGCAGTGGATGCGCAGCACGCTCTCGGCGCCGCGTGACGGCGGAAGCACCTTCATATCACGGAAAGACCTGCCGTTGACGTGTGTGAAGGTGGATCCGCGCGGAGACATCACCGAACAAAGGACGATGCAGCAGTGGAGGATTAAAGTGAAGTGACGATGCGCTTCGCATCGGCTCCGCCACGGTTGGTCCACCGACACGTGGGGGATGTGAGGACATACCCCCCACGGCACCCCTCGCGGCGCCACATCCCACCTTGTCTATGCCTCTGTGGTGAGCATCCTCAGACCGTCACCAGCGGATCGCGGTCTTCCGCGCTGATCTCGATCGTCACGCCCGGCAGCATCGGCGTCATCTTCGCCGCCAGGCGCGGCAGGTAGCCGCGCTCGGTGTTGGTGTGCCCGGCCACGATCACGCTCATCCCCGCGTGCATCGCCCCCACCACATCGTGGTGAGACATTTCGCCCGTGACGTAGACCTTGCACCCCTCCCGGGCCGCCGCGGGCGACAGCGCCGCCCCGCTCCCCGGGCACACCCCCACGTGCGTGATCGGGTGGTCCTCCCCCACCGCCGCGACACGCACGCGTGCCGGGCCCAGGAACCCCTTCAGCCGCGCGGCGAGGTCGGCCAGCGTGGCGGGACGATCGAGCACCAGCCGCCGGCCCGCGCCCGAGTTGCGCCGCGGCTGGGCCAGCAGCTCGTACACATCGATCGCGGGCTCCTCGTAGGGATGCAGCCGGCGGACGGTCTCGAGCGCCAGGGGCAGGGCCGACTTGGAGCAGACCATCTCGAGGCGCAGCTCGGCGAGGCGCTCCAGCCGCCCGGCCTCGCCGCTGCGCGGTGAGGACCCCGGGCCGCCGAGGAACGTGCCCGTGCCCATCGCCGAGAAGGAGCAGAGCTGGTAGTTGCCGATGATCCCCGCGCCCGCCGAGGCCAGCGCCGAGCGGACCTGGTCGGCATCCTTCTCGGGGACGAACGTGACGATCTTGACCTGCTGCGTGGGCGAGAGGTCCTGGTGCGTGGTGAGGGCCCGGCAGTCGCCCGCGATGCGGCCGCCGCCCGCGCTCATGTCAACGCCCGAGAGCCCCTCGCAGAGCCAGTCGGTGACCCCGCCCGGCACGGCGTCGAGGGCGGTGTGCGGCGAGTAGATGGCAATCCCCGCCTGCACGGCCCGGAGGATGATGCGCTGCCGCGGGGTATCCGCGGTGATGCGCTTGAGCGGGTCCCAGATCGGCGGGTGGTAGGCGATGACCGCGCTGGCCGTGCGCCCGATCGCCTCCGCGAGCACCCGCTCGGTCAGGTCGATCGTCAGGATGACGGGCCCATCCATGATCCGCTCGCGGTCACCCACGAGCAGCCCGACGCGGTCCCACGACTCGGCGTACTCAGGGGGAGCGATCGATTCCACAGCCTTCACGAGGTCTTGCACCTTCATGCGGTGATTCTACGGGAGAGCACGCCCGGCTACCCCCCGGCCGCCCTGGCCCGCGCGGTTCAGGGTCGCGTTCCTGTGGATTGGTGCGGGTCCGCCGGGCCGCGGCAAGATCCCCTGATGCGGACCGCATCACTTCCTGCCGGGCCTGCTCCCTCCGGACGTGCGTTCGGGGGACGGGCCGGCGACACCGCAGCTTGCACAGGAGCCCGGCATGAAATCCTCTCGAAGCATCGTGGCCCTCATCATCGCGTTGCCGGGCCTCGCGGCAGCGAGCATCACCGGCGTCACGGGCGGCATCGCCCAGATCGCCGCGCCCCCCTTGGTCATGCAGGGCTTCGCCATCGCCGGCGCCAACCCGCAGCTCGCCGCCGCGTGGGATGAGCGGCAGGGGATCTCGGTCACGGGCCTGCCCGTCGACATGATCAACAACCCCGGCTCGAGCTCGGCCCCCATCGCCGGCCCGGTCTCGGGAATTGTCGATTCCCACTACCTGTACTTCCGGCACCTGGCTTCGCCGGTCTCGGGCACCGTGAGCTTCAGCGGCCCGATTGTCGGTCTGGCCTTCTCCGCCGGGACGCTGTACCCCAGCGACCCCGTGTTCATCCCGACGGGCACCACGTACTCCGGCGGCATCCCGCGCGGGCTGTCGCCCGGCATCGATGTGGTCTCGATCAACAGCAACATCCTCACGTTCTCGCTCTTCGGCGATCTCTCGTACTTCGATACCGCCGAGGTGCGGGTGCTGACTCGGCACATCCCCGCGCCGGCCGCGGCCATCCTGCCGATGTTCGCGGGCCTCAGCGTTGTTCGCCGCCGGCGGGCCTGAGCCCGATCGCGGGAGCATCGCCGGCCCGTCATACCATCGCCCGTGCCGACCTTCCCCGCCCACGCCAAGGTCAACCTCGCCCTCGCGGTCGGCCCGCCCGAGCCGCCCGGCTCGGCCCGGCCCGGCTGGCACCGCATCGCTTCATGGATGTCCTGCATCGACCTCGCGGATGACCTCACGCTCAGCCGCCTCCCGGACGGCGCCGCAAGCACTCACTCGATCACCTGGGCCGCCGATGCGCCCCGCCCGACACCCATCGACTGGCCGAGCGAGAAGGACCTCGCCATCCGGGCCCACCGCCTCCTCGAACAGCACACGGGCCGGGCCTTGCCGATCGCCATGCAGCTCGCCAAGCGCATCCCCGTCGGCGGCGGGCTGGGCGGGGGCTCATCCGACGCCGCCGCGATGTTGACCGGGCTGAACCGGCTCTTCGAGCTGGGAATCGGCGTTGAGGAACTCCAATCGCTCGGCGCCACGCTCGGCTCGGATGTCGCGTTCTTCATCGATGACCGCTGGCCCGCGCGACCGGCGGTGGTCACCGGGTTCGGCGATCGCATCCGCCGCACCCCGGCCGCGGCCGCCGACCTGCTGCTGGTCATTCCGCCCTTTTCCTGCCCCACCGCCGAGATCTATGCCGCCTACGACCGCCTGCCCGACGGGCCGGATGTGCGCACCCTCAACGAACCCATGGTCCGCAGCCTCGCGCTCAGCGCCGCCGGGCCCGGCCCGTCTCTCCCCGGCGCCCTCTTCAACACGCTGCTCCCCGCTGCCTGCCGGGCCCAGCCCGCGCTCGCGGGCCTGGTCGATCGCATCGCCGAATGCCTCTGCACCGACACCGCCGCGCCGGCCCGGGCCCACCTCTCCGGCAGCGGCAGCTGCCTCTTCATCCCGCTGGGCCGCGATCACAAGCCCCCGGAGGTCGCGATGAAGATCCTGGCGGCCGCCCCGGGCTGCGCGATCCGCCGCACGCGGCTGGTCTGACTCGCGCCGGGCGCCGTGGTGATGACGATGCGTTTCGCGCCGGCTTCGCCGCGGTTGGCCTTCACCTTCCGGATACACTGCGCCCCTCACCGGAGCCCGAACCCCCATGCCCCCCGCAAAGCCCATCATCGGCATCGACCTCGGCGGCACCAACATGCAGATCGGCGTGGTCTCCCCCGACCGCAAGCTGCTCGCCACCGCCAAGCGCAAGACCAAGGCCGATGAGGGCCAGGATGCGGTCATCGGCCGCATCGTGGATGGTGTGGAGGAGGCCTGCGCCACCGCCAAAATCCGCGTCGCCGACCTGGGCGCCGTCGGCATCGGCGCCCCCGGCGCGGTCGACCCCAACGAGGGCGTCGTTCTCGAGGCCGTCAATCTCCGCTGGACGGACACCCCCCTCGCCGAGATCATGACCCGCAAACTCGGCGTCCGCACCTTCCTCGACAACGATGTCAACGTCGCCGTCTTCGGCGAGCACCGCATGGGCGCGGGCCGGGGCGCCGCCCACCTCTTCGGCGTCTGGATCGGCACCGGCATCGGCGGCGGACTCATCTTCGACAACAAGCTCTTCTACGGCCACTTCCTCACCGCCGGCGAGTTCGGCCACACGATCCTCTTCCCCAACAACCCCCCGGGCCACCGCTCCGTGGAGCACAACTGCTCCCGCTCGGCCGTCGTTGACCAGGTCGTCCGCCTCATCAAGGCCAACCGAAAGTCGATGCTCACCGACATGTTCGAAGGCGATTTCGACAAGGTGAAATCCAAGCAGCTCGCCAAGGCCTACGAGGCCGGCGATGAACTCACCCGCGAGGTCATCGACCACACCGCCGAGGTCCTGGGCGTCGCGATCGGCAGCGTCGTCACCCTGCTTTCCATCCAGCGCGTCGTCCTGGGCGGCGGGCTGACCGAGGCCATCGGCGCCCCCTGGGTGAAGCTCATCCGCGAGTCCGTGGCCCGGATCGTCTTCCCCGACCGCTGCAAGAATGTCGAAATCGTCGCCAGCGAGCTGGAGGACAACGCCGGCGTCTTCGGGGCCGCTCTCATCGCCGGCGAACGGGCGGGGTGAGCCCTCCGAAGCGGCCCGCCACTGCGAGGCGGGTCTCTTCTCCCCCGGCACGCATCGGAGCGGCGTGCCACCTCGGCGCCCTGTCACCTTTTCCCCGGCCCCTTGACCTCCCGGCGGCCCGGCTCGATACTGCCACGCCCAGCGCCGACCCCGATCGGCCGGGCCAGCCCCGGAACCCCCCGGAACCCCCGGGCCGTCACACCCTACGGTGTCGAACGCCCAACGCGAGAGCCCGCATGAACTTCCAGCCCAACCGTCTCCGCCATTCCACCGCCCTCGCGCTCGCCGCCTTCATGGGCCTCAGCGGCCTCGCCGCGTGCAGTTCATCGGAGCCCACGCTCACGCGCCAGCCGGGCTCGACCGTCGAGGCCCGCGCGGCGGCGTTCCCCATCGACCACGATGGCTGGTCGCGGCTGGGCTACCGCTACGACTGGACCGCCTACCCCTACGTGTCGGGCCGGGGCCGCATCCGCTTCGCTGATGCCTACCCGGACCTGCTGATCGTCCAGGAGACGGGCGGCATTCTCAGCCTGCTCGAGACCACCAACGGCGGCATCCGCTGGTCCACCGAGCTCGCCAACCCGCTCACCAAGTTCGTCGGCAACGGCCGCGATGGCGATCGCGTCGTCTGCTCCAGCGAGTCCGAGGCGTTCGTCCTCACCGCCGCGACCGGCAACCTCCTGGCCCGGCAGCGCATCGAGAAGGTCGTCAACACCCGCCCGCTGCTCATCGAGCGCCCGGGCGGCGCGGTGGCGATCTACGGCACACCCACCGGCGAGGTGCTGGGCCATTACCTCGGCCAGTCGGTCAAGATCTGGGGCTTCGACACCCCCGGCGCCATCGAGGGCCGCCCCGTGCTGATCGGCTCGGTTGTCGGCGCGGTCTCTCAGACCGGCGATGTCTTCTTCCTGGATTCCGGATCGGGCTCGCTGCAGGGCCGGGCCCGGATCTTCGACGGCGTCTCCAACGACCCCGTCACCAACGGCCAGCTCATGTTCATCGCCAGCCTCGACCAGTCCCTCTACGCCTTCGCCCCCACCGGCACGCAGGTCTGGCGCTACCGCGGCACGCAGCCCCTCCGGGCCCAGCCCACCGCCGATGGCGCCACCGTCTACTGCACGATCCCCGAGCTGGGCCTGACCGCCTTCGACGCCACCACCGGCAAGATCAACTGGTCGGCCAAGGGCATCGGCGGCACCGTCGTGGCCCGCAACAAGAACCGCCTCATCACTTGGGATGGCGCCAACGCCTGCGTGATCGACCCCGAGCAGGGCGATGTCATCGAGAAGGTGCCGCTCGCCGGCGTCGATTTTCTGACGACCGACAAGTACGAGGATGGCATCATGTACGCGGTCGCCAAGAGCGGCGTCATCGCGCGCTTCCTCCCGCGGTGAATAGGTAGCGCGGCTCTCCGAGCCGCGTCCGAATCTTCACGCCGGGTGCCGTGGTGGTGACGATGCGCTTCGCATCGGCTCCGCCACGGTCGGCCTTCCCTCACGTGGGGATGTGAAGACACATCCCCACGGTACCCGATGCGCCGGGTGCCGCCCCCCCCGCGCCCTCTTTCTCCTACCCTGAGCGCATGTCCGACCTCGTCCCCATCCGCCGCGCCCTCCTCTCCGTCTCCGACAAGACGGGCCTGGTCGAGTTCGCCAAGGCCCTCAACCGCTTCGGCGTCGAGCTCATCTCGACGGGCGGCACCGCCGCAGCGCTGAAGCAGGCCGGGCTGCCCGTCACCCCCATCGACGATGTCACCGGTTTCCCCGAGATCCTCGGCGGCCGCGTCAAGACCCTGCACCCCATGGTCCACGGCGGGCTGCTGGGTGTGCGCGATGACCCGGCCCACGCCGCGCAGATGGCCCAGCACGACATCCGGCCCATCGACCTGGTCTGCGTCAACCTCTATCCCTTCGAGCGCACGATCGCGCGCCCCGGCACGCTGCTGGAGGAGGCGGTCGAACAGATCGACATCGGCGGCCCGGCCATGGTGCGCTCGGCCTCGAAGAACTTCCGCTGGGTCACCGTCGTCACCGACCCCTCACAGTACCAGCGCATCATCGACGGGCTGAGCGAGGTGGATGGCAAGACCACCCTCGCGCTCCGCGCTGAGCTCGCCGCCGCCGCCTTCGCCCGCACCAGCCGCTACGACGCGGCGATCGCCGATTATCTCGCGCCCGCCCCGCGCCACGCCGGGCCGGCCCGGCAGCCCACCTTCCCCGCCGCCCTCACCCTCCGCTACGAGAAGGTCTTTGACCTCCGCTACGGCGAAAACCCCCACCAGGCCGCCGCGGCCTACCGCGACCTGGATGCCGGCGACGGGCCCAGCGTCCTCTCGGCCCGGCAGCTGCACGGCAAGGAGCTCAGCTTCAACAACCTCGCCGATGCCGCCGCGGCCCTCCGCACCGTCCGCTCGCTGGCGGGCGTCGACCCCGCCTCGGTCTCGGCGGTGATCGTCAAGCACACCAACCCCTGCGGCGCGGGCCTGGCCCCGACCTCGCGCGAGGCCATCGACCTCGCCCTCGCCGGCGACCCGCTCGCCGCCTACGGCGGAATCCTCGCCGTCAGCAGCGCGGTCGATGATGATGCAGCGCAGCGCTTCATCTCCCCCGAGCTGTTCCTCGAGGTCATCGTCGCCCCGTCGTTCTCGCCCGGCGCGCTCGAGAAGCTCCGGGCCCGCTGGGCCAACATCCGCCTGCTGGAGGTCGGCGTGCTCGCCGTCCCCACGCGCCCGGCGTCAACCGATCACGGCCTCTTCGGCCCGCCGCACCTGGAGCTCCGCCCCGTGCCGGGCGGGCTCCTGGCCCAGCAGCCCGATGAGAAGCTCGCCCGCGGCGCTGAGGTCATCCACGCGGCCGGGCCCGCGCCCAGCACCGATCAGCTCCGCGCCGCCGCGTTCCTCGAGGTCGTGGCCCGGTCGCTCACCAGCAACGCCATCGCCATCGGCGGGCCCGCGCCCGAATCTCGCTCCACTCCGCCGGGCCTGCGGCTCTTCGGCGCCGGCGCGGGCCAGATGGACCGCGTCGCCGCCTGCCGCATCGCGGTGCAGAAAGCCGGGCCGCTCGCCCACGGCGCAATCGCCTTCAGCGATGCCTTCTTCCCCTTCAGCGATGGCCCGCAGGTGCTCATCGATGCCGGCGTCACCACGCTGGTCCACCCCGGCGGATCCAAGCGCGACCCCGACACCTTCGAGTTGTGCAACCAGCGCGGCGTGACCTGCCTCACGACCGGGCTGCGCCACTTCCGCCACTGAAGGGGTTTCACCACAGAGGCTCAGAGGCACGGAGAACATCGGAGTTGGAGAACGGTTCGGAGGCGACGCCGAAGGGCGCAGAACCCGACCAGTCCGACCAATCGGGCCTGGTCACCACACCCCGTTCCCCTCTTCTCTGTGCCTCTGAGCCTCTGTGGTAAAACTGCGTTCCCACGCGCCACCGCGGACAACCCGCGCCGGCTCAGGCCCTACCGCGATTCCTCACCGAGGATCCCATCGATCGCGCCCTCGATGCGTTCGGGCGTGTCGTAGGCGCCGCCGGCGATCTGGTCGCGCACCCGGCGGACGAGTTCCTCGCGGATGTCGGGCATCTCCCGGAGCTGGTTGAGCAGGCTGGCCATTCTCGAGACCTCCACGCGGTCAGCGCCGCGAGCGGTCCTGGTTGGTGTTGCCGCCGGGCCGATCCGGCCCGCGGCCGGCTCGATCGGTGGCTCGACCGGCACGAGGCGACCCACCAAGCCGCCGCCGATCGGTGCGATGTCCGTCATGACCCACTGCTCCTGTGCGTATCGTCCCGTCCATTGGGACCTGCCCGGCCGCGACCTCCCTGGCGGGCCGAAGACTCACCATTCCACGCCGTGTGTATCGACGGTGCGGAGGTCGAGCCTTCAAAAGAGTCCGGTTCGATCGAGTCGCTCGCAAGTTACGGTGCACAAACTTCTTAGGTACAATAATCTCCTCGCGGACGCGGCAGAAAAAGCGGCCCATCTCCCGGCGGCGTCGAATCGGAATCCAGCGATGACCACCCCTCCCGCAGCTCGCGCGCGTTCCCGGACCATCGCCACCGCGTGCTGGTTGTCGCTCCTGGCGATCTGCGGGCTTGTCGGTTGTCAATCCGGTGGTGAAGACCCCCGGAACGGGTCCCTGCGCGACACCGGCAGAGAGCTCTTCGCCAAGGGCCCCTCGGCAGGGACCCCGGCGTCGCGCACCGACTGGACGATCATGGTCGGCGCGTACACCGGGCCGGACCAGGCCCGGCAGGCGCGCACCACCCAGGCGGTCGTCCAGAGCCTCGGCTTCAGCGATGCGTTCACCGAGGTCCGCGGCAAGACGACGATCGTGGGCCTGGCCCGGTACCCGGAACCGGGTGATCCGCGGGCCCAGGAAGACCTGGCCCGCATCCGCGAGTTCATCGTCGATGGCCAGCGCCCTTACGCGCGGGCCATGATGGTGCCCCCCGAGGTCAACGCGGGAGGCGCGATGTCGGAACTCGATCTGCGCTCCGCGAAGGACAAGTATGGCCGCCGGGCCATCTTTACGCTGCAGGTCGGTGTGTACTCCCGGCCCGACGCTCAGGAGCCGACACAGGGCGACCTGGCCCAGTTCCGCAAGGCCGCCGAGGAGGCCGCAGCGCGCCTCCGCCGCGAGGGCGATGAGGCGTTCTTCTTCCACGGCCCGTTCCGCAGCATGGTCACCGTGGGTGTCTTCGACTACAGCGATTCCGACAAGGGCGCCGGCAAACCGGAGAGCCAGCGGCTGGTCGAGGCCCGCAAGAAACACCCGTACAACCTGCTCAACGGGAGCCCCTACCGGGCCAAGCGCAGCGGAAGCTCCGCACCGAGCGGCAAGACCGACGACTTTGTAAAGAGCGACCTGGTGGAGATTCCGCAGAACTGAAGGTACTGGGCACTGGGCATTGGGCATTGGGCACTGGGCATTCGGCATTGGGCATTGGGCATTCGGCATTCGGCATTCGGCAGTGGGCATTGGGCATTGGGCATTGGGCATTCGGCATTGGGCATTCGGCATTCGGTGCGGGAGCGCTGCCAGTTGGGAGGGTAGCCGCGGCGCAGAGAAGCCCTAACGAATGCCGGTTGCCCAATGCCCAATGCCGCTTCCGTTTTCGTTATTGTTTCTGAAATGATATTGAAAACACGATTCGATGCTGGTAATTTTCGTATCTGTGACCGGTGCTGCGCCCCCGATTCCGGGTTCTTTTCAGTCCGACACCGTCGATGCCGTGCGGCTGGTGCGCGATGTCTTTGCCCGGATCATCGAGCGCAAGTGCCCTGGCCCCAAGGCCGTGACCAACGTCAGCAAGGCCTTCGGGGTGCACCGCAAGCTGGCGTGGCAGGTCATCAAGGTCGCGTACGAGGATGACCCGTTCGTGGCGGCGCTGCATATCCCGACGGGCAAGAGCATCGAGGTGTGGCTCGAGGCGGCCCGGCTGGCGGAAGTGCCGGATGACCTGATCGACAGCGCCCGCCGGGCTTCGGCGCGGTTCGAGGCGCTGGCGGCCTCGCACGCGGCGAGCCGGGATGAGCTGGAGATGCTCCTGGAATCATGCGCCCCGGGGCAGGACTCCGATGCGGCGGAGCGGTGGCGGGAGCGGAGCTTCGCGGGCAACAGTTTCGTGTGGGGGGCGCGGTGCAAGGTGCTGCTGGCGCTGATGGTGCAGGCCCCATCGGAGGACAGGCCCGGCTATTTCCACACGGCGCTGGTGCGCGGGCTGATCGGGTTCCGGCAGACCAGGCCCGGCGTGCGGTGGCTGGTGAACCAGTCGGTGGTGGCGGATGACCGGGCCCGGACGGATGCGCCGCTGACGCGGGTGCCGCTGGACCCCGAAGGGGCGCGGGCGCACAACGGGGCGCCGGTGTTGCCGAAGTTCTGCTCTTCGCCGGTGCCGGAGCTGGCCCGGCGGTTCGATGCGGGCGGGCTGGTGCACGATGAGTTTGTGTCCGGGCCCGTCGGGCTGGTCGGGGAGCGGACGCTGATGACGGGCGAGGTGCTGCGGAACCTGGCGCCGACGCACGCGACCGAGCACGACAGGATCGCGCATTTCGGCTCGGCGGTGCGGACGCCGGCGGAGCTGCTGCACTTTGATCTCTTCGTGCACGCCGGGCTGTTCGGCGAGGTGGAGCGGCAGCTGCGGGTGTTCAGCGACCTGGCCTCGCCGGTGGCGTTCGATGAGGCCGATGCCCTGCCGGTGCCGGAGAAGATCGCGCACCTGGGCCGGGGCGTGTCGCTGGCGCACTCGCCCGACATCCCGGGGTACGCCGACCTGGCATCGTGGGTGTTTGACCGGATGGGGCTGAGGCCCGGCGATTACGACCTGTTCCGCGTGCGGATGCGGTACCCGCCGATGCCCGTGTCGGTGATGGTGAGGCATGAGTTGCGGGAGGAAGTGACGCAGCGATGAAGAGACCAGGAGACAAGCAGCCCGAGCGTGAGCGAGGGCTTTCGGGGAAGTGACGGAGTCAGATTGTGAACCTCGAGCGTTCGAGGTGTTGCGGTGTGGGGGGAATGGGGCGCGGCGACCCGGCGGCGTTCGACGGGTGAGGCGGGCCTCTGGAATCAAGATTGGGAGGACAAGACATGACGATGGTGAAGATGGTGGCGGCGCTCGCGGCCGCGGGGCTCGCGGCCACAGCGCAGGCCGATGTGAGCAACTACGATGACCTCACGGAAGGTTCGCAGGGCACGGCGATGACCTACAAGGGCATCAGCTACCGCGATGTGAACAACGTCGGGGGCGTATTCCCCGATGGCAGCACGTTCACGGCGGGCGACCTGGGCAACCTGCTCATCGTCGAGGATGCGACGTGGTTCTACCTGGATTTCCCGGCCTGGGGCAGCTCGCCCAACACGCTGACCTTCGGCACCTCGTACGTGCCGGGCCCGAACCTGACGGTCGGCCCGCTGGCCACGGCGTGGATGGACCTGCCCTCGCTGTCAAGCGCGGCGAGCGTGGACATGGCGTTCTACGAGAACGGCCCGTGGGGCGGGATCATGTTCCACCTGGATGCGGTCAAGGACGGCGCGGTGGTGGCGAGCGACACGCTGACGATCAGCGACCTGGGCGGGCGCGACAACATCACGACCGACAGCCTGAGCGTCTCGGGCGCTGAGTTCGACTCGCTGCACATCTACGCGACGTTCGGCGCTGAGTACTCCGCGCCGCGGCTCATGATCGACAACCTCGACATCACGCCCGTCCCCGCGCCGGCGACCGCCGGGCTGCTGGGCCTGGCCGGGCTGGGCCTGCGCCGGCGCCGCTAAGGACTCCCCCCTCCGACGGATGCTGATGTATCCGGAAGGGACAGCGCGTGGTGCGCTGTCCCTTTTTTCGTGGAAGATTGAACGCAGAGGCCGCAGAGGACGCAGAGAAGAGAAGAAGAACGCGGAGGAGAGAGAGGAAGCGGAGGACGCGGAGAGGAATGCGGAGAGGCGGTTACGGGCACGATGGGGCGGGGCCATCCGCCGCATTGGCGTTGTGCGTTGGGTGCCGTGGGGATGCGCTTCGCATCCCCACGAGGAAGGTTCTATGTCGGCGTGGCGGAGCCGGGCCGGGACGGCCCGTCTCCACCACGGCACCCGGCTCACCTCTCGGCGTCCCTCTGGTCCCCTCTGATTCCTCAGAGTTCGTTTTCTCTTCTCTGCGTCCTCTGCGGCCTCTGTGTTCGATTTCCTCCTACTGGCCCGGCAGGCCGCGGGCGATCTCCTCGACTGATTTCACCTTCCAGCCATCCGCATCCTGCCGCCAGTTGAAGCGGACCCAGCCCAGGTAGGGAAGGCCGGAGTCTTCGGCGGTGACGCGGACATGGAACTGCGTCCGGGCCGTGCCGGGCCCATCCATCGAGGCCTGCTCATCGAGCACGGCCCACTCGCGGATGCGGTAGGCCTCGGAGAGGTTCGGCCCGACCCAGTCGAGGATGCGGACGCCGCTCTCGGCTTCGGGGAAGTAGGCGATGGCCTCGGGCTCAAGGATCTGCCGCATCCGGGGCTCATCGCCCCGCAGGACCGCGCCGATAAGGGTGTAGGTCTGACGGCGGAGCTGCTCGCGCGGGGTGACCACGCTCCGCGCTGTGAACCACAGGCCCGCCGCGGCCGCGACCAGCGTCGCTGCGATCGCCGCGCCTTGGGTCAGCCGCCCGCGCTGGTTGAGCACGATGAACATCACGACCGCGGCCAGGACCAGCACGATCACGCCGGGCCAGGGGTTCTCAAAGAGGTAGCGGGTAAACACCGGCGGCGACGGGAGCGGGGACACCTTCCCCCTGCTATTGGGGGTCTGGGCGAGGGTGAAGAGGAGGTCGAGCCCAGCGCCCGAGGACACCTGAGGAGTGATGAGCGGCCCGGTCATCTTTTCAGCGGCCCTTTCGTGAACGCCGATCCGTACGCGGGGCCTTGGCCCGGGCGGCTATCTACCGCGCGGGCCCGGCCCGGAGGTTGTACGCGAAAGACGGGCGGCGGATCGGTGTTGGAGGGGATGGGGCGGGGGTAGCGAACTACATGGATGTGAAGAACCCCATCCTGGAGGCCAACCTGAGGGCGCTGCTGCTGGGGTCCGGCCCGGCGGTGGCGGGGGCGGTACTGCGGGCCCGGCCGCGGATGGATATCGAGTTTGTCACGGCCGATGATGGGGCGGTGTCGGCGGTGCTGGGGGGGCGTCAGCTCGCGAGCCGGCGCCGGCCCGTCGAGGAGGCGGAGCGCCTGGCGGCGACGGTGCCGGTGGAGACGACGGGCGGGGTTGCGGTGCTTGGGTTCGGGCTGGGGCACCATCTGCGGGCGCTGGCGGAGCGAATGAAGACCGCGGGGGTGGTGCTGGCGTTCGAGCCGGATGTGGACCTGCTGCGCGCGGTGCTGGAGCGGGTGGATCACTCGGCGTGGCTGGCCCGGGGGAACGTGCGGCTTGTGCTGGAGGCGGAGGACCAGGGGGCGATCGCGGCGGCGGTGGGCGGGTTCGAGGGTGTGCTGTCGATGGGGACGCGGCTGCTGGAGCACCCGCCGAGCAAGGCGCGGCTGGGAGAGGCGGCGGCGACGTTCAGCGCGAGCTTCACGGCGGTGATGAAGGCGGTGCGGACCAACGTCGTGACGACGCTGGTGCAGATGGAGGCGACGATCCGCAACATCCTGATGAACCTCGATTACTACGCGACGCGGGAGGGGATCGAGGAACTGCGGGGCTCGCAGCGCGGGCGGGCGGCGGTGGTGGTATCGGCCGGGCCCAGCCTGAGGCGGAACATCGAGCTGCTGGCCCGGCCCGGCGTGCGCGAGCGGGTGGTGATCATCGCGGCGCAGACGGTGCTGAAGCCGCTGTTGGCGAAGGGGATCCGCCCGCACTTTGTGACAGCGCTTGATTACCACGAAATCAGCCGGCGGTTCTATGAAGGGTTGACGGCGGCGGATGTGGAGGGTGTGACGCTGGTGGTTGAGCCCAAGGCCAACCCGGCGATCCTGGATGCGTTCCCTGGGCGGATCCGGTGCGTGGCGGAGCCGGTGCTGGACATGCTGCTGGGTGAAGGGCTGGCCCGGCCGATGGGCGAGCTGAAGCCCGGGGCGACGGTGGCGCACCTGGCGTACTACCTGGCGAGGCAGCTGGGGTGTGATCCGGTGATGCTGATCGGGCAGGACCTGGGGTTCACGGATGGGCAGTATTACTCGGCAGGGGCGGCGATCCACCAGGTATGGTCGGGGGAGCTCAACGAGTTCCGCACGCTGGAGATGTTCGAGTGGGAGCGGATCGTGCGGTCGCGGCACCTGTTGCGGAAGACGAACGACACGCTGGGCCGGCCCGTCTACACCGATGAGCAGATGGCGACGTACCTCGTGCAGTTCGAGCGTGATTTCGCCTCCGATGCGCGGGCCGGGCTGACGGTGATCGACGCGACCGAGGGGGGCGTCGCCAAGGCGCACACGACGGTGATGACGCTGGCGGAGGCGCTAGAGAAGCACGGGGGCGCTGCGCCCGCGGCCGCCCGCGCTGATGCGACGGACGCGAAACCCCGGTCATCCATCAAGTCGAAGGTGACCGAGCGTGTCCGGGAGGTGCGGGGCGATGTGTGGCGCATCGGCGAGTTATCGCGGCGCTCGGCCCGGCTGCTGGAGAAGATGCTCGCCGCGCACGGCGACCGGGCCGGGGTGAACCGGCTGATCGGAGAGGTGCACGGGCTGCGCGATGAGGCGGTGAGCCTGAAGACCGCGTACTGGCTGGTGCACCATCTGAACCAGACGGGCACGCTGCGGCGATTCCGGGCGGACCGCGCGATCGGCCTGGAGGATTCGCTCTCGCCGGTCGAGCAGCAGCGGCGGCAGATTTCGCGCGACATCGAGAACGTCCGCTGGCTCGCGGACTCGGCCGACCAGATGGCCCGGCTGCTGGATGACACCATCGCCGCGATGGAGGGCGGGCCGAAGTCGTTCCGCGACCCGGCGCCGATGGAAGCGGCCGGCCCATCTGTTGAGGTCCGTAGCGTGGAGCGGCGGCTCGCGGCGGTGATGATCGTGGACCCCGACTTCGGCGGGCTGGGATTGCCGCGGGATTTGGCGGTGCCCGTGCACGGCCGCCTCAATGCGCTGCAGTTGACGCTGGCCCGGCTGGCGAGGTGTGGCCGCATTGACCGCGTGATCCTGGCGACCGACCGGGCGGAGCGTGTGCGCGAGCTGGTGGGCCCGGCGGTGGGCGGGCCGGGAGTGGAGATTCACGAGACGGACCTGGGCCCGTGGCGCGAGCGGTCGCGGGCGGTGGGTGCCTCGCGGCTGTACGGGCCCGGCTGCTGGCGCGGGGCGATCGGCAACCTGACGGTGTACGACGAGGTGATGGATGCGGCGGTGCTGTCGGCGGTCATGGGGAGCGCCGGGCTTGAGTCGGCGGTGGTCATCGGCCCGGACTGGGCGCTGGTGGACCCCGGGCTGATTGATGCGGTCATCGAGCGGCACGTGGAGCGGCCCGCGCAACACCGG
Organism: Phycisphaerales bacterium; assembly: GCA_020849615.1. Taxonomy (GTDB): domain Bacteria; phylum Planctomycetota; class Phycisphaerae; order Phycisphaerales; family UBA1924; genus JADLFW01. The sequence continues at coordinate 94,802 of JADLFW010000005.1, forward strand.
CTGGTGTTCACGCAGGCGGCGCCCGGGCTGGCGGGTGTGGTGATCGCGCGGTCGCTGGCGGAGGAACTGGCATCGGCAAGGCCCGGCGCGGGGATGCTGGCGTCGGTCGGCGGGCTGACGGGGTACATCCCGATCGCGCCGCAGGCGGACCCGATCGCCAAGCCGACGTGCGTGATGGTGCCGGCTGCCGTGCGTGATGTCGGCGCGAGGCTGATCGCCGACAGCCGGGCCCGGGTCACACAGATCAGCTCGCTGCTGCGGGCGCTGGGCCCGGCCGCGCGGGAGGCATCGGCGGAGGCGATCGCGCGGGCCTTCATGACGCTGCCGGAGGCCGGGCCATCGCACCGGCACGCGATGGTGGAGTTGACCACGCAGCGCGCGGGGGGCAGCGCGGCGGCGACGTGGCACGAGGCGCCGGCCCGGGCCGAGGATCTGGCGGTCGAGCACTTCGATCGCGGGCTGAAGCGGCTGCGGGGTGACTTTGAGGACGCGGTGCTGACGCTGGGCGGGCGGGGCGATCCGCTGCTGCACGGCGACTGGGCCCGCGCTGTGCGGGCCGCGCGTGAGGCGGGGTTCGCGGCCGTGCATGTTCGCACGGAGCTGCCGCGCGGGCCCGGCGATGCAGAGGCGTTGCTGGAATGCGGCGCGGACGTGATCAGTGTGGATCTCTATGCCGGGCAGCCGGCGACGTACCTCGGGATCACCGGACGGGATGGGCTTGATGCGGCCGCGGCGGGTGTGCGGGCGTTGCTGGCCGGGCGGCGCGGGCCCGGCGACCCGTGGATCGTGCCGCGGATCACGCGCTGCGATGCGGTATACGAGGAGATCGAGGCGTTCTACAACGGTTGGCTGATGGAGGCCGGTACGTGCATCATCGACCCGCTTCCGCGGACGATGCCGGGGCAGCGCATTGAACCGCTGCCGTGGCCCGTTGGGGCGCAGCGGCGGCGCGAATCGGAGACAGTGGTCATGCGCGCCGATGGCGCGATCGAGGGCGCGGGCCCGGCGGGAGAGGTTGAACTCAAGTCGGGATGGCCCGTGCGGGCGGCGTGAGCATGAGTGATCGGCGGGCCATCGCGGTGGTGCTGGCGCGGGGCGGGAGCAAGGGCCTGCCGCGGAAGAATGCGATGATGATCGCGGGCCGCCCGTGCGTCGCCTGGACGCTTGAGGCGGCGAAGAGTTCGGCGCACATCGCCCGGGTGGTGCTGTCAACCGATGATGCGGAGCTGATGGCGATCGGCCGGGCCTTTGAGGTCGAGGTGGTGCCGCGCCCGAACGAACTGGCGAGCGACACGGCGACGGTGGATGCCGCGGTCCGGAGCGCGGTCGAGGCGCTGGAGCGGGGCGCCCCCTGGCCCGCGCGGATGCCGATCGTGATCCTGTACGGGAATGTGCCGGTGCGGCCCGCCGGGCTGATCGACCGCGCGGTGGCACTGCTGATCGAGAGCGGGTGCGACAGCGTGCAGAGCTACCAGCCCGTGGGGAAGCACCACCCGTGGTGGACGGCGCGCGTGAGCTCGGAGGGACATGTTTCGCCCTGGGAAGGAGAGGTTCTGAATCACGGGGTGTTCCGGAGGCAGGATCTGCCGCCTGCGTTCATCCCGGATGGGGGGGTGATCGCGGTGACGCGGGAGGCGCTGTTCCGGGAGGTGGCGGGAGTTCAGCCGGGCCCGCACGCGTTCTTCGGGAAGGACCGCCGCGGCGTCGTGAACCCCGAGGGCAGCGTCGTGGATATTGACAGCCGGATCGACATGCTGGTGGCGGAGGCGGTGCTCTCTGAGGCGAACCGCGAGGAGGAGCGAGGGGGATGGTGGTCCGAGCCGAACCGTGAGCGTGAGCGAGCGGGCCAAGATCCCGCGATCCCGGTCCGCGACCGTGAGGGAGCGGCCTTGGATGTCTCCGCCAAGAAGTTCCCGCTCGCGTACCTCATTACGTTCCGCACCTATGGCACCTGGCTGCACAGCGATGCCCGCACTTCGGTTGATCGGCATCACAACACGCCGGGGCAACCGCCGATTGAGCCCGACGAACTGCTCGAGATCGAGTCGGCCCGGCGGATGAAGGCACCGCCCGTCGAACTTCCCTCGCCGGCTCGCCAGGTCGTTTCCCGCACGGTCGAAGAAGTTTGCCGACACCGGGGGTGGACGCTCCTGGCGCAGAATGTCCGCACGAATCATGTCCATCTCGTCGTGAGCGCCGAGTGCGAACCCGAGCGGATCATGAACGATCTGAAATCATGGGCCAGCCGACGCTTGTCCGAGGCGGGCCTGGCGCCGGGCCCGGTGGTGTGGTCCCGGCACGGCAGCACGCGGTACATCTGGGACCGGGACGATGCCGACGATGCGTGCGATTACGTTCGGGATCAGCAGGATCTGCCATGGACGCCCGGGACTCATCGGCCCGGGACCGCTCCCTGACGGTCGCGGATCGACGCCCGCGACTTGGGCCCGCTCGCTCACGCTCGCGGTTCGGTTGGGGACAAGAACTCGCATGCATATCGGCGCTCGCCAGATCGGTCCGGAGTCTCCGCCCTACCTCATCGCGGAGATCGGCGTCAATCATGATGGCTCGGTCGAGCGGGCGCTGGAGCTGACCCGCGCCGCGAAGGATGCCGGCGCGGATGCCGTGAAGTTCCAGCTCTTCCGGGCCGACCTGCTCATGAGCCGGGCCGCGAAGCTCGCGGCGTACCAGAAGGCCGCGGGCGAGAGCGACCCCGTCGAGATGCTGCGGCGGCTGGAGCTGTCGATAGAGCAGATGGAGCCGGTCGTGCACCTGGCGCACGAGATCGGCATCCATGCGATTGTGACGTGCTTCAGCGTTGAGCTGGTGGATGAGGCCGAGCGATTGCCATGGGATGCGTACAAGACGGCGAGCCCGGACATCATCCACCGGCCGCTGCTGGAGAGGCTGATGGCGACGGGGCGGCCGCTGATCGTGAGCACCGGGGCAAGCACGCTGGACGAGGTGAAGCGCGCGGCGGAGTGGCTGGGCCCGGCGCGGGAGCGGCTGGCGGTGCTGCAGTGCGTGAGCAGTTACCCGACACCCAAGGACCGCGAGGAACTGGGAGGGATCTCCGCGCTGCGGGAAGCGCTCGCGCCCCTGCCGATCGGGTACAGCGACCACACCGCCGGGACGATCACCGGCGCCAACGCGGTGGCCTGCGGCGCGCTCGTGCTCGAGAAGCACTTCACGTACGACACCGAAGCCGCCGGGCCCGACCACGCGGCCTCGCTCGATTCACGGTCCTTTGCGCGATACCGGTCGGCCGTGACCATGCGGTGGGAGCTGGCCCGCGCCGGCGAGAGAACGGTCGATCCGCCCCGGCACGGCTGGGCCGCACCCTTCGAGAAGCGTGTCCTCGACATCGAGCAGGATGTGCGCCGCGTTTCGCGGCAGTCGATCGTCGCGCGGGGAGCGTTGCCGGCGGGGCATGGGATCCGCCGCGAGGATCTCACGTTCAAGCGGCCCGGCACGGGGATCGAGCCGTTCAGGGTGGATGAGATTGTGGGACGAAGGTTGGCGAGAGCGGTCGAGGGGGACATGCCGATCATGGCGGACGATGTGGACCGCGATGTGTCATGAGCCGACCGGGGGTGTCGCTTCGCTCCAGCCCCGGCTACTGTCGATCAGCCCTTCGGGCTGAAAGCGGCTGCGCTGTCGGCACAGGGCCCAGGCGCGGAGGCGGATGAACTCGCACACAGCGCGCTGCCCGGAGGCGAAGGAAACTGCGTTGACCCCCCCATCACCCCGCCGAATCGCCGTCGTCACGGGCTCCCGGGCCGAGTTCGGGCTGCTCCGGCCCGTCATGCGGGCCGTGCACGCGCACCCGGAGCTCGAACTGATCATCATCGCCGCGGGGTCGCACCTGGCGAGCGCGGGCGAGACGTACCGCGATGTCAAGATGTTCGCCAGGGAGCTGCACACCGAGGTCGCCGACGCCGTGCCCATGCAGGTGGACGGGCGGACGGGGCGGCATGCCGATGCCGAGGCCGTGGGAGCGGGGGTGTCGCGCTTCACGCGGGCGTTCATCCGCACCCGGCCCGACTGGGTCTTTGTGCTGGGCGACCGCATCGAGGCCTTCGCCGCCGCCGCATCGGCGAGCATCGGCGGCTGGGCCCTGGCCCACGCGCACGGCGGCGACCGGGCCGAGGGCGTCGCGGATGAGGCGATGCGCCACGCCATCACCAAGCTGGCCCACCTGCACCTGCCCGCGACCGCCGAGTCCGCCGACCGCATCATCCGCATGGGCGAAGCGGCCGACCGCGTGCACACCATCGGATCCCCCGCGATCGACGGGCTCGAGTCGATCGGCGAGCTGGATGACAGCGCGATGGCCGAGCTGGGGCTGCCGGGCCCGGAGCCCTTCGCGGTCTTCATGATGCACCCCGTCGGCCGGTCCGCGGATGAGGAGCGGGCCGGCGCGGCGGCGGTGCTGGAGGTGCTGCGCGAGGTGTACGGGCCGCGGGTGCTGGCGATGCACCCCAACCTCGACCCCGGGCGCGAGGGGATCATGGCGGCGATCGAGAGTTCAGGCCGCGAGGGAGGCGGCCCGCCCGCGGTGAGCCACCTGCCGCGCGACCGGTTCATCGGGCTGCTGCGGCGGCTGGCCCGGCCCCCGGAAGGCGTGCGGGCGGGCGTGCTGGTGGGCAACAGCTCGGCGGGGCTGATCGAGGCGGCGGCGCTGCGGGTGCGGGCCGTGGATATCGGGCTTCGTCAGGCGGGGCGGGAGCGGGCCCGGAACGTGGTGCACACCGGCGGGATGGAGGCCGAGTCGATCCGGGCGGCGATCGAGCAGGCGTCGGGGCTGGACCTCTCCGGGCTGACGCACCCCTACGGGGATGGGCGGACGGGCGATCGGGCGGCGGAAGTCCTGGCCCGGCTGAACCCCCACGACCGGGGATTTCTGCGGAAGCGGTGCACGTACTGAGCGCTGCGCGGGGGCGCCGCCGGGCCCCTCGGAGATCCGGGAAAAAACCCCATTCTGAAGCGGGCGGGCGGGAGCGCGGGGCGGGCCCGGCGCGGGCGGGCCGCCGCGAACATGGGACAAGTCGCGAAAGTGGACCGCTTCGAAGGCCGATGCTCCTGAGAGACCTACGGAGCGAGGCATGAGCACCGTTTCAGAGCAGCGTGATCAGATCGTGGCCGCGGCGATCCGCGAGATCAGCCACATCGCGACCCTCCCCGAGATCACGATGAAGATCGTGGAGCTGGTCGAGGACCCCAAGTCCACGGCGCAGGACCTGCACAAGGTCATCTCCAACGATCCGGCGCTGTGCAGCCGCATCCTGAAGGTCGTGAACTCATCGTTCTACGGGCTGCCCGGGCAGATCGGGTCGATCAACCGCGCGATCGTGATGCTGGGCCTCAACGCGGTGAAGAACATCGCGATCGCGGCGAGCCTCGCCAAGCTCTTCCGCGGCGGCGAGCTGACGCCGAGCTTCTCGGCCCGGGACCTGTGGACGCACTCGATCACCACGGCGGCCACCAGCAAACTGCTGGCGGACACATTGAAACTGGGCCTTTCCGACGAGGCGTTCCTGGCCGGGCTGATCCACGACATCGGCCTGATGGTCGAGATGCAGTACGACCGCAACAAGCTGATCGAGGTGCTGGAGCGCGTCGGCGCCGACTCGGGCGGCGTGCCGGCGACGAGCATGCTCGAGGCGGAGGCCGCGGTCTTCGGCGCCAGCCACCAGGAGTTCGGCGCGGGGCTCTGCGACAAGTGGAAGTTCCCCAAGTCGTTCGTGCTGGTGACGGGCTACCACCACCGGCCGATGGAGCTGGCCGCGGGCACGCGGACGCTCACGACGCTGGTCGCGGTGGCCGACCGGCTCGCCGGCGAGGCCTCCGGCTACCGCCTGGACCTCGAGTCGCTGGACATCCCGCCCGAGTTCCGCGATGAGCTGAAGTTAGGGGCGGATAAGGTGGAGGAGATCCGCAAGGCCCTGCCCAACCATCTCAAAAATGCGGGGCAGCTCCTCGCCTAGTCGATACCCCAAGGGCGGCCGGGCAGGCCTGAACAACCTGTCGGTCGGGTTTCATCTGAGCGGTCCGGGCCCGGTCGGGCTTGACAAGTCTGATAAGGAAGCGCAAGCTAACCATCAAGAGCAAACCAAGTCTCTCTCTTTCTCCCTCCGGGCGGCTGCATGCTAAACATGTAGCCGCCTTTTTTTACGCCCCATCCGATCCGCCGCACCTCGCCGCACGGAACTCCTTGGCGGCCCGGGCCCTGCGATGCATCGGGGGCGGACGCTCGCTGTGAGGGATCATTACGTACCCCGTATGGGGTACGTATTTGCCCTGCGGCCGCGATTTCTTCGCGGGCTCGGCGGCGAGGCCAAAGCAGACCAGTCAATCCGGAGTCCGGGCCCAGCACCGGTGGCTAGCGCCGGCCCGGCGATTCCAGGCGCTCGCGCCAGGCCTCCAGGCCCGGCCGGTGGGTCAGGTCATAGCTCAGCGGGGTGACGGTGATGTTCCCGGCCAGGAGCAGTTCGACATCCGAATCGCGCTCGGTGCCGCGGAAATCGAGGCCGTGGCCCGAGGCCCAGTAGTACTGCCCGCCGTACGGGCTGACGCGGCGCTCGAAGCGGTCGACCAGTCCGTGGGTGTTCATGGGGCACACGCGCACCGGAGGCATCGGGGATTCCAGGGTCAGACTGGGGTCATCGGTCAGGGGGATGTTGATGCTCAGGCAGTCGTGCGGGCGGGGGAGGCCATCGCGGAGGAGCATCTCGATGGTCCGCCGGGCCCAGTACGCACCAAGCTCGAAGTTGGATGGCTTCGGGCTGACCCGCATGCTGACAGCGATGCTGGGGACACCCAGGAACGCGGCCTCGATGGCGGCGGCGACGGTGCCCGAGTAGATGACGTTGATCCCGCAGTTGGCCCCGCCGTTGAGCCCGGAGATGACGAGGTCGGGCCGGGAGCCCTCGCCGAACTTCTGGGGCCAGAGGTTGGCGATGGCGAGCTTGACGCAGTCGGCCGGGCGGCCATCGACGGCGATGCCCTCCATGCGTTCGTTGACCTTGGCGGGCCCGACCATGAGGGGCTGGTGGAACGTGACGCCGTGGCCCGTCGCGGACTGGACGGTGAGTGGGGCGATGGGGTAGACGACGCTGCGGGGGGCGCGGGAGGCGGTGTCGCGGGAGTCGAGCAGCGGCCCGGCGAAGCGAGGCTTGCCGGCGAGGGGGGCATCGATGAGGGCATCATGCATGGCGATGATGCCGGGGGCGTGGATGCCATCATCGTTGGTGAGGAGGATGCGCATAGGAAAGGGAGGGTACGCGCGGGGAGGACCCCCGAAGCGGCGGTCGTGGGCACGGGTGACCGGATCCCCGTGCCCTTGACCGACGAGTCTTCGAGCCGGTCGAGGCCGGACCGAGCTCCGCGACCGCCGGAGCGGCGGTCACGGGCACGATCCGAACAATCGGGGCCACCTGCCGTTCTGCGTTGGGTGCCGTGGGGATGCGTTTCGCATCCCCACGAGGAAGTTTCAGTGTCGGGCGTGGCGGAGCCGGGGCCGGGGCGGCCCGTCTCCACCACGGCACCCGGCTACGTGCCGTTATTCGAACGGCTTCGCTGGGCCCGCGTCCAGAGGAAGCGGGTTGTTACACCTGTTGATCGGCAGGTGGCCCCGACCGTTGGTTGTGCCCGTGACCGCCGCTTCGGCGGTCGCGGCATGCTCTTCCGACCCCGCACCCTACTTCATCGCCTCCGCGTACCGGGCCTCGACGGCGGGCCAGTTCACAACGTTCCACCACGCCGTGATGTAGTCGGCCCGCTTGTTGCGGTATTTCAGGTAGTACGCGTGTTCCCAGACATCCAGGCCCAGGATGGGTGTGCCCGCGCACCCCGCGATCTTCTCGCCCATCAGCGGGGTGTCCTGGTTGGCGGTGGAGCAGATGGCCAGCGCGCCGCCCTTGACGACCAGCCAGGCCCAGCCTGAGCCGAAGCGGCTGGCGGCGGCCGCGGCGAACTTCTCCTTGAAGCCGTCGAAGGTGTTGAAGGCGGAGGTGATCGCCTTGGAGAGGGCTGCGCCGGGCGTGCCGCCGGAGGGCGGGGCCATGAGGGTCCAGAACATCGCGTGGTTCACGTGGCCGCCGAGGTTGTTGCGGATGGCGGTGCGCTTGTCATCGGGGAGTTCCTCGAGGTTGGCGATGATCTGGCCCGCGGGCTTGTCGGCCCAGGGGGTGCCGGCCAGGGCCTTGTTGGCGTTGTCGATGTAGGCCTTGTGGTGGCGGTCGTGGTGGATCTCCATCGTCTCGGCATCGATGAAGGGCTCGAGGGCGTTGAAGGCGTAGGGCAGGGGCGGCAGGGTGAGGTCGGCGACCGGGAGCTCCAGGCCCAGCGGCGAGGGCGCGGGAATCGCGGGGGCCAAGGGGGCGGAGCGGGCCAGCACGCGGGGGGCTGCGGCGGCGGCGGCGATGGCGATGACGGCATCGCGGCGGGAGATCGGGCTGGGCATGGATCGCTCCTGTGGGTTAGGGTTGGAGAGTCGGGGCTACGGCTTGGACTTCAGGGTCTTCTCGAGGGCCTGCTGGTCCTTGACGACTTCGGGGTTCTTCTCGCCCAGGCTGGGCTTGCGCAGGTCGATGGCCCGGCGCAGGTGCTCGGCGGCTTTGGCGGATTCGCCGAGGGAGAGGTAGGTGCGGCCCAGCGTGGAGTGGACCGCGCCGGCGGAGGCGGGGTTGTCCTTGAGCTTGCCGGCCTCGAGCTCCTTGGCTGCGGCATCGAGCACCGCGCGCATGTCGGCGGGGGCGACGGGGAGTTTGGGATCGACCGGGCCCAGCAACTCGGAGAGGGATTGCGCGGCGGCGCGGGCCTGCTCGGCGTCGGATCCGGCCCGGCCATCACCGGCGCGGGCCTGGGCTTCGAGGGACTCGGCCCGGCGGCGGGCATCGGACTCGGCGGCGGTCGCCTGCTGGAGCTGCGCGCGGAGATCATCGGCGAGGCGGCGCTGGGCGAGGGCTTCCTTCTGGGCCTGCTCGGCCTGTTCGCGGGCCTGACGGGCCTGGACGAGGGCGGCCTCGGCCTCGAGCTTGGAGGCTTCCGCCCGGCGGTACATCATGGCGGTGCCGCCGAAGCCCAGCGCGGCGATGATCGCGAGCATGATGATGAACATGGACCAGTCCTGCGGGGCTTCCGTTCCCTCGCGCGGATCGGTCGGGGCATCCTGGGGGGATCCCGACGGGATTTCCTCTGTGCTCTGACTTGTCATGGCGGCGACCTCCGTGCAACCGGGGGAATGATTAGCGCGCCGGAGGGGTCATCGCCGGGAATTCGAGCGTGGAGATCGGGGGGGCGGGACCCGGGCCAGCCGCAGGGCCAGCCGGCGGATCGACTACGCTAGTTGGGATGATCCCGGGCGGGCCCGGGATTCGGGCATGAGCAGAGCCGGGGAGGCCCGGACGAGGGTTGGCCATGACGGTGTACAACAACATCCTGGAGGCGGTGGGTCGCACGCCGCTGGTTCGGCTGAACAAGATGGTGCCGGCGGGGAGCGCCGAGGTCCTGGTGAAGTGCGAGTACATGAACCCGACGGGTTCGATCAAGGACCGGATGGCGGTGCACATCCTGAACGAGAGCGAGAAGCGCGGGCTGATCAGGCCCGGCATGACGATCGTGGAGAACACCTCGGGCAACACGGGCCAGGGGGTGGCGATGTGGGCGGCGGTGAAGGGGTATCGCTGCGTGTTCACGATGCCGGACAAGATGAGCCTCGAGAAGGTGAACATGCTCAAGGCCTTCGGGGCGGAGGTGGTGATCACGCCGACGGATGTGCCCGGGGACAGCCCGCAGCACTACGTGGAGACGGCCAAGCGGATCGCGCGGGAGTCGGGCGGGTTCTACGTGAACCAGTACCACAATCCGTTGAACATCGAGGCGCACGAGCTCTCGACGGGCCCGGAGATCTGGAGCGACACGGGCGGGAAGGTGGATGCGGTGGTGGCGGGGGCCGGGACGGGCGGGACGGTCTCGGGGATCGGGCGGTACTTCAAGAAGAACCACCCGCACGTGCGGATCGTGGGTGTGGACCCCATCGGCAGCGTGCATTACCACTACTTCTACACCAAGACCATGCCGACGCCGCACGTGTACAAGGTGGAGGGGATCGGCGAGGACATTCTGTGCGAGGCGATGGACTACTCGGTGGTGGATGAGTTCCACCAGACCAACGACAAGGAGGCGTTCACGGTGGCCCGGCGGCTGGTGCGGGAGGAGGGGCTGTTCTGCGGCGGGTCGAGCGGGTGCAACGTGCACATCGCGCTGAAGGTCGCGGCGCAGCTGGGAGCGGGCAAGACGGTGGTGACGGTGCTGCCCGACTCGGCGACGCGGTACACGACCAAGTTCCTGAGCGACCAGTGGATGAAGGACTACGGGTTCCTGGGCGGGGACCGGGACCTGGGGCTGGTGGAGGACATCCTGCGTGACCGCCGGGCCCCGATCATCACCGCGAAGGAGAACGAATCGCTGGCGGCGGTGATCGGGCTGATGAAGCAGCACGGGGTGTCGCAGGTGCCGATCGTGGATGCCAGCGAGCGCCCCGTTTCGATCGTGCACGAGGTGGATGTGCTGAGGGCGCTGCAGGGGGGGCAGGCGACGCCCGCGAGCCTGGCGAAGGCGGTGGCGCAGCCGCTGGGCGGGCTGATCTACCCCAAGGCGCGGATCGAGGAGCTGTACCGGATCTTCGAGACCGACCAGGTGGCGATCGTGGTGGATGCGGAGAAGATCGTTGGGGTGATCGCGCAGATCGATGTGATCGAGTTCATGAGCCGGAGGAAGTGAGCTCGCGGGGGAGCGGCCGATCTCGACGCGATCGGTGCAAGCGCGGCTTGGGCCGGTCGAGCGGTAGCGCCGGGCCTGCGCCGGGTGCAAGGGCCCCAAAAAAACCGGATTTCACTCGCTGCGGACTGCTTGTTCGGGTATTGTACAGCCCCGTCTCCCCGGGGACGGGCCGACGGCATCGGCCCGCGCGGGTGAGCGGACCCACGAGGAGGAAGAGGCCATGAGCGGAGCGATGGTGGAGCCATACCTGATGTTCGGCGGTCGCTGCGAGGAGGCCCTGGCCTTCTACAAGACCGCGGTGGGCGCGAAGGTGGAGCGCGTGATGAAGTTCAGCGAGAGTCCCGACCCCATGCCGCCCGGCGTGCTGGCGCCGGGGTTTGAGCACAAGGTAATGCACTCATCGTTCAAGGTGGGGGGGAGCACCGTGATGGCGTCGGACGGCTGCGGCCCGGGCTCGAAGTTCGAGGGCTTCTCGCTGTCGCTGAGCGTGGCGACGGAGGCGGAGGCGGACAAGGCGTTCAATGCCCTGGCGGCGGGCGGGAAGGTGACGATGCCGTTGGGCAAAACCTTCTGGTCTCCGCGCTTCGGCATGCTCACCGACAAGTTCGGCGTGGCGTGGATGGTGATCGTGCCCGCGGCCTGCTGATGCCGCCCGGGGAGAGAAAGGTCCTGTCATGCCGAACATCGATGTCGGAGTCTGCCTCTCGCTGGGCGAACGCTGCGAAGAGGCGGCGGAGTTCTACGTCGCGATCTTTCCGGGCTCGCGGATCGTCAGCCGCTCGCGCTACGGGGAGGCCGGGCGGGAGATGCACCAGCAGCGGCCCGGCACGATCCTCGCCGTGGAGTTTGACCTCTCGGGCCGGCGCTTCATGGCGCTCAACGGGCCGAAAGACCGATTCAACCAGGCGATCTCGCTCCAGATCCACTGCGACACCCAGGAAGAGGTCGATCACTTCTGGGAGCGGCTGACGGCGGGCGGGAAACCGATCGCGTGCGGCTGGCTCGAGGACAGGTACGGGGTTTCGTGGCAGGTCGTTCCGAGAGTCATGGGCGACATGCTGAGCGACTTCACATCCCCCGCATCGCAGCGGGCCTTCGTGGCGATGATGGGGATGGTGAAGATCGACATCGCGGCGATCAAGCGGGCCTACGCGGGCGCGTGATCGGCTGATGGGCTGCGGCCCGGCCGGCTGGCACCCGGGCCCGCGTTCACCTACCGTGGCCGGACTTCATACGGCGGGCCGGATCCGCATGCGGGGTGCGGGGCCCGGCGCGCGGAGCGGACCCTTCCAATTGACAAGGAACGCAACATGAGAGTCGCCGCATTGGTGACGACCTTCGGCCTTCTTCTGGCCGCGGTGATGGCGCCCGTTGCACGGGCTCAGGATGTGCTGCCGAGGCCCGACCAGCCCTTCAAGGGCACGATCGGGCGCACGGGCAAGGACTCGAAGCCCGACTTCCCCAAGCCGGTCGAGGCGGCCAAGGGCGCGCCCAACGTGCTGGTCATCCTGACCGATGATGTGGGCTTCGGGGCCTCATCCACGTTCGGCGGCCCGATCCCCACGCCGACGATGGAGCGGCTGGCCCGGGCCGGGCTGCGTTACAACTCGTTCCACACGACGGCGCTGTGCTCGCCCACGCGGGCCGCGCTGCTGAGCGGGCGCAACCACCACACGGCGAGCACCGGCGTGATCATGGAGCTGGGCACGGGCTACCCGGGCTACAACTCGCTGATGTCCAAGAGCTGTGGCACCTTCGCCGAGGTGCTGAAGCAGAGCGGGTACAACACTTCGTGGTACGGCAAGAACCACAACGTCCCCGACTGGCAGAACAGCCAGGCCGGGCCGTACGACCTGTGGCCCACCGGGCTGGGCTTCGAGTACTTCTACGGTTTCATCGGCGGTGACACCAGCCAGTGGACCCCGACCCTGTTCGAGGGCACCAAGCCCATCGAGCCGCCGCACGACGAGGTGGCGGCCAACAACTACTTCTTCGAAAGGGACATGGCCGACCACTGCATCAACTGGATCCGGATGCAGCACGCCGTCGCCCCCGGCAAGCCGTTCCTGGCCTATTACGCCCCCGGCACAGCGCACGCGCCGCACCACGCGCCCAGGGAGTGGATCGCGAAGTTCAAGGGCCGCTTCGACCAGGGGTGGGACAAGGTGCGCGAGGAGACCATCGCGCGCCAGAAGGCCCTGGGCGTGATCCCCGCGGATGCGTTGCTGACCGAGCGTCCGCCGGGCATCCCCGCGTGGGACTCCCTGGGCGCCGACCAGAAGAAGCTGTTCGCGCGCATGATGGAGGTCTACTGCGCTGCGCTGGCCCACTGCGATCACCAGATGGGGCGCATCCTCGACGCCATCGAGGCGCAGGGCGAACTCGACAACACGCTGGTGATCTACATCCAGGGTGACAACGGCGCCAGCGGCGAGGGGGGGATGCAGGGCCTGCTCAACGAGATGAGCGTCTTCAACGCTATCCCCGAGGACATACGGGAGGTCATCCGCCGCGCGGATGAGCTGGGCGGCCCGACCACGTTCAACCACTACCCGGTCGGCTGGGCCCACGCGATGGACACGCCGTTCCAGTGGTGCAAGCAGATCGCCAGCCACTTCGGCGGGACGCGCAACGGCATGGTCGTCTCCTGGCCCGCGCGCATCAGGGACAAGGGCGGCCTCCGCACGCAGTTCTGCTCGGTCATCGACATCGCGCCGACGATCTTCGAGGCCGCCGGCGTGAAGCCCCCGGCGAGCATCAACGGCGTGGAGCAGAAGCCCATCGAGGGAACGAGCCTGCTCTACACGTTCGACGATGCGAAGGCGCCGACGAGGCACACGACGCAGTATTTCGAGATGTTCGGCAACCAGGGCATCTACCACGACGGCTGGGTCGCCTGCACGACGCCGGGCGTCGCCCCGTGGGATGCCGCCGCGGAGGCGGAGGGCCGGCTGCCCTCCGTCCTTGACTACAAGTGGGAGCTCTACAACGTCTCCACGGACTTCTCGCAGGCGACCGACCTGGCCGCGAAGGAGCCCGGGAAGCTCAAGGAGCTGCAGGACCTCTTCTGGAAGGAGGCCGAGAAGTACAATGTCCTGCCGATCGAGAACAGCCGGCTCAGCCGCTTTGATGTGAGCCTCCGCCCCAGCCTCACCCGCGGTCGCGATGAGTTCACGTACTTCCCGGGGCTGGTGCGCATCCCAGAGGGCGCAGCGCCCGACACGAAGAACCGGTCCTGGCAGATTACCGCCGAGGTCGATATCCCCGCGGACGGCGCGGAGGGAATGCTGGTCACGCACGGCGGCCGCTTCTCCGGCTGGGGGTTCTACGTCCTCAAAGGCAGGCCCGTCTTCTGCTACAACCTCGCGGGTGTTGCGCACTCCACCATCGCCAGCGCCGAGGCGCTCGCGCCGGGCCCGCACACCATCGTGTACACCTTCAAGTACGACGGTGGTCTGGGCAAGGGGGGCGAGGGAACGATCCAGATCGACGGCAGGACGGTGGCCACGGGGCGCATCGACCGCACGCTGGGCTTCCGTCTCTCGCTCGACGAGACGCTCGACTGCGGCGAGGACACCGGCACGCCCGTGAACGACGACTACACCGTGCCGTTCAGGTTCACCGGCGAGCTCAAGAAGGCCGTGATCACACTGGGCAAAAGCGGGCTGGCTGAGGCCGACCTGGAGGTGATCGACGCGGCGGCCCGCGCCCTGGCGGGACGCGAGTGACTATCGCGCACTGATACTCCGGTCCCGACGTCCAGCGGCGCCGGGACCGATTCGGCAGCATCTTCAAGACCCTCCCCCGCGGCGGCGGTGCCGGGCTGGCACGGCTCTCCGAACCGTGCATTTCGATCGGTGTTTCCATGCCCGGCTCGGAGAGCCGGGCCACCCAAAGGCATCCGTCAAACAGAACCTCGGCAGCTTCAACTCAACTCCACAATTCTCACCTGGCCGCGGGGCTCGCCGCCTTCAGGTCCGCGAGCTTCTGCTTCCACGGCCCGGCCTTCGCCGCGTGGCCCATCCCGGGCTCGGCGGCTTCCCATTTTTCGTACAGCTTGATGATGGTGTCGATGGTGTTCTCGCGCCCCTCATCATCGATGCCGGGCGCCCGGGCCTGCCCTTCGTAGCCCTCGGTGAGCAGCGGCTCGGCCTCGGCGTACCGGGCCTGGCGGATGAGGCAGGCGCCCAGGAAGGTCTTGGCGACGCCGAGCATGGGGTCATCGGGCGGGAGCACATGCATGCGGATCTCCAAGGCCCGGCGCAGCATCGCCTCGGACTCAGCCAATCGCTCCGGCGTGGGATTGCGGAAGAGCGCAAGGCCCAGACTGGAGGCGGTGTTGGCCTGGTCGATGTGGTCGGCCAGGCCCGCCGCCTCGCGGATTGCCATGCACTCGCGGTAGGTGGCTTCGCACTCCTCGTGATGGCCCGCACGCTCCTGGATGGCGCCGAGGTTGTGGAGGATCGCGGCGAGGCGAGGGTTGCCGGGCCCGAACTTGGCCCGGGCCTGCTCGGCGGCGTCGCGGAGGATCTTCTCGGCCTCGTCGATCCTGCCCTCGTGGGCGAGGATGGTGCAGTAGTTGGACCGCAGGCGCGCAAGCTGCGGGTGATCGGGGTCGAGGATGCGCTGGGCCAGTTCGAAGGCCTGGCGGAACTCGGCGCCCGCCTCGGCGAAGCGGCCCTGGTCGACCAGGGCGACGGCGAGGTTGTTGAGCTCGTGCAGCACGGCCGTGTCATCGCCGCCGGCGCGGGAGATCTCGAGCGCGCGCCGGGAGGCCTGCTCGGCTTCGGCGTGCCGGCCCTGCGCCGACGCGATCCGCGCGCTGGTTTCCAGCACATCGGTGAAGAGCGTGGGGTGCTCCCGGGCCAGAGGCTCCGCGGCCCGCATGGCGCCCGCGATGATCGGGATCGCCTCCTCGGTGCGGCCCATGTCGAGCAGAGTCATGGCCAGGCCGCGTGCCGCGTTGATGGTGGATGGATGGTCCGGGCCCAGGGCTTCGGTCAGGAGGTCGAGGGCACGCCGGGCCTGCACCCGCGACTCCTCCAGCCGTCCCTGCTCGAGGCGGAGCGTGCTCCAGACGCCGGCGAGGTCGGCCAGGGTTGTGGGCGGCACATCAGCCGTGGCATCCGCGATCGCCTGCGCCCGGCCGAGCAGCGCATCGGCGCGGTCGAAATCACCCAGCAGCGTGAAGGTCTTGGCCAGGGCCCGGCGGGCCTCGATCTCGCTGATGGGCTCGGCTTTCAGGTCGCCCTGGTCGAGCTGCCGGGCCGCATCGCCGAGCACGGCGCGGACGGTGACATCGCGGTTGGTGCCGGCGATAGTGGGATCGGCGGCGGCGAGGACCCGCTCCAGGAAGCCCGCGACCAGCTCGGCCCGGCGGCGCTGCGATTCCGCGGCGGCGCGGGCGGCCTCGGCGACGGTCTTCTGCTGCTCGAGCTCGGCGGCCCGGGCCTGCTCCGCCAGCCGGGCCGCGACCTCGGCGTTGCGTGACTTCACGGCCGACACGTAGCCCATCGCGGCAAGTCCCGTGCCCGCCAGCAGCGCCGCGGCGATGAGTGATGCGGCGAAGACGGGACCGCGGTGGCGGCGGATGAACTTGCTGGCCCGGTAGCCGGCCGAGGGCGGCGCGGCATCGACGGGCCGTCCCGACAGGAAATGGTTGAGATCCTGGGCGAGGGCGCCGGGAGTCTCGTAGCGCCGGGCCCGGTCTTTCTCGAGGGCTTTCATCACGACCCAGTCGAGGTCGCCGCGGAGCATCGGGCCCAGCCGCGCGGGCTCGACGCGCCGGCGCGTGGCGATGTCGGCGAGCGTGGCGTGCTGCGACAGCCGCGTGCTGGGGCGGGGCGGGTCATCCTCACGGATGATGCGCTGCATCTCGGCGAACGCGGCGGAGCGGAGCTTGCGGCCGTCGAACGGCGTCGTGCCCGTGAGCAGTTCGTACAGCAGCACACCCAGCGAGTAGACATCGGTCCGCGTGTCGATGTCGAGGGAGCCCTCGGCCTGCTCGGGGCTCATGTACTCCGGGGTGCCGATGAGCTGCTGGTGCTCGGTGAAGAGCGTCTTCTCGGTCAGGCGCTGCTGGGTCGCCTTGGCGATGCCGAAGTCGATGACCTTGGCGAAGGCCCGGCCGTCCTGCGTGCTCACCAGCACGTTGCTGGGCTTGATGTCGCGGTGGATCACGCCCTTGGTGTGGGCGTGCTGCACCGCGTAGCACACCTGCGCGAAGAGCGCGAGACGGTCGGCGATGGGCAGGTGGTGACGGTCGCAGTAGTCGGTGACGGGCTCACCCTTCACCAGCTCCATGACGAAGTACGGGCGACCCGTCTCGGTCGCGCCGGCGTCCAGCACCTTGGCGATGTTGGGGTGATCCATCATCGCCAGGGCCTGGCGTTCCTGCTCGAACCGGGCCACGACCTGGCGGGTGTCCATCCCCAGCTTGATGATCTTGAGGGCGACGCGGCGCTGCACGGGCCGCTCCTGGTCGGCCATGAAGACCGACCCGAAGCCGCCCTCGCCGATCTGCTGGAGGAGCTTGTACGGGCCGATGCGCGTGCCGGGCGTCTCGCGCGGCCCCGGTGCGCTGGCGGGCAGCGTGACCGTCTCGCCCAGCGGCCCGGCGTGGATGTGGGCGACATCGGCGGTCGGCGAACCCAGGAACTCAGGCCCGGCGTCGTGGGCGTCGAGGAGCCGATGCGCCCGGGCTCGGAGAGCGGGGTCGCCCGCGCAGGCCCGGTCGAGGTACGCGGCCCGCTGGTCGGGGGGAAGGTCGACGGCGGCGTTGAAGACTTCCTTGGGGGTGGGTCGGGGTTGGGGGTCCGTGGGTGGGGTCATGCATCTCCCTCGTGCTGCCAGGCATCGAGGATCCAGGCGCGGGCGTAGGCCCATTCGCGCTTGACGGTGGGCGTGGAGACGCCCAGGACGCGGGCGGTGTCGTCCAGGCTGAGCCCGGCGTAGAACCGGAGCCGAACGACCTGCGCAGCGCGGGGGTCCTCCTGTTCTAAGCGCAGGAGAAGGTCATCGAGGATCAGGGCATCGCTGATTTTGTCCTCGGCGGCGAGGTCGAGGACATCGGCGACCCGCCGCAGGCCCGCGCCCCTCTTGGCAGCGCCGCGGCGACGCGCGTGGTCGATGAGGATCCTGCGCATGGCCTCGGCGGCGGCGAAATAGAAGCGTGGGTCATCGGCGGGAGTCTGCTCGCGGAGCCGGATGTACGCCTCGTGGACGAGCGCGGTTGAGGTGAGGGTGTGCCCGACCCGCTCGCCGCGCATCTGGCGCTGGGCGATGGCCCGGAGGGCGGCGTAGATCCGTTCCTCCAGGTTCCCGCGGTCGGGTTCACCGGCTTCCGGGGTCAGCACGGGGTGATGCTACCCCGGATGGGGCGGTCGCCGGGCCCGGCCCGGCCGCCGCCGGGCGCGTGCATTGTTTCAGATGACCCGCGGGTCGATAATGGCGTACAGGAGGCGCCCCATGAAGCCCTTCGACCCCATCGAGTCCCTGGCCCGGGTGCGGCACGAGTTCGGGGAGCACGGCGGCGTCAACAGGTCGATCGAGGCCTCGACGACATTCACGGTGATGCACGCGGACACGATGCCGGAGATCTTCCACGGCCACCTCGGCCCGGAGCGCGGGTGCTACCTGTACGGGCGGCATTTCAACCCGACGGTGTACGCGCTGGGACGGGAGATCGCGGCGCTCGAGGGCGCGGAGACAGGGTACTGCGCGTCGAGCGGCATGGCCGCGATCTCGGCGGCGCTGCTGCAGTGCTGCTCGACAGGCGACCACATCGTCAGCAGCCGCACGGTCTACGGCGGCACGTTCGCGCTCCTGCGCGAGCTCCTTCCCGCCAAGGCGGGAATCTCGACCACGTTCGTGGACGCCTGGGACTTCGACGCGGTGGCGCGGGCCATCACGCCGCGCACCCGGGTCCTCTACGCCGAGACCATGTCGAACCCCACCCTGCGCATCGCCGACATCCCGCGGCTCGCCAGGATCGCCCGGGCCCGGGATGTGAATCTCATCATCGACAACACCTTCTGCCCGCTGCTGGTCTCGCCCATCCGGCTCGGCGCCGACATCGTGTGCCATAGCCTCACCAAGTTCATCAACGGCGCTTCGGACATCATCGCCGGAGCGGTCGTGGGCCCGGCCGAGTTCATCACGGGCCTGATGGACCTGCACACCGGCCCGCTCATGCTGCTCGGCCCGACCATGGACCCGCGCGTCGCCTTCGACATCAGCCTCCGCCTGCCGCACCTGGGCCTGCGGATGGCCGAGCACGGCCGCCGGGCCCAGGTCTTCGCGGAACGCCTCCACGAGCGGGGGCTGAACGTCACGTACCCGGGGCTGCCCGACCACCCCGACCACGAGCTGATGGCCCGGCTCTCCAATCCCGGCTACGGCTTCGGCGGGATCCTGACGATCGACCTGGGCACGACCGAGCGGGCCTTCGCGTTGATGGAGCGGCTGCAGAACGAGATGAAGTTCGGCTACATGGCGGTGAGCCTGGGCTACTTCGACACGCTGATGTCGTGCTCGGCCAGCTCGACCTCCAGCGAGATGAGCGAGGAAGACCTGGCCCGCGCCGGCATCAGCCCGGGCCTCGTGCGGCTCTCGATCGGCTATACCGGCACGCTGGAGCAGCGCTGGGCCCAGATGGACCGGGCCCTGCGCGAACTCGGGACGGCGCGGGGCCCGTATCATCGGGCCGGCGTCGCCGCGGCGCCCGGGAGCCAGCCATGACCGAGCGCAGCGAGGGAAAGCAGGCACAGGACCGCCTGCAGGAGTTCCGCGAGTTCCGCGAGCGGATGAACCGCCGCATCTTCGAGCAGAAAGACCTGGTGATCAACCGGTTCTTCGCCCTCGACGGCCAGGCCTACAAGCCCGGCGCGCTCGACGAGAAGACCAAGGAGGTCGCAGGGCTGTCGGCCTCGCTGGTGCTGCGCTGCGATGACTGCATCGCCTACCACATCATCCGCTGCAAGGAGATCGGGCTCAGCGATCAGCAGATCTGGGAAGTGCTGGGCGTCGGGCTGATCGTCGGCGGCTCGATCGTGATCCCTCACCTCCGCCGGGCCGTCGACCTGCTCGATGAGCTCAATCGCCCCGGCACCGTCGTCAGCGTGGACCCGCCGGGCCACGACCACGGCAGCTGACGCGCCGCGCGCTTGGTTCATGCCAGCGGCACAAGCCGATCAGCCTCCGCAACCGCATCGCTCGCGCTGGCGGCCCAGCCGTCCGCCCCCCACCGCCGCCACAGGTCGGGCGCGCTCGCAAAGGCCGCTCCCCCGACAAGGATCCGCAGCCCGGCAGGGCCCTGGGTTCGCACCAGCCTGATTGTGTCCTGGGCATCCGGGAACTGCGTCGGCAAAGACACCGAGATCGCGGCGAGGTGCGCGCCGAACGAGGTCGCGGCGTCGGCCAGGTCCTCGGCCGGGACATCGGCGCCCAGGTGGATCGCGCGCCACCCCTGCATCTCGAGGAAATCGGCGACCGTCCGGATCCCGATGTCGTGCGCGTTCCCCTGCACGCACGCGGCCAGCACGACCCGTCCATCGCGCGGGCGCCGGGGCGCGAAGGCAACCAGCTGCGACATGAGCATCAGCGTCGTAGAGGTCGCGAAATGCTCCTCGGCGACGCTCAGCTCGTTGAGGTGCCAGAGCCGACCCAGTTCCTGCTGCGCGGGGATGAGCACGTGCACGTACGCCGCGGGCACGGGCAGCCCGGCCCGCACCGCCGCCAGCACCAGATCGCACGCGGCGAGCCGGTCGCCCTCCAGCACCGTCGCGACGTACCGCGCCGCGAGCACACCCTCCGGGGTCTCGACGCTCAAGCGGGATGGGGGCTCATCGGGCCCGGCCGCGATCGCGCTCCACGCCGCCTGGAAGTACTTCGTCAGTTCGCCGCGGTCATCGGGCGGTGATTCGTGGTTCAGCACCTCGTGCAGCGTGTCGAGGCTCCGCCGCAGGTCATCAAGCGGCACACCCCGGGCCCGGAACGCGGTCTTCGACCAGGCGAGCTGCGCGCCGAAGACCTCGGGCCGGCTTGCCAGCACTGCGGCCGAAAGGTCCAGCACGCGCCCGATGAAGTGCGGACGCCATTTGAGCGCCGGCATCGGCCGGTAGCGGGTGTGCAGGTCAGGGTGGGTCTCGAGCAGCCGCCGGGCCGCGAGTTCGCCCAGCTCCCCGGCCCGCACACGCAGAAACTCGGCCATCATCGCGCGATCGGCATCGCGCGCCTCATCGGATGGGTCGGGCGGGGGCACTTCGCTGGGTTGGCGGTCCCGTGGCATCCGGGCGCAGTCTAGTCCGGAGGGCGGTGGTTCAGCGGTCGCTCAGGAACGGATAGTCGGTGTACCCGCGGGCGCCGCCGCCATAGAACGTCGGATAATCGGGGGGGTTGAACGGGACATCGCGCCGGCCCGCCGCCAGCCGGCGGAACCGCTCCGGCAGATCAGGGTTCGCCAGGTAGAGCTCGCCGAAGGCGATCGCATCGGCGTGGCCCTCGCGGATGTACGCCGTGGCCTTCTCGTAGCTGAAGGCGCCGTTGGTGATGAGCACCCCCTTGAAGAGCCCGCGGAAGTGCGAGGCCGGGAGCGCCTCGTACGCCGGGCTTCGGGCGGGCCCGTGCTTCAGGTCGCTTTCCTGGGCCTCCATGATGTGCAAGAACGCCAGGCCCAGCTTCCCGAGCTCCGTCACCGCGTACCCGAACGTGGCCCGCGGCGCGGAATCGTGCATGCCGTTGAACGCCCCCGATGGCGAGAGCCGCACACCCACCCGCGACGGGCCCCACACCTCGGTCAGCTCGCGGACGATCTCCAGCATGAACCGGGCCCGGTTCTCCACCGGGCCGCCGTACGCATCTGTTCTCTGATTGACCCCATCACGCAGGAACTGATCGGGCAGGTACCCGTTCGCGCCGTGCAGCTCCACACCGTCGAAGCCGGCCCGCAGCGCCACCTCGGCGCCATGGCGGAAATCGGCGATGACGCCGCGGATCTCATCGATCGTCAGCGCCCGCGGTGTCGGGTAGGGCGCGGTGGTCCCGTCCGGAAGACGGATCTGCCCCTCGCAGGCGACCGCCGACGACGACACCGGCGTCTCGCCGCCGGGCTGGAACGCCGGGTGCGAGATGCGCCCCACGTGCCAGAGCTGCGCGAAGATCCGTCCCCCCGCGCGGTGCACGGCGTCGGTGACCAGCTTCCACCCCGCCTGCTGCTGGGGCGAGTAGATGCCGGGCGTCGCGGGATATCCGACGCCCCGCGGCGTCACCTGCGTGGCTTCGGTGATCAGCAGCCCGCCGCCCGCGCGCTGCGCGTAGTACTCGGCGTTGAGCGCGTGCGGCGCATTCCCCGCGCCGGCCCGGCAACGTGTCATCGGCGCCAGGACGATGCGGTTGGGAATCGTGTACGGGCCCAGCTCGAGCGGCGTGAAGAGATCGGTCATGCGGACTCCCTCGGAATCGGACAGAGATCACGATGGTCAGCGCGGGCCCGGCTCAGGCCCGGCCTTAGGCCACGGTCAGCTTCACATCAACGTTGTTGCGGATGGAGCGGCTGTACGGGCAGACCTGGTGCGCCTGCGCGATGAGGGACTCGGCGGTGGCGCGGTCGACGCCCGCGATCTTCGCGATCAGCTCGACCCCGAGCCCGAATCCGGACTCATCCTTGTTCAGCGCCACTCTCGAGTTGATCTCGATCGCGCCGATCGTGATCTGCTTTTGCTTCGCGACGTACTCCACCGCGCTGCCGAAGCACGCGGCGTACCCCGCGGCGAAGAGCTGCTCGGGGTTGGTCGCGCCGCCGGGCCCGCCCATCTCCTTGGGGGTGCCGAGCTTGACGTCGAGGATCCCATCCGACGAGCGGGCCTGGCCCGCGCGTCCGCCCGTGACGCGGGCCTCTGCGGTGTACAGCGTTGCCATGTGCAAACCTCCTGTGGCGCCGCCCCGGCCCGGCGCTGAGTAGCCTAGCCGGCGGATCACCAGCGCATGTGGACCTGGGTGTGATAGAAACCGCCGCTGGGCCCGTCGGGGGGGAGCGTCGCCAGCCAGACGCTGGTCTTGGCGCCATCCACGACATCCATCGGGGCCTCCGGGCCGCCCATGTCGGTCTTCACCCAACCGGGGTGGGCGGCGTTGACCTTGATGGCCGTGCCGCGCAGCTCATGCGCCAGGTGGTTGGTGTACATGTTCACTGCGGCCTTGCTGCAGTCGTACGCCGCGACCTTCATCTGGTAGATGCCCGAGTTGGGGTCGCCGTGCTCCGCGACCGAACCCAGGATGCTGCTGAGGTTCACGATCCGACCGGCCGAGCTCTTGCGCAGCAGCGGCAGGAAGGCCTGCGTCACCGCGACGAGCCCGAAGAGGTTGGCATCGAACGTCTGGCGGAAGGTCTCGACGCCGGTCGTGCTCGCGGGCCCGTCCTTGCCAGCCGCGAAAACACCCGCGTTGTTCACCAGCACATCGAGCCGCCCCGGGTCGCCCTCGATCCGCCTCGCCGCCTCGGCGATCGTGGCCGGATCGGTCACATCAATCCGCACCGCGCGGGCCTCGAAGCCCTCCTTCTGGATCGACTCGGCCGCGGCCCGGCCCTTGGCCTCATCCCGCGCCCCGATGATCACCAGCAGCCCCTTGCGGGCCAGCTGCCGGGCCGTCTCCAGCCCGATCCCCTTGTTGGCCCCCGTGATCAACGCGACGGTCCTGGTCATCGGCATGCGCTGCTGCTCCTCTCCCCGAAGTCGTGCGGTGGATGCGGTCGGCCGCCGATGCGAAGCGCGGGCGTGTGCGGCGGCACATATCGATAGACATCGATATGCCATCGGGCAAGCAGGGAGTTGCCGATTACGGGTGAAGCCCGCGGGGGCCTTACAGCAACGTCTTGCGCCGCCTGATCTTGCGCTTCACCGGCACCCCGGATTCCGGCGGGCGAGCTTCCGGCCCGGGTTCCGACAAGTCCTTCGTGAAGGCCGCCAGCAGGGTCTCGTTCACCGTCAGCACGTGGTACGGGCCATCCTTGCGGGTCGAGATCAGCCCGGCCTCTTCCAGTGTCTTGATATGGTGCGAGATCGTCGGCTGCGAAAGGGGAAAGCACTTGCACATGCACGAGCACGTCAGCTCGCCGGCCCGGCGGAGCTCCTGAAGCATCCGGTAGCGCGTGGGGTCCGCCAGCGCCTTGGCCACCTTGACAAAGTCAGCCTCGAGCATGCGGGCAATTCATAGGACCGTTGTCGACGGTTCGGGGGGTTGGGGGTCGGTGATTGACACCCCGCGCCCGACACCCGAGATCCCGGTGCTACTTCCGGCAGCGGTACACAATGGCCGGGGGCAGGTTCCGCCAGACCACGGGTGAGGGATCGACCGCGGAGAACCGGCTGCGGATCAGCGCTTCGAACCGCCGCCCGGCCTCCAGCCGGCGCCCGAAGGTGTACGCCATCGTCGTCATGTATCCGCCGGGACGGAGCACACCCAGCACCGCATCCAGGATCCGGTCCTGCAGCCCCCGGTCGAACGCCGCCCAGGGCAGCCCGCTGATCACCGCATCGACCGTCCCGGGCGCCCAGCTACGCGAGCGGGCGATCTCGAGCAGGTCCTCGGCCGACCCCTCGAAGATCTCCAGATCAGGGAACCGCCGCCGGAAGGCCTGCACCATCGCCGGCGTCCGCTCCACGCCCAGGTACACATCCGTGCTCGTCAGCCGGGGCAGGATGCCCGCCGTGATCGCGCCCGCGCCGGGCCCGATCTCGAATACCTCGCGGGCCCGCTCCAGGCCCACACCTTCGGTCATCGCCTTGGCCAGGGCCGGCGAGCTGGGCCAGACCGCCCCGATCACCGACGGGTCCTTGGTGAACTCGCGAACAAACCGCCACGCGTGCTTCACCTCGGCCAAAGCGCCCCGTTCCTGCTGTTGCGTGATGCTCAAGCGGCACCCTCCCGCTGCGGATCGGGGAAATCCCGATAGAGCGCGGACTTGAAATCGGTCACCATCGAATACACGGGAAGATGAAGCCGCTCCACCTCCCCCCCACGCGTCGACACGACGCCGAACGCCTGATCCAGCTGCGTCAGATCACGGAAGCTGATGCAGATGTGAAACTCCCCTAAATCGCCGGGCCCGAAGCCCAACTTCCGCCGCGTCAGCGACCACCGCTCCACCTTGCCCTGCTCGCGCAGATGCCCCAGGTAAGCGGCGACATTGGCGCTGAACTCCAAGTCCCGGCGCGAGTCCTTCAGATTGCACCAGATCATGTAGTGATCCATCGCACAACCTACCCGCCGCGCAGCCGGGCCCGCCACGAACGCCCAGAACGGCTCCGAAACCGCCGCCCCGGGGGATCCCCGCAAGGGCGGGCCGGCCCGGCGGGTGGTGTCAGCGTACCGCGCTCGCGGCCGCCCGGCTTCGGAACGCCTCCATGACATTCCCCCAGGCCCGGTCAAAGTAGGCCCGGACTTCGGGCCAGTTCCCCCCGGACCCGAACCCGGTGTGCTCGAGCCGGACGGCGGTCTTGCCCTCCCCCGCCGGGGCAAAGGTCAGCACGACCCACGTCCGCTGGTAGCGCTCCTTGGGGAACTTGGGCGGGGCGTTCCAGCTGAAGCTGAACATCCGGCCCGGCAGGTAACTCAGGACCTTGCACCCCTCCGCCCCGCGCTCGCCCGCCGGGGCCTCCATGCTGAAGTAGATCTCGAACGGGCCGCCCACCCGCAGGTCGATCGAGGATTCGACGCCGAGGGCGGCCTTCCACCCTTCCGCGCTCGAAAACGCCCGGAAGGCCGCCTCCGGTGCCCCATCGAAGATCGCCTCTTTCACAACCCCCGGCTCGACCGCGCCGGTCGCCGCGAACTGCCCGCCGTCGATCATCCATGCGCCTTCCACAGCGCCTCCTTCGCTCGCCGGGCCGGCGCGCAGCATCCGGAACTCGACCGCCGACTCGGCCACCCGCCGGTACCCGGCATCGACCATGACCTTCCGCGCCCCATCGGCCGCGATGGATGAGATGACCCCGCGGTAGGCATCAGGCCCGTCAAAGGTGAACCGCACCGCGTACCGCTGCGATGCGCCCCTGGCGGAGATCACATCCCACTCCCAGTCCAGCACGTTCTCTTCGGGCGAGAGGATCCGGCCCGTGGCCCGCCCGCCCCCCTCATCCAGGTTCGTGTACCACACCTCACCAGAGGCCTCGCGCCACGCCAGACCGCTGGAGTGGGCGAACATCCCCGACCCGTCGCCCAGCCAGCCGCGGAAGGCGATCGACCTGCCGCCGGGCCCGGGCGTGACCACCGACCGCACGCGGAACACAGCGCCATCCTCACGCCTGTTCTCGTGGATCCATTCCCCGCCCGCCGCCATGCGCTCCAGCAGCGACCAGGCCCGGTCGTTCTGATCGGGCGCTGCATCCGCGCGTCGGAGCCGCTTGCTCATCTCATCGGCGGTCCACCGGTTGCCCTTCTCGAAGAAGGCGTAGGCCTCATCGAAGAGCGGGCCCGCTCCGAAGCCCATCATCGTTTCGACCACCCTCGTGCGGCCGGGCCCGGCGGGCTCGAGCCGCACCACCGTCCACCCGTGCTGGCAATAGAGCTTGATCGAGTCGGGCGCCTTGGGCGGAGCATCGGTTTTGAACGCGACCATCCGGGCCGGCTCGGTGGCCAGGATGTGGTGCGTGATCCAGCCCGGCTCCTGGCCGTCGGCGTCGTAGGAAGCGCGGATCGTGCCGCCGGGGCGCAGGTCAACCTCGGCCCGGGCCACGCTCCAGAGCTTGATGACCCCCTCCGGTGTGGACAGCAGCCGCCAGAACTCCTCCGGCGTCGCATCAACGATGACCTCGGTGGTAAGGGTCCGACCGGGACCGACGGGGGGCTGGTTGTCCGTGGCCCGCGCCGGCGGCTGTGCCGGTGGCTCCGCGCTCACCCTCACCCCCAGCGCCATGAAGGCCATCACTCCCGCTCCCGCCAGAATCACAACGCTCTGCTTCGCCCGCACTCGACACCTCCCAGGTTTTTCTCGAACTCGCCGACCCCCGAACCCACGACCCTGAGTCCCCCTTCAACGCCACGCGCCCAGGATGAACCCCGTCATGATGAGGAACACCAGCTGGTACGACAGGTCGATGGCGTACACGCCGAAGGGCTTATCGCTCGCGATCCACGCCGTCAGCCCGATCGCGGCCGCGATGCCCAGCCACAACACCAGCCCCACGCCCGCGCCCTGCAGGCCCGTCGCCACCCCGCACCACGCCAGGACCACCGCCACCCCCAGCGACATCAGCGCGTAGCTGAAGATCATGACGCCGAAGAAGATGTGCGGCGGCCGGGCCTTCTGCATCTCCTTCACCTTCTCATCGCTGAAGCCGTGCAGCCGCTGCCACAGCTTCCCGAAGAGCGCCATGTACCACACCGCGCCCAGGAAGAACGTCGCGACCGCCGCCACCGCGACGGCCGGCCAGTGAATCTGCCCCCACGGAACTGTCAGCACGAGTAGCTCCTTTTCCTCACGGTTACACCTTCAACGCCTCCGCCCGCCCGGACGCCGCTGCCTCGCCGCCTGATCCTCCAGCAAGTCGAAGTACCGCCGAAGCTGCCGGACCGAGGCGTCGTACGGCTCGGCCGAGGCCCGCGCCCGGGCCTGCATCAGCCCGCCCTCCATCACCGTCAGCACCAGATGCGCGAGTTGCCCGCGGTCGGCATCGGCGGGCAGCCGGTCTCCCGCTTCCTTCAGCCACTTCTCGACGAACCCGGACCAGCCGTCGAAGTTGGCCCGGACCAGCTCGCGCACGCCCGGCAGGCTGTCGGCGAGCTCGAGCGCCAGGTTGCCGATCGGGCAGCCCATCGTGAAGTTGAGGGGCGCGAACCAGTCGCGGTATTGCTGCAGCAGCGCGAAGACCCTCCCAATCGGGTCCTCCGTCGCCGCCTCCACCGGCGCCATCACCACCGGGTGCAGCAGGTGCCGGTACCGCTCCAGCACCCCCAGCAGGAGCGCCTCCTTGCTGGGGAAGAAGTGGTACAGGCTCCCGGCGTTGACATCGGCCTCGCGCAAGATCGTGCTCACCCCCGTGCCGTTGAACCCCTGCTCGTGGAACAGCCGGGCCGCGGTCTCCAGAATCCGGTCCTTGGTCTCCGCCGTCGTCATCCGTGCTCCCAGCCCCCTTCTACCACTCGAGTTGAACAAACGTTCAACAATGTTGAGTGATCATTCAAATGAATTCCCGACCCCGTGTCAAGGCCAGTTCGGCCCGCACGGGCCCGGTACGCTTGCGATTCCCCCCCTTTCGGAGCCCCGCATGTCCCAGCCCTCCCCCCAACCCGCGCCGGCCCAGAAGTTCGCCACCCGCTGCATCCACGCCGGGCAGCACCCCGACCCCAGCACCGGCGCGATCATGACGCCCGTCTACATGACCAGCACCTTCGTGCAGTCCTCCCCGGGCGTCTTCAAGGATGGCTACGACTACGCCCGCTCCAAGAACCCCACCCGCGCCGCGCTGGAGGCCAACCTCGCCGACCTGGAAGGCGCTGCGCACGGGCTGGTCTTCTCCAGCGGCCTGGCCGCCATGGACTGCGTGCTCCACCAGCTCCGCGCGGGCGACCACGTCATCCTCTCCGATGATGTTTACGGCGGCACCTTCCGCCAGCTCGACAAGGTCTTCCGCCACCTGGGCGTGGAGACCACCCGCGTGGACATGACCCGCCTCGCCGATGTCGAGGCCGCGTTCCGCCCGGCGACGCGCCTCGTCTGGTTCGAGACGCCCAGCAACCCCATGCTCAAGATCATCGACATCGCCGCCATCCGCGGGCTCGTCGATCGCCACCGCTCGGGCCCGGCCTCGGGCGTGCGCGACGCGGGCCTGGGCCCGCTGGGCCAGCCGCTGGCCCGCGCTGTGCTGGTCGTCGACAACACCTTCGCGTCGCCCTACCTGCAGAACCCGCTGGCGCAGGGCGCGCACATCGTCCTGCACTCCTGCACCAAGTACATCGGCGGGCACTCTGACCTGGTCGCGGGCGCCCTGATGACCGGTGATGAGGACCTCGCGGCCCGGCTGAAGTTCACCCAGAACGCCGTGGGCGCGGTGCCCGGCGCCATGGACTGCTTCATGATGCTCCGCTCCACCAAGACCCTGCACATCCGCATGCAGCGCCACTGCGAGAACGCGCTCGCCATCGCCCAGCACCTGGCGAAGCACCGGGCCATCGAGAAAGTCATCTACCCGGGCCTGGAATCCCACCCGCAGCACGCCCTCGCGAAGAAGCAGATGCGGGCCTGCGGCGGCATGATCTCCTGCATCGTCAAGGGCGGGCTGGAGGCTTCGCGCCGCGTCCTCGAACGCGTCCGGCTCTTCAGCCTCGCCGAGTCGCTGGGCGGCGTCGAATCGCTCATCGAGCACCCGGCGATCATGACGCACTCCTCGATCCCCCCCGAGGCCCGGGCCAAGCTCGGCATCGCCGATGGGCTCATCCGCCTCAGCGTCGGCATCGAGGATGTCGATGACCTGATCGCGGACCTGGATCGGGCGCTGGTGTAGGTTCTGCCTGACGGATGCCTTCAGGTGGCCCGGCTCTCCGAGCCGGGCGAAGGAACACAGAAGGAAATGCACGGTTCGGAGAACCGTGCCACCCTGGAATCGATCCATCAAACCCGACCTGGCCTGAACGAGAACACGAGGTGCGACCATGCCCGGATTGCCGTGGGTTGAACGGAAGTTTGTCTTTCCCGACCGCGTCGAACTGTACCCGGAGGTCATCGACCGCTTCCGGGGAACGCCGGCCCGGCTGGAAGAGAAGGTGCGCGGGCTGGCGCGCGAAACGCTGATCTGCAGCGATGGGGGGTGGACGATCCTGCAGAACATCGGCCATCTGCTCGACCTCGAGCCGCTCTGGGATGGCCGGCTGGATGACTACCTCGCGGGCCGCCCCGAGCTCCGGGCCGCCGACATCACCAACGCCGCGACCAACCGGGCGCCCCACAACGAGCGCAGCCTCGACGAACTGACCATGGCCTTCCGCCGCGAGCGGGAGCGGCAGGCCGGCAAGCTGGATTCACTGCCGGAATCGGCCTTCTCGCTGGTGTCGGTGCACCCGCGGCTGAAGATGCCGCTGCGGCTGGTGGATGCCGTGACCTTCGTCTGCCTGCACGATGACTACCACCTGGCCCGGATCCAGGAGCTGAAGCGCAAGTTCATGCCAGATGTACAAGCAGCCCGAGCGTGAGCGAGGGCTTCGTGTGCTCGCGCGATGTGCAGACGCCCTCTCTGACGGTCGGGCTACCTG
The DNA here is from genome assembly GCA_020849615.1 of Phycisphaerales bacterium. Classification (GTDB taxonomy): domain Bacteria; phylum Planctomycetota; class Phycisphaerae; order Phycisphaerales; family UBA1924; genus JADLFW01. The sequence goes on from JADLFW010000005.1 coordinate 124,832, forward strand.
TTCTTGTCCCCCCGGTCAATCCCCGTCGCCGCGCTGGGCGGGCTGAAGATGTCGAGCACCAGCGTCTCCTCCTCCGCGTAGGCCGAGTGCGGCACGTTCGACGGCAGGTGCAGCACCTCGCCCGCGCTGACGACCACCTCGCGGCGCTGGGGTGAGCCCTCCGCCCCGATGCCGAAGCGCAGACGCCCCGAGAGGATGCACGCGAACTGCTCGTTCTCGTGGCTGTGCGTGGGCACATCGCAGCCCTTCTTGAGCAGCACCCGCGAGAGCATCGCCTTCTCGCCGATGATGCGCCTGCGCTCCAGCAGCGCCATCGGCGAATCGCTCGCCAGCTCTTCCCAGCAGTGCACCGATGCGTCGCGTGTGCTCACGGTGTTCCTCCCAGGTTTCTCAGGTTGCGTCGAGCGCCTTTCTCAGGCGGGCGATGAGTTCCGCCCGCGCGGGCCCATCCATCGCGCCCTTCAGCTTCTCCGCGGGCCAGCCCCACACCGCGTTCCGCGGATCGGGGTCATCGGCGTGCCGGGGAATCACATGCCAGTGGATGTGCCCGACCTGGTTGCCCAGGCACTCGTAGTTGATCCGCGGTCGCCCGCCCCCCGCGCCGGAGGTGGGGAACACCGCGCGGATGGCCCGGGCCGCTCTCGCCACTTCCGCAAAGAGCGCGGCCTGCTCCTCGATCGCCAGGTCATCCAGGTGCAGCACGTGCCGCTTCAGCACCAGCACGCACCACCCCGCGCAGCCCTGGTTGTCGCCGAGGAACACCCGGGCCAGCTCCCCATCCGCAATCCAGTTCGGATCGGACGCCCCCACCGCCGACTTCTCACACAGCGGACAAATCACTCCGTCACTCCGTCACTACTTCCTACATCCCCTTCCGCAGCGGGTTCACCACGAAGTTGTCCCGCCCCAGCACGAGGTAGTCCCCGATCTCCACCGCCTCGCGGAAACTCTCCTGCGCCTGCTGCACATCCACCGCGCTGGGCAGCACCTTGCCCTGCTCGAGGTGCTCGATGGTCGGGATCGCATCGCCGCAGATGACCGTCGTGTGCCGCGGGTGCGCCGCGATCAGCCCGCACAGCCCCGGCGTCACACCCGGGAGCGGGAACAGGTCAACGCCCTCCGCGAGCTTGTCGGGCGCCACCTCGCAGCGCCGCAGGATCGCGACATCCTGCTCCAGCACGCGGATCAGCTCCGAGTCGTGCTCATCGCCCGTCTCGGCGATCTGCTTCAGCCGCGTGGCCAGCATCCCCCCCACCGCCTCGCGCTCGGCCTCCCCCACCCACCACGTCGCATCATCGAAGGCCATCAGCCCGCGCCGCGTGTCCGGGCGGAAGCTCGTGATGAACACGTGCGTGATGTCCGACGGCTTCAGGTTGGCCCGTTCACCCAGCCGGGCCGTCAGCGCCGCCTCCGGCAGGCCGGGATCAACGAGGATCGCCTTGTCGCCCGAGCGGATGAGGGTGGTCGTCGCGTGGCCCGTGCGGGCCTGCCCGCGCTCTCCCCAGAGCGGGTGCGCGGCCAGCGTGCCGATGCTGATGATGCGGAGGTCCATCGCCGCATCCTAGGAACGCGCGGGCCCGGCCCCCTCAGCACCCCGAATCGTACAGGTTCAGGAACTCCAGGTAGTCGCTGAAATCGACCAGCCCATCCTGGTTGAAGTCGACCTCGGGGTCCTGCGCATCATACAGGTTCAGGAACGCCAGGTAGTCGCTGAAATCAACCAGACCATCGCAGTTCAGATCCGCCGCGCACGTCACGTTCACCGCCGCGACCGCGCTCATCAGGCTCGCGCACGCGCTGGTCACCTCGCACGCGTAGTTCCCATCATCCGCATCCGAGAGCGCCCCGCCCGGGCCCGGCTCGATCCGGAGCATCCCCGTCATCGCGCCCGAGATCACCGACCCCGTCCCGGTCGGGCCATCCACGATGTTCACGAACACGCCGGGCATGGTCTCCCGCTTCCACCGGTGCGCGATCATCCCCGGGCCCGCGCCCTGCGCCCGCAGCTCGATGACGCCCGACGGGCACGTCCCCAGCGACTGCGGCTGCTCGGTGAGCCCGATGCACACCAGCACCGTGAAATCCGCCGCGATGAAATCGCCGGGCGAAGCGACCGGGCTTCCCTCCAGCCGGATCTCATCCCCCCTGGACACCGCGCGGTCGATGAGCGCCGCCGGGACCGCGGCGCCCGCGGCGAACGTGAACGGGTTGGCCCGGCTGTACACATCGCCCGACGCGATGATGCCCTGCGCCAGCGCCGCGGCGTTGTGCCTCAACACCCACTGCTGCGTGCGTCCGATGTCGCGACCGATCCACACGGCGCCGCTGATGGTGATGACGCCGTCGACCGGGCTGGTCCAGGCGATGTTCGCGGTCCCCAGGCCCGGGCCGCTCCCGGAATCCGTCGTGTGGAACATGACATCGCCCGTGATCCAGTCGTGCGCGAATGTCTCAGTCCCGTTGCTCCGCAGGAACGCGGGGATGTGGGGGATCGCGGGCACCTGGCCCGACGCCCACGCCGGCTGAGGCGTGGTCCAGCCGCCCGGCGCCCAGGAAGCCACCTTCGGCAGCGGGTTGGCGGCCTCGCGGTACGACCAGCGCCCGTTGGGGTTGATGCTGTCGCTCCAGTCCGAGCGAAGGTCGTAGGTCTGGCCCGCGGCGGGCAGCGCAGCGGCGCAGGTCAACAGCACACCAGCGGCGGAACGAATACGGCCCGGCATCTTGCCCTCCCCCGGTCGCGAAGGCTGCAGGCGGAGCGCGACCGGCCCGCATTGTGCGCCGGCGCCGCCGCGGCTCCAAGAGCTATTCCCGGAACGAATCCCGGCGCCCGCCGGGCGGGCCGCGGGCCGCGCTTTATCGGCCCTGTCTACCCCTCCACCACCGGGTCGGCCGTCAGCCGCAGCAGCACCGGGTGCCCCTGGGCCTTCTTCTCTCGCAACTTCTCGGCCACCAGCGGCGGCACCATCGAGTTCAGCGCCGACAGGTCGTTGCCCATCGCCGTGATCTGCCGGATCAGGCTCGATGATGTGTAGGCGAAGCTCTGCCCCGCCACCACGAACGCCGTCTCCAGGTCCGCCACCTCCCGGTTGGTCACCGCCTGCTGCACCTCGTACTGCAGGTCCGACAGGTTCCGCACCCCGCGCAGCAGCGCCGCCGCCCCGATCGACTTGGCGAAATCCACCGTCAGCCCGCCGAAGGCCCGCACGCTCACCGGCGCATCGCCGGGCCGCTGCTTCACCAGCTCCCTCACCAGCGTCTCGGCCATCTCCACCCGCTCCTCCACGCTGAAGAGCGGGTCCTTCCCCGGGTTGCGACCCACCGCGACCACCAGCTCATCAAAGAGCCGCCGCCCGCGCGCGATCACATCCAGGTGCCCGAACGTGATCGGGTCGAACGAACCGGGGAAGACCGCCAGGTGCCGCTTGGCCATGGGCCCAAGTGTAGAGCCCCGCCCGCCCGCTCACACCCGGGGCGCCGCCGGGAAATCCACCGCCGTCTGGTTCGCGTGGTTGAAGTAGTTCGTGTACACCGCCAGCGCGTACACCGCGATCACCTCGGGGATCTGCTCCTTGCGGTAGCCCCCCGCCGTGAACGCCGCCACATCCGACTCCGTCACGTATCCCTTCCGCTCGTGCAGCGCCAGCGCAAACCGCACCAGCGCCCCCTGCTTCGGGTCGCTCATCTTCCCGCGCCGGGCCTCCAGGATCACCGCATCGCTCATCCCCAGCCCGCGCGACACCGCCGTGTGCGCCGCCGCACAGTACTCGCAGTGGTTCGCCTCGCCGATCGCCAGCTGGATCAGTTCCCGCTCGACCGGCGTCAGCGTCCCGTGCCCCACCGCCACCGCCAGCCCCAGGTACGCCTCCATCGCCGCGGGCGCATTGGCCATCGACTTGAAGATGTTGAACCCCTTGCCCTTCAGCGGCCCCTCGAAGATCTCCTTCACCCGGCCCGTCGCGGCGGACGGCTCGACCAGCGGCAGCAGCGCCATGTTCCGGCTCCTGTGTGCGCCGGGCCTGTCCCCATCGACTCCTCGACGGGAGCGCCCAGGCCCGACCGCTCAGTAGAGGCCGCCGGGCCCGCGCACGGGCCAGCGGCTTTCACCCCGATTCCCGGTTCGGCGTCGGTTCGGAATCCCGCCCGCCCGCCCGCCCGCGCCGCGCTCAGGCCGCGCCAAGCCCGCGCCACGGCGGAGTGAATACCGCCGGGCCCGCAGCCCTCCGCTGCTGCATTCACTCAAGCCGGGCCGATCTTGGGTCTAACGTTCCGCGGCCCCGCGCCGGGCGACCCCGGCCCGGGCCTTTGCATGAGGCCCGCCACCCCCACCGCGCCCCCCTCCGATTCTCCCCCGCGCGGGCCGCGCCTCGATGCCCACTGCCACTCATCGGCCTCCAGCGGCCCCGTCATCGCCGCCCTCGGGCTCATCGGCGCCCCCGAGTCCTACTCCCCGCCCGAGCAGGTCTACACCCTCGCCCGCTCTCGCGGTATGGACTTCTTCACACTCACCGACCACGACACCATCGCCGGCGCTCTCTCCCTCGCCCAGCGCGGCTTCCAGAATGTCATCATCGGCGAGGAAGTCACCGTTCACTTCCCCGAAGACCGCTGCAGGCTGCACGTGCTGGTCTGGATGCTCACCCCCGAACTCCACGAACAGATCGGCGCCCTCAACCTCCGCGCCGATGTCTACACCTTCGCCGCCTGGCTCCGCGAGCACAACCTCCCCCACGCCCTCGCCCACCCCCTCTACCAGCAGAACCGCCGCCTCACCCGCTGGCACCTCGACCGCTGCGCCCTCCTCTTCAAAGGCTTCGAAACCCTCAACGGCGCCCACTCAGGCACCCACCGCTCCGCCCTCGAGTCCTATCTCACCCACCTCACGCCGGGCCGCATCCACCGCCTCGTCCAGGAACACAACCTCGAACCCCACTGGCCTCGCATCTGGGAAAAGGCCCGCACCGGCGGCTCCGATGACCACGCCCTCCTCAACATCGGCCGGGCCTGGACCACCGTCGAAGCCGGGCCCGGCGAGTCCATCGACCCCCGCGAGTTCTTCCGCCGCGTCATGGCGGGCCGCTCCACCCCCGGCGGCACGGCGGGCCACTCCACCCTCCTCGCCCACCAGCTCACCACCGTCGCCGCCCACTACTACACGGGCCGCCTCGCCCACAAGCCGGGCCCCGTCGGCCAGCTCATCGCGGCCCGGTTCCTGAAGTTCGCCGGCATCGCCGCCCCACGCCCCTCCAAGCTCCGCCTCGCCGCCGATGCCCTCCGCCGAACGTTCTCCCGCCGCCGGAAACGTACCGGGCCGCTGCTCGATGCCCTGAAGACAGCCTTCGCGCCCGTCCTCGAAAAGTACCCCGACCTCGGCGCACGGCTCAATCCCTCCAGCGGACTCGACGGCGTCGCCCTCGGCGAGCACGAACGCATGGCCGACTTCGTCGCCGACCTCCACGCCGCGCTCCACCGCGCCATGGGCTCCTCCGCGGCCCGGGCCTGGTCGCGCCGCGACCGGGCCGGGCTGCTCGACCACCTCGCCTCCTACGCCCTCCTCGAATCCGCGCAGCTCCCCTACCTCTACAGCCTCTTCCACCAGAACCGCGAACGCCGCTTCGTCGACCGTCTCGCCCACGAAACCTCGCCGGAGCGCCCGATGCGCATCATGCTCTTCACCGACACCCTCGGTGATGTCAACGGCGTCTCCCGCTTCATCCGCAACATCGCCGACCAGGCCCGCGCTGCGGGCCACGACTTCCGCGTCGTCACCAGCACCCGCTTCGATGTCCCCCCCGCCGACAACATCACCAACTTCCCCCCGGTCTTCGCGACCGCCATGCCCCGGTACGAGCAGCTCGAGATCGCCCTGCCCCCGATCGTCCGCATGCTCCGCCACGCCGACCGCCACCAGCCCGATGTCATCCACATCTCCACGCCGGGCCCGGTCGGCTGCATCGGCTTCCTCGCCGCCAAAATGCTCCGCGCCCCCATGCTGGGCGTCTACCACACCGACTTCCCCGCCTACATCGACCACCTCTTCGAAGACCCCAGCATGACCTGGGCCTGCTCCCGATTCATGCGCGCCTTCTACTCCCCCTTCCGCAACATCTTCACCCGCTCCCGCGACTACGCCGAATCCCTCACAAAACTCGGCATGCCGGGCCACCGGCTCATCCCGCTCCGGCCCGGCATCGACACCGACGCCTTCCACCCGCGCTTCCGCGATGAATCGATCTGGGACCGCCTGGGTACCGCGGCTCTCCGAGCCGCGCCCGGCTCGGGCACTCCCATCCGCTTCCTCTACTGCGGCCGAGTCAGCATCGAGAAGAACATGCCCCTGCTCAGCGCTGCCTGGCGCCTCGCCGCGCCCCGGCTCGCGGAGCTGGGCCAGCCCGCAGAGCTCATCCTGATCGGCGATGGCCCGTACCGCGGGCAGATGCAGAAGGACCTCGCGAATACTCCGGCCCGGTTCCTGGGCTTCCGCCACGGCGAAGAGCTCTCGACCCTCTACGCCTCCGCCGATGCCTTCATCTTCCCCTCCATCACCGACACGCTGGGCCAGGTCGTCATCGAGGCCCAGGCCTCCGCGCTCCCCGTCATCGTCAGCGATCGCGGCGGGCCGAAGGAAGTCGTCCGCGACCATGTCACGGGCTTCGTGCTCCGGCCCGACCGCACCCAGGATTGGGCCGACCGGATCATCCACCTCGCGACCGATGCCCCGCGCCGGGCCGAAATGTCGGCAGCGGCCCACCAATGGGCCCAGGGCCTCTCGATCCGCGAATCCTTCGACCACTTCTGGCGGGTGCACCACGAAGCGTGGATCGAGCACATCAACGGCGCGGATGAACCCGCCCGCGCGGATGCCGATACGCCAAGCCCGGCCCGTGCGCCCCGGCCCGATGCCGAGCCGGTGGAGTGAGAGAAGAGAACGCGGAGGTCGCGGAGAGCGAGAAGAACGCGGAGGCGGGCGGAGAATCGAGCGCCGTCCCCCACGCCGGCGATGAGCTGCGCTTCGCAGCGAAATCGCCGGGTCCCACTTCGCGCCGAAGGCGTGCGGCGGACGCCGCCCCCGCAAAGGCGACCACGACCTCGACCCCGACGGGGTCGGAGATTCATTCCCATTGCAGCCAGCGTTGCATGCCACCACCTCTATGCGCCCGACTCAGGGGCGGACGAGCTACGTGGCTGATAGCGATAATGTTCGGACGCGATGTGCTCGCTCAAGTCAAAGAAGCGATCAGGCACATGCTCCAAGGGCGATGGCTTCGAGGTCGACAATCCCTTCGCGTATCCAATGACGTTCACCTTACGGCCTAGCCTTCGGACCGCCTCCACTGCGGGGAGAAAGTCGACATCACTCGTGAACAAGAAGCAGGTATCAAAGTTGCCGCGATGCGCGTCTTCGAGCATTCGCACCGCCAGTGCGACATCCACGCCCTTGGCCTTCTCGATTAGACCACTTTCACGAGCGGTGTGCTTGCGACGATCAGCGAGGGTGCGCGGCTCATGAACAACGTGCGGCTCAAACCCTGCCGATCGGATGTATTTGTTAAGCGCGTATAAATCGTCCGACGAACCACTGAATGATGTGAAGTACACGGCGCGGTCGATCAGATTGTATTGAGCATGCGAATGAGAATAGAACAGCCCAAGGAATGCTGTATCCCAGAAGAACTTGCCATCTTGATGCAGGAACAGCCGAGATGGATCCGTTTGATGGGCATGTTTGTATTTGGGGGGCAAATCTGTGCCAGCAGCCATGGTATCTAGGCCAGCGCCTGAGCCGTGCAAGCCCTGCCAAGCTTTCTCGGTACGGACGAACAGACTCTCTCCATCAACGTACACGTAGTAGGACATGCAGACCTCCGTTGTGTTCTCCCCACATTGTATTTCTAGGTGCGGCGATGGTGACGGGCCGTCCGGGCCCGGCGCCGCCACGCGGGACGCGATGAGCAGCCCCCACGGCACCGGGCGCGCGGAGGTCTTCTCCGTCACTCCTTCACTACCAAAACGACAACAGGCCCGGCTCCGCCGGGCCCGTCCTTGATCCTGCTTGTCCCCGGAGCCGATCTCAGGCTGCGCGGCGGGTCCGGCTCTTGGTCGTCGTCGTCTCCCAGCCCCAGCCGAACCAGGTCGCCGGCGTGATGCGCTTGCTGCGCTTCGTCGTCGACTTCCGGGCCGTGGTCTTGCGGCCGCTCTTCTTGAACGCCTTGGTCGTCTTCCGAGCCGTGCGCTTGGCCGTCTTGCGGGCCACGGTCTTGGTCGTCCGCCGGGCCTTGGTCGTCAGCTTCTGACGGCGGCGGCGGACGGTCCGCTTGGTCGTCGCCTTCCGGGCCGTCGTCTTGCGCGCTGTGCGCTTCGCCGTGCGGCGTTTGCTCGTGCGTCGGGTCGTCGGCATCTGCGAAACTCCTGTGTCGGGCCGGTTCCATCCATGGATGCCCGGGCCTGGGATGTGCTCCCGAGCCGGGATCCGTCCCGCCGGGGGCGCCCGGGCCAACCCGCCGATCCATCGGCCGGTTCTTGATAACCCCGGGAGACTCTCGCCATCGACCCATCCACACCCCGGCTTCAGTCCCGCCCCGCAATTTCCGCCCCCGCACCCGGCAAACCGCTCCAAACCCGGCCACAAACCACCGATGCCTACGGACATCCCTACGCTTTCCCCCGACTCCCGAGCCCCGCCCCATGCCCGCCACCAACTCCATCTCCCCACCCTGGTCACCCGACTCCTGGCGCTCCCGCCGCGTTGCCCACGCCGTCGACTACCCCGATCAGGCGGCCCTTGAAAGCGCTGTCAACCGCCTCGGCGAACTCCCCCCCCTCGTCACCAGCTGGGAGATCGAACGCCTCCGCGGCCTCATCGCCGATGCCCAGGATGGAAAACGCTTCCTCCTTCAGGGCGGCGACTGCGCCGAGACCCTCGATGACTGCCGGGCCGAGATCATCACCAACAAGCTCAAGATCCTCCTCCAGATGTCGCTGGTCCTCGTCCACGGCGGCCGCAGGCCCGTCATCCGCGTCGGCCGCTTCGCGGGCCAGTACGCCAAACCCCGCTCCAGCCCCACCGAGACCCGCACCATCGACGGCAAGCCCATCACCCTCCCCAGCTACTTCGGCGACCTCTTCAACTCCGCCGCCTTCACCGCCCAGGCCCGGCGCCCCGACCCCTCCCTCATGGTCCGGGCCTACAAGCACGCGGCGATGACCCTGAACTTCATCCGGGCCCTGGTCGAGGGTGGCTTCGCCGACCTGCACCACCCCGAGTACTGGAACCTCAGCTTCTTCTCCCACGCCTCGCTCTCGGCCCAGCGGCGGGGAGAGTACGAGCACATGACCCGCACGCTCTCCGATGGGCTGCGCTTCATGGAGGCCCTGGGTGAACGCTCCGTCGAGGACCTCACCCGCGTCGAGTTCTTCACCAGCCACGAGGGCCTCAGCCTCTACTACGAGGCCGCCCAGACCCGCCGGGTCCCCCGCCGCGAGGGGTACTACGACCTCACCACGCACCTGCCCTGGATCGGCGAGCGCACCCGCGCCCTCGATGGCGCCCACGTCGAGTTCTTCCGCGGCATCCGCAACCCCGTCGGCGTCAAAGTCGGGCCCAAGGCGGCCCCCGATGAGGTGGTCGAGCTGGCCCGGCGGCTCAACCCCGGCAACGAAGCGGGCAAGCTCGTCCTGATCACCCGCCTGGGCGCGGACCACGCGACGCGGGCCCTGCCCCCGCTGGTTGATGCAGTCCGAGCTTCGGGACAGCGGGTGCTGTGGGTCTGCGACCCCATGCACGGCAACGGCATCACGACAGCCTCGGGCATCAAGACCCGCTCCTTCGATGCCATCCTGAAGGACCTCCAGGACACCTTTGATGCGCACACCGCCCTGGGCTCGCGCCTCGGCGGGGTCCACATCGAGTTGACGGGCGAGGATGTCACCGAATGCATCGGCGGCGCGGCGGGCGTGACCGAGGAGGGCCTGGCCCTCAACTACGCCTCCCTCTGCGACCCCCGCCTGAACTACCAGCAATCGCTCGAGCTGGCGTTCCTGCTGGCGGGCCGGATGCGCACGCTCCCGGGCGCCGGCGATTCCTGGACCCCGGCCGCCAAGTAAAGGCTTTCAGCGGCGCCGGCTTCGAGCCGGGGAGCCTTCCCCCAAAGCGGCGGCCCTCCGGACCGCCACCTCCCGCCCCTTCAAGTTGGCAACCGCGAACTCCGATCATGCCCTGCGGTGGGATGCGGGTCATGGTGGGCCCGCGTCGCTGGTGGTCACGCTCACGGAAGAGCCGACATGCTGAAACTGTGCGTTCCCGTCTCGGATGAGACGGCCGCCGCCCCCTCGGGCCCGGCCTCCTCCTACCGCTTTGATCGCCGCCGCGGAACACGGCGCCCCGCCCAGGGCGAACCGATGGCGATCTTTTCGGACGCCGATGGCCGCCACCTGATCGCCCGCGTCGAACTCCTCGACTCCAGCGACTCCGGGTTGGGATTCCTCTGCCCGCTCGCCGTCGAGCCGGGCATGGGTGTCGCCCTCAACACCGCCGGGCCCGGCCGCCCGCGCTTCGTCGGGCTCATCGCCCGCTGCGAACGACAGGGCCAGGCCTACCGCATCGGCGTCCTCGGCTCATCCATCCGGGCCGCCTGAATCAGATTCACGCCGTCCCCGCCAGCTCCCGCACGGTGCGGTCGAACTTGTCCACCATCATCTTGTGCATGCCGTACACCACGGCCGTGTACACCACCGCGGCCAGCACCGAGCCGATCGCCAGCGCGGCCCGGGCCGTCTCCAATCCGCCCGAGCTGGTCGCCGTCGCCGCCAGCCCCGAGGCGGGGTAGAGCAGCGAGTAGATCAGCGAGGCCGGGGAGAGCGCCGCCAGCACCGCGCCGACCAGCCCGAGGCCCACCCCCGCGTTCCAGCCGCACAGCCCGATTACCGCCGAGATCACCCCCACGACGCCCACGGTCGAGACCACCGCGCCGATCGTGCCCTTGCTCTTGAGCGACCACTGCAGGCCCGTCATCACGCAGAACGCGATGAACGGGATGAGCACCAGCGGCGCGATGATCGCCGCCTCGGGCAGCACCGCGGGCGTGTTGATCGTCACGATCCCGCCGGGCCCGGACACCTTCACGGGGATCATCACCCCGCCCTCGCGGCTCAGCCCATCCGAAAGCACGTACAGCCCGGCGGCGGCGAGCGTGCCCAGCGGCACGGCCAGCATCGGCAGGAGGTAGGCGATCAGCCCGCGCAGCTTGCCGTAGAGGTACAGCCCGGGTGTGATCGGGGTGGTCAGCAGCAGGTCCAGCGTCCCATCCTCGCGCTCGCGGCTGACGGCGGTCGCGGCCATGTTGATGGCGACCAGCGTCGTGACGGCCAGCTCGGCCCACACCGTCGCCAGCACCGTGAACTGGAACTCCGGCGTGGTGATGCCGCCCCTGTGATACCAGATGATCAGCCCCAGCCCGAACAGCCCGCCCGCGCCGACGAACGACCACCGGGCCAGCATCTTGCCCAGCGTCGCGTTGCGGGCCGCGGCTTCGCGCCACGCGATGGGGTTGCTCCACACCGCCCTCGGCGGGCGGTGCTCAGCCCCCGCAGCGCCCAGGCCCAGCATCCGCCGGTACCACGGCACGCCGCCCTCCTGGCCCATCATCGCGGCCAGCCCGCCCATCCGCGCCGTCACGGCGGAGGCCCCCACCAGGAGCAGGCTCATGATGACCGTGCCCCAGCACCACGTGCCGACCGGGTGCTCGAGGAACAGGGCCCGCAGCCCGCTCTGAGTCCCGATGCCGGCCCGCTCGTAGCTGGAAGGGTTGAGCAGGGTGTGCAGGGCCAGGAACGGGTTGATCGCGGTGAACCAGGTCACCCCCTGCCCGGCCGGGCCCGCGCCCTTGCCGAGGCTGCGGAACCAGAAATCCAGGGCGGCGGTCGCGGCGAGGTAGCTCACCACCGCGACGTAGAAGGCGAACACGGCCCGGCGGCCCGCCAGGCGGCTGACGGAGAGGGCGATAGCGATGCTGCCGACGAGCAGGGCGGCGCAGCCGGCGACGAGGTAGCTCATGAGGATGGAGCGGCCCGGCACACCGCCGAAGTACTGGGTGAGGGCGAAGAGGGGCAGCCCGGCGGCGAGGAGGGCGAGAATGAAGAAGAGCCGGCCCAGCAGGTTGCCCAGGACGATCTGCAGCGCGCCGAGGGGTGTGGTGAGCAGGACCTCCCAGGTGTGGGGGTTGGCCTCCTGGGCGATGGCGCCCGCCATGAAGACGGGGGCGAGGACGCAGATGAGGCCGATCTGGAGGTAGGCGATCCAGGTGAAGGTGGTGGCGCCGGCCTCGGCGAGGGTGCGGTAGGAGAGCCCGGTCTGGGTCTTGAGCAGGAGCGTCCAGAGCAGGACGATGATCAGGACGCCGAGGTAGGCCGAGCGGATGTAGAGGTGGCGGGTGCGCCGGGAGCCGTTCTGCACGAGGCGCACGGATATCGGGTTGAGCGGGCCGAGCCTCAGGAGCCAGCGGAGGAAGACGGGCACGGGGGGATGGTAGCCAAATCGCAAAGCAGCAAAGGAAGGCGGTGAGGGCGAATAGCGAATGGTGAGTGGCGAATGGGGACTCGGTTCTGTTTGACGGATGCCTTTAGGTGGCCCGGCTCTCCGAGCCGGGCGAAGGAACACAGACGGAAATGCACGGTTCGGCGAACCGTGCCACCCCCGGAATCGATCCATCAAACACGACCTGGCGGCAGAACGAGTGCCCGCGCGAGCGGTCGGGGCTTACGCCGGGGACTTGCCGCACTCGGGGCAGGGGGCGGCGGGTGCGAGACCGGAGCGGTCGTACGAGCAGGACGGGCAATGGTGCCCACGGCGGTGATCGCGAATATCCAGTCGCCACGCGATCCCAGAGGCCGCCGCGAAGAAGAGCCCCGGCATCCACAAGGGCACGCGCGCGTACTTCAAGTTGACGTCCACGCGCCAATCGACCTTCCAGATGCTGTAGAAGCCGACCTGAAAAGGATCCCAGATGATCTCGGTCGGGCGGGGCACGGCCCGGACCAAGCTCACGGCTATGGCGCCCCGTGCCGCGCTGATGCCCAACGACCACCCGACCTTCTTCCTCGGATACGTGCTGATGTACAGCCCGCCGAACATGCTGACGATCCAGGCCGCGGCGGTCAGTAGCAGAAGAACGGCCCCGCCCCACTTCACCAGCTTGCGGGTTCGGCGACGGGGGCGCATGATCAGATCCTACCGCTCCGTTTCACTTCCGACCGCTCGCGCGGGCCGGCTCCTTCCCCCGCGCCGACCCGCCTTCATTTGCCATTTGCCATTTGGAAATTTGCCATTTGAAAAGGCCCGCCCCCGGCGTGGGGACGGGCCTTGATCATTGAGTGCCGAAAACCCTTCCCGCTCAGGCCCGGCGGCGACGGGAGACCAGGCCACCGACCATGACCAGGGCGAGGGTGCCCGGGGCGGGGACGGCGGTGGTGTTGATGTTGACGGCGAACGGGCCCGTGTTGGCGGTGCCGGGGGTCACGGTGAAGCCGGCGGCGAAGGTGCTGTTGAAGCTGGCGACGGCCAGGTAGTAGGTGCCGGCGGCGAGGGTGCCGTCACGACCGTTGTAGGCCATGCCCGTGCCGACGGCCGGGCGGGTGCCGGCGCCGAAGGTCAGCTGGCTCAGCAGGCCGCTGCCGTCATCGTCATCGGTGCCGACCAGCGTGCCGAAGGAGTCGAACAGGCCGATCTCGGTGTCGTTGCTGGGGGTCAGAGCGGTGCCCTCGGTGTCAACATCGAGGAACGTGCCCAGCCCGGCCGAGGCATCGCCCGCGGTGGTGAACTTGTACCACTGGACGCGGTTGGTCGAGCTGAGGGTGCCCGCGGCCGTGGTCAGGCCCGAGGACAGGGTGCCCAGGTCGAGCGCGCCAGGGGCCGCCGGGGGCTCATCGGTGAAGCGGAACTCGAGGCTGTCCCAGTTGGCATCGACGCCGCCCGAGTCATCGAACGACTCGAACGTCCGGACCGTCCAGCCGCCGATGGGGTCGGCGCCCGCGGCAACGTAGATCGAACCGCTGAACGCGAGGGATGTGTACGTCGTGCCCACCGAGGGGAACGGCTGCACATCGAGGAACCCGCCCAGGGGGCTCTGGACGCGGATGCGCGACTCGCTGCCCCACGAACCGATGCCCGTGGAGGTCAGCGTGCCCGTCACGTCGATGCGGCCCAGGCTGTAGCCGCCGACCGCGGTGAACATGCCCGATCCGGCCAGCGGGCCCGTCGCGGATGTGCCCTCGGACGGCAGCCCGGCCAGGGTGAACGTCTCGCGGACCGTCGCGCTCGCCGTGCCCGTGGCAACGACGGCCAGGCCGACCGCGAGGAGAATCTTCGAAGCCTTCATGTCTTGCACCTCCCAGGAGTCTGAAGTGCGCAGCGATGGGAGCCACGCACCCTGCGACGCGGCGCCCGAACGGGCCCGCGACGCCAAGTTCATACCGGCCCGTGCATCGGAATCGACGACCGGGCCACACTCGGGATAGGGGACGGTCTCCGTCTTGGCGATCCCCCACGCTCTCCCGCCGGGGTCACGCGCGGCATGGCCGTCTGTTCATGGGAAATCCCGGTTCGGAACCACCGGAAGCCCCCGACGACCAACCCCCGCGAGTCCTCGGCACACCCGCCGCGATCTACCCACCGCGGCCGATGCGAGGTCCAATGTAACAGCGAGCCCCGTACGGTCGCAAGATGCCCTGCACGCAATTCGAAGCCAATTCTTCGCGCCGGCGCAAGGAGGACCCTTCACGCTATTCCGGAGCAAGTTGTCGCCATTCAGGGAAGACCCCGGAGAAAAGTCGAGGGCGGCCAATTCGGCCGCCCTCGATGAGAAGTTAGGGGGTTTGGTGCCGCCGCGAAGCGGCGCTCACCGGATCAGGTGGACTGGGCCTCGGCGCTGACCGGGGGTGTGCCCTCGGCGGGCGCCTTGCCCTCGGTGTGGAAGTAGAGGTGGTCCAGGTCCTTGCCCTCGGCGTCCTTGCGGCGGGTCACGGTCAGCTTCTGGCCTTCGTGGAACTCGCCGCCCAGGAGCATCTCGGAGAGGGGGTCCTCGACGTACTGGCCGATGGCCCGGCGCAAGGGCCGGGCGCCGTAGTCGGGGTTGTAGCCGCGCTCGATGAGGAAGTCCTTGGCGGCCTGGTCGATGGTGAGGGTGATGCCCTGCGCGGTGAGGCGCTTGGCGACCTTGCCGACCTCGTAGTCGATGATGGAGACCAGGTCCTCGCGGGTGAGGGGGTGGAAGACGATGATGTCGTCGAGGCGGTTGATGAACTCGGGGCGGAAGAACCGCTCGATCTCCTTCATCAGGACCGTCTTGATGTTCTCGAAGTTGGAGGACTCGCTGCGCTTGCCGAAGCCGAACCCGCCGCCGCCCTTGATGAGGTCGGCGCCGATGTTGCTCGTCATGATCATGATGGTGTTGCGGAAGTCGACGTTGCGGCCGAAGGAGTCGGTGAGGCGGCCTTCCTCCATGATCTGCAGGAGCATGTTGAAGACATCGGGGTGGGCCTTCTCGACCTCGTCGAGCAGGACGACCGAGTACGGGCGGCGGCGGATGCGCTCGGTGAGCTGCCCGCCCTCCTCGTACCCGACGTAGCCGGGGGGCGCGCCGACGAGCCTGGAGACGTTGTGCTTCTCCATGTACTCGCTCATGTCGAGGTGGATGAGGGCCTCCTCATCGCCGAACATGAACTCGGCGAGGGCCTTGGCCAGCAGCGTCTTGCCGACGCCGGTCGGGCCGATGAAGATGAACGAGCCCATCGGGCGCTTGGGGTCCTTCAGGCCCGCGCGGGCCCGGCGGATGCTCTTGGCGATGGCCTTGATGGCCTCGTCCTGGGAGACGACCTTGCGGTGCAGCTCCTTCTCGATGTCGAGGAGCCGCTGGGCCTCGTCCTTGGCCAGGCGCTTGACGGGCACGCCGGTCATCTTGGAGACGACCTCGGCGATGACGTCCTCATCGACGACGCCGTCGATCTCCTGGGCCTTGGCCCGCCACTCCTTGAGCATCTCCTCCTTCTTCTTGCGGGCCTGCTCGGCCTTGTCGCGGAGCTCGGCGGCCCGCTCGTAGTCGGCGGCCTTGACGGCCTCGTCCTTCTCGACGCTGAGGCGCTCGATCTCGGCCTCGATCTCGGCGAGGTTCGGGGGCTTGGTCATGGACTTGATGCGGACGCGGGCGCCGGCCTCGTCGATGACGTCGATGGACTTGTCGGGCTGGACCCGGCCCGTGATGTAGCGGCCCGAGAGGTCGACCGCCGCGCGGATGGCGGCGTCGGTGATCTGGACGCGGTGGTGGGACTCGTAGCGGTCGCGGAGGCCCTTGAGGATCTCCACGGTCTGCTCGTTGGTGGGTGGGTCGACGGTGATCGACTGGAAGCGCCGGGCCAGGGCCGGCTTGAGGACGTTGGAGGCGTCGATGGCGCCCTCGGCGCCGCCCGCGCCGACGAGGGTGTGCAGCTCGTCGATGAAGAGCATCACGTTCTTGGCCCGGCGGACCTCGTTCATGACGGCCTTGATGCGCTCCTCGAACTGGCCGCGGTACTTGGTGCCGGCGACCATCATGGCGAGGTCAAGCACGACCAGGCGGCGGTCGTGGAGGATCTCGGGGACATCACCGCTGATGATGCGCTGGGCCAGGCCCTCGACGATGGCGGTCTTGCCGACGCCGGCCTCACCCAGCAGGACGGGGTTGTTCTTGGTGCGGCGGCATAGGACCTGGACGACGCGCTCGATCTCGGTCTCGCGGCCGATGACGGGGTCGAGTTGGCCCTCGCGGGCCAGTTCGGTCAGGTCGCGGCCGAAGGAGTCGAGGGCGGGCGTCTTGCTCTTGCCCTTGGCGCCCTGCGAGGAGGAAGAGCCGGACGGGCCCGACGCGGCGCCCGCGAGGCTCTCGCCGCCGCCGGACGTCGAGCCGCCGTTCTCCGACTGCTCGTTGCCCGCGCCCAGGAGGTTGAGGACCTCCTCGCGGACCTCCTCGAGCTTCAGGCTGAGGTTCATGAGGACCTGGGCGGCGACGCCGTCGTGCTCGCGCAGCAGGCCCAGGAGCAGGTGCTCGGTGCCCACGTAGTTGTGGTTGAGGTTGCGGGCCTCTTCGATGGCGTACTCGATGACCTTCTTGGCCCGGGGGGTCTGGGGCAGCTTGCCCATGGTGACCATCTCTGGCCCGGCCTTGACGAGCTTCTCGACCTCGAGGCGGACCTTGCGGAGATCCACATCGAGGTTCTTGAGGACGTTGGCGCCGACGCCGGAGCCTTCCTTGACGAGGCCGAGGAGGATGTGCTCGGTCCCGATGTACTCGTGGTTGAAGCGCTGGGCCTCCTGGTTGGCCAGGGCCATGACCTTGCGGGCGCGATCGGTGAAGCGTTCGAACATGTTCAATCCCTCTGTGAGCCCGTTGCGGGGGCTCGCCGGTCGATTCGTCTTTCTCGTTCTCGGCCTCTCGAGCTTTCTGTCGAGACCTCAACTTCCATCCAGCTCTGCCATTCGGTTCGCGGCCCGGCTGTGATCGGGTTCCAGGTTCGCACCCCCCTGTGCGGGTGGATGGGGCCGGTCGCGGGCCTTGCCCGGCCGCGGTTCTTGCTCGTAACTCCTTCAATCACAAGGCATGAGCGGTTCTGGCCTCCTGCCGAATCTCTGACCGATCGTACGCGGAATCGTTCCACATAGATCGTCTTACCGCGTTTCCACCGGCTCCACCGGCGGCGCGGCGCCATCTGGTATCGGGTAGCGAGCGGCGTGCCTGTTGGCCGAAACGGGCCAAGGAGCCGCGGAGGCCCGATCCGGCCCGGCAGCGGCCGCCTGGGGCTGGACGCGGGGACCTCGGGGCCGGGGGAGGGGCAGCCGGACACCCCGGACTGCCGTTCCGGCAGTCGATGGGGGGAGGGGTGAAAACGGGGTGGATCGTGCGCTTCAGTTCTGGCCCGAGGCGAGATTGGCATCGGCGACGATCTGGATGGGGATCACGGCTTCGGCGACGGCATCGTTGATGCGGTCGCGGACGGTGATCTTGAGGGAGTAGTTGCCGACGGTGAGCGTCGGGGGCAGCTCGATCTGCTGGATGAGATAGAAATCGCGGCGCTGGCGGCGGGAGGCCTCGATCACCACCTGCGGCGCCTGGCGCCACTGGAGCGAGCCGTCGGAGTCCTGGTGGAGGTTCAGCTCCTGCGACACCTCGACGGCCCAGAGCTCGGGCGTGTTGAAGGTCGGCACATCGGAGACGCCGGGGTCGCTCGACTTGGCCGGGCGGTGGGTGAAGTGGTCGATCTCGACGTAGACGATGGCGGGCTGCGGCCGGCCCGCCTGGAAGACGTTTGAAGGAAAGGGCGCAAAGGCGCCGAAGCCCATGACGCGGGTGCATAGACGGGCATCGGAGACGCGCAGCGGCAGCACGGCGGTGACGGGCCCGAAGGCCTCGGCCAGGCGGCCCGCAGTGGCGACCGGGTCGGCCGCGCCGGCAGCGCCCGGGCCGAGGGCGGCGATGAAGGTGCGGAACGCGGTCAGGAGCTGGAGTTCCGGAGAGCTGAGGCGGGCGCTGACGTTGCCCGAGAGCGTGCCGCCCTCGCCCAGCAGCCCGGGCTGCGCGGTCTCGAGCGAGGCGAGCATGAGGTAGTCGGCCAGGGGTGACGGGCCCGTCTCGGCCCGCTGGCGGATGAGCGTGCCCAGATCGGCGGCGAGCTGGGGGATCTTCTCGGAGGGGCTGCGGTCGGAGGTCTGCTGGGCCTGCTGGGCCGCGGCGATGGCGGCGGCGAGGACCGCGGGGTCGATGCCGTTGGCGGCCGCGGCGACCTGGAGGGCATCGGGCCCGGAGGGCTGCGCGGGCGCAGCGGCCTGCTGAACGGGCTGGCTCGTCGCGGGGTCGTGGGCTGCGGGCGGCTGCGGAAGCGGAACCGATGGGGCGCTCAGGCCCGCGACGGCGGCGTTCTGCGGCGGCGGCGCGGCCGCGGCCTGCTGCTGGTTGGCGAGGATGCGCTCGAGGTCGACGGCGGAGCGCTCGGCCAGGTCGGCGAGGGCGGCCTGCCGGGCCTGCGCATCGGCGAGCTGGGCCTGGGAGAGCTGGTCGAGGCCCGTGTTGACGGGCGTGGTGTCGGCGGCGACGGGCGGCTTGGAGCCGCAGGCCGTCAGCAGGGCCGTGATGACCGCGGCCGCGCCGAGGACACGCGTCCGCTGCCACCCGGAAGTTTCAGAGATCATCACCGCGCAAGCCTCCTGCCGCGCCTCTCCAGGGCGGGACGCCTCTCCGATCGGCGTACGAACCCGGCCCAAGATCAGGCAGGTATCGGACGCTTCCTTTCATCGGCTTGGATTTAGCGCGGCTGAGGGCGATGTGCGGGGTTCGTGCCTGACGATCGGCGCGGCGCAAGCCCCACAACGAGGGATTCGAGGGAACGCAAGGGGTCGGAGAGCCCGGTCTTCTGCCGGGTGTCGGCCTCGACCGCGGCGAGGAAGAGCTGCCGGGCCCGGGCGGGGTCGACCTGCCGGGCCGCGTTCATCACGGTGTCGGCGCTGGGGCCCCAGAGCTTCAGGGCCTTGATGAGGTCGAAGGGCTTGCGGCCCGCGCGGAGGCCCGCGGAGGCGGCGTGGAGCTTGCGGAGCAGGTCGATGACGGCCCAGGAGACGGCGGCCTCGGACTGGCGGGAGACCTCGATGATGTCGCGGAGCTGCTTCAGGGTGGCCTCCGTGTCGCCGGAGAGGAGCGTCTGCTGGATGGCCCAGGCCTCCTCCTCGCGGGTGGCGCCGACGGCGCTGGCGACGGCTTCACGGGTGATGGAGCCGCCGGGCCCGGCCGCGGTGGCGAGCTTGGCGAGTTCCGAATCGATCCGGCCCAGCTGGGCGCCGACGCGTTCGATGAGGAGCCGGGCGGCGTCGGGCTCGAGGGTGGCGTCATGGCGCTTTTTGGCCCGGGCCATGGACCAGTTCAGCGCCTGGGCCTCGGAGACTTCATCGCACTTGATGACAGCGCCGACCTTGGCGATGAGCTTGTCGAGGTTGCCGGGGTACCACTTGTCGGCCCGGAGGACGAGGGTGGCATCCTCGGCGGGGGCCTCGGCGTACTTCTCGAAGAGGGGACGGTTGGCTTCCTTGACGAGCTGGTCGGCCTGGTCGACGAGCACCAGCTTGTGCTGGCGCATGAGGCCGAAGCTGCGGCACTCATCGAGGACATCGGCGGCCTTGGCGGCGGCGCCCTCGAAGCGGAGGGTATCGAGGTCGGGGTGGGCCTCGAGGAGGGACTCGCGGAGCTTGGCGGTGTACTCGGCCCGGAGGAAGTCATCGGGCCCGTGGAGGAGCACGACGCGGCAGGAGGCGTCGAGGGTGGCGGGCTTGGTTTCAGCGCGCTTGGCCATGGGGGAAGGGTACAGGGGGGAGGGGACAGCGGACAGAAGGAACGGGGTAAAGAGCGGCGTGTCTGGAGCGTGGCGGAGGCGAGGACGCCTCCACCACGGCACCCGACCTCCACCACGGACCCGGCAAATCAGAAGGGGAGGGGCGACCCCAGCATGGCCCGCTTGTCGCGGATGAACTTCAGGTGGTGATCGACGTGGTTGATGTACATCTCCACGATCCGGGCCAGCGAGACCTTGCCGACCTGGTTGTGGATGCCCTCGCGGTCGAAGGCCTCGGGCGGGAGCGTGCGGAGCCACTGGGCGGTAAATCGGCGGTTGAGCTCGAAGAGCTGGCAGACCAGCTTGAGGTCGGCCTTCTCGTAAGCCAGGCGGTCGGCCATGCGGGTCTCGTCGTAGGCGATGATGAGGGGGAGGTCCTCGGCGGCGATGCGGCGCATGCGGTGGGTGGCGGCGAGGTCGCTCTCGAGCAGGTGGACGATGATTTGCTGGATGGACCACGTGCCCATCACGGGGTGGGCGTTGAGCTGCTCGGGGGTCAGGCCCTGGATGGCCCGGGTGGGGATGGCGGCGCCGGCTTCGTAACGGGCGATGTCGGGGATGGGCATGGGGGAGGGTAGGGAAGAGGAACAGGGGACAGGGACAATGAGACGGTGAGACGGCGGCTGAATGAGGGAGGAGGCTTCAGCGGCCGACGCGGGACCCGTACAATCACCCCCTATGAGCTATACGGTTCTGGCACGGCGGTATCGGTCCAGCACGTTCGACGAGGTCGTCGGGCAGGAGGCCATCGCCAAGACGCTGCGGAACGCGATCGAGACTGATCGCGTGGCCCACGCGTACCTGTTCTGCGGGACGCGGGGGGTGGGCAAGACGTCGATGGCCCGGATCTTCGCCAAGGCGCTCAACGCGCCCAAGGACTCTCCCAAGGGCGGCAAGGGGAAGGGCAAGTCGGACAAGGGCGGGGATGAGTCGGCGCAGGTCGATGCGGCGATCATGGCCGGGCGGGACCTGGATGTGATCGAGATCGACGCGGCGAGCAACAACTCGGTGGACAACGCCCGGGAGCTGATCGCCAACTCGATCTACCGGCCGATGCGAGGCCCGTACAAGATCTACATCATCGACGAGGTTCACATGCTCTCGACGGCGGCGTTCAACGCGCTGCTGAAGACGATGGAGGAGCCGCCGGAGCACGTCAAGTTCATCCTGTGCACGACCGAGGCGCACAAGGTGCCGGCGACGATCCAGTCGCGGTGCCAGCGGTTTGATTTCCGCAACATCCCGTCTTCGCTCATCGCCGAGCACCTCCGGGCCGTGCTGAAGCAGGAGGAATCGCAGGCCGAGCCGGAGCTGATCGCGCTGGTGGCCCGGCTGGGCAACGGCTCGATGCGCGATGCCCTCTCGCTGATGGACCGGCTGCTGGCCTCGGGCGAGAAGAAGCTGACGGTGCGGCTGCTTGAAGAGCTGCTGGGGCTGCCGAGCCGGGAGCTGGTCGGCGGGGTGATCGATGCCCTGGCGGACGGGGAGCCGGGCCCGGCGCTCGAGAAAACCGATGAGCTGCTGAAGCGGGGGATCTCGGTGGACCAGGCGATCGAGGCGCTGATGGAGCGCTTCCGCGACCTGATGGTGATGGCCGCCTGCGGGGCGGAGACCGAGCTCGTGGACCTGTCGGGGGCGTCGCGCGAGGAAGAGGCGGAGCGGGCCCGGCGGTTCGACGCGGCCGGGCTGGTGCACATGATCGCGCTGTGCGAGAACGTGCAGCGGTCGAGCAAGAGCAGTTCTTCACCGCGGGCGCTGTTTGATGCGCTGGTGGTGCGGATGGCGCTGACCGAGAAGCTCGCCGACGTGACGGCGGTGGTCATGGCGGGTGGGTCGGGCGGGAACGGGGCAAGTTCCGGGCGGGGCGCGATCGGGCCCGGCGAGGCGGCTGCCGGAAAAAAACGCTGACGGGGACGGTGCGCGAGCCGTCCTCGCCGCCGCCCCCGGGTTCGCCACCTGAAGCGATCGCGCCGCCCGCGCGGCTGGTGGAATCCAGGCCTGTTGAGGCCGGCCCGCTGCCGGCGCCGGAGTTGTGGGCCGGGGTGCTGCGTGCGGCATCGGACAATCGGCGGCTGATCAGCATCATCGAGGACTTCAGGATCGAACGGCTGGAGGGCGATGCGGCGGTGATCGTGGGGCGCGGGCCGCTGGTCGCGATGGCCCGGGCGAGCACGGAGGCGATCACGGAGTTGTTCGCGCGGGCGGGGGGGCGGCCGATCCGCGTGGAGATCCGGGCCGATGAATCGCCGGAAGAGCCCGGGCCCGACGCGGCCGCCGCGCCGAGCGTGAACCTGGCGGAGCACCCGCTCGTGAAGCAGGCGATGGAGCTGTTCGGCGTGCGGACGCCGATCCGGGTGCTGCCGCGGAAGAAGGAAGAGACCTGAGGCACGGAGGCACGGGGAATTCTGCGGAGGACCGATGTTCGACAATCTCAAGGCGATGGGCGCGATGGCCGGGCTGATGAAGAACAAGGACCGCCTGCGCGAGGTCGGCGAGCGGGTGAAGGAGAAGATGGCCCGGGCCCGGGTGAGCGGGCAGGCGGGCGGCGGCGCTGCGCGGGCCGTGGTGAGCGGCCAGATGCGGGTGGTCGAGATCGAGCTGAGCGGGCCGCTGGTGGCGGGGATGGCCGCCGATGACAAGACGCGGGCGCTGGCCGGGACACTGATCGCCGAGGCGGTGAACAGCGCGCTGGAGCAGGCCCAGCGGATGCTGCAGGAGGAGATCTCGAAGGAGGCCCGGGAGCTGGGGCTGCCGGACCTGCCGGGGCTCGGGGACCTGCTCAAGTGAGCGTGTGGCCGGCCCGGCCCGAGGCGGGGGAGGCGGGCATCGAGGTGTGGGGCTGCGGGCCCGGCGATCTGGTAGAAGCGGCCCGGCCCGGCCCGTTGTCGATCCGAATCGATCACCGCGGCCCGCCCGAGGCGAGCGCGGAGGTGCGGCGTGAATGGGCGTCGATGTGCGCGGCGAACCCGCGGCTGCACAACGGACCCGTGCTGAGCGTGGTGTGGTTCGATGCGGAGCAGGGGTCGATGCTGACCCGGCCCGACACGTACCAGCGCCTGGCGGTGCAGCCGCGGGTGAGGACGGGCGTGCGGATGCTCGGGGTGACGGCGCTGCTCATCGCGCGCGATGAGGCCGGGCGGGAGCATGCGTTGCTGGGGAAGCGCGGCGGGTCGGTGCGGGTGTACGGCGGCCGGTGGGAGCTGGGCCCGGCGGGCGGGCTGGACTCCTGGCACCCGGGCCAGCAGGTGATCGACCCGGCGGCGATCGTGGAGCAGGCGGCAGATGAGGTGCAGGAGGAGGCCGGGCTCGCCGTGTCGGGAGGCTCGATCATCGGGCTGGTGCGGGATGAGATCGCGTGCAGTTACGATGTGATCGTGCGGATCGATGCGGGCGACCTCCGGGCCGCCCGGGCCCGGCCCGACGGGTGGGAGTACACCGAGGTGGCGTGGGTGTCGGCGGCGGAGGCTGAGGGGTTCATGCGTGAGCGTGAGCTCATCGGCCCGGCGCGGGCGGTGCTGCGGGCGCTGGGGTGGGTGGGGCCGGGGGGCATCCGGTAGGGACCGGGGGCCGGGCCTTCACGCCGGCGCGGGGCGCTTCCAGCCCGCATCGGGATCGCGCTCGAGCATCACGACCGACTGCTTGATGCATCGCTTGCAGATGCCCGCATCGGGGAACGCCGGGCTGACCCAGAACGGGTCATCGCGGTGCTCGAGGCACATCGTGCACGTGAACGGCACCTGCTGCCCGCCCGGGCGGTTCCAGACTTCATCGAAGGCGAGGGAGAGGCACGGGGCGCAGATGAGCGAGCCCTTGTGGCCTTCGACCATGGGGCGGTCCTCGGCCCAGGACTTGCGGCAGAAGTCGCACTTGAAGAAATCGTTGCCCTCGGCGTTCTGATCGTGCATGGGGTTACTTGGCCGCGGTGCCGGTCATGCTGGTCATGGGAACGAGCTGGTGCTGGGCCAGCGCGCGGTAGACCTCGCAGCGGTCGAGGAGGTCGGTGTGCGTGCCCGTGTCGACGATCCGCCCCTGGTCCATGACGACGATGCGGTCGGCGTTGAGGACGGTGCTGAGGCGGTGGGCCACGATGAGGCAGGTGCGGCCGGCCGAGAACTCGGCGATCGCCTCGGCGATCTTGTTCTCCGAGTCGGCGTCGATCATGCTGGTGGCCTCATCGAGGATGAGGATGGCGGGATCGCGGAGGATGGCCCGGGCGATCGCGAGTCGCTGGCGCTGGCCGCCGGAGAGGCTGAGGCCCTGCTCGGCGACGGTGGTCTCGAAGCCCTGCTTCATGGCGCTGACGAAGCCGTCGGCCCGGGCCTTGCGCGCGGCCTCCCGGATGCGGTCGTCGGTGGCGTTCTCGGCGCCGTAGGCGATGTTGGAGCGGACGGTGCCGCGGAAGAGGACGGTCTCCTGGGTGACGACACCGATCTGGCGGCGGATGCTGCGGATGTTGAAGTCGCGGATGTCGCGTCCGTCGATGAGCACCCGGCCCACCTGGGGGTCGAAGAGGCGCGGGACAAGGGCAAGGAGCGTGGTCTTCCCGGAGCCGTTGGGCCCGACGACCGCGACGGTCTCGCCGTGGCTGACGGTGAGATCGATGTCGCGGAGGGAGGGGGCGGCGGCGTTGGGGTAGGTGAACGAAATGCCCTTGAACTCGATGGAGTGGTGGTGGCGGGGGAGCTTGGGGAGCTTGCTGTCGTGGCCCGGCTCGGGCTGGAGGTTGAGGAGCTCAAGGATGCGGCCGGCGGCGCCGGCGGAGCCTTGCACATCGGCCCAGATGCCCGACAGCGGCTTGAAGGAGGCGCCGGCGGCGGCGAGGGCCGCGAGGACCAGGAGGAAGTGACCCGGGTCGAGCTTGCCATCCAGAATCATCTTGGCGGCGACCAGCCCCAGGACGCCGACGATGAAGATGGCCAGGACATCGATGAGCGGGCTGGCCAGGGCGCGGGCCGTCCGGACCCGGTTGAGCTGCCGCATGACTTCCTTGTTGATGCGGTGGAAGCGGCCCGCCTCGAAGCGCTCGGTGGCGTGGACCTTGACGACGCGCAGGCCCTGCAGGGCCTCGGATGCGGCGCCGTAGAGCCCTGCCTGCGACTGCAGGGCGGAGCGCGAGGCCCGGCGGATCCGGGTGCCGAGTTTGCGGATGAGCGCGCCCAGCAGGATGGCGGCGGGGATGGAGGCCGCGGCCATGCGCCAGTCGATGAGAAAGGCGGCCGCGAGGGAGGCGACGCCCTTGGTGACCTGGGCCAGGGCCTTGGAGATCAGCGCGGTGAGCCCGCCGCCCAGGGTGGTGGTGTCGTTGACGATGCGCGAGATGACATCGGACGGGCCGGACGCCACCACCTGCTTCAGGGGCAGGCGGAGGACCTTGTGGAAGGCCTCGCGGCGGAGGTTGGTGACGGTGCGCTGGACGACGGTGAGGGAGAGATAGGCGTGCAGGAAGTTGGCGATGCCGCCGAACATCGTGAGCACACCCAGGACGCTGATCATGATGACGACGGCGGTGAACGGGCCGGAGGGAAGGGCGCGGACCCATTCATCGGGGATGTGCAGGCCCATCCCGGAGGCGATCTTGGAGTTCTGGAGGTGCTGGTTCCACTCCGCCGCGATCTGCGGGAGGTCCTGGGAGGGCCGCGGGAGCCTGGTCTGCGGATCGGTGCCGGGGAGGATGGTTTTGAGGATCGGGACGACGCCGACGAGCCCGACGCCGAGCCCGCCCGCCGAGATGAACGCCATCGCAACCGCCAGCAGGAGCAGGCGTCGGTAGCGGAGCATGCGTTTGGCCAGGGCCCAGAAGGGTTTCACCGCACCGGCAGTATCGCGGGGTGGCGGGCCCGGGACCACTCGGGCGCGCGGCCATTCTGGAACAGGGCCCGCCGAAGCCCGGGGGATCCGGACCCGCTTCCGCGCCCGCATTCCTCAAAAACAAGGCCGGCCGCTCCACGAAGGAGACGGCCGGCGTCGTGGCGTTGCTTGGGGCGGGCCATCCCGCCGGGGAGCCAAACGTGGCCCGGGCGGCTGTATTGCCGGGCCGAACACGGAATTCCGGCCTCAGCAGCCGCCGTCGGAGCGGCTCAGAAAACTCGGATCGTTGGAAGAATCGACGGACCGATCGCCCGTGAGGCCGGCGCAGCAAGTCAGGGCCGACGTGTCGTCGGCCTGGGCGGGCACACCGAAGACCGCAGTGAACGGGCGGTACGTGCGCGCATCGCAATGGAGGACATCGGAGCGACAGCTCATGGCGGATTCCTTGACGGGCGACGGAGCCGGGCCGGGGCGCGCTGCGCCTGCGGGGCGGTGCACGGCCACGCGGCTCCCAAGGAAGATGCCGGGCCCGTGCGGCGGCGCGCGAAAGGCGGGCGGGCCCGGCACATCCGCGCTAACGGAGGCCGCTGATCACGTCGCGGAGGGTGGAAACGGGCGCGCCGGGCTCGAGCACCGTGGCGCCGATGGTCCGCCAGTCGCCGCCTCCGCCCAGGACGACGACGTGCCGGCCCGGCTTCTGGCGGAGGAACTCGGCGGCCCGGGCGGGGTCGGCGGCCGCGGGCTCGGTGATCCACAGCGTATCGGCGGCTTCGGCGGAGGCGGGCGGGATGCCATCGGCGACGTCGTAGCGCAGCCCGCGGAGGATCCCGACGATCACGGCCCGGCGCTGCTTGTTCTCGATGTTGATGCGGGCGAGGCGGGCCGGGAGTGATTCGGCCGGCTCGGGCGCGGCGATGGGCACGATGATCGAGACCGTCGAGCCCTGGCCGATGCGGGACTCGATCTCGAGGCGTCCGCCGCAGCGCTCGGCGATGGCGCTGGCGAGTGACAGCCCCAGGCCGCTGCCCGCCAGGCCCGGCGTGCTTTCGCGGTCCTTGGTGGTGAAGAAGGGCTCGGTGGCCCGGCGCAGTGTCGCTTCATCCATGCCGCAGCCGTCATCGCTGACGCGGAGCGCGACGGCCGCCCCGGCGGACTCGGGCTCGGCCGTGACCGTGATGCGGCCCGCATCGGGGCGTGAGCAGGCCGGGCCCGTTCCGGGGTGGCGGACCGCGAGGATGGCGTCGCGGGCGTTATGGACCAGGTTGAGGACGGCCTGCGTGAGCCGGTGCGGCGCAACGCGGACGGGGGGGAGATCGGCGGGGATGCGCCACTCGATCATCAGCTTGCGGCCCGGGTGACGCGGGTTCTCCATCACCGAGACGTCGATGAACCCGCGGACGCGGTCGCTCCAGGCGGCCAGCTCCGTGCGGCCCTCGGTGCCTTCCTGCTCGGGGTCGCGTGCGAACAGCGAGAGGTTCCGGGCCATCTCGCGGAGGTGCTCGATGAGCGCGGTAACGGCACCGAGATCGGCGCGGGCCTCCGGCGCCAGGCCGGGGTTGGCCAGGGCCGACTCCATGCGCAGCGACAGCGGCAGGAGCACGTTCTTCATGTCGTGCGCCAGGCCCGAGGCGAGGGTGCCGACGGCGGCCATGCGGTCCGCGATGCGCAGCCGGTGGTGGGCCGATTCGAGGTCGCGGGTGCGTTCCGTGACGCGGGCCTCGAGGGTCCGCTGGTGCTCCAGCAGCTGGTGCTCCATGGCCTTGTGCTGGGTGAAGTCGCGGAACACGAGCACGACGCCGAAGAGTTTCAGGGTGTCATCGGAGGCGCGGATCGGCGCGGCGCTGTCGTCGATGGCGGTTTCACGGCCGTCCCTGGAGATGAGGATCGTGTGGTTGGCCAGGCCCACAACCGTGCCGAGCCGCAGCACCTTGTCCACCGGGTTCTCGACGGTAGTGCGCGTCTGTTCGTTGACGATGCGGAAGACATCGGGGAGGGCCCGGCCCGCGGCTTCCCGGCTCGTCCAGCCCGTGAGGCGTTCCGCCTCGGTGTTGAGGAACGTCACGCGGCCGCGGGCGTCGGTGACGATGATGCCATCGCCGATGCTGGCGAGGGTGGTGGCCAGGAGGTCGCGGGAGCGGGCCAGCTCGGCCCGGCGCCGGATCAGCGCCAGGTTGAGGAACCACGCGGCGACCAGCAGCGCGATGAGCAGCACCGCCCGGGTGACCAGGAGCGATCGCAGGCCCTGCTCAGCCCGGACGACGCGGGTCTCGCCGTCGCTCAGCCGCCGCTGCTCCTCCCGCGTGATGGCAGTGAGTTCATCGCGGAGGGCATCCATGGCGGCCTTGCCCTCCCCGGAGCGGACGATCATGGCCGCGGCCTGCGGCCCGTTCTGCCGCTGCACGCTGATCACGTGCTCGAGCTCCTCGAGCTTCTGCCCGATCAGGCTGCGGACCCGGGCCAGGCGCGGCGTCTGCTCGGGGGTGGCGGCGGTCAGCGATTCCAGGTGCGTCAGCTCCTGCTCGATGGCCGCGATGGCCGCCTTGTAGGGGTCCAGGTACGCGGCGTCGCCCGTGAGCAGGAAACCCCGCTGGCCCGTCTCGGCATCCGTGAGCAGCGCGTGCACGTTGGATGTGGAGAGGAGCACGCGGTAGGCGTGCTCGACACTCTCGCCGCGCGACCGCAGGGTGGTCACCTGCCCCAGCG
Organism: Phycisphaerales bacterium; assembly: GCA_020849615.1. GTDB lineage: Bacteria > Planctomycetota > Phycisphaerae > Phycisphaerales > UBA1924 > JADLFW01. The sequence continues at coordinate 153,740 of JADLFW010000005.1, forward strand.
AGTGCAGCACGGTCAATATCGCCACGACCACGATCACCGCCAGGATGCCCAGGGAGCACGCGATGCTCGCCGGGCCGCCCGCGCCGCTGCACAGGGTCCAGACGCGGCTGGGCAGGCTCCGCCGAGCGCCGGGCCCGGACGGGTGCTTCGGGGCTGGCGCGGATGGACCGCTCGTTGGCTGTTCCGGGTTCATGTGGAGATTCACCGCTCGGATCGACACCCGGCGCGATATTCCCGCCGTCCCCGTGCCGGGAGTATAACGCCCCCCGGCACGGGCCCGGCAGGATCCTCCGCACAAACACCGGCCTTGCCGCCGGGTCAGCACCCCGCGTCGTAGAAGTTGAGGAACTCGAGGTAGTCCGCGAAATCCACCTGGCCATCGCCGTTGAAGTCGGCGCGCAGGTCGCCGGCGTCGTAGAGATTCAGAAACTCCAGATAGTCGGCGAAGTCGACCTGGCCATCGCCGTTGAGATCGGCCCGGCAGGCGGGCGGGGTGACGACGAGCCACGCCCCCGCCGACGCCACTGAACCGCACGAGTTGGTCAGCACACACTCGTAACGGCCCGCATCGCCGGGCCCGACGCCCGTGATTGTGAGCGCGGCCGTGGTGGCGCCGGAGACTGTCCCGCCGCCCGCGGACGGGCCGTCGACGAGGTCGGCGCCCTCGAAGCGCCAGCGGTACCCGATGGTCGGACGCCCCAGCGCGGCGACGGTGAACATCGCCGTCGATGCCGGCGCCAGCGCGAGCGAGGCCGGCGGCGAGGTGACCAGCGGCGCGGCGATGAACTCGCATGCGCCGATGTCGACGATGGGCGCGGGCCCGACGCCGGTGTCGGTCTTCAGGCAGTCGTCGAGCGTGCGGGGATGGCCCGGCAGATCGACGGCGATGCCCGCGGGCAGGAAGGGGTTCTTGCCGGCGTCGATGCAGGGAGAGCCGGACAAAAGCGAGCAGTCGCCCGTGGCGGGAGCGGTGAGCATGGGGTTGGTGTCGAAGGAGCCCGGGTACTTGGTGGGATCGGGCGGGTCCTCGCCGGGGATGGGGGTCAGAAGGTCCTGGGCGCAGGAGTAGTGGATGATGCTTGCGCCGATGAGCTGCTTCGCCAGCGGCTTCACGTCCTCACCCGTGGCCATGTTCCCCCAGACGATGCTGTTCTTGATGTGGGTGTCGTGGCTCTGCCCGCTGTAGACCCCGCCCGCCTCGCCCGACGAGTTGCCGGAGATCGTGCAGTTGATGATCGTGGTGAGGTTGGGCTGGTACGAGATGGAGCTCACCGCGCCGCCGAAGCCCCCCGCGGTGCCCCCGCCGACCTCCTGCCCGGGTGCGGTGTTGCCGGTGAACAGGCAGTTGACGAGCGTCAGGTTCTTCCAGGTCTGGATCCCCCCGCCCTGGTTCGCGGTGTTGCTCCGGAAGACGCAGTCGAGCACCGTCAGCACGGAACTGAAGTTCTCGATGGCGCCGCCGTACTTGGCGCCGCCGCCGGCGGCGTAGAAGTTCCGGGCCACGTTGCCCTCGAACGTGCACCGCGAGACCGTGATCTGGGTCGCCGCGCCCCCCGAGTCGTAGATCGCGATCGCCCCGCCGTGGCCCGTGCCGAGACTGGAAGCCACCGCGTGGTTGTAGCGGAACACGCAGCCGCTGATCACCGGCTGGCTCGCGCCGATGACGGCCAGCCCGCCGCCCTGCCCTTCGTGGGTGTAGTTCTCGAGGAAGGCGCAGTCCTCGATGACCGGGCTGGATGCGTCGCAGTACATCCCGCCGCCGTACGCGAATCCCGCAAGGTTGTGCAGGAAAGTGCAGTGCCGGAAGGTCGGGCTCGCGGCTGTCAGCAGCACACCCCCGCCGTTGCCGCCCGCCCCGTCGCTGATCGTGAACCCGTCGAGCACCGTCGTGGCGTCGAGCCCGGTCCCCGTCACAACGTGGTCGGCGTTGGGCTCGGTCCGGGCCCAAGTCGTGTACCAGAACTGCCCCGACCCCACCACATCATCCCGGTTGAGATCCCCAGAAAGCACGGTCGGGTTGGCGGCCCAGTCGCGCTGGTCACGGGCCGACTCGACGCCGGCGAACCCGCCGTACATCTCGACGCCCGCGCGGAGGATGAACGTCGCCGCCGCATCGGACCCCGGCGTGTACGTCCCGCCGGCGACCCAGATTTCATCGCCGGGCCCGGCGACCGCCAGCGCGGCCTGCAGGTCCGGGAATGCGTCGCTCCACGTCGCTCCGGTAGCGGCGCCGGCGGCATCGTGCTTCACACAGATGACGGCCGCCCGCGCGGGCGCGGCGACCGCGAGGCCCGCGAGGGCCAGGGTTCGCACGAGGATGAGAACCGCCCGGTGAGCTCGGCTGGTATTCATGGCAACTGCATCATGGGTTCCCGCGCGGCGGGCGCATACGCCGCTTCGCGCCGATGCCGCGAATCCGATGAAAGGCCCGGCGGCGCCACACCGCCTGCGCCGCGCAGTTGCGAGCAGTTCTCAATGCCGCAGCACAATTGAGGTCGATCAGCGCGCCGCCAGCGCGGGCTGGGCCGCGAGGCGCGTGCGGACGTTGTCCAGCACGTTCATGAAGTTGATGTACGAGTCGTACGGAGAGTCGTACGGGTTGAAGTACTTGTGCACATCGCCATCCGCGAACCACTTGGTGCACATGTAGTAGAAGTGGTCGCTGGTGGTCAGCTTGCGCCAGTCGTTGAGCAGGTGCCGGGCCTGCTCGATCCGGACAGGGTCGCCGGCCTTCTCGGCCCGGGCCAGCCGCTCCTTGATCGCCTTCTCGAGCTTGTAAGTCTCTTCGAGCGCGTTGTGCTGCATCGAGTTGCCGCGCCACGCGGTGAGGTCGCGCTCGGTGTCGGCCCAGGAGATGAACTCGTGGATGTCGTAGGCGCCGACGGGGTCGAACCGCTCGAGCACCTCGGAGACGGTGTTGAAGTGGTTCTGGCCCGGGTTGATGTCGAAGATCGCCTCGGGGAGCTTCTCGAGGAACTGGAAGATGCCGGTGTCGGCCCACTGGTGCTCGCCGAAGGTCTCGTAGTCCATGAAGAGGTTGCACAGGTAGCCATCGCCGTTGATCTGGTTGACCCAGGTCGCGAACTTCTCGGCCGAGAGGGGCCACTCGGCCCAGCCGCGGTTGGAGAAGCGGAAGGCGATGTCATCGGAGAGGCGGTAGTTCTTGAGGAGCAGGCCGAAGGGGCGGCCGCCGACGGAGCGGAGGTCCCGGCCCGGCATCTCCGGAGGGCGGTAGACGAAGTTGGGAGAGCGGAAGCCCAGGTGGCGGTCGACGCCCTCGCAGATGGTGCCGAGGAAGCGGGGCTCCCCGGACGGAAGGCGCATCTCGGCCAGGAAGGCGGCAAGGTGGTTGGCGTAGATCAGCTCGGTGTTGCGGAAGACGCGGGGCGTCTGGCCGAAGAGCTGCTCGATCTTGCGGGTGTGGGCCTCGACCTGGTCCTTGAACTCCTGGGGCGAGTACAGGAACGACAGGGAGTGGTAGTAGGTCTCGCCGATGAACTCGCAGCACCCCGTGTCGACCAGGGCCTTAAAGAGGTCGATCACATCGGGGGCCCAGGCCTGGAGCTGGTCCAGCACCACGCCGGTCAGGGCGTAGCTGACCTTGAAGTTGCCCTTGTGGCGCTTCACCAGGTCCAGGATCAGCGTCGTCGCCGGGCGGTAGCACTTGTCGGCCACCTTGCGGCAGATCTCGGCGTTCTTCTTGTCCTCGAAGTAGAACGGGTCGGAATCGAAGACCGAGTACCGGCGCAGGCGGAAGGGCTGGTGGACTTGAAAGTAGAAGACGACGGAGGCCATGGTCGGTTCCGGTGAGGAGCTCATCTACAGCGTAGCGGGTCGCGGCCCGCGCCGGGGGGAGCGGCATGGCGGAGCCGGGGCCGGCGGCGGTCGGAGGCCCGGGCCGCCACTACCATTGCGCCCATGCCCCGCCGCGGCCTTTCCATCACCCTCTGGAAATATGCTCTCGCCGAGCTGTGGCGCCTGATCCTGCTGACCAGCTTCGTGCTGGTCGCCGTGATCGCCTTCGCCGCCACCGTGAAGCCGCTGGCCGATGGCAAGATCGGGCCCCTCGATGCCCTGCGTTTCATGGGGCTGGCCATCATCCCCATGCTGCAGTACGCCCTCCCCTTCTCGGCGGGCTTCGCCGCCACCCTCGCCTACCACCGCCTCTCCCAGGACAACGAGGTGGCCGCCGCCTACGCCAGCGGCGTCAGCCACCGGGCCATCCTGGCGCCCGCCCTGATCTCGGGCCTGGTCCTGGCGGTCGTCCTGGCCGGGCTGAACCAGGTCGCCATCCCCCGCTTCCTGCGCTCCATGCAGCAGATGATCACGCAGGACCTCTCCAAGATCGTGGTGGCCTCGATCGAGCGCGGCCAACCCGTCGCCATCGATGCCAACACGCAGATCTACGCCGACCACATCGAGAGGCTCGATCCCAGGTCGAATCCCTCGCTGCGCGATGCGGGCGTGAAGGAATGGCTGGTGCTGGAGGGCGTCGCCGCGGTCGAGACCTCCCGCGCCGGGACCGTGAAGGTGGAGGCCATCGCCAACCGGGCCCAGCTTCTGATCATGCCGCCCAAGGATGAGACGGGCGATGCCGTCGCCGTGCTGCAGTTCGAGCGCGGCGTCCTGGTCGATGGCACGAAGATGGTGAGCGCTGAGGCCTCCAAGGCCATCCCCATGCCCATCCGCAACGCCTTCAAGGATGACCCCAAGTTCCTCAGCTTTACGGAGCTGGCCCGCCTGCGCCAGCATCCCGAAGGCATGAACTGGATCGAGCAGAAGCGCCGCGATACCGCTTTCCACATCGCCGAACGCCTCACCACCGAGCGCCTCCGCGGGGCCCTGCTGCGCGACGGCCGGGCCGTGCTGCGCGGGGCCGACGACCAGGATGTCGTGCTCCGCGCCTCGGGCATGGAGCTCGCCGAGCGCGGCCGCTGGGCCCTGGCCGGGCCGCTCTCCGAGACGTCTCAGGCCCTCCCCGTGCAGGTCGAGCTGGTCCGCCCGAGGCTGGAATCCGGGCCCGGTGGTTCGATGATCATGTCCGGCCGCCGGGCAAGCCTGTTCACCAATATGGGCCCGGACGCCGCCAATCGCGACCTTACCTTGCGGATCGAGCTGGATGACGCTTCGACAAGAGTGGTCGCCTCCGACTCCAGGACCGAAGCCTCCTCCGGCGGCGTGCTGAGCCACAAGGTCATCGGCGGACTGCGACTGAAGGAGAACCCGGTCGATGACCTGCTCGACGGCGACAAGTGGCCCTCGGCCCGGCTGCTGCGCGAGCTGGCCGACCCGCGCCTGGCGGGCCCGAGCCCCGACACGTTCATCCGGCCGCCCGCCGAGGACCTCCGCAAGAGCATCAACCGCCTGATGCGCGAGATCACCAGCAAGCAGCACGAGCGCTGGGCCATGTCGGCGGCGTGCTTCGTGATGATCGCGGCCGGCGCGCTCACCGCCATCCGCCTGGGCGACAGCCTGCCCCTCACCGTCTACCTCTGGAGCTTCTTCCCGGCCCTGGCGACCGTCATCACCATCAGCTCCGGTCAGCAGCTGACGCACGACAAGGGACCGGTCGGGCTGCTGGTGCTGTGGGGCGGGGTCGCGGCCTTCGCCCTGTACGCGGGCGCGGTGTACTGGAAGCTGAGGCGTCGCTAGTGGCGCTAGCCGGAACCATGGATGCACAGCACCGCCCGGGCGGGGGCATGAGGCCCGTGCTGTGGTTCGTGCTCGCGCTCACCGCGGCCCGGCTGCTGTACCTGGCGTTCCTCTGCCCGTACACGCTCATTGAGGATGAGGCCCACTACTGGGAGTGGAGCCGTCACCTGGGGCTCTCGTATTACAGCAAAGGCCCGGGTGTGGCGTGGGTGATCGCCGCCTCGACCGCCCTGCTCGGCGACACCGAGCTCGGTGTCCGCCTCTTCGCGCCGTTCTTCTCCGCGGTCGCCACCCTCGCGCTGGCGGGCCTGGCCCGCGCGATGCACCGCGACCCCCGCCTGCCCCTGCTCACCGCCGCCTGCTTCCAGCTCATCCCCGCCTACCAGTTCACCAGCCTCATCTTCACGATCGACATGCCCTATGTCGCGTGCTGGGCCGCCGCCGCCCTCGCCGGCTGGTACGCGATCGAACACCGACGCGGCCGGGCCTGGGTTGCCCTCGGCGCCGCCATGGGCATCGGGTTCCTGTTCAAATACACGATCCTCCTCCTCGCGCCGGGCCTGCTGATCTACGCCGCGCTACGCCGGCGCTCGAACGACCACCCGCGCTCCATCCCAGTCCTCGGCCCGCTCCTCGCCCTCGCCGTCTTCGCTCTCGCCCTCACCCCGATCCTCATCTGGAACCAGCAGCACGGCTGGCCCACCATCCGCCACCTGCTGGGCCACCTCGGCATGACGGGCGGAGACATGCCGGTTTCTCCCGCCGCGCCGGGCCCGCGCTACACACCCGCCTGGACCCTCGAATACATCGGCGCCCAGTTCGGCCTCGTCGGGCCGATGCTCATCGTGATGATCATGAGCGCGGTCCGGGCCGTGCGCGACCGCCGCGGCGATGATGCCTACGCCTTCCTCTGCGCGGCGCCCATCATCCTCTTCTACCTCGCCATCAGCTTCATCGCCGAGGGCGAGGGCAACTGGGCCATCGCGGGGTACTCCACCCTCACCATCCCCGCGGCCCGGCTCGGCCTTGATGCCTTCGACCGGCACCGGGCCGCGGGCCCGGCCCGGCGCCGACCCGCGCACAGCATGTGGCGTTTCGCCGCCGCGTGGGGCGTGTGCACGGGCCTGCTCATGCTCCGCATCGACTGGCTCACCGCCCTGCCCGTGCTGGGCCCGCGCATCCCGACGGGACGCCTCATGCACGCCGACACCCGGGCCCGCGAGATGGCCGCCCGCGCCGACGAGCTCGCCCACCGCACGGGCCAGGTCCCCTTCTTCATGGCCCAGCACTACGGCCGGGCCAGCCAGATGGCCTTCTACCTCCCGGGCCGGCCCACCGTCTACTGCACCAGCAAGCTCATGGGCGGGCGGGCCACGCAGTACGACATGTGGCCCTTCACCGATCTCACCGACCCCGCAACCCACGCCCAGCTCCAGGCCCGCCCCGCGATCATGAGCGGCGGCCAACCCTACCAGTGGGAGATCTGCTTCCAGGAGGTCCGCAGCCTCGGCTCGCTCTCCTCGGAGAGTAAGCGCGGTCGGCTGACCTTCGAGGGATTGGGCTATCGTGGCTTCCCGGAGTTTCCACCCCGCGCAGGCGGGCCCTCGCCATGAAGCCGGATCGCTACTACTCCTCGCATGAACGCGGCGTGCAGCGCCGGCGGCACCTGCTGCGCTTCGCCGTCTTCGCGGCCGGGCTGCTGCTCCTCACCATCCTCGACCCCGCGCTCTACCACTTCTTCGCCGTTGACCAGGCCCGGATCGAACGCCGCGACTGGTACCGGCTGCTCCGGATCATCGGCTACCTCCCGACCTGGATCTTGCTCTCGGCACTGCTCGCGCTGGGCCCGGCGCACGCCCTGCGCGGCCGGGCCTGGCTGCCGGCGATCTCGGCGGCCCTGGCCGGGCTGGCCGCGGAGATCCTCAAGCTCATCATCGGCCGCCAGCGCCCGCTCCCCGATGGCTCCTACGCCTTCAAGCCCTTCCTCTCGGGCTTCCTCGATGGCTCCAACCTGGGCATGCCCAGCAGCCACGCCGCGGTCGCCTTCGGCGGCGCGTTCGCCCTGGCCCGGCTCTATCCCAAAGCCGGACCCGTCGCGCTGCTCTGCGCCGCCGGGTGCGGCCTGACGCGGCTGCTGGGGGCCGATCACTTCTCGACCGATGTCTACGTCGCGGCCGGGCTGGGGTACGCTGTGGCCGGGTGGCTGTCGGGAGATCGCCGCGCATGAAACTCCTGGATCGCTACATCGCGCGCCAGTACCTGATCAACATCCTCGCGCTGCTGGTGATCCTCTTCTCCTTCGTCGTCACCATCGATGTCTCCCTGAACTTCGACCGCTTCGTCGACGGCGCCGACAAGCTCATCAAGTCGGGGGATGCCGCCGCCCGGGTCGGCGGCCTGCGGCGGGTGCTGGTGATCCTCTATGTCATCGCCGACCTGTGGTGGCCCCGGCTGCTGCAGCTCTTCAACTTCCTCATCGGCATGGTGCTCGTCGGCGCCATGGGCTTCACCTGCACGCAGCTGGTGCGGCACCGCGAGCTGGTGGCCATGCTCGCCAGCGGGCAGAGCCTGCACCGCGTGGCCCGCCCGGTGCTCATCGTGGCCCTGGGCTTCACGCTGCTGCAGGCCCTGAACCAGGAGCTGGTCATCCCCCGGGTTGCGCCGCTGCTCACCCGCGATCACGGCGATGCGGGCAAGAAGTCGCTGGGCTCGACGAGCCTGCCACTCTCGGCCGATGGGCAGGGCCGGCTCTTCTACGCCCGCGAGTTCGACGCCGACCGCGGCGTGCTCAGCGACCTCTACATCTGGGAGCGCGATGCCGATGGGCTGGCCGACCGCCGCATCTTCGCCGCCTCGGCCGCGTGGCGCGATGGCGGCTGGGACCTGCTAGGCGGATACGCCGAGAGCCGCCGCCCGGGCGAGGCGGGCCAGTCGGCGGGCCTCTCCCGCACGACCATCGACCGCGTGCTCACCGACCTCGACCCCACCGCCATCAAGATGCGCCGCTACGCCGGCTACAGCCAGAGCCTCGCCTGGCGTCAGGTCGGGCAGATGCTGGCGCGGCCCGAGCTGATCGACGCCGCCCTGCGCGAGCGCCTGGAGCGGATCCGCGTCGGGCGCATCTCGGTGATGCTCGCCAACCTGCTGACGCTGGTCATCACGCTGCCCTTCTTCCTGCGCCGCGAGCCGACCAACATGGTGCTGCAGTCGCTCAAGTGCGCCCCCGTCGGCATCATCTCGCTGATGGGCGGCGTGCTGGGCTCTTCCGCGGGCATCCCCGGCGTCCCCGCGGCGCTGGGCGTGTTCATCCCAGTGATGGTGCTGCTGCCCATCGCGATCGCCTCGACGACGTCGATCAAGACCTGACGGGCCATCCGGGGCAGCGCGAGCAAGTAGCCCGACCGTCAGGGAGGGCGTTCTGCTCTGCGCCAACGCGATCAAGCCCGCACCCGGGGTGACAGGATTCGAACCCCTCTCGCCCCTCACTCCCCCCTGTAGCTGCACCCGCTCGTCTCGTTCTCGCGCACCGTCACCTGCGACAGCCCGGGCAGCGCGGGCCGGAGCTTCCCCCACAGCCACACCGCCAGGTTCTCCGCCGTCGGGTTCTCCAGCCCGGGAATGTCGTTGAGCAGCCGATGGTCGAGCCCATCGAAGACGGGCCCGGCGATGCGCTTGAGATCCGCGAAGTCCATCACCCACCCCGCGGGCTGCTTGATTCCCCCCGTGACGTGCAGCGTCACGCGGTAGGTGTGCCCGTGCACGCGGCGGCACTTGTGGTCCTCCGGCACGTGCGGGAGCCAGTGGGCCGAATCGAACGTGAACTCGCGGAAGACTTCCATGGTCACGACCGCGTCACCTCCACCTTGCCGCCCGCCACATCTTTGATCGCGTAGCCCATGGCCTTGAGCTCATCGCGGATCTGGTCTGACTTCTTGAAATCCTTGGCGGCCCGGGCGGCGCGGCGCTCCTCCAGCTTGGCGCTCACCTCAGCGCTGGGCTCGATGCCGATGAACACACCGATGTCGGAGGTCATCGCCGCCGGGGCCTCGCGCTCCAGGATGCCCAGCGCCGCATCGAACATCCGCAGCACCTCGACATCGCCCGCGGCCGGGGCCGAGACCTCCCCCACCATCGTGTTGATCGCCGCAATCGCGGCGGCGATGTTGAGGTCATCGCTCATCGCCTCGGCGAACGCCCGGGCCGCGCGGGCCGAGGCGTCCGAGGCCGGGCCCGGCTTCGAGGAGGCCAACTGAGCAAACCGCCTCCACCGCTCCACCGTCTTCTGCGAATCCGCCAGCCCCTGCATCGTGAAGTTGGCGTTGCTCCGGTAGTGCGTCTTGATCAGCTCCAGCCGCAGCGCTGCCGGCTCGATCCCCTTGGCGAACAGGTCCCGCGCGGTGTAGAAGTTCCCCTTGCTCTTGCTCATCTTGGTCCCCTCGACGAGCAGGAACCGCGCGTGGAACCAGTGCCGGGCGAACGTCCCGTGCGCGGGGTCGGCCCCGAACGCCGCGCACGACTGCGCGATCTCGCATTCGTGGTGCGGGAAGATGTTGTCCTCACCCCCCGAGTGCAGGTCGATCACCGCCGGGCCCGCGCGGGGCCGGGCCAGCAGCCCGCGCATCTCCCCCTCGCCCAGCAGCCGGCCCGCGCTCATCACCGTGCACTCGATATGCCACCCCGGGTATCCCTCACCCCACGGCGAGGGCCACTTCATGATGTGCCGCGGATCTTCCTTCCACAGCAGGAAGTCGGCCGGGCTGCGCTTGCCCGACTGGTGCTCGGCGGCGATCCGCCCGCCCGCCCCCTCGCGCAGGTGCTCCAGCGTGTTGCCGCTCAGTTCGCCGTAGTCGGCGAACTTCTGGACATCGAAGTACACGGCGTTGGCGCCCGGGCCCGGCACCAGGTACGCAAAGCCGCGCTCGAACAGCTTCTGGATCACCGCGATCATCCCCGGGATGTTCTCGGTGGCCCGGGGGTTCAGCGTCGGGTCGCTGTCGCCATCGGCGATCAGCTTCAATCCCAGCCGCCGCCCGTCCTCCTTGAAGCGGTCCTCGTAGAACCGCGCGATCTGGTACGGGTCGGTGGGATCGATGGTGACGCCCGCGGGGATCTTGCCGGCCTTCTTGGCCTCGGCGAGCCGCCGCCCGGCGAGCGCCATTCGGTCCTCACCCGACTCACCCCCCTCGGCATCGTCGGTCATGTGCCCCACATCCGTGATGTTCATCACGTGGATGACCCGGCGCGGGCCGCGGTGCGTCCCGCCCCTGCCATCATCCAGCTCGCACAGGGGCGACTCCAGCCACCGCCGCAGCACATCCGCCGCCAGGAACGAGCGGAAGTTGCCGATGTGGGCATCGTCGTACACCGTCGGGCCGCAGGAGTAGAACGTGATGCGCGCGGGGTCGGCGGGGATGACGGGCTCAACCCGCCGGGTCAGGGTGTTGTAGAGGCGGAGCGTACTGGGGGGCATATGGCCGGATGGTAGGAATGCGGCCCGTCAGCGCTCGGCATCCGCCCCGGGAGAGGCCGCCTCGGCGATGCCGGGCTGCGGGCGCTCCAGGGCCGCCGCGGCCGCATCCGCGGCCTCCGCCGCTTCCCGGGATTCGGTCTCCTCGGGCTGCTCGGGCTGCTCCGTCACCTCGAGGCGGACGGATTTCACCCGCGTTGGCTCGGCCTCGAGGACCTTCAGGAAGACCCGCTCGTGCCGCAGCTCATCGCCCGCCGCGGGGATCCGCCCCAGCGACACGGTGACGAAACCGCCCAGCGTGTCGTAGTCCTCGCTCTCGGGGATCTCGGTGTTGAACGGCCGCAGCGCGGCGTTCAGGTCGCGGATGTAGACCCGCGCATCGACCCGCGCGGCCCGGGTCTTGCGGTCAAAGCGGATGTCGGGGACCTCATCCTCCACCCGCTCGTACTCATCCTGGATGTCGCCGAAGACCTCCTCGACGATGTCCTCGAAGGTCACCAGCCCCGATGTCCCGCCGTACTCATCCGCCACGATCGCGATGTGCACCCGCTTGTCCAGCAGCTCGGTCAGCAGCTCGCGGATGGTTTTGCTCTCGGGCACGAAGTGCGCGGGCCTCAGGATCGCCTTCAAGTCGAACGTCCGCCCGCCCCGCGAGCCCTCGCCCGCCAGCCACCGCATCAGGTCCTTGACATAGAAGATCCCCGCGATGTGGTCCAGGCTCTCCTCGTACACCGGGATCCGGCTGTGCCCGCCCCGCCGGATGTACTGCGTCAGGTCCCCCAGGTTGTTGGTCAGCTCGATCGCCTCGATCTCCGTCCGCGGCGTCATGATCTGGCCCACCGTCCGGTCCTTGAACCGCACCACCGCCTCGATCATCTGCTGCTCGGCCTCGTCGAACTGCCCCTCCTGCCGGGCCTCCTGGATCACCGACAGCAACTCCTCCTCCCGCGCCTCGGCCTCATCCACCTCGATCTTGCCCGCCAGACGCCGCACCACCTCATCGAAGAACCGCACCAGCCCGATCAGGGGGCTCGAGATGATCCGCAGCCCGCGCACCGGGCCCGACCACGCGTACACCGTCTCCGCCCCCGCGTGCTTCGCCACCGCGTGCGGCACCGCCATCCCGAACACCCACAACAGCAGCGACGACACCAGCAGGCCGATCACGACCTCTTTCCATGTGGCCGCCGGCACCCCGCGCACGCTGGCGATCCAGAACACCGACGAGATCGCCACCGCCATGTTGAACAAGATCCGCGGCATCGCCACCGCCGCCGCGTGCCCATCCACATCCTCCAGGATCCGCCGCACCCGCTCCGCCGCCTCCGGCCTCGATTTCGAGTGCGCCAGCGACTCCAGCGCGGGCCGGGACATCTCCCGCAGCGAATGGAACAGCGCCGAGAACACCGCCCCCAGCACCAGCGAGGTCAACGCGATCCAGAACCACCACTCGGAGTTCACGGCGTCGCCTCCCTCGCGAACGTCGCGCCCACCCCGATCGCCATCAGCACCCGGTCCTCCTCGGCGTGCATGCGGGCCGCCTCCGCCTCCCCGTGATCATCGTGCCCCAGGCAGTGCAGCACCCCGTGGATCACGTAGAGCAGCAGCTCTCGCTCCTCCCCGTGGCCCCGGGCCCGCGCCTGCCGCCGGGCCTCATCCACGCACACCAGCAGATCCGCCTCCAGCCCGCCATCCCCTTCCGACAGGTCGAACGTCAGCACATCCGTGGTGCCCCCGACGCCCTTGTACCTTTCGTGGGCCGCGGCCATCTCCGTATCCCCCACCACCCGCACCGAGACCGACCCCCCCGCCCCCCCACTCCCCAGTATCGCCATGGCCTCGCCGACCTTCGCGGTCAGCCACGCCACCTGCTCGGCCGTCATCACCCCCTCGGCATCCACGATGTCGATCGACACGCCAGCCGCCGGCACGCCGGGCCGGGCCCGCGCGCAGGCATCTCCATCCGCCGTCGGAGGTTCTTCAGTCAGGGCTCTCATGATCGCCGCTAAGGATAGGGGCTCGGCGACCATCAGGCAGGACCGGAAAATCGCAGTCTGTTAGGTATCACAAACATCCATACCCCTGATGAGGGCTTGTTCCAGCTGCGTTCCCTAAACCCCCAGCAGCACCCTCAGGGCCGCCTGTTCAACCCCGAAATCGAGGTCCATGCCCCCGATGGACGCCGCGGGCCCAGCCTCCCCATCGATCTGGGAGCACAGGGCCAGCCCCTCCGCCTGAACCCGGATCCGCTGACCCCGGCCGCGGACCACGCCGGGCCCGGGGCACCGCAGTCGCGCCCCCACCACCCGCGCCAGCAGCCCGAGGGATGTCGAGGCCGGCAGGAACACCACCTCCAGCAGCCCATCGGCCATGTCGGCGTGCCGGGCCGGGTTGATCCGCAACGCGTACTGCCGGCTGTTCGCCACCACCACCATCCCCAACCTCCCTACCACCAGCGATTTGCCATCCACCGTGATGCTCAGCCGCGGCAGCGTCGGCTTCAGCAGTTCCGCTACCACCGGGCCGACATAGTGATGATGACGGATCGCGCCCTGCCGCGCTGCCGTGAGCCGGCGGATCACCCCCGCATCCGCCCCCACGCTCGCCATCAATGCGAACCGCCTCCCGTTGCAGGTGCCGATATCCACATCCTTCAGCCGCCATGCCGACACCGCCCGCACCAGCCGGGCCGCCTCGGCCCGCATCCCGAACTCGCGGGCAAACAGGTTCTCCGTCCCCAGGGGGAAGTGGTACACCGCGGCCCGGCGGGGCACCAGACGGCCGATCGCGTAATGCAGCGTCCCATCCCCGCCGACGATCACGACCAGGTCGGGCCTGGCGTGCTCTTCAGGCCGACCCGCCGGCGCGGGCCCGGCGAGCTCCATGCTCACGTTGTGTCCGGCCGCGATCAGGGCCTGCTGCACCTCCATGGCTGCGGATTCACCGCGGCCCCGGCCCGCGCGCGGGTTGTAGATCACCACGATCTGCATGCGGGACTGAGCGTAGCGACCGAGCCTACTTGGGGGTCGCGGCCGGGCCCGCGCCCGCGACCGGCTTGTGCAGCAGCGTGTACCACACGAACAGGTCATCCTTCAGGTTCATGCCGCCCTCGCCCGCATCCCACCCCAGAAGGTGCGCCATCCACCGGGCCGCTTCCGTGTCATCACGGTCGTAGACCAGCACCTCGAACCCCGCGGCCCGGATCGCCTCCTCCGAGAACGGGCAGCGCCCGTCGGCCCACGGGATGTACGGCTTGTCGGCGGGCGCCGGCGCGGGGCAGAGGTTGTAGACCATCACCCACCCCCCCGGGTTCAGAATCTCGTGCAGCTTCGCCAGGTACTGCTCATCGCTCACCCCCAGATTGACCAGCAGCCGCGGATCGGCCTCGCGCTCCGGGTGGACATACCCCCGCTTCAGCGTGTTCTTGGAGATGAACAGGTCGTACCCGCCCCCGACCTTGGTCACCGCCTCAGCATCCGCGGGCCAGCGGCCGTGCACCAGCCGGATCGTGCCCGGGTGCGGGATCGTGTCGATCTCGAGCAGCTGCGGCATGGGCACGGCCTCGGTGAAGAACCGATCGAACTGGCCGTAGTACGACGGCAGGATCGTGTCCACATCGACCCCGACAACATCGGCGAGCTGGGCCGCCATCAGGCGGAGCTGGCCGATGTTGCCGTACCCGAAGTCGAGGATCTTCTTCTCGGCCAGGTCCTTGATCGCGCGCGGATGCTCGACGGTCGCCAGAAGGTCCAGGGCCCGGCTGTAGGCCAGCGGGCTGCCGTACTTGGTGTTGTAGTAGAACGACTCATCGAGAGGCCGGGAGTCGAGCTTGGCCCGTTCCGCCTCGGGGAGGGCCTGCGCCTCCGATGGGGAGAGATACCGGCGGTTGGCCCGGTCGATGAAGACCTCGCGGGGCGGCACTTCGGGGAGCAGCCGCACCGCCTCCAGGAACGACCGGGCCAGCGGGGATGCGACGAACTCCTGCAGCGCTGCGGCCTCTTCACGGATCTTCGCGACCGCGTGGCCCTGCGGCGGCGACTTCGCGGGCGGGGGCGGGGCCGTCTGCGCCACCGCCGCGCCGGCCATCGACAGAATCAAGATCCGGGCCGCGAGAACGAAAATGCCGCGCATGACCTGCATGATCCGCTCCTGGGTGAGACTGATACGCACCGCCGGGCCAGACGCTACCAAAACCCATCCCGCCCGGTTCCGAAGTACCCTGTCCTTCCGGTCGGGGGTGCACGGCGCCGCCCCGCTGCTCCCCCACCTCCCCGCTCAAGGAGCTCCCGTATGGTCCGTCAGATTTCCATCGGTGTGATGAGCCTGACCCTGGCCGCCCTGCCGGGCTGCATCATCGTCTCCGACAACGACATCCAAGAATCGGGCTCCAGCTCCCTCGCCACCAGCCCCGAAACCCGCGTGGCCATCGAGCAGACGCTGGATGAACTCCACGAAGCCGCCTCCCTCGCTCAGGAAGACCGCTACTTCAAGCTCTTCACCGAGAACGCCATCTTCCTCGGCACTGATGCCACCGAGCGCTGGAGCAAATCCCAGTTCCGGGCCTACGCCCACCCCATCTTCTCGCAGGGCAAAGGCTGGACCTACACCAAGAAATCCCGCGCGGTCTACATGGCCCGCGACCACCGCACCGCCTGGTTCGATGAGACCCTCGACAACGCCAAGCTCGGCGAGTGCCGCGGCACGGGGGTGCTCATCAAGGAGTCGGGCCGGTGGCGGATCGCGCAGTACAACCTGACCATCCCGGTCCCCAACGCGATCGCTGAAGATGTGGTTCGCCAGATCCGGGCCCGGCCCGCGCCGGCGGCGCTGGGCGGTTGACGATGAGGGATCGAACGCAGAGGCCGCAGAGAACGCAGAGGGAGCGGAGGAGCGCGGAGGAACGCGGAGAGCGACAAGCAGCCCGAGCGTGAGCGAGGGCTTTCTTGAAATCGAACGCAGAGCCCGCGGGAAGCACGGTGCCCCAAACCCA
>JADLFW010000006.1 GCA_020849615.1 Phycisphaerales bacterium
CCTAGGTTCTGTTTGACGGATGCCTTTAGGTGGCCCGGCTCTCCGAGCCGGGCATGGGAACACCGATGGAAATGCACGGTTCGGAGAACCGTGCCACCCCGGAATCGATCCGTCAAACACGACCTAGCCCCGGCGCTTCGGCAGCCACAAGTCCGCGATCAGCAGCACGAGCGTCAGCCCCGTGCAGCTGTTGAACACACCGCCGCCGATGAGCAGGATGTAGACCCCGGCCATCGACCGCTGCGCGATCCACCAGCCGCCGATGTCGGCTAGGAGCCCGAGCCCCATCAGCAGGATCAGCACGCTCACCAGCCCGCGCGGCCAGCGCGAGAGCAGCAAAAGCCCCGTCAGCGCGATCCCCAGCGTCCCCAGCGCCAGCGCGTGGGCGTGCGTCGAGATGATGAGCACCCGCGTCGGCGTCGGGCTGAGCTGCTTCGAGAACGCGACTTTCTTGACATCCTCCCACTGGTCCAGCGGGATGGCCCGGGCCTTGTCGGCGTCCGGGCCCGTCGCCGCCGATTTCTTGGAGTGGCACTCGATGCAGTTCTTGGCGATGAGATCGAGTGGGTTGAACTCGCCCGCATCGATGTTGTCGTACTCCTCGAACAGGAGCGGGTTGCCGCCCGCCGGGAACTGCCCCTTGGCGTCCTTCGGGCCTTGGAGCCACGCCAGCAGCGCCTCGCGTTCCTTGGCGGCCATCTTCTCGGGGTGGTTGCGCTGCAGCGCCTTGATGAACGGCGCCGGCGCGGTCACCCCGTGGTAGGCCCCCGCGATATCGGTGACGGTCAGCTTGGGCTGCTCATCACGGTTGGAGTAGTGGTTGTAGATGTACGCGACCGAGGCCGCCAGCCCGCCCATCAGCACCAGCAGGAACCCCGTCAGCCCCAGCCGGGCCGTGCAGGGCAGCGAACGCAGTTGGAAGTTTGCGTCGGTCATGGCGGAGAGCTTAGCGGAACTCGGCATTCGGCATTCGGCATCCGGCATTCGGTCCAATCCCCAATGCCCAGTGCCCAGTGCCCAGTGCCCACTGCCCACTGCCTCCGGCCTCTCCTATCCCACCTTCAGCATCGACTCATCGATCTTGATCTCTCCGCCCTTGGCCACCGCCTGGTTGGCCAGGATCGCCACCACCGCCGTCCGGTACCCATCCGCCGCCGAGCACACCGCGGGCTTCTTCTCAGTGATGCACTTCACGAAGTCCGCCAGGGCGTAGTACAGAGAGCTGTTCGGCAGGCCCACACCCTCCTTCAGCTTGCCCTGCTCGGCCAGCTGCGTCGCCCCCGCGATCAGCGTGATCCCCGCCTCGTTGTAGATCTGCTGCTTGTTGGCGTACACCTCCCACCCCTGCGTCGGTGCATCGGCCTCCTTGAACATCCACGCGTGCGACCACGCCAGCCGGATCGACGAGTTCGATCCCTCAAACACCTCGTACTTGCCCTCGTACGAGCTCGCCAGCGTCGTCGAATAGATGAACCGCGCCCCATCCTCGAACGCGAACTCCGCCAGCACCGTGTCGGCGATCTCGCGCCCGTCCGTGTGCAGGCGGATCCCGCCCGTGGCCCGCACGCTCACCGGGTGGCGGTTGCGGTACCAGTGCACGACATCCAGCTGGTGCGACCCGATCTCGCCCATCAAGCCCGTCGAGAGCTCCCTGTCCAGCCGCCAGTTCAGCACCTTCTCCCGGGCCGGGTCGGGCGAGCCCACCCGCCACGTCGTCTTCTGGTTGCACTGGGCCCGCATCATCACCATGTCCTTGAACGCATCGGTCCGGAAGAACGACCTCGCCAACTGGTACACCGGGTTGCTCCGCCCCTCGTGCCCCACCGCGAACACTGTCTTGGCCCCCGCCGCCGCCGTCGCGATCGCCTTGGCATCCTCGATCGTGTGCGCCAGCGGCGCTTCGCAGTACACGTGCCGCCCGGCCGACACCGCATCCAGCGCGATCGCCTTGTGCGCGTGCGTCGGCGTTGCGATGATCACCCCCGACAGGTCCTTCACCTTGTCGAGCATCGCCCGGTGGTCCTCGAAGCCTTCAGCATCCCCGGCCCGCGACTTGACCCCGCTCAGGCGCGTCGCGTCGTTGTCGCAGACCGCCGCCACCTTGATCCCCTCGATCTTCGCGAGTTCGGCCAGGATGGCCCGGCCCTGCCGGCCCCCGCCCACCAGCCCGAGCTTCAGCGGCTCGATCAGGATCGGCGCTGCCGGAAGTTCGGATGGGAACAGCGACACCGCGGCCAATCCGCCCGCGGCCACCAGGAACTGACGACGGTCCATCTCGGTCATGGGCAACAGCTCCCCTTCAAGGATCTCATCACGAGCGGATCAGGGTAGCGGCGTGCGGGCCATCGATCCGCCACGGCCCGGCGCCATCCTCGCCCGGGCCGATCAGCGAAGTCAGCCCGGGGGGCATCCCCTGGGGCCGGGCCTGCTCCACCAGCACCGCCGTCGACCACGCATCCGCGAGCGCGCACGACTCACCCACCACCGCCGCAAGGCCCACTCCATCCGCCGAACGCCCCGTGCGCGGGTCCAGCACGTGCCCGTGCACCCCGGATGCATCCTCAACGGCCCGCCCCGCGCCCGCCGACACCCCCAGCGACACATCCCGCAGCACCACCGTCGGATCGCCGGGCTTCACGCCCAGCTTGACGGGCCAGCCTTCCGCGCCGGGACACGCTCCCAGCCCCATCACGCTGCTCGTCCCGCCGTGAAGCAGCGCCCCCGAAATCCCCCCCTCACGCAGGATCCGCGCGGCCCGGTCGATCGCCCACCCCTTCCCAACCGCGCCGAGTTCGATCCCCACGCCGGGCCCGGCAAACCGCGCCGTCCGGGCCCGCGCATCCAGTTCCACCTTGTCAAACCCCGTTACGGCCCGCGCCCGCGCGATCGCATCCTCTTCCCGCGCCTGATCCCGAAACCCCGAGGCCCGCATGAGCGCCGCCACCGTGGGATCAAACGCGCCCCCCGATGCCGCCCACACCTCGCGGCAGAGCTCCAGCAGCGCGAAGAACTCCGGATCACAGGTGACGGGCCCGGGCCAGGCCCGGGCGTTCAGATGCGACACGAAGCTCCCGCGGTCGAACCAGCTCAGCCGGTCATGCCAATGCCTGATCTCCTCGATCGCCTCCTCACCCACCGCGCGAAGCCGCCTCTCATCATCACCCAGCAGCACGAGCTCGAAGCGCGTGCCCATCGCGCTGACCGCGAGCGTGACAGGCGTGACAGGCGTGACAGGCGTGACTGGCAAATCGGGCGGAATGGGCATGACCCCCGAGCATATTGCCGGGCGCGGTCCCTTGAGCTGCTATTTCCGCCGCCGCGCCGCTTTCCTGGCGGTCTTGGATGCGGCTCTTGCCCGGGGCTTCCCGCCCGCGCGGGCCTTCGCGCTGGTCTTGACCTTCGCGCCGCGCGGCCGGGCCGATGATCCCCAGTTGTGCGGCGCCAGCCCCGTCGGTTGGCGCTTGCGAGATTGTCCGGTCGGTTTCGAGATGGCCCTTGTCGCGGCCTTCGGGGTCACGCCCAGGTCCCGCAGGACATCCTCGGGCGTTCCCGCCGGGCCCACCCCCAGCCGCGCCGCCATCGCGCGGGCATCGATCGGGGCCCGCTGCTTGACATCCGTGTTGTCAAAAAAGTTGTAGATGTCGCGCCCGCCGGCCCGCCGGATTGATGCGGGCGTGCCCATCGGCGGTGAAACCCTGCGGGCGCCCTCGGGCTCACCGCCGTCGCGCCAAGCCTCGATCTTGCGCGCCCAGGCGCCGATCTCCTCGGTCGTGTACCCGCTCGCGTAGAGCTCGCGGGCGCCGTGCAGCCGGATGTAGACCCAGTCAGCGGTGACATCCTCCGTGGTCGGAAACTTGCTCGCGGAGTCGGCGATGACCACCGCGATGTTGTGCTCCCGTGCGAGCGCGATGAACCCGTCGGTCAAGAAGCTCTCATGACGGAACTCGACCGCGTGCCGCACGGGCCGCCGGGCGTCGGCCTCAACCTCGGCGCGGTCCTTCATCCACGGCTCGTGCTTCTTCGCCAGGCGGGCCATCTCGACGGTGTCGCGGGGCAGCAGGTCCAGGAACGCCCGGAATCGGTCCGCATCGAAACGCATGAACGGCGGGAACTGCCACAGGACCGGGCCGAGCTTCTCTCGCAGCGCCAGCGGCCCCGACGCGAAGAAGTTGGCAAGCGTGCCGGCGATGTCCTTGAGCCGCCGCTCGTGCGTGATTCGCTTGTGGGCCTTCATCGAGAACACAAAGCCGGGCGGAGTCTGCCCATGCCAGTTTCTGAAGCTGGCGGGCCGCTGGAGCGAATAGAACGACCCGTTGAGCTCGAGCGCGTTGAACCGGCGCGAGGCGTACGCCAGCTCGTGCTTCTGCGGCAGCCCGGCCGGGTAGAAGTTGCCCCGCCAGGGCGGGTAGGTCCAGCCGGAGATGCCGACGCGGACTTCGGCCACGGGGCAGTGTATGGGCCGCCGCGGCGGAGCGGACGCTAGTCCGCATTGTCAATGGCGCAGCGCAGGGAATGAAAAACCACCCCTGCTCTCCAAGGGTGGTCGGATCGCTCCAGCGCCGAGAACGTCATCGCCGCAGTCGCCGCGCGGCGACGAGCCCGCCGGCCCCCAGCAGCGCCATCGCTCCCGGCGCGGGCACCGCCGTGATGACCCGCACCTCCGTGAACTCGTGGGCCGGGCTGCTGCTGATGAAGTCAAAGTGGAGCGTGTCGAGCGTTCCCGGCAGAATCCGGACCGTGCTGCCGATGTCGAGCAACCGGCCCGGGTGCCCGCTCAGGTACACCGTTGGCGGCAGCCCGCAGACCGGATCGCTCATCGCCAGCCGCGTCCCGTCGAAGATGACGCCGATGATCGGGCCGTTGAACTGCACCGAGCCCGAAGCGCTGATGCCCGAGTGATCGGTCGTCCAGTGGATCATGTGGCTGCTGATGAGCCCGGTGTACGTGGTCGGCGCTGCGGGCGGCGCGACCCACGGGCCCGCGCCCATGTCCATGCTCAGCGACGTCACCGAGATGTTCTGCTGCTCATCCCAGGCGAAGGCAAAGGGCGGAGAGAGCAGGCTCGTCGGGCCGGCCGGGGGCGTGGGCAGCAGCGTGACTCCGCCGCTGACGCCGATGATGGCAGCGCCGGCCCTGGTGCAGATCAACGCGGCCGCGAAGCAGGAAAGCAAGCATTTCATCGTGGTCTCCTTGGTAAGTAGGACGCGGGCACAGCCGCCCGCCCTGAATGAGGTCGAACCGGTGCACGGCGGGATGTTCCCCGGGAAGGCGATCAGGCAGGTTGCGGCACGGGGCCGCGGCGGCGCCGGGCCGCCCTCAACACGGGGAGCGCGAGGATCGACGCGGCTCCCGGCGCGGGCACCGCCGTCCAGACGCGCACCTCCTGCACCGGGTCGTAGAACCCCGGTGACATGGCGTTGACCGTGAGCGTGATCGTCTTGAAGTTGATGATCACGGAGTCGAAGGTCGTGTCAAATCCCCGCTCGCCCCCCGGGTGGAACTGCCCGGGCGACGCCGTGGTGACGCTGCACGCCGAATCCGTCTGCCGGAGCCACAGCGCCATCGGCGCGATCACCGCGACGATGGGCTGGTCGAACGTGATCGAGCAGGTCTTGGAGACCGGATTCCCCGGCACCGCGGTCCACGTCGTCATGTGGATGTAGTGGCTGTTCACCACGCCGCTGTACACGGCCGACGGGGAGAACGGCGAGCTGTCGGGGTTGCTCGTGGTGTCCACCACATGCGTGATCGAGATGTTGGTGCGCTCATTCCAGGCGTAGAAGTTGGTGGATGGCAGCGACGGGATGTACCCCGTGGGCACGCTGACGATGACGGGCCCGGTCGTGCTCACGATCGCCCCCGACGCGCCCGGCGCAAACACCGCCCCCGCGAGCGCCAGAAGCAGCGCGGCCGCCCGCGAGCGGTCCACACGCGACGCCGTGTCCAGCACACAACCTTCCGTCCAGCGGTTTGTAGCATTCATGGCTTTGCTCCACGGGCCGATCGCCGCTCCACGGCCCGTCCGGGCCTGCCGCGTCGGCCTTCTGTGAAGGATGCGGCGCAGCCCGGGCCGGTCTTGCACAACGAAGCGAGGATCCCGCCGCGCTCGCCGGCAAAGAAAAACCGCGACGGGCGCGGGCCCGTCGCGGTGATCGGTCATCGCTGCTTGCGGCTGCGGCTACTGCTTCTTCACCGCCATCGTCTTGGGATCAAACGTCCACGCCCCGCCCTCCCACAGGCTGCGGGTCGCCAGGTCCACGATCACCATGACCTTCAGCCCGCTCTCGACATCCGCCTCGGGCTTCTTCCTCGTGCGGATGCACTCGAGCCAGTTCATGCGGTGCTGGTCCTGGTCATCGCCGATGCTGGGCAGCTGCGGCTTGCGCTCCTCGGCATCCTCGGCGTACGGCTTCTGCGGCGTGAAGCGCAGCGAGCCGTCCGTCACCTCGATATTGCCCTTGGGCCCGCGGATCATCGGCGTCAGCCCCGTGTCGTTGGTCGTCGCCCCCATCACGATCATCTGGTGGCCCGTCTCGAACTCCGCCAGGATGTTCAGCGTGTCGTGGTTCTCCATCGTCTTGTCGATGATGTGCGCCCCGCTCGCCGTCACCCGCACGGGCCAGCCCTGGTCCATCGCCATCATCAGCGGCGTCATCACGTGCACCAACAGGTCGCCGATGATCCCCGTGCTCGTCCGGCGGTAGCGCCGCCAGCGGTTTAGTACGTACGGGTCAAACGGCATCGAGCCGATCGGCCCGCACCACTTCTCCCAGTCCACATCCTTCCCCGCCTGCCACTTGGGATCGACCTCGTAGTAGTTCCACTCGCCCTTGGGCGAGTTGCGGCAGTACGAGGTCTGCGAGCACGTCGGCGTCCCGATCAGCCCCTCGCGGATCCACTTCCGCGCCTCGTGGTACGCCGGCAGCGCCATCTTCTGCGTCCCCACCTGCACGATCACGTCCGGGTGCGACTTGGCCACTTCCGCCAGCTTCATCGCGTCGGTGAGGTTCAGGCACATCGGCTTCTCGCAGTACACATCCTTGCCCGCCAGCACCGCGTCGATCGCGTGCTGCGCGTGCCAGTGCTCGGGGCTGGCGATCAGCACCCCGTGGATGTCATCCCGCTTCAGCAGCTCCTTGTAATCCGCGTACTTGGTGATCTCGACGCCCTTCTGCCACTCCTCCGTCAGCCGCTTGTGGGCCCGGTCCAGGTTCCTCGGCCACGGGTCGGCCAGCGCCACGATCTGCACCTTGGCCTGCCGCGCGGTGTTCAGGTTGGCGAACGCCGCGCAGTGCCCCGTCCCCATCCCGCCCGTGCCGATCACCGCCATCCGGATGACCTCGCCCTCCTTCGGCGGCTTGACCGGCCGGCCCGGCAGCACCTCGAACCGGGGTGCGGCCGCGACCGCCGCATTCCCGATCACTGTTGCAGCGCCCGCAGCGCCGGCCGTCCAGGCCAGAAACTCACGGCGCGACCTCCGCTCTTCGGCGTTCATTCCGTTCAACCGGTCCAGCATCTGCGGTCCTTTCGTTCTCTCGGTGATGACGGGCGACACTTTGGGGTCCGGGGTTCGGGGTCCGGGCTCAGGATTCCGGGGCGATCAGCTCCGAACAGCCCCGGCAGAGGCCCTCCCGCGCCGGGCCTTCCAGACTAACGCAAGTACGCCCGCCGGGAAACCGCTCTCATCCCCGTTGCTGCGCCGGGGATAGTCCCGATTCCACGATCCTGTGGAGCCCCTGGCGATGCATCTTCCCATATCTGGAGCGCCCGCCATGGCCTCGCCGATGGTCTCGGCGATGCAGGGCGGAGCCGGCAGCAGCACAACATCACCCATCCCCGGTTCGAGCGGGGTTCGTCGCCTCAACCGCGATGACCTGATCGCGCTCGGCCAGTCGGGCCGCCCGTGGGCGTTCCTGCCCATCGCCCTCCAAGTCACCGCTACCCACCCCAAAGACCTCGGCCTGCGCCTGCTGCTCGCCGCCAACTGGGCCCGGCTCTCCTTACCCACCCCCGCGATCGAAGTCCTCCACGGGCTGCCCGCCGAAGCCGCCGAGATTCCGGAAGTTCGTTCCCTGCTCACCGCAACCCGCCTCATGCCCGCCGATGCCATCCCGCCCGCGCAGCGCATCGCCACCTGCCGGGCCAACCTCATCGCGCTCGGTGACCGCGGCCCGGGCCTTGGCCCGGACTTTGATTCCTGGGCCGGCCGCACCCACGCCGTCGAGTGCTGCCGGGCCGCCGATGGCAACATCATCCACCGCACCCGCGCCGCCGACCCGGTCCCTGCCGGGCCGTGGCTCAGCGTCGCCGACCACACCGCGACCGCCGCGACCTGGGATGCCCGCATCGCCGCGGACAACCGCGCTGCCGAGCGCCCGCTCATCCTCGAGGGCGTCGACCCCCCCTGGCTCCTGGCCCGGCTCCTCACCCGCCGGGCCGACCGCAAAGACACCTACCGCCCGCGCCTCACTATCCTCCAGCTGGACCGCTCCGAGTTCTTCGATGGCCTGTCGCTGCTTGACATGACCAGCGGGCTGCGCGGTGACCACATCATCGCGTTCACGGGCCCGGATGCCGGCGAGCGGCTGAGAGCAGACCTGCGCAATCGCCTGGAGTACGACATCTCCGGCCCGGTCACTTCTCTGCTCTCGGTCCGAACCCGCCTCGCGCCGGGCCCGGTCGAAATCGCCAGCGAAGCGGGCCGCGAACAGCAGGCCCTCACCGAACGCCTCCACGCCCAGGTCCAGCAGTTCTATGCGGGCCGCGGACCGGGTTACTGGGCCCGACGCTACCGCGATGCCCTCGCCGGCGCGGGCGAACCCCTCCGCGTGCTCATCCCCACCACGCGCAACTCCACGTTCGTCAAGCACGCCAGCGCCGACCTCGCCGATGCCTTCAGCCGCCTCGGCATGCGGGCCGAGCTGCTCATCGAGCCCGATGACGCCACCCGCATGGCCGCCCCCTCGTACCTCCGCCGCTTCGCCGAGCTCCGGCCCGACCTCGTGGTCCTCATCAACTACCCCCGGGCCATGATGGCCGATGCCATCCCCGCCGACCTCCCGTTCATCTGCTGGCTCCAGGACGCCATGCCGCACCTCTTCAGCCCTGAACGCGGCGCAGCGCACGGGCCGCTCGATTTTCTGGCGGGGCATCTCTTCGAGGAGCTCTTCTCCCGCCACGGCTACCCGCGCGACCGGGCCTTCGAATCCACCATCCTCGCCAGCGAATCCAAGTTCCACACCGCCGCCATCCACACCTCCGATCGCGCCCGCTTCGAGTGCGAGATCGCCTACGTCAGCCACCAGAGCGAAACCCCCCAGGCCCAGCACACACGCCTCCGTGCACAGTTCGCCGAAAAGACCTCAATTGCCCGTGCCATTGACCGGCTCGCCCCGGTCGTGCAGCGAGCCGTCGCCCGCCCTCCGGGCATGATGGCGACGCTGCTCGCCCACGACCTCGCCCGCGAAGCACTGCGAGAGGAAATGGGCTCCGATCCCGAGCCGGGCCTGGTCGATCGCGTGGCCCGCGCTTACATCGAGCCCTATGCCGACCGCCTGATCCGGCACGAGACGCTCCGCTGGGCCTCCGATACGGCCGAACGCCGCGGCTGGCGGCTGATGCTCTACGGCCGCGGCTGGGAGCAGCACCCCCGCCTCGCCGCCCACGCCGCGGGCGAACTCGCGCACGGGGATGCCCTGCGGATGTCTTACCAGTGCGCCGCGGTCCACCTGCACATGACGACCCACTCGCTGGTGCACCAGCGCCTCATGGAGTGCATCCTCTCCGGCGGCTTTCCGCTCTGCCGCCTGCACGCCGCGGAGGTGTGGGAGATCACCTGGTGGCTCACGCACGAAGGCATCGCGGAGGGCGCCCGTCCCATTCCGGGCCCGATCCCTGCGGGTTATCCCGATACCTTCCGCACCATCAGCTGGGCCGATGCCCCGTCACTCATGAAACTCGCCGCGGCGTTGCAGCGGCTGGACCTGCTGGATCAGGTCTACCCGCCCATCGATGGCGCCACCCTCGGCCCGCGCGTGAACTGGAAGGACTACCACCCCGCGCCCGGGCCGGAGGTCTACCGCCCCGACCGCTTCTGCGCTTACTGGGCCCTGAACGAGCAGCACGACATGTTCTTCCACGATGCTGCGACGATGGAGCGGCGCATTGAGCAGGTTCTTGCGCGGCCGGACCATCGTGAAATCGCTTCCGCCGCGGCCCGGCGTCGCATCTCGGCCCGATCTACCTACACCGGGCTGGCCCGGCGCATGGTTGAGTTCATTCGCGACCGCCTGGCCGATCAATCAGCCGCCCCGGCCCCCCGGAAAGACGCGGCGTAACCGCGAGTTATCTCCCGTTCGCGCCGGGCGGCAGGATGCCCACCCCGGAACCGGATCGACCACGGATGGCGCACCAGCTCGATTTCCTCATCCCGGCCCGCAACGCCGAACACACCATCGGCGACACCCTGGCTAGCCTCCGGGCCCAGGTTTTGCCGCAATGGCGCGCCCTGATCGTCGATGATGGCAGCACCGATCGCACCCCGGCGGCCGCGGAGGCGGTGGGGGATGATCGAATCAGCGTTCTCCGTCGCCCCGGCGAGGGTGTCGCCGCGGCCCGCAACGCCGCCTTCGCCGCGACCTCTGCGGAACTGGTCTGCTTCCTCGATGCGGATGATGTGGTCACCCCCGGCTTCGCGCAGCGAATGACCGCAGCGATCGGCGGGTCGGATGCGGTGTCCTGCGCGTATGCCTACGCCGGGCCCGCGCTCGAACCCTCCGGCTGGACGGTGACACCCGGGCCGGAAGACCACTCGCCATCGCGACTTGCGGAACTCAACCCGTTCTCCATCGGCGCCCTGGTCTTCCGCCGCGAAGCGCTGGCCCGGCTTCCAGGGCCCCTTTTCCCGCTTGTATCCCGCCACGAGGACTGGGAGATGCTCCTGCGGTTCAGCGCCGCCAGGGCCCGCTGGGCGCCGGTCGTTCCCGACGCCCTGTTCACGTACCGGCTCCGGCCCGACTCCCGCACGACGGGCCTGCGGGCCATGTGGCTGGATGGCCTCACCCTGATCGGGCGGTATCACCCTTCGCATTCCGAGGTCGGGCCCGCGCAGCGCCGCTGGACGCTCCGCAGCCTGGCCCGCGCGGTGGTTCGGGAGGACCACGATCTCGCCGCAGATATGCTGGCCCGGCTCGCCGGGCTTACCAGCCAGGATGAGGGAACGCTTACAGGCGCCCTGCGCTGGGCTCTGCGGCGGGAAGTCATCGCGGGCGCCATGACCGATCCGGGCCCGGCCGGCCTGATCTCGCTCCTGTCCCGCTTTGTCCCATCCGAGCGCGCACAGGTGCTGGCGGCCCGCGCAGCGGAGCCGGGCCGGTACTGGGCCCGCATCGCCCGGGCTGCCATCGAGCGACTCTCTCCCGCGCGCACGCTTGTGCTGTTCGGAATGGGCCGCAACGGCCGCGAGCTGGCCGGCCAACTGGAAGAGCTTGGTCACCATGCGGCGTGGATCGACGAACATTCCCCTGTTCAGGGCGAGATGCGACGGCTGACGATCGCTGATCTTGGTCCCTGGCACACGGTGATCATCACGCCAGATGATCGCGTGGGCATCCTGGAACGCCTGCAGCGCACCGGCGCTGAGATCTGGCTGCCCGAGGACCTCGCCACACCCCCAATGGAGGGGCTCGCGGCATGACCGGGCTGGACCACGATCGGTCCGCGGCGGCCGGGGGGGGCCGGCATTCCCGGAACTTGCGTTATCTGCCCGCCCCGACTTATCGGGGCCCGCCCAGAGACCGATAGATCTCCGCCTTCGCTGGCCCCCTTGGAGCTACCTATGAGGATCGCGTTCATCGGGATGGGCAAACTCGGATTCCCCTGTGCCGTCGCGCTGGCCATGAAGGGCCACCAGGTCTTCGGCTACGACACCAACTCCACCCTGATCGAGGGGTACACGCGCGGCGAGGTCACCCCCTTCGAGCCGGGGCTGGACCAGCAGTACGCCTCCTGCAGGGACAACATCAAGTTCTGCGCTTCGATCGATGAGGCCGTCGGCGCCTCCGAAGCGATCTTCGTCGCGACCCCCACACCGCACGCCCCGAGCCACGATGGCTCCTTCCCCTACGACGGCGTGCCGCGGGACTTCGACAACTCGTTCATCGAGACCTGCCTCGTTGACATCGGCCGGGCCATCCGCACCCACGCCCGCGATGGTGTCTTCCGCAACGTGCTGGTAATCTCGACGGTGACGCCCGGCACGATGGTGAACCAGCTGGGCCCGGCGACGGAAAAGGCGGCGGGGCGAGCGATCGGCGACGGCTGGACGATGGTGTACAACCCGTTCTTCATCGGGCAGTCAACGGTCGTCAAGGACTTCCTGCAACCCGAGTTCGTGCTGCTGGGCTGCCCGGTGAACGACGGCGGCGCGGGCGAGCGGCTGAGCCGGGCCCTGTACTCCACGCTGCACGATCGCCCGATCTGCCCGATGAACTGGACCGAGGCCGAGTGCGTGAAGCTCTGCTACAACACCTACCTGGGCCTGAAGGTGCTCTTCGCCAACACGGTGATGGAGCTCGCGCACCGCATGGGCCACGTCAACTGCGATGTCGTCAACGGCACGCTGAAGCTGGCCAGGGACCGCCTGGTGAGCCCCAAGTACATGGATGGCGGGATGGCGGATGGCGGCCCGTGCCACGGGCGGGACCAGATGGCCATGTCGTTCACGGCCCGCAGCCTGGGGCTGCGGTACAACATCTTTGATGCGATCAACCACGGGCGCGATGAGCAGACCTCGTGGCTGGCGGATGTGATTCTCGAGGAGCGGGCCGGGCGGCCCGTCGTGCTGCTGGGCATGGCCTTCAAGGAGAACACCAACCAGACGCAGGGCAGCCCGGCGCTGCTCCTCGCGAACATCCTGCGGCAGAAGGGCGTCTTCCCGGTGATGCACGACCCGGCGATCCGGCCGGATGCGGAGCTGCCGACCAAGCCCGCGGTGTACTTCATCGCGACGCGCTGGAGCGAGTACCGAAACTTCGCGTTCCGCCCGGGCGACACGGTGATCGACCCGTGGCGGATGATCAAGGACGTCGGGCCCGGCGTGAAGCTGATCTCGCTGGGCGCGGGGCGCAACGAAGCGGTGACGATCACGACCGAATCGTTCCGCAACGGGGCGACGAAGGCCGCGACGCCGCTGGCGAAGGCGGTGTGAGCCGCCGGAACAAACGGCAAGGATGCCTATGCAGCTCAAGACGGTCGCGATCTACCGCCTGCTCTACGGCTCCGACTTCATCGGGGAGTCGCTGGCCTCCATCTACGACCACTGCGAGCACATCCTGTGCTTCGTGGGGCACGAGATGTTCGGGGGCGGGCGGATAATCAACTACTTCGGGCACGATGTGTACCTGCCGCACGACATCGACGGACTGACCGACGCGATCCGCGCCTGGAAGGCCGAGCACGACCGCCACGGCAAGGTGCGCATCCTCGACAATCCCCACGCCACCGACCTGAAGAACCAGGTTGGCCGGATGATCAATACCGAGGTCATCCCAAACTACGACTGCACGCACGTGCTGTTCGTCGAGGCCGACGAGGTATGGCACGAGCGGACCATCGGCGAGCTCTTCGACCTGGCCTCGCGCAGCGACGAGGATGAGTACATGGCCGCGGCCTGCCACCTGTTCTGGCGCTCGCCGCGGTTCGTCTCGACGCGGACCAACCCCTACGCCGTGATGCGGGCCCTGAAGGGCCGCCGCCAGATCGGCCCGACGGGGCACGCGCTGATGAGCGCGGGCAACGACGTCCGCCGCCGCACGGACGAGCGGATGAAGATCCACAACTTCGGGTTCGCGGCCGGGGAGCGGACGATCTTCTGGAAGCACCTGACGGCGCTCTCGTTCAGCCGCGACCAGAAGCTGGATTCGCCGCCGCGCGAGGAGTGGTTCGAGCACGTGTGGCGCCCGTGGAACTGGGAGACCAACCGCCGGCGCGACCTGTGCCCGTCGATCGGCTACGAGACCGCCTTCCCGGCCGCGGAGGAGTACCCCTTCGAGATGCTGCCGGCGATCATGAAGGAACGCATCAGGACGCGGCCGCTGCCCGAGTGGGCCCGCGCGGAGGCCCGAGCATGACCTGCCTTGACCGCCAGGCGTCGCCGCCGGGCCGCGCGGATGTGCTGCTCTCGGTGAACGGGCGGGTGACGCCCGTCTCGCCACGCGAACACGCGGCCCGGCACGATCTGCCCGAGGAGTTCCGCGACCGCCAGCCCAGCGAGATGGAGCACCGCTTCACCTCGACGGGGGTCAAGTTCTGGAAGCACCGGGACGCGATGGAGTCGTACCGGGCGGGCACGGGCCGGACGGTGATCTCGACGCACGTCGCCCCCGAGGGCCGCTGCAACCTCAAGTGCGGGTACTGCTCGGTCAGCGAGCGCACGCTGCACAACACGATCGCCCTGCCCACCATCATCGACTACCTCACCAAGCTGAAGAGCCGCGGGCTGAAGGCCGTGATCCTGACGGGCGGCGGCGAGCCGACGCTCTACAAGGAGTTCAACCCGCTGGGCGAGTGGATCCTCGACCAGGGGCTCGAGATCGCGCTGATCAGCAACGGAACGCAGTTCAACCGCGTCAGCGACCGCATCATGCAGAACCTGACGTGGCTGCGGATCTCGATGAACGTGTTCAAGAAGTGGGAGGAGAAGATCGTCGTCCCCGTCGACCGCCTGACGGCCAAAACGACCGTCGGCATGTCGATCTGCTACAGCGGCGAGAACAAGGACCAGGCCTTCCTTCGCGCCGTCGGCGGGTGGGCCGAGAGGTTCAACATCTCTTACGTCCGCGTGCTCCCCGACTGCATGCTCCCCCAGGAGCAGCTCCTCCGCGAGCACGGCGAGCTCAAGACGCTCTTCGGTGACATGACGGGCGGGAGCCGCTTCTTCCACCAGTTCAAGGTCCACGGCGCCCCCTGCCAGGGCAAGTGCCACCAGGCGTACTTCCGCCCGTACCTCTCGGAGGCGATCAACCCCGCGACGGGCCGGCCCGGGCTGGTCTTCCCCTGCGACTCGGTCGTGCTGAACGACCAGGCCCAGCAGTTCAAGCCGCTCTTCGGGCTGTGCGGGCCCGAGGACATCCTCGACTACCTCGACGGCAAGATCGCCCAGCCGTTCGACGCCACCCGCGACTGCACGGGATGCGTGTTCACGCGGAACGTGGACATGCTCGATCACTACGCCAGGACCGGCGAGCACCAGTTCGACCGCTACGCCGATGCGGAGGTCAATCATGCCAACTTCGTCTGATACGGCCGCGCTGGCCAAGCTCACGGCCGAGGCGGCCCGGCAGTACGACGAGTCGTACTACGAGCGTGGCGTGGAGACCGGCAAGTCCTGCTATTCCAACTACCGGTGGCTCCCCGAGCTGACCATCCCCATGGCGATGATCATGATCGACACGCTGGGGATCCGCCCGCGGCAGAGCGTGCTGGACTTCGGGTGCGCCAAGGGCTTCGTCGTCAAGGCGCTCCGCATGCTCCGCCGCGAGGCCGAGGGGATCGATGTCTCGGCCTACGCCATCGAGCAGGCCGACAAGGACGTGGCGGGCCACTGCCACCTCATCGGCGACCTCGACGCCTGGTCTCTCACCCGCAGGTTCGACCACATCATCGCCAAGGATGTCCTCGAGCACGTTCCCTACGAGGCGATCGAGGACACCGTCCGGGCCATGGCCCGCATGACCCACTCGCTCATGGTCGTCGTGCCGCTGGGCCGCGCGGGCCGCTACGTGATCGAGGCCTACGAGCGCGACGCCACTCACGTCATCCGCGAGGATGCCCACTGGTGGATGGAGCTGCTCGAGCGCCACTTCCACGAGGTCAGCTGGCAGCACCACATCGACGGGTTGAAGGACAACTGGTACCGCGTGGACCCCAAGGGCAACGCGGTGCTGATCGCCAGGAACTCGAGAGTGTCGTCGACCCTGAAGATGGTCGCCTGAGCCCGAAGAGGTCGGAGAAACACAAGACATGATTCAGGATCTGCAACATCGCGCCGAGTTCTGGGCGGAGCATCACCGGGTGCCGTGCCAGGGCGACTCGATCGCCAGGCCGTTCGTGCATGTACCGGGGTGGCGAGGGCTTGTCACGGGACGCAGCGTGCTGGAGATCGGCCCCGGCGAGGGACGCCAGTTTGCCGAGCTGCGTCCGCTCGCCGCCTCATATGCCATCGCCGACATCGTGCCCAAGGTCCTCGAGAATGTCATGTACCGGCACGCCGGGCGACACCTGATCACCAGCTACCATGCCGACGAGTTCGGCGAACGGTTCGACGTCATCTGCTTCTGGTACGTGCTCCACCACGTGCTCCGCGATGAGGGCTCCGCGTTCTTCGAGTTCATCGAGCGGCATCTCGCTGAGGGCGGCGATGTGATCTTCAACACACCCAGCGCCTCCCAAAGCGTCGGTGTCACTCAGGACGGCGGCAACGGCACGGAGACCACGCCGTGGCAGCCCGATGAGGTCGAAGCGCTGCTGCATCGGGTCGGGCTGGGGATTGTCCACCGGGCCGAGCTCGCGCACAACTGCCTCGTCATCCATGCCCGACGCGGTTGACCGCGCCGTCAGTACTCGCGCCCGGTCCTGCCGCTCGGAACGCGGCGGTTACTGGTCAATCCCCCACAGCACACCCTTCGCCCGCCGCTCACCCCACAGCAGCGCATCCTCATCCTTGAACGTCAGCGCATGGTGGTGCGTGTGGTCCATCTCGCCACCGCCGCACTCGGGGTGGAAGTGCCGCAGCTTCGCCCGCGGCTCGAAGACCCAGTTGCCCATCGCCTGGATCGTCAACCCGATCTCGGCATCGTTGAAGCAGTGGAAGTAGCCGGGCCAGAAGAGATCGCCCTCGCGGCCCAGCCCCAGCCCCGCCGTGAACGCGGCGGGCAGATTGCGGAAGCGGTCGAGGAACTGTTTCCCGAAGAGCGGGAAGGCGAGCGGGTAGCCATCGGGGATGTTCTCCTGGGCCAGGCCCACGACGCCATCGCCATCGGGGAACTTCTCGTACAGCGTCGTCATCGCGACCTCGAGGCTGTCGGGCGCGAAGATGCAGTCATCCGTGCAGAAGAGGGCATCGTTCCGCACGAGCGAGCGGAGCAGAAAGTTCAGGGGCGCGGTGCAGCCGATCCGCTGGTTGACCTCGGTGTTATAGACGCACTCGACGAGGCCCGGGTAGCGCTCGCAGGTGCGCACGGTGTCCAGGTCGCCCGCGGCGACCAGCACACGCGCGGGGTAGCCGGTGTCGCGCACCGACTCGATCATGGCCGTCAGCTTCTCGGCCCGGCGGATCGAGCCCAGGAAGAGGTCGACGGGCCGGCGGGAGTCGGGCTCTGTGGTTGGGTTCATGCGGTCCATCGTCTCGGTGTTTTGGTGCGTCTGTGGTGATTGCGTTGCTCATGCCGCCCGGCGGGAGGCCCGCACATCCGCGGGCCAGTGGTTGATGAGCCGGGCCAGGTAGTCCTCCGCGCTATGGCGGTAGTGGTCGGCCCAGCGGACGAGGTCGAGCCCGCGCGGGAGGCGCTGGAGGTACGCCTCATCGCTCAGCACGGAGAGGAGGTACAGCGGCTCGGGGTCGTAGGGCTGGTCGCGGTTGATGAAGGTGATCGGGGCCTGGCCCGCGCGGGCCCGGGCGGTGTCGGCGTTGAGGCCATCATCGCGGACGGTGATGGGCAGGCCGCGTCGGGCCATCTCGCGGGCGAGGCGCTGGCCGTTGCGGCCGAAGCCCAGGATGATGAGGTCGCGGGAGGCGCCGCAGCGGTTGAGCAGGGCGCCGGAGAAGTCCTGCATCGAGGCCAGCTCGCGGGCGGCGGCCCGGCGAGCATCGGCTTCGAAGCCGGGCCCGGCCCAGCCTTCGGCGGTGCATCGTCGCCACCAGGCGGCGAGGGCGGCGGCGTAGCGGGGGATTTCGCGCGGCATGTCGGCGGCGTCGAGGCGGTCGACGAACTGGAAATCGCGGATGGCCTGGGCGGCGAGGTTGGGCGAGATCGGCAGCGTGGAGCGGATGGAGGCGAAGATCTCGGCGGCGAGGGCCCCGGAGGGCGAGGGATCATCCAGCAGCGTGAGGTGCGCGAAGCGCAGGGCGTGCTGGTGCATCAGGCCCGTCTCGCGCGCGGGAGTGAGGTCGATGCGGTCGCCCCAGCCCGCGGCGCGGGCCTGGCTGAATATCCGTCGGATGACGCCGGCATCATCGTGGAAGCGGCGGATGATGTCGGGGGAGGCGCGGTTGACCGAGCGGAGGCGGTAGGTGCAGACGATGCGGTCGGTGGTAGCCCATTCGACGCCGCGGATGGCGAGGCGCGCGAAGAGATCGAAGTCCTCGTAGAAGCGGAGTGCGGGGTCGAAGCGCAGCCCGCCGAGCGTGTCGCGGTGGAGGAGCTGGGCGTGGATGGCGAAGTACTCGCGGTTGAGGAGGGCTTCGAGGTTGAGCGTGGGGACCTTGGCGGCGGATTCGGCCCAGGCGAGGGGGTGGCCCGCCTCATTGGTGTAATCCCAGGAGCCCAGGGCGGCGCGGTGGGGGGTGGAACGGGCGAGGGTCAGGAGCGTTTCGTAGGCGCCTGGGTAGAGGGTGTCATCGGGGTCGAGGAAGGCAAGGTATTCGCCGCGGGCGAGGTCGAGCCCGGCGTTGCGGGCCGCGCCGGGCCCGGCGTTGCGCTGGGAGATCAGCCGGATGCGGGGTTCGCGCCGGGCCGCGGCCTCGACGAGCCGGGCGCAGCCGTCGGTCGAGCCATCATCGATGATGATGGCTTCCCAGTTGGTCAGGGTCTGGCGGAGCAGCGAGTTGATCGTCGCGGCGACCGTGGCCCGGGCGTTGTACATCGGGATGATGATGCTGACGGTGGGCGTGGGTGCGGTGTGAGGGGTCACGCGGCCTCCGCGCGGGCTAGGGTGCGGCGCTGGCTGGCGAATGCGCCGCGGGAGGGCGCGGGGGGGATCCACGGGCCATCGGTCGTGCTGCGACCGCGGATGGCTTCGCGCCATTCGCGGTCGAGGAGCGCGG
Source organism: Phycisphaerales bacterium (assembly GCA_020849615.1). Classification (GTDB taxonomy): domain Bacteria; phylum Planctomycetota; class Phycisphaerae; order Phycisphaerales; family UBA1924; genus JADLFW01. The sequence goes on from JADLFW010000006.1 coordinate 19,043, forward strand.
GCATGTCGCGCCAGCGGGAGATGCGCAGGCCGCCCGGCAGCCGGGCCAGGTACGCATCATCGTTCAGGATGGTCATCAGGTAGCTCGCGCGGGGGTCGTACGGGGAGGTGGCGGGGAGCAGAGTCACCGGGATGCGGTCCTGCGCGCTCCAAGCGGGCGGGGCGGTGAGGCCATCATCGCGGCCGATGACCGGCAGCCCCAGCTGGTGCAGCCGGGCCGCGATGCGGCGGGCGTTGCGGCCCAGGCCCAGCAGGATGATGGGAGCGCCGGGCTGGCAGGATTCCAGCAGCTGCTCGGCGATGAAGTCGGCATGCTCAGGGGAGGTGAAGTCGCAGGCGGCGGGCAGAAGGTGCCTTGGCGCCGGGCCGCGGAATCCATGGCGCTGCCACCAGCGGGGGTAGGTCGAGCCGAAGGCCACGAGGGAAGCGAGTTGACGCGGGTTCTTTGCAGCGCGGTCGAAGGCGGCGAGGAGGAGGTAGGCCCGGTAGAGGTCCTCACGGATGGGAGAAGGGACATCCGGGCGGCGGTCGGCGACGGCGTCGAAGAGCCGGAGGTGGGTCCAGATCTCGTGGAGCGCGGCCCGGTCATCGGCGAGGGGCGCGAGGGCGCGGGTGGCGATGCGTCCAAAGACGCGGCGCCAGCGGAGGCCATCGACGGCGAGCTGGAGGAAGAGATCGATGTCGGCAGCGCTTTCAAGGTCTTCGCGGAAGCGGTGCTCGTTGAGCAGATCGCGGCGGAGGATCTGGGCCGGCGGGATCAGCGGGCTGGCGCGGAGCAGGTCGGCCAGGCCGATCTCCTCTCCCGTGCCCGCGAGCGGGTCGGCGGGCAGTTCGCCGATCGGCGCGGTGAAGCGGTACTCGCCGAAAGCGGCCCCCTGCGGAGACCGTTCAGCGGCGTGCACCAGCAGCGACAGGCCCTCGGGCGTCAGGCGATCGCGCGGCTCCATGAACACGATGAACCGGCCGCGGGCCATGGGCAGCGCCGAGTTCCACGCCGACGCCGGGCCTGGACGGTCGGAAATCAGCAGGTGAATCCGGGGGTCGGCGAGACGGGCCACGGGCCGCAGGTCGGTCTCGGGCGGGGCCACGACCATCAGTTCCCAGTCTTCGAGCGACTGAGCCTGCACGGATGCGATGGCATCGAGGGCGGCGGGAGCGAGCGGCAGGATGAGGCTGACGAGTGGACGCACAGAATTCGCTCCGCGAAATCACCTGAACAAGGGGGGTCTACGGCACGAACCCGAGACTCCATGTGAAGGCGCGAATCGCAAGGTCCTTTGCGGGGGCGCAAGGACACCGGGGCCAAGGGTTATCGGCATCGCGGAGGGGGGGCCTTTGGCGGGGATTGGAGGTTCGGATGGTCTGCGATTCAGGTCGAACGCAGCCTCTCGCGTCCCGTCAGTCTTGCGTAGACGACGCCGACGCCCAGCATCAGCAGGCCCAGGCCCAGCACGCTGATGACGCGCCAGCCGAGGGAGACCTGCGCGGTGTCCATGAAGAGGGCCTTGGCGGTGGCCAGGCCCAGCAGGGCCAGGCCCGCCTGGCGGGGGAGTTTGCCGAGGGTGTGGCGCGGGGTGTGGGGCTCGGCCCGGCCGGTGATGGCGGGAAGGAAGCCGACGATGAGAAGGGCGATGGAGAAGAGGCCCCACCAGATGGAGACGGCGGCGAGCTGCGAGGTGCGGTCGGTGAAGAGCAGCCCGGCGATGCGAGCGGCTTCGAAGCTGGTGGCGGCGAAGAGGAGGATGGCGCCCAGGCCCAGCGCGCAGCCGCGGAGGGCGGCCCGGCGGTCGGCGGCGTCGGGGACAGCGGAGTCGGGGTCATCCGCGCGGGCCGGCATGATCGCCCACGCGGCCCACGCGAGTTCGACCGCGAGGAGGATGGCGATGATGAGGCCGCGGTGCAGGCCCGGCGGGTCGTTGAAGTCCGACCATCCTCGGGCGATGAACGCGAGGGACCACGGGATGATCGCCACGAGCGCGGGCCCGGCCGCGATCGGGGTGAGGTGCAGCCTGCTTGCGAGCCGGGCCTGGCCGGTTGAGCGCAGCAACGAGTTCATGGGGATGAGGACAGCGGCGATCGCCATCCAGGCGATGGTGATCGCGGATGGCGAAGCCTGGGAGTGGATGAACGAGCAGGACAGCAGGGTGACGGCGATGCCGGCGAGGAGGGCCGCGGGGATCCGGAAGCGCAGCGCAGGGATGGTGGGGCGTCGGGATGGCGCATCGTCGGGCGAGGGGCTGTCGATCGCCGCGAAGATGGCAGCGCTGAGCCACGCGGCCGCGGCGATCATCATGAGAAGCATCCAGCGTGACAGGACCAGGCCGTGGAAGGCATCGGTGGCGCCGGAGGTCATGCCGCCGAACTGGCTGTCGTAGACCAGCAGCCGGGCCGTTGCGATGGTGAGCAGCAGGGCGCCGTAGAACCGCAGCGGGCGGGCATCGAGCCATCGCCCCGCCAGCACCCCGGCGACACCCATCCCGAGCCATGCGACGACCTCGAGCCAGCCGGAGAGGGCCAGGGCGGTGGCGGCGATGACCAGTCCGCCCGCCTGGGCGCACAGCCCGGCCCCGAGGCGTTCGGTCCCGTTGGCGGGCGCATCGCGCAGGACGCGGAGATTGCCGGCGAGGATGAGCGAGATCATCGCGGTGACGACCGAGGCGGCGGCGGGCGGGAGCCAGTCGGGGACCTGGCCCCAGGCCCGGGCGTGCAGGACGCCGAGGGCCACGGTCCACGTCGTGGTCATGAAGCTGGTGATGATGGGCGACCAGTCGCGCCACTCCTCGGGGATCCCGTCAAACCGCGGGAGCTCGCGCGGGCGGGAGGAGGACCACCAGAGTTCGGCGTGCAGCGCGAGCCACGTGAAGGCGAGGAAGGCGATCGCGAGGTAGGGGTATTGAGCGCCGTCCGCGAGGGTCCAGCCCGCGCCGAACACCAGCGTGGCGAAGCAGACCAGCCAGCGGACGAAACGGAACGATCCGCCCAGCCGGGCCGAGAGGGCGAGCCCGATCATCAGCAGCATGGCCCAGTAGGGCGGGAGGATGTACGAGCGGCCCGAGTCGTGGAGGAGCAGCGGGGTGAGATAGCCGCCGATGAGGGAGACGAGGGCGACCGCGACGAGCCGGGCCCGGACGGCGAAGATGATCCCCAGCGCTGCGCACGCGGAGAGCAGGATGAATGCGGGGGTGGTGCTGAACAGGTCGTAGCGTTCGTAGGCGGAGAAGGTTGAGACGTACATCGTGCCGATGCCGGCGCTGCTGAGGCCGACGGCGGCCCAGGCGTTGATGCGCTTGCGGATGACCTCGGCGCCGGCGAGCAGGGCTGCGCCGAAGGCGGCGCCGCCCGCGCACTTGAGCCAGTCGGGGAGGATGCGGAACCAGCCCTGCTGGACGGCATACTGGTAGAAGAAGGCGACACCGATGATGACGACCAGGCCGCCGAGGATGGCGTACCAGCGTCCGCCGATGATGCGCTCGAGGCCCGGCGTTTCTTCATCGCGTTCCGCGCCCGGGAGGCGACGGCGGGGGGCTGGGGGCGCGACCGCGGTGGTGAGGGCTGCGTCGAGCGGGCCCGGCTGATCGGGCATGGCTTCTGCGCTGAGAAGCGCCTCGGGGTGGAATTCAGGAGCCGGCGCGGCGACCGGCGCGGGCGGCTCGATCGGAGCCGGGCCCGTCTCGGAGTGTGCCAGCCCGGCGCGGGCTTCGAGGCGGTCGAGCCGAACTTCGATGCGGTGCAGGCGGATGAGGATGGTGTTGTTGATGCTGGTCATGGCGATCCTCCAGCTGGTTCCTTCCGAGTCTCCCGCCGACCCCAGTCTGATGCAGATTAGTAAATACTTACTAACTTGTCAATGGAGTTGTGCTCCTTTGGTCTACGGAGAAGGCGGAGGCGTCGTCCTGCCAATCTGCCGGCAGTGGTACATACTGTAAGCTGTTTAGTTCAAGATGTTTACGTTATTTTTGGTATCCGATAAGGCGTCTTATTGCCATTCATCCGCAAAAATAGGAATATCACCCTTGACGAGCCGATGAGTCTCGCTATCTTTTCAGGACCTGAGGTTCGGCGCGCTTGAGCGCCGGGCCCGGCTGCACTGGAGTGCCTTGTGAGCATCACCCGCCGAAAACGAACTGCACGAATGCCTATGGCCATGCGTGCCCCGGCGGGTGTCCCCGACGTTCTCTGAACGCCGGCCCCCGACCGGGGAACAAGCCGCCATCGACCGATCCGCACTCCTGAATCCCGCTCGAATCCTGCCGGAATGTGGCCCGCGTTGATCGCCTGAACGCTGGTCGGCTTCCGAAGACCTCACCGGAGCTTTGCCATGAGCAGCCCGCACGGAATCGCCACGCGCGCCCTGCACGCCGGACTCTCACCCGACCCGACGACCGGCGCGATCCTGACGCCGATCTTCCAATCGACGACGTACGTGCAGGAAGGGGTGGGCATCCACAAGGGGCACACCTACTCGCGGGCCTCGAACCCGACCGTGAGCGCCCTGGAGGCGAACCTGGGCGGGCTGGAGGATGCCCCACCTGCGGTGTGCTTTGCGACCGGGCTGGCGGCGATCCACGCCCTGGTCATCACGTTGCTGAAGGCCGGCGACCATGTGGTCTGCTCGGATGTTGTGTACGGGGGGACGCACCGGCTGCTGCGGCAGGTGCTGGCGCCCTTCGGAGTGCAGTCGAGCTTCGTCGACACCGCCGATGCAGCCGCGGTGGCCCGGGCCATCACGCCGGCGACGAAGCTGGTTTTCATTGAGACACCCGCCAACCCGACGCTGAAGCTGACGGATGTGGCGGCGATCGCCGGGGTTGCGAAGGGCGCGGGTGTCCCGCTGGCGGTGGACAACACGTTCCTGACGCCCGTCGGGCTGCGGCCGCTGGACCTGGGTGCGGACATCTCCGTCTACTCCACGACCAAGTACATCGAGGGCCACAACGCCACCGTCGGGGGCTCGCTGGTGACGCGGGATGAGCGGCTGCTCGAGCGGCTGCGGTTCATCCGCAAGAGCGTGGGGTCGATCCAGGCGCCGTTCGATGCGTGGCTGACCCTCAAAGGCGTCAAAACGCTGCCCCTGCGGCTGCGGCAGCATTCGGAGAACGCGCAGCGCGTGGCGGAGTGGCTGGAGCGCAGGCCCGGCGTCACGCGGGTGCTGTACCCGGGGCTGGAGAGCTTCCCGCAGCGGGAGCTGGCGAAGAAGCAGCACGGGGTGCACGCGGGGATCCTGGCCTTCGAGGTTACGGGGGGCGTCGAGGCCGGGCGGAGGCTGATGGAGGCGGTCGAGCTGTGCTCCCTGGCGGAGAACCTGGGCGCAGCCGAGACCCTGATCACCCATCCGGCGACCATGACGCACAGCGACATCCCGCGCGAGGAACGCGAGGCGGCGGGGATCAGCGACGGGCTGGTGCGGCTGTCGGTCGGCCTTGAGGACCCCAAGGACATCATCGCGGATCTGGAGCGGGCGCTGGCGATCGCGACGGCGGGTGGGCGCGAGAGCACGCCGCGGCGTGAAGCGGTCATCGCGGGGCGCTGAAGTTCAACACGAATCCAACGGAGCGTGATCCATGTCGGACTGCTGCGGAACCAAGACGGTAAACACGGGCCCGGCGGCGAAGGCCGGCCCGGTGGTGGTGCTGAAGTTCGGCAGTTCGGTGCTGCCGGATGAGGCGGCGCTGCCGACGGCGGTGCACGAGATCTACCGGCACATCCGGGCCGGTCGGAAGGTGATCGCGGTGGTGTCGGCGCTCGGCGACACCACCGACCGGCTGCTGTCGCGGGCCCAGGGATTCGTGCCCAGCCCGGATGCCGGCGCGCTGGCGGCGTGGGTGGCGACGGGGGAGGCCCAGGCCGCCGCGCTGCTGGGCCTGGCGGTCGACCGGGCCGGCGTGCCGGTCACGGTGCTGGATTCGGGCGCCATTGGGCTGCGGACCGGCGGCCCGGTGCTGGATTCATCCGCGATCTCGCTCGACTCGGCCGCCATCACGCGGGCGCTGATCGCAGCGCCGGTGCTGGTGGTGCCCGGCTTCATCGGGCGTGATATCGATGGCCGGGCCACGCTGCTGGGGCGGGGCGGCTCGGACCTGACCGCGCTGTTCATCGCGGCGCAGACCGGGGCGGAACGGTGCATCCTGCTGAAGGATGTGGATGGGCTGTACAACGCCGATCCGGCGGTGGAGAGCGCGGCCCGGCGGTATCGAAGGGTGTCGTACGACGATGTGCTGGCGCTCTCGGAGGGGATCGTGCAGCACAAGGCGGTGCGGCTTGCGCGGGCCCGGGGTGTGGAGTTTAGCGTCGCGGCGATCGGCAAGGATGAGGGGACGCTGGTGGGCGCGGGCTCATCGGTGTTTCATGGGGTGGGAAGGAGTGCGGCCCGGCCGAACCGGCCGCTGCGTGTCGGGCTGCTGGGGCTGGGGACGGTTGGGCGGGGCGTGTACGACCAGATTGCGGCGAGGCCCGACCTGTTCGAGGTCGTGGGGATCGCGGTGCGTGATGTCGAGCAGCATGCATCGACCGGCATCGCGCGGGAGTTGCTGACCGATGATCCGTGGTCGGTGGTGCGGGGCGACTGCGATGTGGTGGTTGAGGCGATCGGCGGGCTGGCGCCCGCGCGGGACCTGATCGCCGAGTCGCTGCGCCGCGGTCGGGATGTGGTCACGGCGAACAAGGCGGTGATCGCGGCGGAGTACGAGGGGCTGGAGGCGCTCGCGGCGGTGGGGGGCGGACGGCTGCTCTTCTCGGCGGCGGTGGGCGGCGGGGTGCCGGTGGTGGAGGCGGCCCGGCGAGCGGCATTGGCCGGGAGCGTGGAGTCGATCGAGGGAGTGCTGAACGGGACGACGAACTTCGTCCTGGACCGGCTCGCGGATGGCGTCGCTTTCGAGGATGCGGTGAAGCTGGCCCAGGCGCTGGGGTTCGCGGAGGCGGATCCTTCGGCCGACCTGGATGGAGTTGATGCGGCGAACAAGCTTGCGGTGCTGGCCCGGGCCGCGTTCGGCGAGGGCCTGGATCCGGCCCGGATTCAGCGGGAGGGGATCCGGGGCGTCACGCCCGCGGCGGCCGCGACGGCGCGGCGGGCGGGCGGAGGCGTGCGGCTGGTGGCCCGGCTGCGCCGCGAGGCCGGTCGGCTGATCGCGAGCGTCAGCCCGGAGGTGCTGCCGGCGGGGCACGTGCTGGCGGGAGCGCGGGATGAGCGGAACATCGCGGTGATCCGGGCGGCCGGGGGGGCAACGACTGTCGTGTCAGGGCGTGGAGCCGGGCGCTGGCCGACCGCGGAATCGGTGATCGGCGACCTGTTTGAGCTGCTGGAAACGTCGGCCGGTGTGGATGGGGTGATCGAGCGCGCCGCGGCGCGGGAGGTGGCGGCGTGAAGTTCTCAACAAAGCTGGTGAGGATCGATCAGTGTCCGGAGGATCCGTTCCGGCCCGTCGCAACGCCCATCTACCAGACGGCGACGTTCGAGCAGGAGTCGGCGCTGGAGTTCGGACGGTACGACTACTCGCGGAGCGGGAACCCGACGCGGAGCGTGCTGGAGACGCAGCTGGCGGACATCGAGGGGGCGACGCGGGCCTTCGCGTTCGCCAGCGGGCTCGCGGCGTTGACGGCGCTCACCCGGCTGTTGAAGGTCGGGGATGAGATCATCGCGTGCGATGACCTGTACGGCGGGACGTACCGGCTGTTCTCGCGGATCCTGCCGCGGTCGGGCGTGACCGTGAAGTACGTGGACCTGACCGACCCGGCGAACCTGGAACGGGCGATCGGCCCGCGCACGCGGTTGGTGCATGTCGAGACGCCGACCAACCCGCTGCTGCGGGTGTGCGACCTGCGGCGGCTGGCCCGGGCGGCCCACGAGGGCGGGGCGTGGCTGAGCGTCGACTCCACGGCGATGTCGCCGTACCTGCAGCGGCCGCTGGAACTGGGTGCGGACCTGGTGATCCACTCGGCGACCAAGGCGCTATGCGGGCACAGCGATGTGACGGCGGGCGTGGTCGCGGTCAGGGACAAGGCGCTGGCGGATGAACTGTACTTCATCCAGAACGGCGAGGGCGCCGGGCTGGCGCCGCTGGATTCATTTCTGCTGCTGCGGGGGATCAAGACGCTCTCGCTGCGGCTGGATCGTCAACAGGCGACGGCGAAGAAGATCGCGGAGTTTCTCTCGCGGCAGCCCGGGGTCGGGCGCGTGCATTTCCCGGGGCTGGCTTCACACCCGGGCGCGGAGTTGCACGCCTCGCAGGCGTCGGGCCCGGGGAGCGTGCTGAGCTTCGAGACGGGCGACCTCGAGACTTCGCGGCGGCTGGTCGAATCGCTGAAGCTGTTCTCGATCACGGTGAGCTTCGGGGGCGTCGGCTCATCCGCGAGCCTGCCGTGCCGGATGTCGCACGCGAGCATCCCCGCGGAGGTGCGCGAAGCACGGCGGCTGCCGGAGGACCTGGTGCGGCTGTCGGTGGGGATCGAGGATGCGGATGACCTGATCGAGGATCTGGCCCGGGCGTTGAATGGCGCCGCGGGGGAGTCCGCGCCGGGGACGGCAAGCGCGGCCGCGAGGAACCTCGCGGAGGTGGCGTCGTGAGCCTGGGGCGGCTGGTCATCGTGGGGGCGACGGGCGCAGTCGGGCGGGAGGCGCTGGGCATCCTCGAGGCCCGGGGTCATCCGGCGGCGGGCATCGCGGCGGTGGCGTCGGCGCGGTCGTCTGGTGCGAAGCTTGGCTATGCGGGAGGCGAGATCGAGGTGGCGGCGCTGAGCGAGCGCGCGTTCGAGGGCGCCGATGTGGCCCTGTTCTGCGCGGATGCGGAGACGGCCCGGCGGTGGGCGCCGGTTGCGGTGCGGGCCGGGGCGGTGGTGGTGGACAACTCATCGGCGTTCCGAATGGACCCGGATGTGCCGCTGGTCATTCCGGAAGTGAACGGCGGGCTGGTCGCGGAAGCGGCAGGCCCGCGCATCATCGCGAACCCGAACTGCTCGACGATCATCCTGCTGGCTGCGCTGAACCCGCTGCGGGCGGTGTTCGGCGTCGAGCGGATCGTGGTGGCGACGTACCAGGCGGTGTCGGGGGCGGGTGCGGCGGCGATCGATGAGCTGCACGGGCAGGCCCGGGCCGTGCTCGGGGGCGGCGAGGCCCGCCCGGAGGTGTTCCGCGAGCCCTGCGCGTTCAATGTCTTCAGCCACGATTCGGCGGTGGATGAGGAGACCGGGCTGAACGTCGAGGAACAGAAGCTGATCGCGGAGACGCGAAAAATCTGGGGGGATGAACAGGTCGAGGTGACGCCGACGTGCGTGCGTGTGCCGGTGGTCCGGGCCCACACGGAGGCGATCACGGTGACGCTCGCTAGGTCGGCGACCGAGGAAGAGGTTCGACGGGCGATCGGCGGCGGGGCGGGGCTGGCGGTGATCGACGACCGGCCCGGCAATCGGTTTCCGACGCCGCTGAAAGCGGCGGGCGGGGATGAGGTGCTGGTGGGGCGGATCCGGCGGGACCCGGGGCGGGCCGCGGGCCCGGCTGGGGCCTCTCGGGGCTGGTGCCTGCTGGTGTGCGGTGATCAGCTGCGCAAGGGGGCAGCGCTGAACGCGGTGCAGATCGCGGATCTTGCGGTCGGATCGCGCCGGGCCCGGCTCGCGGCGGCGGGATGAAAAAACCGCCGCGGGAGGGGTCCCGCGGCGGAGAGAGAGGAAGAGCTCGGCGAGCGGGGGCTAATGCATGCCGGATCCGCTCGAGAGGTTCTTGACGAGCTCGCCGACGACCGCCTTGGCATCGCCGAAGAGCATGAACGTCTTGTCGAGGAAGTAGAGCTCGTTGTCGATGCCGGCGAACCCGGGGTTCTTGCTGCGCTTGACGGCGAAGATGGTCTTGGCCCGGTCGGCATCGATGATGGGCATGCCGAAGATGGGGCTGGTCTTGTCGAAGCGGGCGGCGGGGTTGACGACGTCGTTGGCGCCGAGCACGAGGCAGACATCGCACTGGGGCATGTCGGGGTTGATGTCGTCCATCTCGATGAGGTCGGTGTAGGGGATCTCGGACTCGGCCAGGAGCACGTTCATGTGCCCGGGCATGCGGCCCGCCACCGGGTGGATGGCGAACTTGACGGTGACGCCGCGCTTCTTGAGCTGGTCGTAGAGCTCGCGGACCTTGTGCTGGGCCTGGGCGACGGCCATGCCGTAGCCCGGGACGACGACGACGAGGCTGGCCTGCTCCATCATGGCGGCGGCGTTCTCGGGGGTGTCGGGCTTGTAGGCCTTCTGCTCGCCGCCGGCGGCCTTGGCCTGGACCTGGCCGAAGGCGCCGAAGAGGACGTTGGAGAAGGAGCGGTTCATCGCCTTGCACATGATGATGGAGAGGATCAGGCCGCTGGAGCCGTCGAGGGCGCCGGCGGTGATGAGCAGCTTGTTGTCGAGGACGAAGCCCATGGCCACGGCGGCGAGGCCCGCGTAGGCGTTGAGGATGGCGATGACGGTCGGCATGTCGGCGCCGCCGATGGGCATGACGAGCATCCAGCCGAAGTTGAGGGCGAGGAAGACGATGGCGCCGTAGGCCCAGGGCGACCAGGAGCGGTCGGGCATGAAGATGATGAGGCAGCCCAGGACGACGGCCGCGCCGAAGGCCACGAGGTTGACGAAGTTCTGGCCCTTGTAGACCCAGGGGCGCTGCGGGATCCACTTGACTTCCTGCAGCTTTCCGGCGGCGATGATGCTGCCGGTGAAGGTGAGGTAGCCCAGGATGATCTCGAGGACGATCGCCGTCATGCGGAAGGGCGTGAGCTGGTCGGGGTGGTCCTGGAACCAGTAGAAGTACTTCGCCGTGCCCACGAGGCCCGCGGCCAGCCCGCCGAAGGCGTGCGAGAGCGCCGTCCGCTGCGGGACCGCGGTGAGCGGGATGTTGGCCAGCCACACGCCGGGCCAGATGGCCAGCAGGATGGGGATGATGACCCACAGGTGCCGCGCGATGTCGGTGTGGTGGGAGACCTCCGGCCGGGCCCAGGTCGCCAGCACGGCGACGAGCATGGCCAGGACGCCCGCGCGGACGCCGCGCCGGGCCAGCTTGGGATCGCTGAGCCAGTGGAGGCTGAGGACGAACAGGCCCGCGGCGAAGAGGTAGGCGGGCTCGACAAGGGAGGCGACCCAGTTCATGGCTTGCCTCCCTGCTCGGTCTTGAACATCTTGAGCATGCGGTCGGTGATGAGGAAACCGCTGATGATGTTGGTCATCGAGGCGAAGAGCGCGACGGCGCCCATGAGGCGGATGTGCAGGGGGTAGTGCTCGCCGCCGGCGACGATAATCGAGCCGACGACCGCGATCGCCGAGATGGCGTTGGTCAGCGACATCAGCGGCGTGTGCAGCAGCCGCGAGACGCGGCGGATGACGCCGATGCCGATGAACGTGGCCAGCATGAAGACGAAGAGCATCGACACGAAGTCGAGCTGGGCCCCGGCGCTCGAGGCGGCGGCCGGCGGCTCGGCCAGCTCGGGCGCCGCCAGCAGGGCCGCGGCGGGCAAGGTCAGGAGGTCGGCACAGGCAAGCATCGGCAAGGTCTCCTTGGCGCTGTTGGAGGGGGGACGGTCAGGCGCGGCCGGCCGCGCTGACGGCTTCCTTGGTCTTGGGGTGAACGATCTCGCCCTCGTGGGTGATGGCGCAGCCGCGCAGGATGTCGTCGGTGAGATCGAGCTGGAACTTCTTGTCCTTCCAGAACGCGGTGATGAAGTTCAGGAGGTTGCGCGACCACGCGATGCTCGCGTGCGTCGGCACCGTGGCCGGCAGGTTCAGCGGGGCCGCGATCTTCACGCCGTTCTCCACCACGGTGGAGCCCGGCTTCGACAGCTCGCAGTTGCCGCCGCCGTCGGCCGCCAGGTCCATCACCACCGAGCCGGGCCTCATCCGCCGCACGATGTCGGCGGTGATGATCCTGGGGGCGAACACGCCGCCGATCAGCGCCGTGCTCACCACCACATCCACCTGGCCGCACTGCTCGGCGAGCATCTGCCGCTGCCGGGCCTTGTCGTCCTCGGAGAGCTCGGCGGCGTAGCCCCCGCCCGCCGAGGCGCTCTGCTTGAGCTCGATGCCGACGTACTTGGCGCCGACGCTCTCGATCTGCTCCTTCACCTCCGGGCGGACATCGGTAGCGAAGACGTGGGCGCCCAGGCGCCGGGCCGTCGCGATCGCCTGCAGCCCGGCCACGCCCGCCCCGATCACGAAGTACTTGGAGGCAAACAGCGTGCCGGCGGCGGTCATGAACATGGGGGTGTACTTGCACAGCTCGCACGCCGCGAGTAGCACGCCCTTGTAGCCCGTGATGTTGGCCATCGACGACAGCGTGTCCATGGCCTGGGCGCGGGTGGTGCGGGGGATCGCGTCGGTCGAGAAGCAGGTGATGCGGCGGGCCGCGAGGGCCTTGACCGCGTCGAGGTTGCGGGTCGGCATGAGCGAGGTGAGCAGCATCGCGCCGGGGCGCATGAGCTCGACCTCGTTGCGCGTGGACGGGCCCGTTGAGGGCGGTCCGACCTTCAGGACCATGTCCGCCGCGCCGAGCATGCGGGCCACATCGTCCTCGATGGTGGCGCCGGCCTCGATGTAGGCGGCGTCCGGGAAGAAGGCCCGGTCGCCCGCGCCGCGCTCGACCGCGATGGTGAAGCCGGCGGCGATCAGCTTCTTGACGGACTCGGGCACCAGCGCCACGCGGCTTTCGCCGGGGAGCACTTCCTTGGGGACGGCTAGTTTCATGTGGACCTCGCGTGAGACGTCGCGTGGCGTGCCGGCCGGGGTCGCCCGGCGGGCTCCTGCAAGACGCGGCATTGTAATGGATAAAGAACTCAGGAAGCGGCGCGGGGCACGGGGCCGGATCCCTGAAGTGGACCGGCGGCCCGGCCCCGGTTCCAACCCTCGTGGCGGGCCGGAAACGGGCCTGCGGACCAAACGCCACCCGGCTTACAGGTGAAACAGCGAGGGGAAATCACCCGGCCGGAACTCGCCTGGTCCGGGGAGGTCAATCGAATGATCTGTGGATCAATAGATCATCTGTTCGTTGATCGGCGGGCTCGCCGCCAATGGAAAAGGGCCCTCCGCCTCGTGGACGAAGGGCCCGGTGGTGCGACCCGGCTGCGGGTCTCTCTCTCGGTGGTGGTTCAGCAGCCGGTGTCGTAGAGGTTGAGGAACTCGAGGTAGTCGGAGAAGTCGACGAGCCCGTCCTGGTTGAAGTCGACGCGCGGGTCCTGGGCCTCGTAGAGGTTGAGGAACTCGAGGTAGTCGGAGAAGTCGACGAGCCCATCGCCGTTGAGGTCCACCACGCAGGGGGGCGGGGAGTACTGAACCTCGTAGCAGCCGCGGTCAACGATCGCCCCGGTGCCCGAGCCGGTGTCGGGGGCGGAGGGGTCATCAACCTTGCGGGTCTGGTAGTTCTGGTCGAGGGGGAGCGTCTCGAAAGTCACGCCGTCGAAGTCGACATCGCCGCCGTCGAGGGGGAGCAGGGAGTTGTCGCCCGAGTCGATCGCCGGGGAGCCGGGCTGGAGGCGGCAGTCATCGTCGGCATCGCCCGCCACGCCGTTGGCGCCGTCGGCGTCGACGAACAGCGGGTCGAGCGCGCCGGATGCGCCCTGGATGGTGGTCCGGCTGGTCGTCATGAGCGAGCCCGAGCCGCCGGAGGCGAAGGCCTGCTCGTCCTTCAGGGTGTTGGGCACGGCGTCGGTGTTGCCCCAGAAGACCGAGTTGTTGAGGGTGACGTCGGCGCCGCCCGCGATGTAGAGCCCGCCCGAGGTGCCGGCGGCGTGGTTCTTCGAGAAGGTGCAGTTGGCGAACCAGGGGTCGACGCCCGAGTCGCCGCCGATGCTCACGGCGCCGCCGTTGCTGAAGCTGGTGTCGTTGCCCGAGAAGAAGCTTCCCGCGACGAAGGCGTCGGCGAAGAGGATCTTGATCGCGCCGCCCTCGCCGTCGGCGTGGTTGCCGAGGAACTCGCAGTTGTAGACGTTGAGGGTGCCCGAGTTGCTCTGGAAAATGGCGCCGCCCGTGCCGCCCGAGTCGCCGTCGAAGAAGGTGCAGTTGGAGAAGACCGGAGAGGCGTCGCGGCTGTACACGCCCGCGCCGTCGAGGCTGGCCCAGTTGGAGAGGATGCGGCAGTGGGAGATGCGCGGGGAGCCGCCGATGATGCGGAAGCCGCCGCCCTTGCCGGAGTCGGTGTTGTTGCCGCGGCCGATGCTGAAGCCGTCGACCAGGGTATCGGAGGCGCAGTTCTCCATCGTCACGACGGTGTAGGTGTTGTCGGTCTGGGCCGAGCCGCCGATCGCGCCGCTCATGATCGAGCTGAGGAAGATCGGGAGCGTGCGTTCGGCGAGCGTGGTCTCATCGCCGGCGAACCCGCCGTACATCCTGAGGCCGCTGGGGATGTCGAAGGTCGCGGAGCGGTCGGTGCCGGTGGTGGGGCGGTAGGTGCCGCCGGCGGCCCAGATCTCGCAGCGCGAGCCGCCGACGGCCGAGGCCGCGGTGACGGCGGTCTGGAGGCTGGGCAAGGCGGTCGCCCAGGAAGCGCCGTCGGTAGCGCCGGCGGCGGAGTCATCCACGTAGAAGCGGAGCCGGGCGGAGTCGATCTTCCTGATCTGGATGGCGCTGCACTTGGCGGTGCCGTTGATCGAGTCGCTCACGCGCACCTTGAGCGGGTCGCCGGGGGCGATGGTCACGATGTGGATCGCGTGGGTGACGCCGGGGGTAAGCGAGCTGGAGACCAGGTCGCCGCCGGAATACTGGTAGGCGCTGGTCGTCCCCGTGACGGTCACGCCCGACTTGTGCGAGGCGTCGCCGGGGGACACGCTGTAGGTGAACACGGCGTAGGTGCCGGGGAGCAGCCCGTCGACCGTGTAGATCAGGGTGCCGAAGGCGTCGAGCCGCTCGAAGTCCAGCAGCAGCTTGGCCGCGTCGCCGCTGGCGCCCGAGTCGAACACGCCGTCGAAGGTCGAGGCGGTCATGCCGGAAACACCGCGGGTGATGGTGACCCCGCTGGAGCCGCCGGCCAGGGTCTTGAGAAACGTCGTCGCCGAGCCGGCGCTGTTGACGTCGGTCCAGGCGCCGGGCTGGCCCGCCGCAGCCCCGTAGGCCGAGGAGGGCACGCCCGCGCCGTTTCCGCTGGAGCGGTTGATGTCGATGTTGAACGACTGGCCGAAGGCCGTGCCGGCCAGGGCGAGGAGGGTCGAGATCGCGATCAGACGCTTCATGGCTATGGATTCCTGTGTGAGCGAGTGGGTCGAGAGGGTTCGTTCGATTTTCCGCGGCCCGCGTGTGCACCTAGCGTCGCGGCCCGGCCCGGAGGCCGACCCCCGACATGCGACGGGGCCGAGAACACCGGCTAACGCTCGGCGAGGTTTTTTCCCCGCGGCCCGTGTGCTCGACAGCGCAGCGCGTGATCACCAAGCGCCGGGCCGGGTTCACCTGCGTTGAAGGAGCGCGGCGGGCTCAGCGCGGACGCGGTGAATCCCACGGTCGAGATTCGCCCGAGAGATGCTCGGCGGCCTCGAGCGCAGCCCGGGCCGCGCCCTTCAGCATGATGGCGCCGATGCCGTTGAGCACATCGCTCCACGCGTCGCGCAGGCGGTCGGGCCAGGGCTCGCCCGCCCCGTCTTCGAGCGAAGCGAGCAGCGCATCGCGGAAGACCGGGTAGTGCCCGGGCTTGATGCCCAGCTCCGCGTTTCGCCGGCCCAGCTCCATGAGCGGGGCTTCCAGCGCTGCGAGCCGGTCAAGGTTCTTCCAGACCAGGGCGATGGAGGCGGTCAACTGCTGGACCGGTCGGGCGAGGGTGGGTGGGAACAGAGGGCGGAGGGAAGGGTCGGCGGCGAACGCCTTTTCGAAGAAATCCTGGGCGATGTGGTCGAGCCGGGGCGCGAGCCTGCTGTAGGCGCCCCGGACCTGTTCGATGTTCGCGCGGTGCATGGACAACACTCCGGCCCGTCGTCGGCGGGCCCGCCCAAGGCCCGGCCCGTGGCGCCCTTCCATCTGCTCATGCGCCGTCCGGGTCGGCCGGGGCTACGGAAAGGCCGGGGCGGGATCGAGTTAGCCGCGCCCGGCCCGCACATCGCATAAAGTGGGCCGGCGATCCCGGAGCGGGCCCATGATTGCCCTGGGTTTGTGTCCGGACGATCGCAGCACACGGGGACGACATGGCCGACCGCACCCGGCACGATGTGACGCAGTTGCTCCAGGCCCTGGGGCAGGGTGACCAGCGCGCGGCGGAAGAGCTGCTGCCGCTGGTGTACGAGGAGCTGCGCAAACTGGCCCGGGCCCGGATGGCCAACGAGCCCGTCGATCACACGCTGCAGGCGACGGCGTTGGTGCACGAGGCGTACCTGCGGCTGGTGAACAACGCGGAGGACCAGAAGTGGGATGGCCGGGGGCACTTCTTCGGGGCCGCGGCCCAGGCGATGCGCCGGATCCTGGTCGAGCGGGCCCGGCACCACGGGCGGCTTAAGCGGGGCGGCGACCGCAAGCGGGTGGCGCTGTCGGAGGATGCGGCGTCGGTGTCGGGGGACGGGACCGACCTGCTGGCTCTGGATGAAGTGCTCAACAAGCTGGAGAAGCACGACACCCGCAAGTTCCAGGTGGTGATGCTCCGCTACTTTGGGGGGCTGAGCATCGAGGAGACCGCGGCCGCGATGGACCTGTCGCCGGCCACCATCAAGAACGAATGGACGATCGCGCGGGCCTGGCTGCACCGGGAGATGGCCGCTTCGTGAACCGCGGGCGGCCGCGGGCCGTCCGGGAGGTGCCGTGAGCCCCGATCGTCAACAGCGGGTCGACGAGCTGTTCATCGAGATGCTCGAGCTGGCGCCCGCCGACCGCCGGGCCCGGCTCGACGACCGCTGCGGCGGCGATGTCGCCCTGCGTGATGAAGTCGAATCGCTGCTGGCGCACCACGAGGGCGCGGGCGAGTTCCTGTCCCCTTCGGAGCTGCGGGATTCGGGGCTGCTGGATGACGGCGGCACGCTGCCGGCCCAGTCGCGGATCGGCGAGTACACCGTGCTCGGGGTGCTGGGGTCGGGCGGGATGGGCGTCGTGTACCTCGCGGAGCAGGAGCGGCCGCGCCGGACGGTGGCGCTCAAGCTGATCCGGCGCCTGGCCTCGACGCCGGCCCTCATGCGGCGGTTCGAGCACGAGGCGGAAGTGCTGGCAAGGCTGCAGCACCCCGGCATCGCGCACGTCTTTTCCGCGGGCACCGCCGATACCGGGCTGGGCCCGCAGCCGTACATCGCGATGGAGCTGGTGAAGGGCCCGCCGCTCTCGGAGTTCGCGACCAGGAACCCGATCCCGATCCCCGAGCGCCTCGGGCTGATGATGCGGATCTGCGATGCGGTGCAGCACGCGCACCAGCGCGGCATCATCCACCGCGACCTCAAGCCCGGCAACATCCTGGTGGATACTTCGACGGGCGCGCCGCAGCCCAAAATCCTGGATTTCGGCGTGGCCCGCGCGGTCGATGCGGAGTTCGACGTCACCAGCCTGCACACCAGCGTGGGGCAGATCGTGGGGACGCTGGCCTACATGAGCCCCGAGCAGGTGGCGGCAGGGCCCGGCGACATCGACACGCGCTCGGATGTATATGCCCTCGGCGTGGTGCTCTTCGAGCTGCTGACGGGCGAGCTGCCCATCAAGACGCGCGGGCGGTCGCTGCCCGAGGCGGCACGCATGATCCGCGATGATCCGCCGGCCCGGCTGTCGGCGATCGACCGGGCCTTCCGCGGCGACCTGGATGTGATCGTGTCGAAGGCGCTGGAGAAGGATCCGGAGCGCCGCTACCAGTCGGCGGCGGAGCTGGCGGCGGACCTGCAGCGGCACCTGGACGGCCGCCCTATCGCCGCCAAGCAGGACTCGGCGATCTACGTCTTCCGCAAGCAGATCCGCCGCTACAAGCACTTCGTGGCCCTCGGTGTGCTGGCGCTCCTGGCGGTCATCGCTTTCGCGGTCTTCGCGCTCATCCAGGCCGCCAACGAGAGCCGGGCCAATCTCCGGGCCCAGTCGGCGCTGCTCGAGGCCACCACCCAGAAGAAACGCGCCGATGAGACAGCGCAGAAGCTCCGCGCCGAGCTCAGTGCCAGCAACGTCGAGCAGGGTCGCCTGCACGGGCTGGCGGGCCAGATCGGCGTGGCCACCGACCTCATCTGGCGCGAGCACCTCCTGCACCCCTCCTCCGATCACACGTTCTGGGCGCTGTGGGAGCTGTTCTCGCGGGCCCCCCTGCTGGCCAAAGTGCAGGCGCACGATGCCGAGGCCGTCAGCGTGGCCATCGCGCCCACCGGTGGCCTGGTCGCGACCGGCGATGTGCTGGGCCGCATCCGGCTCTGGGAAGCCGAAACCCTCAAGCCGCGCGGCGAGCTCACCATCGACGCCGCGCAGGTGCTGGGCCTGGCGTTCCGGCGCGACGGCCGCACGCTGATCAGCGGCGACAGCAAGGGCGCGCTGATCGCCTGGGACCTGGCGACGATGAAGGAGCAGCGCCGGATCGTCTCGGGTCACCCGATGATCCGCAGCGTGGCGCTCAACCCCGATGATGTCCGCGTGCTGACGGCGGGCAGCGATGGTTACGTTCGGGAGTGGGATATCCGGACCGGCGAGAAGCTGCGCGAGGAGTACGTCCAGCGCGCGGTCATCTACGCCGCGGTGTACGACCAGAGAGGAGAGTCGTTCGCGACCGGCGCCGGCGATGGCGTGGTCAAGGTCTGGAGGGACGGCAAGTCCCCGCCCGTGGAGCTGCGCGGGCACACCGACGCGACCGTCGGCCTCTCGTTCGCGCCCGACGGGCGGCTGGCCTCCGGAAGCTCCGACCGGACGATCCGCATCTGGGACCCGGCCACGGGCACGCAGCTCTCGACCTTGAGCGCGCCCAACGGGTATATCCGCAACGTCCTGTTCACCAGCGACGGCTCGGACTTGTATTCGGCGGGCTGGTGGACGATCGACACCTGGGATGTCGCGGCCGCGAAGCGGGCGAGGGTCTGGCCCGTGCAGATCAGGCCCGGCATGATCGCGATCAGCGCGGATGACCAGCGGCTGTACAGCGCCCTGCCCGACGGGACGCTCGAGGTCTGGGAGATGCGCCGCCAGCCTGCGGCGATCACCCTGGCGGGGCACAGCAAGCGGGCCACCGCGTCGATGTCGGCCGATGGCCGCCTCGCGGGCACGGCGGACATGTCGGGGGCCGTGCGGCTCTGGGACGCGTCGGATGGGCGCCTGCTGGCGAAGCTCGATGCCCACAAGGGCGGCATCCGCAATATCCTGCTCGCCCCCGACGGCGCGTGGTTCGCCACGGGCGCGGAGGATTTCAACCTCCGGCTGTGGGATGCGCGGACCGGCGCGATGCTGTCCGAGGCCAAGCGGTTCGAGGGCGGCCTGGTCTCGTGCCGGTCCATAGTCTATGAGCCGCGCCGCGGGATCCTCATCTGGAGCGGAGTGGACCGCGCGATCACGCTGGCCCGCGTGCCCACGCTCGAGGTCGTGGCCCGGCTGCCGGCGGCGAAGCTGCAGCTCGTGAGTCTCAAGCTGAGCCCCGACGGCAACACGCTGATCTCGATCAACCGCGGCGATGAGGTCAAGGTCTGGGATGTCGATGCGGCGCTGGCGGGCCGGTACTCGCAGGACCTCAAGCCGGAGCTCATCCCTGTCCGCACGGGCCCGCAGGCTCAGCCCTGGACCAGCGCCTTCAGCCCGGATGGCAGGCTGCTGCTGCTGGGGGACTGGACCAAGTCCGTGCAGATCTGGGATTTCCCGCGGCGGCTGCTGCTGGGCCACCTGGAGGGTCACACCGCGCTCGTGTACGACGTCGCGTTCATGCCGGGCGATGCCGACAAGGTCGCCACGAGCAGCGCCGACGGCACCATCAAGCTTTGGTCGCTCCGCGACCGCCGCTGCCTGCTCACGATTGATCCCTTCGGCGGCTGGGATGCCATCACCGTGGAGTTCACGCCCGATGGACGCCGCCTGATGTCCGCCTCCGCCGATGGAACCGTCAAGATCTGGGACCTCCATCACTTCGATCGCCACATCGCCGGCAGCCTGGAGTACGCGCTGGGCCGTTACCAGGCCGAGCTGGGCGGACAGATCGACGCCGAGGCGCTGCGGGCGTGGGCGCGGGGCATCTTCGAGCGCAAGCCCGAGCCCCCGCAACGCAGCACGGGCCCGGACCTCGGGGCGATCGCTGCCTGGGGACGGGCCCAATCCGAACGACCCTGAGGCCCGGGCCGTGACGGCGCAATCGCGTACCGGGTTCCCTACGGTTCCGGTCCCGGCGGGCCCACCCCCGCGAGGGAAACCGGAGGTCCCGCCGCCATGAACGCCGATCCGAGCCAGTTCCGCCTGCCCGGCGCTGAGGAAGCCAGGAAAATCCGAGCCGTCATGGACGCCGCCGGGCTGTCGGAGGCCGGCGTGCTGCAGGCGCTGGGCATACGCCACCTCTCTGAGTACGCGCAGCTCCCGCCGCAGGTCGCCATGAACAGGGTCACGGGCGGAACCCCGCTGCACACGCTCATCCGGCTCTTCCTCATGGGCCTGCCCGTCCCGGTGATGGATGCGGAACGGGCCGTCGCGCCCATGTCGCTGGATGAGTGGGTGAACGCCGGGCTGATCGTGCCCGAGGGCATGATGGTCGGGCCCGGCGTTCAGCTTTATGTCACCGGCAAGTTCATCGTCGCCAACGACATGCCCCGCCGAGTCGGCGACCGCTTCGAGATCCGCCCCGACGCCGTCATGTCGATCGGGCCCACGACCCTCTCGCTCGCCAACCTGCTGATCCGCCGCCGGGTCGGCCGGGCCCTGGATGTCGGGACGGGGTGCGGCTTCCTGGGGCTGACCTGCGCCCTGCACAGCGAGCGCGTCATCTGCACCGATATCAACCCTCGCGCGGTGGAGTTCACCCGCTTCAACGCCGGCCTCAACGGCCTGGCCAACGTCGAGGCCCGGGCCGGCAGCCTGCTGGAGCCCGTCGCCGATGACCAGTTCGACCTGATCGTCTCCAATCCGCCGTTCGTGATCTCGCCCGAGAAGACCAACGTCTACCGCGATTCGGGCATGCACGGCGACCAGTTCTGCCAGGAGCTCTTCAAGCAGGCGGCCCGGCGGCTGAAGCCCGGCGGGTTCTGCCAGGCGCTGTTTGACTGGGCCCACATTTACGGCGACAACGTCACCGAGCGTCTCCGCGGCTGGTTCGAAGGGCTGGGCTGCGATGTGCTGGTGCTGCACGCCACCACGCTCGACCCCGTGACCTACGCCGCCAACTGGGCCCGGCAGGCGGCGGCCCAGTCCGGCATGGTGTCGCCGCAGACGGTCGAGGCCGATGTGAAGCGGTACGTGGAGTACTACCAGCGGGAGCGGATCCAGCGGATTTCGCACGGGCTGCTGACGATGCGCAAGATCCGCGAGGGTGAGCCGGCCCGTCAGCCCTGGTTCCACATCGACGATTTCCCGCCCAACTTCAGCGGCTTCGCGGGCGACCAGGTGCTGCGCTTCTTCGCGGGCCGCGACTTCGCGGGGATGGTCCCGGACCAGGCGATGCTGACCGCCCGCCTGCGGCCCGCGCCGGAAGTCCGGGTCATCAACGAGCTGGCGCCCAGCGCGCAGTCGCCCCGGGGCTGGGCCCCGTCCGAGACGACGCTCCGCCTCTCGCGCGGGCTGATGTACACGCTGACGATCGACCCGCCCACCGCGAGGCTGGTCATGGGCTGCGATGGCAAGCGCACGCTGCGCGAGGTCATCGCGGAGATCCCGTCCCAGGCGGGACAGGGGCCCGAGCAGCACACGGCGACGGCCCTGGGCGCGGCCCGGAAGCTCATCCAGAAGGGTGTGCTGGTCCCCATCCCCGCCCCGGGGGCCGAACCCGTCCCCGAACTGGGCCCGGGCCTGGGTTAAGCAGCGCCGGGCGGAGGGTGAAGTCGGTACCATGCGGGCGTCCCGTCACAAGGAGCCCCGACATGCGTACCGCGACCGTGATCGCCCTGCTTTCAGCCGCATTCTCGACCACCGCCCTCGCGCGTGAGCCGCTCACCGCCGCCGAACAGGCCGCGGGGTGGAAGTCGCTGTCCGAGCCCACGGCGTGGCGCGGCTACAAGCAGGAGAAGTTGCCGGGCCAGGGCTGGGTCGTGAAAGATGGCGAGTTCCGCCAGGCCCCGCCCGGCGGCGGCGACATCGAGACGACCCAGCAGTTCGGTGATTTCGAGTTCTGCTGCTCGTTCAAGCTGGATGACAAGGCCAACTCGGGCATCATGTGGCGCGTGGTCGACAAGCACGACACCGCGTGGCAGACGGGCCCGGAGTATCAGCTGCTCGAGGACCACACGTACCAGGGCGCCCAGCCGGGGCAGATGTGCGGTGCGCTCTACGACCTCTACCCGCCCGCGGAGGGCAAGAAGCTCAACCCCGCTGGTCAATGGAATGAGGCCCGTATCCGGCTGGGCTCGGGCATCATCCGCCAGTATCTCAACGGCGGCAAGACCGTCGAGGCCCGGATCTTCGCGGAGGATGGCAAGCCGACCAGGGAATGGCTCGACAAGATCGCGGCCTCGAAGTTCAAGGCCTACGACGGGTTCGGGCTCCAGGCCAAGGGCGCGATCGCGTTGCAGGACCACGGCGGCGGCGTGGCGTTCAAGGACCTGAAGGTTCGTGATCCCTCCGCGCCGATGCCGGGCGAGATCGCGCTCTTCAACGGCAAGGACCTTTCCGGCTGGAAGGCGATCGTGCCGGAGGCGGAGAAGGCGGGCATCAAGCCCGAGAGCGTGTGGGAAGTGAAGGATGGCATCCTGATCTGCAAGGGCAACCCGGTCGGCTATATTCGCACCGACAAGGACTACACCAACTACGTGCTGAAGCTCGAGTGGCGTTTCAACCCCGTCACGAAGAAGGCGGGCAACTCGGGTGTGCTGCTGCGGATGGTGGGGGAGGACAAGGTATGGCCCAAGAGCGTGGAAGCGCAGCTGCAGTCGGGCAGCGCGGGCGATTTCTGGAACATCGATGAGTTCAAGAT
This sequence comes from Phycisphaerales bacterium, assembly GCA_020849615.1. Classification (GTDB taxonomy): domain Bacteria; phylum Planctomycetota; class Phycisphaerae; order Phycisphaerales; family UBA1924; genus JADLFW01. The sequence goes on from JADLFW010000006.1 coordinate 42,002, forward strand.
GACGACCGAGCCGTCCCGGCTGAACGGCCGGAACACGAAGAAGACGCACGGGAATGAGAACCCCGTCGGCGAGTGGAACGAGTACGAGATCATCGTGGACCACGGGACGGTGACGCTGAAGGTCAACGGCGAGGTGCTGAACGAGGCGACAGAGGTGGAGGAGCTCGCCGGGAAGATCTGCCTGCAAAGCGAGGGCGCGGAGATCCAGTTCAGGAACATCAGGCTGGTGGAGATCAAGTAATCGAGATGTCGTCGCTCCCCGATGTTACGCGGGCTCGTCCGCCGCAAACCCCAGCAGCTTCTTCGTCAATGCCCCCGCCAGCACCAACTCGCGCAGGGCCTCGTCCATGTGCCCGTCGCCGATCGTTGGCGAGCCGTCGATGCACGCGAGCAGCGTCGCCCGGCGGATCAGTTCCTTGATGAACGCAGCGCTGGCGCCCGCGGTCCGCGAGACCAACCGCTGGCGGTCGGTGAGCTTCAACTCGGCGCCGCGGGCGTACAGGTCGATGAGCAGCCGCCGGCAATCCGCGTCGGGCAGCGGGACCTCCACCGCCTGATCGATCCGCCCGGGGCGAGCCGCCAGCGCCGGCTCCAGGGCCTCGGGCCGGTTGGTCGTCAGGAGGAACAGCACATCCGCGTCCTCGGCGAGTCCGTCCATCTGGTTCAGCAACTCGAAGAGCACGGGCCCGGTGCAGCGCGGATTGTCCTCTCGGTCCTGGGCGATCAGGTCCACATCCTCCAGGATGACCGTCGACGGTTGCAGCAATCGGGCGAACCAGCAGACCTGCTCGATGAGCCCGTGCCCTGTTCCCGTCACGAGCAGCACGGTGCGGCCCTTCATCTGCGTGGCGAGGTACATCGCGGTGAGCGTCTTGCCGGTGCCGGGCGGCCCGTGCAGAAGCACGCCGCGCTTGAGGTGCCGCCCCGCGCGGCGGAGGGCCTCGGCGTGGCGCGCGAAACCGATGGTCTGCCTCTCGATCCGCTTTAGCGTCGCGTCGGGCAGGATGATGTGCTCGCGGCGGATCTCGGGGAGTCGGTGGAAGTTGACCGTCAGCCCGCGCCCCGCGTCGATCGACAGAATCTGGCCGCGGTACACGCTCAGGCGATGGACCCGGGACCGGATCTCGGCCAGGAATCGCTCGGAGCGCTCCCGCGTCGCCGCCATCGCCTCGATCTGGATGTGCGGCGTGTAGGCATGCTCGGGCGATCCACTCATCAGCAGCGCGATGGGCTCGTCGCCGGGTCTCGCGAGGATCAGCCCCATCGAGATGCACGCCAGCGGCTGCCCGCCGCTGATCAGAACGGTCTTGTAATCCACCGGCCCCGGCTTGGGGACGCGGAAGTCGCTGGAGTTCGCGGTGGCGAGCGTGGAGAGATCGATCGCGCCGAAGCGGCGGGCTTCCGTCGCCACGCCCGTGATCTCGTAACCACGCCCGGCCGCCTTCTCCTCCTGCGCGATCTCATCGAGCGCCAGCTGAAGGTTGGGGTGGTCGAACATCTGGAAGGTGTACGAGACGACGGGGAGCAAAGCGGGGTCAGCGCCGAAGTGCTCGGTGAGGAGCGCGATAAACGGCGCGGGCTTCTTCTCGCGCGGGGCCGCGGCATTCATCGTCTTCATGAAGCCTTGGAACGATTCGGCGAACGAGTTGATATCGGTCATGGAGCGTCCGGGCCCGCAGGCCGGGTGTGGGATCACTCGGACAGTCTCTGGCGCACACGGCCGCTCGATGGACCCGCCCCGGTGATGCCGCAGCGCAGTCTAACGCCGGGCCTGCGCCGAGCCAACAAGATCTGTTCACCGGCTCGATGCCTGCTGTGGATGGCACCTACACGCCCACGGCCTTCCTGCTCTCGCTCAGCAGCCTCCTCAGCACCGTCTGCAAGACCCCGCCGTTGCGGTAGTACTCCGCCTCGACGGGCGTGTCGATCCGGCAGCGCGTCTTGAACTCCACCTTCTTGCCGTCGGGCTTGGTCGCCGTCACCGGCACCTCGCAGCGCGGCTCCACGAGCCCCTCGGCGTTCACCGGCAGGTGGATGTCGAACGTCTCTTCGCCCGTCAGGCCCAGCGTCTGGGCCGATTGCCCATCGAGGAAGCACAGCGGCAGTACACCCATGCCGACGAGGTTGCTGCGGTGGATGCGCTCGAAGCTCTGGGCGATCACGGCCCGGACGCCCAGCAGCAGCGTTCCCTTGGCGGCCCAGTCGCGGCTGGAGCCCATGCCGTAGTCCTTGCCCGCCAGCACGACCAGCGGCGTGCCATCCTTCTTGTAGTTCACGGCGGCATCGAAGATCCAGGCGAGCTTGCCCTGGCCCGTCTTCGACATGTCGCGCGTCCAGCCGCCCTCCTTGATCTTGCCGTCGGGCCCGGTCGCGAGCTTGTTCTTCACGCGGACGTTGGCGTAGGTGCCGCGGGTCATGATGCGGTCATCACCCCGGCGAGTCCCGTAAGTGTTGAAGTCCGCCTTCCTGATCCCCAGGTTCTTGAGGTATTCGCCCGCGGGGGAGGCCTCCGCGATGTCGCCCGCCGGCGAGATGTGGTCGGTCGTGATCGAGTCGGCGACGTGCGCCAGCACGCGGGCCCCCCGGATCGGCCTGGGGGGCGTCGGCTGCGCCGTCATCCCCTCGAAGAACGGCGGCTTGTGGATGTAGGTGCTCACCTCCGTCCACGAGTACTGGTCGCTCTTGGAGACAGGGACCTTGTTCCACATCTCGTTGCCCGTGAAGACGTGGGCGTACTGCTTCTTGAACTGGTCGGGCGTCAGGCACATCGCCTTGAGGTCCTGCACCTCCTTGTGGCTGGGCCAGATGTCCTTCAGGAACACCTTCCTCCCATCCTTCATCACGGCCAGCGGCTCGGTCACGAGGTCGATGTTCACCGTCCCCGCGATCGCGTACGCCACGACCAGCGGCGGGCTGGCCAGGTAGTTGGCCTTCACCGCCGGGTGCACACGCCCCTCGAAGTTGCGGTTGCCCGAGAGCACGCTCGCCACGGCGAGGTCGCCCTGCCTGATCGCGTTCTCGATCGCCTCCGGGAGCGGCCCCGAGTTGCCGATGCACGTCGTGCACCCGTAGCCGACGGTGTTGAAGCCCAGGGCGTCGAGATCCTCGGTCAGCCCGGCCTTGTTGTAGTACTCGGTGACGACCTTGGAGCCCGGCGCCAGGCTGGTCTTCACCCACGGCTGCCGCGTCAGGCCCAGCGCCCGGGCCTTGCGGGCCACCAGCCCCGCCGCGATCATCACATCGGGGTTGCTGGTGTTGGTGCAGCTGGTGATCGCCGCGATGACGACATCACCGTTGTACAGCCGGCAGCGCCGGCCGTCGATCTCCGCCACAACCCCCGGCTGCTCCTTCACCGCGGTGCCGCCCGACCCCGCGAGGCCGCCCGAGGCCGGCGCCGCGGTGTGGGCCGCGGGGGTCCCGGTGTGCGCCACATTCACCGCGGGCATGGTCTCACCCGGCTCCTTGACCCGCCCCGACTCGCCGCCCTCATCCGCCCACCGGTCCTGGTTGGTGATCTCCGCCGTCGTCGGCTTGCCGAAGGTGTCGGTGAGCTCCTTGAGCCAGGTGGCCTTCATCTGGCTGAGCTGCACCCGGTCCTGCGGACGCTTGGGCCCGGCGAGCGAGGGCTGCACCGTCGCGAGGTCGAGCTCGAGCAGGTCGGTGAACTCGGGCTCGGGCGTGCCGGGCTGCCAGAACATCCCGTTGGCTTTGCAGTAGGCCTCGACGAGGGCGACGGTCGCCTCATCGCGGCCCGTGAAGCGGAGGTAGTCGAGCGTGGCCCGGTCGATGGGGAAGAAGCCCATGGTAGCGCCGTACTCGGGGGCCATGTTGGCGATGGTGGCCCGGTCGGTGACGCCGAGGGCGGCGAGGCCATCACCGCAGAACTCGACGAACTTGTCGACGACGCCCTTGGCCCGCAGGATCTCGGTGATCGTGAGGACGAGGTCGGTGGCGGTGGTGCCCTCGGGGAGCTTGCCCTTGAGGCGGAAGCCGATGACCTCGGGGGTGAGCATGTAGATCGGCTGGCCCAGCATCACGGCCTCGGCCTCGATGCCGCCGACACCCCAGCCGACGACGCCGAGCCCGTTCTCCATGGTGGTGTGGCTGTCGGTGCCGACGCAGGAGTCGGGGTAGGCGACCTGCTCGCCGTCCTGGGTCTTGGTCAGGACACCCTTGGCGAGGTACTCGAGGTTGACCTGGTGAACGATGCCGGTGGCGGGCGGCACCACGCTGAAGTTGCTGAGGCTCTGCTGGCCCCACTTGAGGAACTCGTAGCGCTCGTTGTTGCGCTCAAACTCCCTCTGGGCGTTGATGGTGAGGGCCGTCTTGCTGCCGAAGGCATCGACCTGCACGGAGTGGTCGATAACCAGGTCGCACTTGACGAGCGGGTTGATGACGTTGGGGTCGCCGCCGAGTCGCTTCATGGCCTCGCGCATGGCGGCGAGGTCGACGACGCAGGGAACGCCGGTGAAGTCCTGCAGCACGACGCGGCCCGGCATGAAGGGGATCTCTTCCTTGGCGGGCGCCTTGGCGTTCCAGTTGGCCAGGCCCGACACATCATCGGCGGTGACGACGAACCCGTCGAGGTTGCGGAGCATGGACTCCAGCAGGACCTTGATCGAGAAGGGCAGCTTGCCGACATGGCCGATGCCGGCCTTGGTCAGGGCATCAAGGGCGTAGTAGGCGTACGTGCCGTGGGGGGTCTTGAGCGTCTTGCGGGCCTGGAAGGGGTCGGGGCGGGCCATCGTGCATCTCCATTCATCGCGACCGGGCCGGAACACGCCGGGCCCGATCGACACCGAAGGATCGGCGCCCTGAATCCATGAATCAAATCGATTCAGATTACGACATCGATCAATACTGTTGATTCATTCAAGCAATGGGGGCGGGCCGGGGTCGGGCCAACACCTGCACCGGAATACGAACTCGAGGAAGCCGCGCGGGCCGCGGCGAATGTTGCCGGTCGGGCCCGGCAATCGCGTGATCTGTCATGGAGGCTCCAGGACGTGGACGCCGCCGGACCGATGCAGCAAAGGGATGCACATGAACTGTTGTCACTTGGCCTTCGCGATGGCCATCATTTCGGTGCTCGTCGCTTGTGAAGAGAAGAAGTTGTCGCCCGGCGCCGAGCCTGCTCCGGCGGCGGCCCAGCCGGTCGCCGTCGCCCCGGCCCAGCCGGACTGGTCCACGGTCGCCGCGGCATCTAAGGAAGTGGCGGCCGAGACACAGTTCCGTTTGGCGCGCCTGGTCGACGCCTGGCATCAAGGGGGTCAGGCGCGGGTGTCGCTCAGCTTCGCCGCGCCGGGCCAGGTCATCGATGAGAACGGGCATTCAGCGGCGATGACCTCGGCCGAGTGGAAGGGGCTGGTCGAACTCATCCGGGCCACGCCGGGCAGGAAGAGCGCAACCCGCGCTCTTCCTGCCGCGGCCCACAACTATTCGGATGGGCTGGGCCGGGCGCGGCGACATGCCTATTACGTTTCGGTGACGGACGACTCGAAGATCGTTTTAGAGATGGTGAAGCCGCTGGACGATGAGTCTAACGGTTAGGACGGCCGATGGGATGGCACCAACGCCGCGGCCCAGTGTCGTTCCCGGGGAAGGGCCGCTACCCGATCAGCACAATCTCCTCCTGCGAGCAGCTCGTCACCGCCGGGCCCGTCTTCGCATCGACGTACACGTTGATCTCGTTCCGCACGCCGAAGCCGGGCAGATAAATCCCTGGCTCCACCGTGAACCCCGTCCCCGGCATCATCCTCCGCGTGTCGTGCGTCTCGATGTTGTCGAGGTTCATCCCGATCCCGTGCGCGCCGGGTGTGCCGGGCGAGAGCGAGTGCCCCGTGCGGTGCTTGATCGCCGCCCCGTACCCCGCATCGATGATCACCCGCCGCGCCGCCTCATCCAGCTTCCACCCCTCGATCGCCTCGCCCGCCTTCCAGGCCCGCTCCGCCGCGTGCACCGAGGCGTTCCGGGCCGACTTCACCGTCTCGAACACCTTGCGGTGCTCCGCCGGCACTTCCTTCCCGCAGTAACCCGTCCACGTGATGTCACCGTACACCGTGTCATCGCCGGGCCGCTTGGCCCACAGGTCGATCAGCACCCAATCACCCTTCCTGATCGGCGCGTGCGTCTTCTCATCCGGCTCGTAGTGAGGGTCCCCCGCGTGCGCGTTCACGCCCACGATCGGGCCGCTGTCGGTGACCAGCCCGGCCTTCCTGAACTCTTCCGCGATGAACAGCTGCACTTCGCGCTCGTTGGTGCCGGGCCCGGCCAGCTTCTGCCCGATGAACGCGAACGCCGCTTTCATGATCCGCTCGCAGTGCGCGGAGGCATCGATGTGCGAGGCCAGCCCGCGCTCGCCCCACGCCGCGGCGTAGAGCTGCACCAGGTCCGCCGAGCTCACCACCTCGACACCCAGCGATCGGATGAACTCGACCGTCCCCGCATCGGCGATCCCCGCCGTCGGCAGCGCCCCGCCCGGCGAGTACTCCATGGCGACCCGCCGGCGCCCATCCAGCAGCCCGGCCACCGCGGCCTGCATCCCCCGCCAGTCGGGGTAGGTCTCGCACGGCATCCCGATCTTCTTGAAGTTGGTCTCGTCGATGGTGTGGCACAGCAGCCGCGGCCCGCCCGCCGCAGGCAGCAGCCAGTACACCCGCCGCGTCAGGTGCAGCTTGGCGCCGACGATCCGCCCGATCACCGGGTTGTTATTGCGGAAGTCGTAGACCAGCCACGCATCGATCCGCTGGTCCTTCATGAACTGCTGAACGGTGGAGAACGTCATGATCACCTCGGCATTCGGCATTCGGCATTCGGCATTCGGCATTCGGCATTCGGCATTCGGCATTCGGCATTCGGCATTCGGCATTCGGCGTGAGCCGGCAACCGGTCACGCCCCCGTCGATCGTACCGCCGCCAGCATCTCCCGCTCAAACGCCGCCGCCGCCACGCTCGGCTCCCGGTCCTTCCGTCGGATCAGCGCCAGCCGCCTCGTCAGCTTCGCCTCCCGGCACGTCTGCCCCTCCCCCGGCTCGAGCGCAAACCGCGACACCAGCGCCACCCCGATCCCCGCCGCCACCATCTGCTTGATCGACTCGATCGACCGCAGCTCCATCACCACGTTCAGCGTTACCCCCGCCGCGGCCGCCGCCTGGTCGATGATCGCCCGCACCGCCGTCCCTGCCTCGAACGCCACGAACGGCTCCCCCTCGATGTCCTTCCACCGGAACGTCGCCGGGCCGGCCTCCTTCTTCACTCCGTCTCTCCGTCTCTTCGCTTCCCCCTCTCTTCTGCGGATCAGCCTCAGCTCATCCTCGACCAGGGGCGTCTTCAGCAACTCCTCCTCACCGGGCCCGCGGATCGGCAGCGTCACCAGCCCCAGGTCCAGCTCCCCCGACAGCACCGCCGCCGCCACCGCGCTGCTCCCGGTCTCCCGCACGTAGAACCGCAGCCCCGGATGCTTGGCCCGCAGCGCCGATACCACCGGCGGCAGCAGGTAGCTCGTCGCCGTCGCGCCGGCGCCCACCCGGATCGACCCCGCTTCCAGCCCGATGAGCTGCCGCACCGCCCGCACAGCGCCATCCGCCCGCCTTAGCGTGTCCTGCGCGTGCACCAGGAACACCCGCCCCGCCTCCGTCAGCTCGACCCCCCGCGCGGTCCGGTGCACCAGCGATGCCCCGACCTCCGCCTCCAGCTTCTTGAGCATCGCCGACAGCGCGGGCTGCGACACCCCCAGCGTCCGCGCGGCCCGCGTCATGTGCCCAGCCTCGGCGATCGCGCGAAAATAACGAAGCGGCGTCAGCTCCACGCCGCCAGCATACACCCGCGATTCAGTCGATCACGCCCGTGATGTCGCACCACGCCGACGGACAGACCGGTAGCCGCATCGCCGAAAAGAACGCGAGCCGCAGCTCATCCGTCACCGTCTCGACCCCGACCCGCCACGGCCCACTCCGCCCCGCGATCAGCTCCGGTTCATCCGTCAGAGCCCGCAGCGCCGCCGTGATGGCCCGCTGCTCCGCCGCCGGGCCGGGCCCACGCGCCAGCACCACATAGCCCAGCCTCAGCGCCAACGCGCGCTCAACCGGGCCATCCCGCCCGGGCGGCGCCTGCCGCATCGCCGGGTCCGGGTTGATCCGATGCAACACCACCTCGAGCCGGGCCCGGGCCGGTTTCCTGGCGCTCGAAGCAGAAGCGCCCAACGCCACCACGCCGTCCAGGCCATCCCGTTCCAGGCCCGACCGGAGAAGGTCGACAAGGGCAGTGCTGATGATCGCGATCGACGCCCGGGCCGTGCCCGTCACTTCGCCCCGCCCGCCGCACCCATCGAGCCCTCCGCGCTCGCCTCCGCATCCGCGGGCGGCTGCTCGGGGGTCGGGCGGACTTCGACATCCACCCGACGGGAGAACTGGTCGGGCACAGGCAGCACGTTGTCGAGCGGCCCGGATGTCTTCTCAACATCCATCACTTCCCAGCGCATGGTGTCGGAAAGGTGTTCTCCCGGCGATGTGTCCTTGTAGAACTTCATCACCAGCTCTTTGCCGACCGGGATCTCGTACGTCCACATCTTCTCGTTCGTCCGCGTGTCCACCAGCGTCACCGTCTGGGGCATGTGCGGCGTGCTCCAGTACGTGAAGGTGTCCTCCGACTGCAGGTTGCCGCCCGGGTGATAGCCGACGCACCCCATCGCGGCGAGACTCCCCGCGGCCGCCAACGACACAAGCAGCGCACGGGGGCGGAAGCAGAGGAAGGTCAGCAGGTTCGGCATCGGTTCGGTCTCCGCGCCCATGGCTCGGGCGGCTCCTGAAGTGCTCGGTTCGGGCGGACTACGGCCGCGGCCCGCCCGTGGTTCATTATCGTACTCTGACGGGCCCGGGGTGAAGCGGCACCCGCCGGCTGGTGTTCGGGATCCCCTCTCCGCCTCCCCGACCGCGGAAACTAGCTCACCATGACCAGCGTTGCCCCCTTCCGAATCGGCCACGGCTACGACCTGCACCGGCTCGAGCCGATTTCCGCGGGCCGGGCCCGGCCGCTGATTGTGGGGGGCATCCGGCTCCCGCACGATCACGGGCCCATCAGTCACTCCGATGGCGATGCCCTCTACCACGCCACCACCGACGCCATCCTCGGCGCCCTGGCCCAGCCCGATATCGGGCAGCTCTTCCCCGACACCGACCCCCGCCACGAGTCGCAGGACTCCGCCGCGTTCCTCGCCGAGGCGGTGAGCCGGGCCCGCGCTGCCGGCTGGCTCGTCATCAATCTCGACGCCACGGTCATCCTGGAGCGACCCAAGCTGGCGCCGGTCAAGGAACAGATGCGGGCCAACCTGGCCCGCCTCCTGGACGTGCCCACCGACCGCGTTAACGTGAAGGGCAAGACCCACGAGAGGGTGGATGCGGTGGGGGAGGGCCGGGCCATCGAAGTCCACGCCGTGATCCTGCTGGGCCGGGCCTGAAGACATCGCTCGACCATTATTGCCCCAACCGGGCGAACCGATCATCCCCCCTCGCTCTTGCGCAGCCGACTTCCGACCGCCAGCCCGATCCCCCAGTCCGCAAGGCCCGGCATCGCCAAGGCCGCGGCCATCGCCAGCCGCGTCGGCAGGCTCGTCCACACCTCTCCGCGCGGGCGTCGCAGGCACCGCACGATGGCGCGGGCCACGACTTCCGGCGATTGCAGCCGCCGCTGGCTGTCGGGCGGCAGCACCTTGGATTGACCGCCGCTGAGGAACTTCTTGGTCTCGAACAGCTCCGTCCGCGTGCCGATCGGGTGCACGCTCGAAACGTGCACATCACCGTGACCGGCGAACCGCAGCTCGTGCCGCAGGGCCCGGGACAGGTCATCCTGCGCTGCCTTCGTCGCGCAGTACGCCGAGTACAGCGGCAGCCCGATCTTGGAGAGACAGCTCGAGCACACCAGCACGTGTCCGCGCCCCGCGCTGAGCATCGCATCCAGCGCGGGCCGGATGGTATTGATCGTGCCGAAGTAGTTGGTCTCGAAGATGGCCCGGATCTCGGCGTCGCTCATCCCGAGAAACGGCTTCTCCAGCCCGTACCCCGCGTTGGCAAAGACCGCGTAGATCGAGCCAAACTCCGCGATCGTGCGGTCAGTGATGGCCCGGCACTGCACGGGGTCGGTCACATCGCATTCGACCGCGACGGCCCGGCCGCCCTCGCCGCGGATGCGATCCACAACCTCCGCGAGCCGATCGGCCCGCCGGGCCGCGACGGTGACGGGCATCCCGGCCCGGGCGCACGCGAGCGCGGCGTACAGCCCGATGCCGCTGCTGGCCCCGGTGATCGCGATCGGCAGACCCTTGAGATCAATTGCCATGGCCCGAGCCTAGGGCCGCAGCGCGCGCTCAGTCGCGGTTCTTGCTGTCGGAGCCGCCCCGGGCCGTGCTCTCGGCCCTGGGCTCGCCCGTGATGGCCTTCTTGGTCGCCGCGCTCGCATCGCTGATGTCCTCGCCGACACCCTCAACCGTGTTGCACCCCCAGGTCAGCAGCACGGCGACCACCACCGAAACACTCCCCACGATCCGGATCATTCTGCGGTCCATGAGTCCTCCAGCCAACTTCTCACCATCGATACGCGCATCCCCCTCTCACTCGCCCATCGCCGCCGCGATCTCATCCCCATCGCCGGGCCGCGGCCCGCGCTCGCGGTGCAGCAGCCAGCCCAGCTCCGGCGTCCGCAGCACCTTCGAACCCGCCAGGTACGCGGCGGCGCCGACCATGCACAGCCCCGCCGTCCGGGCCAGGTGGCCGGGCCAGGTCGCGGCGGCGGGCCATGCCCACATAACACCCGCGACCGCGATCGCCATCAGCGCCACCGCAACGACAATGCGGACAACTCCCTTCACCGTCGGCGCGTCCAGCACCGCCACTCCCAGCTTCCGATGCACCAGCGCCCCCAGCGTCACGCACTGGATCATCGCGGCGATGCTCGTCGCCCACGCCAGCCCGGCCTCCCGCAGCCACCAGATCAGGATGAGGTTCAGGGCCAGGTTCAGCAACACCATGCCGACCGCGACCTTCATCGGCGTCCGCGTGTCGCCCCGGGCGTAGAACGCCCGCGTGAAGACATGGTTCAGCGAGTAGGCCCACACCGCCGGGCCGTAGCCCAGCAGCACCGCCGCCGACCGCGCCACCGCGGCCGAGTTGAACCCGCCCCCGCCCGAGTACGTCACCGCCATCAACGGATCCCGCACCAGCGCCAGCCCGGCGCTGGCGGGCAGCCCGATGTACAGCGACAGCCGGACGCCCCGGCGCAGGGTTTCCACGAACTGCCCGGGCTCATCGGCGTGCCGCGAGAGCATCGGAAAGACCGCCGTCGCGACCGCGATCCCGAAGACCCCCAGCGGGAACTGGTACAGCCGCTGCGCCGCCGTCAGGATGATGCCGGAGGCTTCGTCGAGCGGGTACGCACGGCCCAGCACGGTCGGGCCGACCCAGTTGGGCCACATCGCGACCGCCAGGTCCACCAGCGAGGCGATCTGCAGCGTGCCCAGCCCGATCATCACCGGCACGAACCGCCTCAGCATGGTGCGCGTGATGCCCCAGGCCAGTTGGGTGTCGCGCCGCCAGCGGATGTGGGGCTTCAGCAGCCTCACGAACCAGATCACCTGCGTCAGACCCGAGAGCACCGTGGCGATCCCGATCGCGTACGCCGCTGTCCGGTCCCCGGCCCGCCCCATCGCCAGGTACACCCCCGCCACGGCGATGATGAACCCGTTCAGGGTCAGCGGGCCGGAGGCGGCCGGGCCGAACTTGCCGTGCACCTGCAGCATCCCGCCCAGGATCGCCGCGATGCACACCAGCGGCATGAACGGCAGCATCAGCATGATGAGCTGCAGCGACAGCACCCGGGCCGCGCCGCCCGGCGCGATCAGCAGGATCGCCAGCAGCGCCAGCTCGATCAGCAGCGTCAGTACGCCCGTCACCAGCGCGAGGAGCCCGACTGTCAGCGAGGCGAACCGGTCCGCCAGCTCCGGATCGTGCTTGATCGCCCGCGTGTACTCGGGGATGAACGCCGCCGAGAGCGCCCCCTCGCCGAACAGCCGGCGGAACATGTTGGGGATCGCAAAGCCCGCCGAGAACGCCGACCCCAGCGCGGTGGCCTTGAACAGGCGGACGACCAGGACCTCCCGCAGCAGCCCCCCGAACCGCGACACCAGCGTCACCCCGGACACCACGCGGACCGCCCGGGCCAGCCCGGTCGCTCCGGTCGCCGCCGCTCCTCCTTGTCTCCTTGCATTTTCGGCGTCCATGCCGGGCCAGAGCGTACCACGCCGGGATCGAAGGGGCAGCCGGGCCCAGGGACCCGCCCCCGGGGGTCTAGACTGTTCCGCCGGGCCGGGTCATGCAACCCTGGCCCCGGGCAAGACGAATGGCGCATGGTGAGCGCCGGGCCGGGGGGCGGCGGAGGAGCCACGGAAGCATGCTCACAATCAACACCCACACCGACGAGGCGTCCAAGGCCATCGTGGTGTCCCTCTGCGGCGACGCCGGCATGGCCGAACTCGACCTCCTCGATGCCGGCCTCAAAAAGGTCGTCGCGCTGCGGCCGACGCTCGCCATCATCGACCTTGCGGGCCTCAAGTTCGCCTCCAGCATCGCCCTGGGCAAGCTCATCGACTTCCACCGCGGCATGACCCGCCACGGCGGCCGCGTCATCCTGGCCGGCGCGGGCCTGAACGTCAGCAACGTCATCCGGGCCTCCCGACTCGACCAGTTCTTCGAGATCTACGCCAACGTCCGCGAGGCCCTCGGCGAAGCCGCCGCCACCGCCAAGGCGCTGGGGTTCGAAGGCCTGGGACACTGATCCCCTGCCCGACTGATCCTCTGCCCGACTGATCCCCTGCCCGGTAGACTCGCGGTCATGCCTCCCCGGACCTCAACCCGCCGCAGCGCCCCCCGCCCCCATAAAGTCGCCGCAGGCGCCCCAGCGAACCGGAAAGCGGCTACGAAACCGCGACCTACATCCGCCGCGAAGACCAAACGCCGCGTCGTACCCCCCGCGACCGAGGGCGCCCGGGCCGCCCGGATGAGCGATGAAGTGGTGCAGCGAGCGACGGGCCGGGACTGGGCCGCGTGGTTTTCCCTCCTCGATGCGCGCGGCGCCGCCTCCATGGCCCACGCCGCCATCGCCCGCCTCACCGCTTCGCAGGGGGCGGCGCCTTGGTGGTCGCAGATGGTGGCCGTCGCGTACGAGCGGGCCCGCGGCCTGCGCGATGTCCACCAGAAGTCCGATGGGTACTCCGCCTCCTGCTCCCGGACGATCGCCGTGAGCGCCGGTAAGGCTTACAGCGCCTGGAAGGAGGCCCGGAAGCGGTCGGCGTGGCTCCCGGGCCCGGTGGCGATCCGCACCGCGAGCCCCGGCAAGCGGCTGCGCTTCAACTGGCCCGTCGATGGGCGCGACACTTCAGTGGAAGTGCACTTCTGGCCCAAAGGCCCGGACCGGGTCCAGATCGCCATCCAGCACGGCAAGCTCGCCGGTCGCGATGAGTTCAACCGGATGAAGGCTTTCTGGGGCGAGCGACTGGATGTCCTCCGCGACCGCCTGGAGCGAGCAGCCCGCTGACCCACAGGATTGAGGGTGCAAGTTAGCACACGTAAATGTGGGCAATTCGCTGTGATTTGCGGGGCTTTCTGCGGTAAGCTCCTGTGGGCCCGATGGGTACGAAATCGGGCGGATCGCGCCGGCGGCCTTCGGCTGTACGGAAGGCGCGGGGTTGCCGGTGTGCCGCTGAATCCGGGCGGAAGGAGCCGCACATGTCAACCGTCGAGTTCATCCTGCGTCGGAAGGGCCGCGAAGTGGTGAGCACATCGCCGGAGGCGACCGTGCTGGATGCCGCGCGGGAGATGAACACCCACCGGATCGGATCCCTGGTTGTGGTGGCCGCTGGCGCGGCGGCCACGACCGGAACCAGCAAGGGACCTGGCACCGTCATCGGTATCGTGACCGAGCGCGACATCCTGACGCGCGTGGTGGCATCGGAGCGCGATCCCCGCCGGACGCGGGTGCGCGATGTCATGACCTCCCCCGTGACGTTCTGCACACCGCAGACTCCGGTCGCGGAGCTGCGCGACACCATGACGACGCAGCGGATCCGCCATGTCCCGGTATGGTGCGAGAACCGCGGGCTTTGCGGCCTGGTGTCCATCGGCGATCTCAACGCCGTGGAGGCCGAGTCGATGGTGCAGACGATCCACGCGCTCGAGGAATACATCGTGCGCGGGTGACCCCGGTTGCCACGCTGCCGGCACAGCGGTCCCAGGGCCGTCAGTGGCGGGCGGTGGGCCTGTTCAGCTTGGCGGCCATCCGCTCGCGGGACGGGATGCGCAGTTTCCGCGCGAGGCCCACCACCTCGAGCCCGCGGATCACGAGGTAGCTGGCATCGAACTCCCACCACCGCAGGCCGTGCCGGGCCGAGGTCGGGAAGGCGTGGTGGTTGTTGTGCCACCCCTCGCCGAACGCCAGCACGCCGAAGACCGCGTTGTTGCGGCTGTGATCGTGGCTGCGGAAGGTCCGCGTGCCCCACAGGTGGCAGGCGGAGTTGATGCTCCAGGTCACATGGTGGACCAGGAGCAGCCGGGCCAGCCCTCCCCAGAGCAGGCCCAGCAGGGCGCCGGTCCACGTGCCCGTCACGGCCCCCGCGATGCCCGCGGGGATCAGCAGCCCCAGCGCGACCCACAGCGGGAACAGGTTGCTGATGGTTCGCACCAGCGGGTCGGACCTCAGGTCGGCAACGTACCTGGCGTTGTCGGCGGGTTCTGCGGCGAAGAACCACCCCATGTGGGCGTGGATTGCGCCCTTGATCCGGGCGAGGATTCCCGCGCCGTGCAGGTGGGGAGAGTGCGGGTCGTGGTCCCGGTCGCTGTGCTGGTGGTGCCGGCGGTGGTTGGCGACCCACTTCAGCAGCGGGCCCTCCGCGGACATGGAGCCGAGGATCCCCCACACGGCGGTCATGACCGGGCCCGTCTCGAAGGATTTGTGCGTGAACAGACGGTGGAATCCGACCGTGACGCCCAGGCCGGTCAGGATGTACCCCCCCAGCAGGAGCGAAAGGTGCAGCCAACTGAACCCCACACCCCACAGGGTGTAGATCGCGGCGATGAGGCCGAGAAAGGGCACCACGATGAACAGGAAGGTCAGGGTCTGAGACCACCACGGCGGGCGGACCATCAGGCCGTCGTCATCATCGAGCGTGATATCCGTGAGGTCGGGAGCAACCGCGGTCAGCGGTGCGATGGGTTCGAGGACGGACGTGGGCTGTTCAGGAAGTTCGATAGTCGGCATTCGGTGCTCGCGGGACTAAAAAAGGATGACTACGCACTATAGCGGGAGCCGGGCCGCTCCCTGCAACCGCCCGGGCCCGGCCCGTCGGGCCGGGGGGCCCGCCGGCGGACGGCCCGGCGGCTTGGATTCGGTCAGACGCTGAAACGGGTTTCACCGGTCATCGTACAAATGGGCATGAGCTCTGACTGGCAATGGCGCTGCGCCACGTGCGGACACACGGGCCCGGCCCGGGGTGTGTTCAGGATCGGGACTTCCGGGACAAGCCGCACCATCGGGCGCTGCGCGGGGTGCGGCCAATGGCGGGTTCTCGTGCTGGAAAGGACCGGTTCTTCGGCTCCCGCGTCTGCGGCCGATGCCGAATCGGACCGGACCTGGCTTGAGCTCACGGCGTATGTCTCGGAAGGCTCGATGACGGTGGATGTCGCGGAGCAGATCGCGCGGACCCGGGCCCGCGAGCCGCGCAAGCGGGAGGTGGCGGCCCAGGTCGCCGGCGGGGCTCTGATCCCCGAGGACGCCATCCGCCTTCTGCAGATCTGATCACGACCTGGGCAATTCAGGGTCATTTCCCCCATCAGGTTCCACGGCCGGGACGGCCTAAGGAGCCCCTCCGGGGCCCTCGAAGGGGCCGGGCCGGCCCGGGGGCCCCGGGGTACGCTTTGGGGATGATTCACCTGCGATTTCTGGCGGCGGCAATGCTGGCCGGGCTAATGGCCCTGGGCGGGTGTGCCACCAGCCGCGTTGATCAGCTTCACCGCAAGGCGGACCGTGTCGAAGCCAGTCTGAAGGGTGAGCAGCGGCGGGTGCTCGCCCTGACCTCCGCGGACCGGGCCCAGCGGCTGGATCATCTGAACTCCTTGCGGACCACGCTCTCGGCCGCGAACGTCGGGCTCGGCGCTGTGCCGCACCTGGTCGAGCCGGACAAGCGGGATGTCGCGTACGACGTGCTCGAGGAGGTGTACGACACGATCGAGTGGAACATCCCGCTGGGGCCCGGCGATGCCCAGCGGCCGCTCCCCAGCCGGTTCAGCAACGGCGTGCTGAAGCTCAACTGAGACTTGGCTGTCTCTCCCCCGCCTCCCCTTTCTTCCTCCGTGGCCCGCAGTGTTGACCCTCTCGCAGGATTTTCGATGGACCCGCACGGAATTCCTGGTCTGCGTCCGATCCGCCGGGAGGATGAGCCGGCGGTGATCTCGCTCATCGACCGCTGCTACCGCCAGTACGGGCTGATCCTCAACCTCGATGATGAATGCGAGCAGCACCTGCGCGACCCCGGCGCCTACTTCCGGTCACACGGCGGCGACTTCTGGGTGGTGGATGACGGCGCCGGCGGGATCATGGGCACCGCCGCGCTCTACGTTCACTCGGACCGGCAGCCGGCGCTGGGCGAGCTCAAGTCGATGTACGTTGACCCCGCGCGGCGCCGCCAGGGCCTGGGCAGCCGCCTTACCCGCATGGTGATGGCCCGCGCCCGGGCCGCCGGCTGCCGCGACATGGAACTGTGGTCCGACACGCGTTTCGACGCCGCCCATGCGATGTACGAATCGCTCGGCTTCCGGCGCATCGGCCGGCGCGACCTCGCCGATTCGAACAACTCCGCCGAGTTCGGATTCCGCCGGGCCCTGGACCCCGGCTGACGGGCTTCAGTCCAGGACCTCGATCCCTGTCACCGGGTGGATCTCCCACGCCGTGCGCCGCCAGGTGAACGCGCCGCTCCTGGCGGTGTTGTCGGCCTCATCCACGTGATCCAGATCCCAGAACATCCAGCCGGTGAACCGCACCCGGTGGCCGATCAGCGTCTCGTGCAGGGTGGGCGTGGACCAGTCGACCCCCCGCGACGCCATGATGGCCCGCCAGCGCGGCGTCGTCTCCACGACGACGGGCCGGCGCGTGTCGCCCCGGCGCAGCACCACCTCGATGTGCGCATCGCGATCATCGGGGCCCTTGGCCCCGCAGTTGCAGGTCTCGACGCCGCCGACCTGCACATCCGTGACGTACCCCTCGATCACGGCGCCGTCGGTCACGCGGAAGCGGTTGGCATCGGAACCCTTCTTCATCAGCGCCGTCATTGTGATCGCGGGGTTGGTCTGGGCGGGAGTCGGCGCGGTCTCGCGGTTCTTCTGGCGGTTGCGCTCGCGGCGGGCCTCGGTGGTCGCTGTTCCTTCCGGAGGGCACGGCCCCGCTCGCGTGATCACGGAGGCCCCGGCCATCTCGCGGGCCTCGGCGAGTTCAGCTTCTTCGCCGCCGCGCTCGGTCCTCCCCACGATCCCCGCGTACCTCGGGTCATCGAAGAGTTCGAAGACTTCCGTCTGCTCAGTCCGCTGCGCCTCCGCCGCCTGCTGGCCGGAGCCGCACCCGCTCAGCAGGCCCGGCACCAGGGACAGACCCAGCGTCCACGCGCCCTTCACGAGCCATCGATTCATGTCCGGCTCCTCTCTGGAATCAGCAGAGCCTACCCGACGGGATGGACGGCCCGCAAAGCGGCCCGGCGGCTACCGTCTTGGCGTGCCGCCGCCGCTGCTTGCCACCGATGAACGCGGGCTGGCCTGTGCCGCGGGCCGGTTCCACATCGACCCGTGGCGGCCCGCGCCCATCGCCGTCATCACGCATGCCCACGCCGACCACGCCCGGGCCGGCTCGGGGCTGTACTACTGCGCGGCTTCGTGCGCGGGGCTGTTGCGGCGGCGGCTGGGCCCGGTGAACATCCAGCCCCTGGCGTTCGGGGAGCGGGTGAAGCTCGGCGGTGTGTGGGTGTCGCTGCATCCCGCGGGACACGTGCTGGGATCGGCGCAGGCCCGCATCGAGGGCGCGGATGAGGTGTGGGTGGTCTCGGGGGACTACAAGCGGGCCCGCGATGACAGCTGCGAATCTTTCGAGGTCGTTGCCTGCGATGTCTTCATCAGCGAGGCGACCTTCGCCCTTCCCATCTACCGCTGGGATGAGCCCGGGCAGCTGATCGAGCAGGTCCTGTCATGGTGGCGGGCCAACCGCGAGCGGAACATCGCGTCGGTGCTGATGGGCTACTCGCTGGGCAAGGCCCAGCGCATCCTCGCCGGGCTGTGGCGGGCCATGGCGCCCGCCGAGCGTGAACTCACCATCCACCTGCACGGCGCGGTCGATGCCTTGATGGAACCGTACCGGGCCGCCGGAATCGCCATGCCCACGACCGCGAAGGTCGGCGAGGCCGAGGGCAAGAGGCGCGCGGATGCGGACCAGTTCCGCGGGGCGCTGGTCATCGCGCCGCCATCGGCGGCGGGGTCGCCGTGGATGCGGCGGTTCGGTGCGGATGCCGAGATTGGATTTGCATCGGGGTGGATGCGCGTGCGCGGAGCCCGGCGGCGCGGGGGGTACGACCGCGGGTTTGTCATCTCGGATCACGCCGACTGGCCCGACCTGCTCCGCACCATCCGCGAAAGCGGGGCCCGGCGGGTGCTGGCGACGCACGGGTCTTCGGGCGTGCTGGCCCGGTATCTGAATGAGCAGGGTCTCGAGACGGGAGAACTCGGCACGGCGTTCGGTGGAGAAGGAGAAGAGGATTGAGCGCGATGGACGCGACTGATCGCCGGCCCGGCGGGCGGGCCCGGCCGTGAAGCGATTCGCCGAGTTGTACGAGGCGATCGACTCCACGACCTCGACCAACCGCAAGGTCGAGGCGATGGTTGCGTACTTCCGCGAGGCGGATCCGCGTGATGCCGCGTGGGCGCTCTATTTCCTCACCGGCCAGAAGTTGAAGCGGCTCGTTCCGGCCCGGTCGCTGGCCCGGTGGACGCTCGAGCTGACGGGGTTGCCGGAGTGGTTGTTCGGCGAGTCGTACGATGCGGTGGGGGACCTGGCCGAGACGATCTCGCTGCTGGCGGAGGGCGCGGAGCTCACGCCGCGGCCGCCGGGCACGCCCGCGCCGGTTCAAGGCGGGCTCTTCGAATCGCCGCCCGCCGAAGAGGCCGGCCCAGGCTCGAATACAGGCGCGGTGCCGCTGCATGTCTGGGTTGAGCAGCGATTGGAGCGGCTGCGCGGGCTGAGCCCCGAGCAGCAGCGCGGGCCGGTGCTGTCGTGGTGGGCGGGCCTGGACCGCGCGCAGCTTTTTCTCGTCGTCAAGCTGCTGACCGGGTCGCTGCGCGTCGGTGTCTCGCGGACGCTGGTGGTGCGGGCGCTGGCCGAAGTCGCCGCGGTGCCCGCCGCCGTCATGGAGCATCGGCTCATGGGGAACTGGCGGGCCACACCCGAGTTCCTGCGCGGTGTGCTGGCCGCCGACGTTCATGGCGACGAATCGGCCCCGGCCACGGATCTCTCGCGTCCGTACCCGTTCTTTCTCGCTTCGCAGCTTGAGGGCGGCCCGGAGACGCTCGGCGAGCCCCGCGACTGGCAGATCGAATGGAAGTGGGATGGGATCCGGGCCCAGCTCATCCGCCGCGGCGGGTCGGTCTTTCTGTGGTCGCGCGGAGAGGAGTTGATCAGCGATCGATTCCCCGAGATCGCCGATGCCGCGGCCCGGCTGCCGGATGGGGTGGCGCTGGATGGCGAGGTCCTGGCCTTCCGCGATGACCGGGCCCTGCCGTTCGCCCGGCTCCAGCGGCGGATCGGGCGGACGAACATCACCGGGCGGGCGCTGCGCGAGGCGCCCGTCGTGTTCATGGCGTATGACGTCCTCGAGCAGGGGGGCGAGGATGTCCGGGCCCGGCCGCTGAGCGAGCGGCGGGCCATCCTCGAATCGCTGCTGGCGGCGGCCTCGCCGAGAGTGCGGATTTCACCGACCATCGAGGTCCCCGACTGGCCCGCGGCCGCCCGGCTGCGGGCTGAATCCCGCGCCCGCGCGGTCGAGGGGCTCATGCTGAAGAAGCTTGATTCGCTGTACGGCGTCGGCCGGCGGAGAGGCGACTGGTGGAAGTGGAAGATCGATCCGTACTGCATCGATGCCGTGCTCGTGTATGCGCAGCCGGGCCACGGCCGCCGGGCGGGGCTGCTCACCGACTACACCTTCGCCGTGTGGGATGGGCCCGCCCTCTCGCCGATCGCCAAGGCGTACTCGGGGCTGGATCAGGGGGAGATCGAGGAACTCGACCGGTGGATCCGGCAGCACACCGTCGAGCGATTCGGGCCCGTGCGTTCGGTGGAACCGATCCACGTCTTCGAGCTGCACTTCGAGGCCATCTCGGCCTCGCCCCGGCACCGCTCGGGGATCGCCGTCCGCTTCCCGCGCATCGCGAGGTGGCGCAAGGACAAGCCGGCCGCCGAGGCCGACACCATGGACTCCATCCGCCGCCTGCTCTCGGCCGCGCCTCCTCCGGACTCCCCGGATCCGCCTGGCGAGGATGACCCCGGCTAGGCTTGGGGCCATGCTCACGATGACCGCCGACGACGACCGATCCACGGCAACCAGCGCCCTCCGCGATGTCGCCATCACGCTGGGGCTCACGCTGCTCATCGCCGTCGCGGCGCAGGTGCGGCTGTACCTGCCCGGCACGCCCGTCCCGGTCACGCTGCAGAGCCTCGCGGTCATTCTCGCCGGGCTGTGGGGCGGCGGCGGGCGCGGCAGCGCGGCCAGCGCGCTCTACCTGGCGCTGGGAGCGGGCGGTCTGCCGTTCTTCGCCGACCTCAGCGGCGGGGCGGCGATCCTGATGGGCCCGACCGGGGGGTACCTCGTCGGGTTCCTCGTGGTGCCGGCGATGGTCGCGTGGCTGTCGCGCGATGCCTCCGGCCGGCGGCGCGGCTGGCCCGCGCTGGTCGCCATCGGCATCCTCGCCCACGCCGTGATCTTCGCTTTCGGGCTTCCGTGGCTGAAGTTCATCGCCGGGCTCGACTGGCCCGCCACGATCGCGGCCGGGCTCCTGCCGTTCCTGGCGGGAACGGTGATCAAGTCCGTCATCAGCGCGGGGTTCGCGGGGCGATAGCCGGGCCTCACGCGAAGCCGGGCCGCCAGCGCACGAAGCCCTCGATCGCCTCGTATTCCGCCAGGCCCAGCTTGTCGTAGAGCCTGGCGGTCTGCCTGTTGCGGTCTTCAGCGCGCTGCCAGAACTCGCGCGGGTCGCTCGGGCCCGGGAAGAGCGCGGTGTCCTTCTGGCTCTCGTGCTTGAAGATCGCGATCCGCTTGCGCACCACCTCATCGGGCGCCAGCGGCACCGCCATCTCGATCTGGTGCGGCTCCCATTCCTGCCACGCGCCGCGGTAGAGCCAGAACTCGCACGACTTCATCCACGGGCGATCCGCCAGCCGTTCCATGGCCTTCACCACCACGGCGAGGCACACCCGGTGCGTGCCGTGCGGGTCGGAGAGATCGCCGGCGGCGTAGACCTGGTCGGGCCCGACGCGGTCGAGCAGGTCCATCGTGATGCGGATGTCCTCCTCGCCGATCGGCTTCTTGCGGACCCGGCCCGTCTCGTAGAAGGGCAGGTCGAGGAAGTGAATGTTCTCGGGCTTCACGCCGGAGTACTTGGCGCCGGCCCGGGCCTCGCTCCGGCGGATCAGTCCCTTCACCTTCTGCAGTTCCGGTGTGTCGACCTGGCCCGGCGCCTTGGCGGCGATGAAGGCCTCGATCCGTTCTTCGAGGCGCTCGGCGAACTCCCGGCCCAGCTGCGGGAAGGCCTGGGCGAACTCGCGGAGGAAATCGACGTGGCGCAGGGCCGAGTCGTCCCACACGGCGATGTTGCCCGAGGTCTGGTAGGCGACGTGGACCTCGTGCTCCTGGTCGCACAGGCGGATGAACGTGCCGCCCATGCTGATCACATCATCATCGGGGTGGGGGCTGAAGACGACGACCCGCTTGGGGAACCGGCCCGCGGCAGCGTCATCGTGCCGCGGGCTTGCGATCGCGCCGGCCCGGCCCGCCGAGGCGGCCGCTCCGGCCGGCTTGCCGCCGGGCCAGCCGGTGATCGTGCGCTGCAGGCCGCGGAAGACCTCGATGTTGATGTCGTAAGCCTCACCGCGGTCGGCGAGCAGTTCCTGCAGCCCGTGCTCGTTGTAGTCCTCATCCGTGAGCTTCAGGATCGGCTTCTTCACGGTGGTGGCCAGCCAGATGACCGCCCGCCGCGTCATCGATTCATCCCACGTCAGGCCCGAATCCCGGATCGGGGCGAGCAGCCACGGCGTCTTGAATCGCGTGAGCTCGGCGGCGGACGCGGGGTCGAGCAGCACGCTCGCGTCGGTGTGCTGCTGGAGGAAGCTGGCCGCGACGGTCGGCGTGATGTCGCCCTCGACGGCCCGGCGGATGATCCCCGCCTTGTGCTCGCCGAACGCCAGCAGGAGGATGCGCCGCGCATCGAGGATAGTTCCCACACCCATTGTCATCGCCGTGCGCGGCACGTTGCGCTCGCCGAAAAAATCGCTGGCCGCGTCGGCACGCGTCACCCGGTCGAGCGTGATCAGCCGGGTCCGGCTGTCCCTGGCTGAACCCGGCTCGTTGAAGCCGATGTGGCCCGTGCGGCCCACCCCAAGCAGCTGGATGTCGATGCCGCCCGCCTCGCGGATCCGGGCCTCGTACCGCCGGCAAAAGTCCGAAACCTGCTCCCTCGCGATCGTGCCGTCGGGCAGATGCGCATTCGCCGGGTCGATGTCCACGAGGTCGAAGAGGTACTCCCGCATGAACCGGCGGTAGCTCTGCAGGGCTTCGGGGTTCATCGGCCAGTATTCATCGAGGTTGAAGCTCACGACGTTCGCGAACGAGAGGCCCTCCTCCCGGTGCAGCCGGACCAGCTCCTCGTACACGCCCTGCGGGGTCGAGCCGGTCGCCAGCCCCAGCACCGCCCGGCGGCCCTCCGCGGCCCGGGCCCGGATCAGCACCGCGATCTCCCGGGCCGCAGCGGCGCTAGCCGCCGCGCTGCCCGGGTAGACGCGGACGGGCATGCGTTCGAGCCTGGTGGTGCCGGGCCCGGCCGGGTACGGAGCGACCGGGGAGTTCGTCGCTGCTTTGGCGGTCGTGGAGGTCATGGAGGGCGTGGAGGTCATGTCGGGCACGGTGTCCTTCCGGGGTGTCCGTGCATTCTAAGGAGAACGCCCGCTCCCGCATCCGCCCGACGGGTGGTACCCTCTGCGGGCCGTCAGTCGCTTCCTGGGGGAGAGCATGCACCGAATCGGGGTCTGTTCATGGTCACTCCGCCCATCCGGGCCGGCGCAGCTGGTCGAGCATCTCCGCGCCTGCGGCGTCGACGCCGTCCAGCTCGCGCTGAACCCCCTGCGCGAGCGGGCCTGGTCTGAGCCGGACCTCGTCGACCGGTGCCGGGCCGCGGGGATCGCCATCATCTCGGGCATGATGGGCACGGCCGGCGAGGACTACTCCACCCTCGACTCCATCCGCGAGACGGGCGGCGTCCGCCCCGACCGTCACTGGCCCGCCAACCTCGCGGCCGCCCGCGAGAACGCCGCCCTCGCCCGGCGGCTGGGCCTGCGCCTGGTCACGCTGCACGCCGGCTTTCTGCCCCACGACCTTCACGATCCCATCCGACGGATCATGCTCGATCGCCTCCGCCAAGTCGCCTCCGCCTTCGCCGATCAGGGAGTGGACATCGCCCTCGAGACGGGACAGGAGAGCGCCGTGACGCTGCTCGAGGTGCTCGAGGACCTCGCTGCGCCGACGGTGGGCATCAACTTCGACCCCGCCAACCTGATCCTCTACGGCATGGGCGACCCGGTCGCTGCGCTGAAGATGCTGGAGACCCGGATCCGGCAGATCCACATCAAGGACGCCATCCCCGCCGCGGCGCCGGGCCTGTGGGGCGTGGAGGTGCCCGCCGGGACCGGCGCCGTCGACTGGAGGCGGTTCTTCTCCCTCGTGGAAGATCGCCTCCCGGGCGTCGACCTTGTCATCGAGCGGGAAGCCGGCGAATCACGCATCGCGGACATCCGCACCGCCCGCCAACTGATCCGCGATCTCATCAAGTCCTGAGGATCCGCATGAGCCCACCGGTCCATCCGCCCGTCGGCATCGGCGTCATCGGCCTGGGGTTCATGGGCCGCGTGCACATCAACGCCTACCGCGCCGCCTCCGAGGCGGGCCACGCCTGCCGGCTCCTGGCGGTCTGCGATCCCGACCCGCAGCGCCGCACGGGCCGGGCCGCCAGCGGCGGCAACATCGGCGCGCAGGGCCCGGAGCAGATCTTCGACCCCGCGGCCGTCGATGCCCACGCCGACCCCGATGACCTGCTCCGCGACCCCCGCATCCGGCTCGTCAGCATCTGCACCTACACCGAGTCGCACGTGGACCTGGCCCTGCGCGCGCTCGCGGCGGGGAAGCACGTGCTCGTCGAGAAGCCGGTATCGCTGAGGGTTCCGGAGGTGAAGCGGCTGGCCGCGGCGGCCCGGGCGGCGGACACGCTCTGCATGCCGGCGATGTGCATGCGGTTCTGGCCCGCCTGGGACTGGCTGAACCAGCGCATCGGGGATGGTTCGCTGGGCCGGCTCCGCAGCGCCACGTTTCAGCGGATGGGCTCCGGCCCGTCGTGGTCGGCCGAGTTCTACCGCGATGCGGCCCGGTCGGGCGGGGCGTTCTTTGACCTTCACATCCACGATGCCGACTTCATCTACTGGTGCTTCGGCAAGCCCCGGGCCGTCACCACGACCGGCACGCACCAGCACCTCACGACCCTGTATCACTACGGCGATGCCCCATCGCACATCATCGCCGAGGGCGCGTGGGACCTGGCGCCATCCTCGGGCTTCCGCATGCGGTACCTCGTGAACTTCGAGCGGGCCACCGCCGAGTTTGACCTGACGCACCCCACGCCCGTCCGCCTCCACCGCGAATCGGGCACCGAAGCGGTCGATGTCGGCCCGCTCACCGGCTATGACGGCGAGATCCGCCACCTGGTCTCGGTCATCGGTGCGGGCTCGCGCGACATCCGGGCCACAATGGACGATGCGGTCGCTGTCGCGGAGATGCTCGACGCCGAGCAGCGCAGCATGCAGATGGGTCGGACGGTCGAGCTCTGAAGGCGGCTACTGGCCCGGCCCGGCCTGTGTCGGAGCGGCGGGCTTTCTCTCGCGGAAGGCGATCAGGAAGACGAGCAGCACAACAAACGCGAAGACAGCGGGGATCGACCAGATCATCCGCCAGTCGATTGCGCCCGAGACCTTGTCGGTGTAACCGGTCTTGATCGCCTGCACGATCTGCGCCCCGGCGCCCAGGCCCAGCCCCTGCGTCACCAGGACCAGGAACCCCTGAGCCTGGCCGCGGATCTCTTTCGGGGCCTTGCGGTCGACGAAGATGAAGCCGGTGACAAAGAAGAAGTCGTAGCAGATGCCGTGCAGGATGATCCCGGCCAGCACGAGCCAGCGGGCCTGGTCCTCCGGCTGGCCCCACGCGCCCGCGAACAGCCCATACCGGACCGCCCACGCCAGCATGCCGACCGCCAGCATCCACTTCACACCCAGCCGCGCGAAGAACAGCGGCATGATGAGCATGAAGAAGATCTCCGAGATCTGCCCGTACGACATCCGGATCGGCACCTCCTCGGCCGTCATGCCGACCGCGCCGGCGTACACCGGCGCGAAGGCGTAGTAGGCCGCCAGAGGGATGCAGATCAGGAACGAGCACACGACGAACATCAGGAAATCGGGCTGCTTCAGCAGGGAGAGCGAGTCCAGTCCCAGGACATCGCGCACCGTGGCCTTTCGGCCCGCCGCGGGCGGTGGCGTGTGCGGCAGGGTCAGGCTGTACAGGCCCAGCAGGATGCCGGCCCCTCCCGCGAGGTAGAAAAAGTGCGGCATTCCCGCCACCGCGGCGTTCACCGCCGCCGGGTCGTTCAGGTCGGTTCCCGCCGGAAGGAACGTCCGCACCGTCATCCCGATCACCCAGCCCGGGACGATCCACCCGATCGTGCCGAACACGCGCACGAGCGGAAACTGCTTCGCCGGGTTGGTCATGTTGTGGAAGCAGATCGTGTTGGTCAGCCCGAGGGTGGGCATGAAGCACAGCATGTGGCCCAGCAGCATGAGAAGGAACGGCACATGCGCTGCGTTGATGAACGGGGGCTCCTGGCCCGCCGCCAGAGGAGCCGCCTGCGCGGCGGCCCGCGCGCACGACTCGGCTACCGCCGGCGCCGCCAGCAGGAACACGCCGCCCAGCACGTGCATCACCGCCAGCACCCGCTCCGTCGAGAAGAAGCGGTCCGCCACCATCCCCAGGAAGAACGGCGAGATGAGCGCCGCGATCGGGCCCACGGTGTACGCGTGCCCGATCGAATCCGCCAGCCCCAGCTTCGCCATGTAGTTGCCGACCGTGACGTACCAGGCGCCCCAGACGAAGAACTCCAGGAACATCATCGCGCTCAGGCGCGGGCCGATCGCGGCGGCGGGCCGGTTCATCATCATGCGTACCCCTCGGCGTCAGAGAAGACTGATCCCGATCCTCCCGTGCGAGCCACGGGCCCGCAGTGTAATGAACACGACTCAACGCCGCCCGCCCGCCCACCGCAGCGCCCGGCCCGACTCCACTACCCGCCGCTCCACGCCCGGGCCTGACTTCCACTCCATCACGGCCGCGACAGCGCGCCGGGCCCGGACCAGGCGCTCGCCCTCCTCGCGCCCCAGCACGCACACCGCGGTCGAGAGCGCATCCGCAAGTTCGCCGCGGGGCGCGATCACCGTCGCCGACAGCCCGCCCTCGATCCCCAGCCCCGTCCGCGGGTCCATGATGTGCGAATACCGTCGCCCTTCGAGTTCCACGAACTGCTCGGTATCTCCCGAGGTGGACACCGCGGCGTTCGCCAGCAGGACCGCCCCCGCCGACCGCCCCTGACCGCCGGCGATCTCGACCTCCCAGCCTTCGCGGCCGGGGGGCGATTCGCCCACCACGATGTCTCCCGCGAGCGCTACCAGGCACCGCGCCAGCCCCCGGGCCCGGATCTCCTCGACCGCCCGCTGCGCGGCGTACCCCTTCCCGATCCCGCCGAGATCCAGTCTCATCCCCGGCCGCGAAAGGGCCACCGTGCGCGCCCGCTCATCAAGCCGCACCTGTTCCCAGCCAACCAGCGACATGGCCCGCGCTCGCTCGGCCGGGCCCGGCAGCTTGCCGGACTTCCGCGCTTCCCGCCACAACGCCACGGCCGGGCCCACGGTTACGTCGAACGCCCCGTGGGTATCGCGGGAGAGGCCACGGCTGATCCTCAGCACCTCGAACAGGTCGGGGCTGACGGCCACCGGGCCTTCCCCGGCCCGGCCGCACAGCCGCATCAGCTCGCTGCCGGGCCGGTAATCGCTCATGATCCCTTCCAGGTCCGCGATCCGGTCGTACGCCGCGTTCGCAGCGGCATCGGCCGCTGTTCGTTCGGGCGCGTAGATCACGATCCGCGTTTGCACCCCCATGCACACGCGTTTAGACTCGAACCGCTCCAACGGCCCGCGCGCAGCGCAGCCGCTCAGCAACGCCAGCATCATCAGCACCGCGAACAGCAGTCGAGAAGTCTCCACCATGATCCACCGCTCCGTACTGACGCCCGTCACGGGCCGCGGCCCGCGCCGGGCCGGGCCCACCGCAAGGACCTCGATCCTACCGATCCGTTGCCTGGCCGCCGCGCTGGCGACCGCGCTCGCGGGCGCGGCATTCGCACAGACGGCGGCGCCGGTGGACACGGCGGTCGAGCAGCTCGAGCCCTTCTGGCAGGAGATTCCGGAAGCGGCTTTCAAGTTCGAGCTCGTCCCCATCCCCGGCAGTGCGGACGGGGTGATCAAGCCCTTCTGGATGTCCACCACCGAACTCCGCTGGGAAGCGTTCGATGTGTACGTCTACCAGCTCGATGAGGTCGAGGACGCGACGGAGGGGCCCGACGCCGTCACGCGCCCGAGCAAGCCCTACCTCCCTCCCGACCGCGGCTTCGGCCACGAAGAGTTCGCCGCCATCAGCCTCAGCTACAAGCACGCCGCCGAGTTCTGCCGCTGGCTCAGCGTGAAGACGGGCCGGCACTACCGCCTGCCCACCGAGGCCGAGTGGGAGCACGCGGCCCGCGGGGGCGCCAAGACCGCGTATTTCTTCGGCGATGACCCCAAGGCCCTCGCCGAGTACGCCTGGTTCGAGCCCAACGCCGAGGGCGCACCGCATCCGGTCGGCAGGCTGAAGCCCAACCCGTGGGGCCTCTACGACATGCTCGGCAACGTGGCCGAGTGGTGCACCGGTCCGGATGGCAAGCCGATCACCAAGGGCGGCTCGTACCGCGATGGCGCCGACCTGCTGAAGTGGTCGGCCCGCGTCAAGCAGACCCCCGCGTGGAACGCCAGCGACCCGCAGGTCCCCAAGAGCCCGTGGTGGCTCTCCGATGGCCCGTTCGTCGGCTTCCGCATCATCTGCGACCCCTCGCCCGCTGGCCGGGCAGCCCAACCTCTTCCGGGAGACAGCGCCAAGTGAACAACCATCTCCTCCCCGCCTCCGGCGACTCCGGCTCGTGGTCCCGCCGCGAGTTCGTCCGCACCGCCGGCGCCATCCTCGTCCCCCTCAGCGCCGCCGGCGCGATCGGCGCTGAGCACGCCCGCCGCGCCGCCGTTCCGCAGCCCGCGAACGGGCCGGTCGCCGCCCCGATCGATCGCCCGCTGAAGCTCGGCCTCATCGGCTGCGGCGGGCGCGGCACCGGCGCCGCGGTCCAGGCCCTCCGCGCCGACAAGAACACCGTGCTTGTCGCGATGAGCGATGTCTTCCCCGACCGTCTCGAATCCAGCCTCGCGGGCATCACGAGCGAGATGGGCGATGAGGCCGCGGCCCGGGTGCAGGTCCCGCCCGAGCGCCGCCACCTGGGCTTCGACTCCTACCAGCAGGTCATCGCGGGCGATGTCGATGTCGTCCTGCTCTGCTCCTACCCGGCGTTCAGGCCCGCGCAGCTCAAGGCCGCGGTCGCAGCCGGCAAGCACATCTTCGCCGAGAAGCCCCTGGCGGTGGACGGGCCGGGCCTGCGCTCGGTCCTTGAATCCGCCGCCGAGGCCAAGCGCAAGAACCTCGGCCTGCTCATCGGCTTCTGCTGGCGCTACAACGAAGGCATGCGGGCCACGTTCGACCAGGTCCTCAAGGGCGGCGTCGGCGAGCTCACCACCGTCCACACCACCTACCACACCGGCACGCTCCAGAAGCGCCCCCGCAAGGCCGCGTGGTCCGATGTCGAGTTCCAGATGCGCAACTGGTGGCACTTCACCTGGATCTCCGGCGACCACATCGTCGAGCAGGCCGTCCACTCCATCGACCGCCTCGCCTGGGCCATGGGCGACAAGATGCCCGCCAAGGTCAACTGCCTCGGCGGGCGGGCCGCCCGCTCCGGGCCCGAGCACGGAAACGTCTTCGACCACTTCGCCGCCATCTACGAGTACGACGATGGCCGCCGGGCCTTCCACACCTGCCGCCAGATCGACGGCTGCCCTTCCGACAACACCGACTACATCTACGGCACCAAGGGCTCCTGCACCATCAACGGCTGGGTCCCGACGTACGTCATCAAGGACCACGCCGGCCAGGTCGCCTGGAAGTTCGACGGTGACGCCGAGGGCGCGGGGCGGATGTACCAGAACGAGCACAACGAGTTCTTCGCCGGCCTCCGCTCGGGCCACCTCATCAACGATGGCGAGCGCGGCGCCAACTCCACCCTCATGGCCATCATGGCCCGCATGGCGGCCTACACGGGCCAGACGATCTCGTGGGACCAAGCCCTCAACTCCAAGGAGTCGCTCGTTCCCGATTCCCTCGCCCTCGGCGAGATGCCCACCCCCGCGGTTCCGATCCCGGGCCAGACCAAGTTCTCGTGATCACGAGCCCGCAGGAGCCCCGACATGCACCGCCGACGCTTCATCCTGACCGCCGCGGCCGCCGTCGCAGCCGCGGATGCCTCCCGCTCGCTGGCCCGGCAGCCGGTCGCCGCGCCCGCCGCCCCCGCGCCCGGCTCCAAACGCACCCTTCGCAAGGCCGTCATGATCGGCATGGTCGGGGAGGGCAAC
Source organism: Phycisphaerales bacterium (assembly GCA_020849615.1). Taxonomy (GTDB): domain Bacteria; phylum Planctomycetota; class Phycisphaerae; order Phycisphaerales; family UBA1924; genus JADLFW01. The sequence continues at coordinate 72,194 of JADLFW010000006.1, forward strand.
TCGCTCCTCGAGCGATTCCAGATCCTCCGCGACTGCGGCTTCGAGGGTGTCGAGATGGACAGCCCCAGCCCCGTCAAGCACGACGAGATTTTGAGCGCCCAGGAAAAGACGGGCCTGAAGGTCCACGGCCTCGTCGACTCCGTCCACTGGAAGTTCCACCTCAACAACCCCGATGCCGCCGTCCGCGCTGAGGGCTTCAAGGCCCTCGAGACCGCGCTCCGCGATGGCAAGACCTTCGGCAGCACCAGCATCCTGCTCGTGCCGGGCGTCGTGAACAAGGACCAGCCCTACGACGCCGCCTACCGCCTGACGCAGGAAGAAATCCGGCGGGCGATCCCCCTCGCCGAGGCTTGCGGGGTGAAGATCGCCGTCGAGAACGTCTGGAACAACTTCCTGCTCAGCCCGCTCGAAGCCGCCCGCTACGTCGATGATTTCCAGAGCCCGTGGATCGGCTTCCACTTCGACATCGGCAATGTGATCAACTACGGCTTCCCCGCGCAGTGGATCCGCATCCTCGGCCCGCGCATCCTCAAGCTTCACATCAAGGACTTCTCCCGCAAGAAGCGCGATGATGAAGGCCTCTGGAAGGGCTTCTCGGTGGAGCTCGGTGATGGCGATGCCCAGTGGGCCGATGTCATGAAGGCCCTCGATGAGGTCGGCTACTCCACCGCGCCGGGCCGCAACTGGGCCACCGCGGAAGTGGGGGGCGGCGACCGCAAGCGCCTCCAGCAGATCTCCGAGCAGATGGACAGGTTGTTCGCGATGTAATCACGCCGCGGGGGCCGGGCCATGGCCATCACCCTCGAGATCGCCGTCGACAACACCCCGGATGCGATGGTGGCCGCCGCGGGCGGCGCCGATCGTCTCGAACTCGCGGCCGCCCTCGACCAGCACGGACTGACGCCCCGGCCCGACATCATCCGCGAGATCAAGGCCGCTGTCACCATCCCCGTGCTCGTCCTCATCCGTCCCGGGCCACACCCGGTCATCCAAGCCCAGGCCGAGGTCGCCGCGGCGCTCAAGCATGCCGAACAATCTATTGACGCGGGCGCCGACGGCCTGGTCTTCGGCTTCCTGCGCCCGGACCGCACGATCGACCGCGATCTGGCCATCGCGGTGCGCGCCATCGCGGCCCCGCGCGACACCGTCTTTCACCGCGCGTTCGACCTCACACCCGACCCCTTCGATGCGATCGACCAGCTCGCGGCGCTGGGGATCACCCGCATCCTCACGGCGGGCCAGACCCCCGGCGGGGCCGCGCGGGCCATGAATCTCGATACGCCGGAGATCCCCGCGGAACCTCCCGTCGATCCCGCCGCCGATCCCGACCTGGCCCGCTTCGAGCGCATCCGCCACTACCGCCGCCACGCCGGCGACCGGATCCAGATCCTGCCGGGCGGGGGCATCCGGGCCGTCAACATCGCCACCCTGTTCTACTCCACCGGCGCCGACCAGGTGCACTCCTCGGCCCGGACTCCATCCCGCGCCGGGCTCGATCCCGTGGAGCTCCGCGGACTCCGCGCCGCGCTCGACGGGCTGGCGCGGTAGGCTGCCCGCTCAGGAGCACTCCCATGTCCAGCATCGACCGTCGCGAGTTTCTCACCGCTTCCGCGGCCACCGCTGCCGCCGTCACGTCCCTGAGCACCGCTATGGCCCGTCAGCCCGCTTCAGCAGCGGCCCCGGCCGCTCCGGCGGGCCTCAAGGGCCGGATCAATCACTCCGCCTGCCGCTGGTGCTACGGCGGCATGCCGCTGGATGAACTCTGCGGGAACGCCGCCGCGATGGGCCTCAAGTCGGTCGAGCTCCTCAACCCCGATGAATGGGAGACCGCGCGCAAGCACGGCCTCACCTGCGCGGTCGCCAGCTTCGTGAAGTCCAACCCCATCCCCAAAGGCTTCAACCGCGTCGAGAACCACGATGCCATCATCCGCGAGCTCGAGGAACGCCTCCCCCAGGTCAAGGCCGCCGGCATCCCGGCCCAGATCGTCTTCTCCGGCAACCGCGCGGGCCTCGACGACGCCGCCGGGCTCAAGAACTGCGCGACGGGCCTGAAGCGCATCACGCCCCTCGCCGAGCAGCTGGGCATCACCATCGTCATGGAGCTGCTCAACTCCAAGGTCGATCACAAGGACTACATGTGCGACCGCACCCCGTGGGGAGTGAACCTCGTCAACGAGGTCGGCTCTCCGCGCTTCAAGCTCCTCTACGACATCTACCACATGCAGATCATGGAGGGTGATGTCATCCGCACCATCACCGACCACAAGGACGCCATCGGCCACTACCACACCGGCGGCAACCCGGGCCGGCGCGAGATCGACCAGTCCCAGGAGCTCAACTACACCGCCATCTGCAAGGCGATCGTCGCCACCGGGTACACGGGCTTCATCGGCCAGGAGTTCATCCCCAGCCGCGACCCCATGACCTCCCTCCGCGAGGCCATCGCCATCTGCGATGTGTAAGTTCCGTTTCCCTCTCCGGCGATGAGCAAACTCACGGCGGGCGCATCGACGGGTGTGTATTCACTGTGTTACCTCTTCGCCGTCTCCCCCGCCGGGCCCATCGCCCGCCGCAGCGACACGAACCCCGCCGCGCCCACCACGGTGAACGCCAGGCACAGGCCCAGCACCCACGCCGAGGCATCCCGCGCGCTCAGGTCCATCCGCCGAAGCTGCTCGTACAGCCCGACCGCGACCAGCGGCGCCACCAGCCCGCGCACGCCGTTGAGCGTCACGTGCGTCGCCATGTACTGCGAGGTCTGCGTGGGGGGCGCGAAGTCCACGTGCCCCAGGTTCCACGCCAGGCTCCCGCCGCCGAACGCAACGCCCTGCACCGCCGCCGCCGCGTACAGCAGCCCGGTCTGGTGCGTCAGCACCCCGGCCAGGAACATCGTCGTCGAGGCCGCGAACGTCCAGCCATGGATCGAGCGGAACTTCACGACGTGGGCCCGGTCCAGCAGCCGCGCCCACACCGGCACCGCCACCGGCAGGATCAGGTACGGGATGGTCGTGATGATCAGGATGCTGTCGCCGTAGCCCATCTGGAACTGGTCGCGCAGGGTGATCACCAGGATCGGCGTGAGCATCAGGTTGCCCGTGCCCAGCACGAACATCCACAGCATGAACCACGCGAACCACCGGTCGCGTTTCAGCACGCGCCACACGATCACGGGGCCCTTCCAGGGCGGCAGCAGGTCGGCCCGCGTCTCGCCCCGCAGCATGGCCCGGTGACGCCGCACGCGCAGCGACCGCGTCGCGAAGAACGCCACGATCCCGCACGCCGCCATCACGGGCACGACCAGCCGGTAGATCCCCTGCACTTCATCGAGCGCGAAGCCCAGCAGCGCGCCGCCCGTCGCGACGATCAGCTGCTGCAGCGTCGAGAACTTGCCGACGATCGCCGCCCGAACCCGCGGCGGGTAGTTGGACCGCCACACCGTGGGACGCAGCGTGATGATCCCCGACCAGCAGGCCCGCGCCCCCAGCACCAGCGCCGCCAGCAGGAACAGCCCGCCCGCGCTCCGCGGCACCAGCGCCACCGCCGCCACCAGCACGATCGTCCCGACCTGCAGGCCGTTGATGAACGCGATCTTGCCCCGCCCGTGCGACAGCGCCGCCCACAGGAAGCTGAAGAGGTTGGCGATCTCCGATGACGCCCCGATCAGCGCCACCATGAAGTTCAGCAGCCCCGCCGGCACCGCCCCGTCGAACGTCTGCTTCGTGAACACCCCGACCACGCCGCTCTCGACCGCCGCCAGCGTCACCGAGAAGAACGCGACGGTCATCAGCTCGCTGCGGTAGGCGGGCCGGGCCATGACCGGCACCGACGCGGGCATGAACGATCCGGCCGCCCGCGAGACCGCCCGCCACGTCCCGGAAATCGGAGTGATGATGCGCACGAGACGCAACAGTTGGGCCCGAGCGCCCCCGAGGCAAGCCCGGCCCCGGCAATCACGCGCGCAGCACCGGCCCGGCGCCCGGCGCGGTCGCTCCGCCGCTCGTCACTGCTTCGTCCCCGTCATTCCTCGTCGTCGTCGTCGATGTCGTCCTCGACATCGGGGAGCTCCGGCTCGACCGGCTCGGCGAGGCCCGCCGCGGCCCGCTCGGCCTTCTCCTTCTCGACCTTGCGCTTGTACGCCTCGACCTTGACCTTGTCGGGCGCCAGGATGATGCTCGCCTGCTTGCCCATCCAGCGCGGCGTCTGCTCAACCTTCGCGACGTCGGCCAGGGCGTCGGCGACCTGCTTCAGCGTCGCCAGCCCGAGGTCGCGGTGCGCGATCTCGCGGCCCTTGAAGCGCTGCGTCACCATCACCTTGTGCCCATCCACCAGGAACCGCCGCGACTGATTCACCCGGATCAGCACATCGTGGGCCCCGATCTTGATCGACCGCCCCAGACGCACTTCCTTCATCTCCGTCGACTTGCTCGCCGCACGGGTCTTGCGCGCCTTCTGGCTCAGCTCGTACTTGTACTTGCCGTAGTCCATGATCTTGCAGACCGGCGGACGGGCCTCCGGAGAGATCTCGACCAGGTCGAGCCCCTTCTCCTGCGCCATCCGCATCGCATCGTGCGTCTCCACGACGCCGATCTGCTCGTTCTCCGGACCGATCACCCGCACGGGCGTGATCCGGATCATCAGGTTCACTCGCGTCCGCTGGACCGGCCCGCCGCTGTCACGGCTGAATCTACCCATGGCGATGTTTGAAACTCCTTGTCATGCCTGAAACCTTCGCCCGCACGCCGCCCACCGCGGCGAGCGGCAACACAAGACCCGCACCCCGCGGGCCCGTCTGAATCCCTGGATGATGGATAGCCGCTCCCGCGATCATGACGACGGGCCGGCACGCACCGCCGGCGCTTCACACTGGGCTCGTCGAGTCGCAGGCCTAACAGTCACGCGGCTGGTATTCCGAGCAGGGGCACTCTCCCGGGAACCCGTCACCGGACGGCTCCCGACCGGTCCAAGGCTAACGCCCGGGGCCCCCCGAGGCAAGGGCCGGGCCGCAATTGACGCCGCCCCCGGGCCGGGGCCCTCGGCCCGCCCGCGTACCCCCCGAGTCTTCAAGTCAGTTCAGCGCCAGGATCACGTTCAGTGTCACGCTGATCACCAGCAACGCCACCATCGTCCCGAACAGCACCTTCGAGACCCCCGGGCCGCTGGGCGTCCGGTCCTCCCGCATCTCGACCGGGGCCGCCGCCTCCGCCTGGGCCAGCGAGGCGATCGCCGCCGCGGGCAGGACATCCTTGTGCGCGATGGGCGGTGTCTGCCCCTTCCGCACGGCCCGCAGGTCGACCAGCAGGTCCTTGCAGCTCTGGTACCTCGCCTTGGGGTCCTTGGCCATCATCATCTCGATGACCTCGGAGATGCCCGGGCTCAGCTTCGGGTTCACGTGGTCGGGCGCCACCAGCTCCGCCTTCAGGTGCTTGTGCATCACCGCCGAAGGGTTCTTCCCGTCAAACGGCACGCTCCCCGTCACCATGTGGTACAGCGTCGCGCCCAGCGAGTAGATGTCGGCGGGCGGGCCGATCCGCACCTCGCCCCGCACCTGCTCCGGGCTGATGTAGTACGGCGTCCCGAAGGCCTTGCCCTGTTCCTCCTCCGCCGCCTCCTTGTCGGAGATCGCGCGGGCCAGCCCCATGTCGGCCAGCTTGGCCACGCCCTCCTTCGTGATCATGATGTTCTTGGGCTTTACATCCCTGTGGATCAGCCCCTTGGCGTGCGCGTGCTGCAGCGCATCGGCGATCTGCGCCACGATGTCGATCGCCTCGCCCTCGCTGATCCGCTTGTGCTTCACGATGTCGTCGTAGACCGTCCGCCCGTCCACGTACTCCATCACGAAGTAGTACAGGTCCCCGGTATTGCCGACGTCGTACGCCTGCACGATGTTCGGATGGTTCAGCTGCGCCGCCGAACGCCCCTCCGCGAAGAACCGGTTGATGAACTGCGGGCTCGACGAGTACTTCTTCGGCAGCACCTTGATCGCCACCATCCGGTCCAGGCTGATCTGCCGGGCCTTGAACACCTTGGCCATCGCCCCGGCGCCCAGCACCCCCAGCACCTTGTAGCCGGGGATCTGCTGCCCCGTCCGCTCCGCCTCCAGCTGCTGCTTCAGCCTCGCCAGCTGCCGCGATGTCACATAGTCGTTCTTGACCAGCACCGCCATCAGCGACATCTGGTTCGCATCCTGCCGGGCCACCTCCAGGCTGTGCGCCACCTCCTCCGGCGTCGCCAGCCCCAGGTCCACCACCAGCTTGCTCACCAGCGTGTCGACGTTCGTCCCGCCCTTGGCCGCCTCGTGCAGGGCTTCCTCGACAGCGGCCACCGTCGGCGCCGGCGGCGGCGTCCGCGACAGCGGCGAGGTGTCGTCGGGACGGCCCGCCTTCGACCGCGTCAGCGGCGAAGTCTCGCTCAGATCCGGTTGTCTCGTGGGCTCACTCATGAAACTCCCGGAACCCCCCATCCGGAACCCCGCACCCCGGGCCTTCTCCCCGTCGCACTTCCGCCGATCCCCCGCCCGGGCGGGGGGCACAACCTATGTCCATTCGTCCGAATCTGTCAATCGGTCGCACGGCGGCCTCTGTTCGGTCATACGTACATCAGGACCCCCTGTTCCTCCCTAAGGCCGCCGCCCCGGCCTTCCTTTCTCCGCGAAAACCACGCCGGGCGGGGGGTATTCCTCATTCCGGAGGCCATATCCAACGCCGTTCGTCCGAACCCGCGATCCCGGACCCCAAATCCCGGGTTTCGCACGGAACCGGGCAGCCCGCCGCGGCGTAAGTACTCGTGGCGAGGTGCGTTGACCCTCGACCGTGGGGCCTAGACCGACATTGACCACCTTTCCACCCCCTCCCACGACCCCTTCATTCCATCTTGTTCCTCTCGCACCCACGGCGATTCTCGCTCAGGGTCGTTGATCTGACCTCCATTCGAAACGGCTTTCAGGGGTTTACCCCAGGAGTTTGCACCGTGAACAAGCGTCGTCAGGGATTCACGCTCATCGAGCTGCTGGTGGTGATCGCGATCATCGCCCTGCTGATCTCGATCCTGCTGCCGGCCCTGGGCCGGGCCCGCAAGGCCGGTCAGATGGCCGTCTCGCTGAGCAACATGCGCCAGATCAACGTCGCCGGGGTGACCTACCGCGATTCCAACAAGGGCCGCATGCCCCTCTTCGTTCAGTTGAGCAAGCGCGGGTCCACCGTCGTCGAGAACCCGACCGGCGACACCGCGGCGGGCTGGTGCACGTGGAGCTACGGCGGCAAGAACAACGATGGCTGGTGGTCCAGCAGCGCCGACAAGTTCTTCGACATCGAGGCCGCCGACCGGCCCCTCAACCCCTACGTGTACGAGGGGGTCGACTGGGAGGCCCCGGTCGCGCCGGCCCAGCTCCCCAAGGACTCCAGCGCCCGCAAGCAGGAGGCCAAGGTCTTCAAGGACCCCAGCGACAAGGTCGGCCACCAGCGTGACTGGCCCAAGGCCAACAAGGAAGGCCAGACCTGCTACGACGATGTGGGCACCAGCTACCAGTACAACGCCAAGTGGTTCGAGCAGCTCCCCACATCGATGAAGTTCGTCGCCCGCTTCGAGTTCGGCATCAAGCGCATGGGCCTGGCCGATGCCTTCAACCCCTCCAAGTACGCCTGGATGAGCGATGAGTACAGCGACATCACCGTGAACCAGCTCTCCGCCAAGGCCCAGGTCAAGAACGGCTACGACGACATCAACAAGTCCATCCTCGGCTTCCTCGACGGCCACGCCGCCTACCTCACCGTCTACCCCGGCAAGAAGCCCGAGTCCTACACCAACGACAAGTACACCTTCGTCTTCGAAGACCTCCGCGTCCCCGGAACCTAAGGGGCCCGTTTCCCCAATCACCCCGACGCGAGGGCTAACGCCCTCGCGTCGTCTTTCCGACAGCAGTCCACAGATCTGTGGGAGCACGGCCGTGACCGCCCCTCGCGACCATCCCCTTCGCACGACCGGGCCCGGCCCCGGACGGGCCGCGTTCACCCTCCTCGAACTCGTCGTCGTCATCGCCATCATCGCGCTGCTGCTCTCGATCCTGCTGCCCGGGCTGGCCCGGGCCCGGCAGGCCGGGATGCTCGCCGTCTCGATGAGCAACCTCCGCCAGATCAACACCGGCGGGTCCGCCTACGCCCAGTCCAACGCCGGGCGGCTGCCCCTGTTCATCACCTACCGCCGCGGCTCGAGCCCCACCCCGGACTCCGGGCCGCTCGAAGGCTTCTGCACCTGGAGCATGGCCGGGAAGAACAACAGCAGCTACTGGGCCGGCAAGCGCTTCGATGTCGAGGCCGCCGACCGCCCGCTCAACCCCTACCTCGGCGAGGAGGAATGGGATGCCCCCGCCCCGCCCGCCACGCTCGCGAAAGAGGCCTCGGCCCGGGAGCGCCAGGCCCGGCTGTTCCGCGATCCCAGCGACATCGTCAGCCACCAGCGCACCTGGCCCAAGCCGACGCCCGGCATCAGCGGCTACGACGATGTCGGCACCAGCTACCACTTCAACGCCAAGTGGTGGGAGCAGGTCCAGGGCAGCTTCGCCCGCGATGATGCCGGCTTCGTCGACGCCTTTGAGTTCGGCATCCGCCGCATCCGCCTCGCCGACACCTTCAACTCCTCCAAGTTCGCTTGGCTGCACGACCAGTACGCCGATGTCATCGTCACCCGTCCCGACCGTGACTTCCGTCTCCGCAACGGCCTGGGCGATGTCAACAAGTCGGCCCTCGCGTTCCTCGATGGCCACGCCGCCTACCTCGAGGTGATTCCGGGCCGCGGCCCCGAAAGCTACAGCAACGACCGCTACTCCTTCGTCTTCGAGGATCTGCGGCTGCCGGGCCACTGACCGCCCGGACCTTCCGCATGAGCGGAAATTCACCCTGAAATTCTCCAGTTTGCCGCGCGGCGAGCCGATGCGCCACAGGTTCGCGGACCTGTCCCGCCCGGCGATTCCGCCGAAGGCCGGGCCCGCCGCTCGGCTCAAGAATCACGGCGCGGCCGCCCTCACCGCTCTGGACATCGCCGCGCCCGTGTGGTATAGATTTCTTATCTGGCCCGCGCGTTCTGTGCAGGCTCGTTCGGCTTCCGATCGGACTCGTGCTCAGGGGTGTGAGAGGGCTCGTTGTGGGTTTTTGCTCCGGACTTCATATCCGGGCAGGAGGCAATCCGATGCGTCGTCGTGGTTTCACCTTGATCGAGCTGCTGGTCGTCATCGCGATCATCGCGCTCCTGATCTCCATCCTGCTCCCCGCGCTGGGCCGGGCCCGTAAGGCCGGCTACCTCGCGGTGTCGATGAGCAACCTGCGCCAGGTCAACGTCGGCGGTGCGACCTACCGCGATTCGAACAAGAATCGCCTCCCGTTGTTCTGCACCCTGAAGCGCGGCTTCACGACCGACGGCAAGGCCGCGGGCGTCGAAGGTTGGTGCACCTGGGCCTACGGCGGCAAGAACAACGACTCGTACTGGTCCGGCAAGACCTTTGATGTCGAGGCGGCCGACCGCCCCATGAACTCCTATGTCTACGAGGGCATCGACTGGGAGGCCCCGGCGCCGCCGGCGGCCCTGCCCAAGGACTCCAGCGCCCGCAAGCAGGAGGCCAAGGTCTTCAAGGACCCCAGCGACAAGGTGACCCACCAGCGCGCCTGGCCCAAGCCCACCCCCGGCATCACCGCCTACGACGATGTCGGCACCAGCTACCAGTTCAACGCCAAGTGGTGGGACCAGCTCGGCACCATCAGCAACTTCGTTGACCGCTTCGAGTTCGGCGTCAAGCGCATGACGCTGGCCGAGTCGTTCAACCCCTCCAAGTTCGCGTGGATGAACGATGAGTACGCCGACATCATCGTCAACGCCACCAGCAAGACCTTCCAGCTCAAGAACGGCTATGACGACGTCAACAAGTCACTGCTGGGCTTCCTGGATGGCCACGCCGCCTACCTGACGGTGTACCCGGGCAAGACGCCCGAGTCGTACACCAACGACAAGTACACCTTCGTCTTCGAGGACCTCCGCATCCCCGGAACCTGATCCGCTCCCTTTCAACCCCGAGTGTGAGATCGGCCCCCGCCCCCCGGCGGGGGCTGTCTTTTTTGCACCCCGCCGCCGGTGACCTTGCCCGCTCCGGACGGGCTCCGGTCGGGTGTTCACCCTTCATCCCGCCTCTGGACACCGGCCCGGCTGTTGTGGTATAACCGCTCATGCCGGGCGTTCTGCCCGGGTTTCACAAGGGTCATTCGGCCCTGTTTCGCGTGGGTCCACGATCTCCGGATTACACAGTCGCCCGGCAACGCCGGGCGGGAGGCACCGTGATGCGACGCCGAGGTTTCACGCTCATCGAGCTGCTCGTGGTCATCGCGATCATCGCCCTGCTCATCGGCATCCTGCTGCCCGCGCTGGGCCGGGCCCGCAAGGGCGGCTTCATGGCCGTCTCCATGAGCAACCTGCGGCAGATCGGCCTCGCCGCCGCCGATTACCAGCAGAGCAACAAGGGCTACATGCCCATCACGCTCACCCCCATGCCGCGCTACGTCCCCGGCGTCAGCGGCGGCGGCTGGTGCACCTGGTCGCACGCGGGCAAGAACCAGGATGGCAGCTGGGCCACCGGCCTCTTCAAGGGCTTCGATGTCGAGGCCGCCGACCGCCCGCTCAACCCGTACATCTACCCCGACATGGGCGACTGGGGCGCCCCGCCCGCGCCCACCACCATGCCCGCGACATCCTCGGCCCGCAAGCTCGAGGGCAAGGTCTTCAAGGACCCCAGCGACAAGGTCGGCCACCAGCAGCGCTGGCCCAAGCCCAACGCCAACGGGCTCTCGGCCTACGACGACAACGGCATCAGCTACTTCTGGAACTGCAAGTGGTGGTGGCAGGTGGATGGGAAGTTCGGCGGCGGTGTCGAGGGCTTCACCAAGGCGTTCGACTTCGGCATGCAGCGCATGCGCGTCGCCGACAGCTTCGTGCCCTCCCGCTTCGTGTGGCAGAACGACGAGACGGCGGACATCGTGACCAACGTCGAACCCACGACCTTCCAGTTCAAGAACGGCTACGACGACATCAACAAGTCGCTGATGGGCTTCCTCGACGGCCACGCCGGCTACCACACCGTCTTCCCGGGCAAGGACATCACCAACCCCAAGCCCACCTTCACCAACGACAAGTACACCTTCATCTTCGATGACCTGAAGATCCCCGGCACCTGACGTCGAGCGACACCGATGCGTACGCGCCGCGGCCGCCCTTCCAGGGGCTTCACGCTGATCGAGGTGCTGGTCGTCATCGCGATCATCGCGCTACTGGTGTCGATCCTCCTCCCCGCCATCGCCGCGGCCCGCAACTCGGGCCGAAAGGCCGTGTCCATGAGCCGGCTCCAGCAGATCAACATCGCGGGCCAGTCCTACAAGGAAGCCAACAAGGCCAAGCTCCCCATCACCGAAACCTTCCGCCGCGGCAGCGCCCCCTCCGCGATGTTCCCGCGCGAGATCGGCTGGTGCTCGTGGAGCTTCGCCGGCAAGAACTGCTCCGACTACTGGGCCACCGGCGCCTCCTCGGGCTTCGATGTCGAGGCCGATGACCGGCCCCTCAACCCCTACATCTACCCCGACAAGGACTGGGGCGCCCCGCCCTTCCCCAGTTTCCTGAAGAAGGACTCCCCGGCCCGGCAGCTCAAGGGCGAGGCCTTCCACGACCCCAGCGACCGGGCCACGCACCAGCGCCAGTGGCCGCGGCCCACGCCCGGCGTCTCCTCGTACGATGATGTCGGCATCAGCTACCAGTGGAGCTTCGGCTGGTGGTTCCAGGTCTACCCCCGCCCCATCCGCGACTTCCGCCAAGCCTTCGACTTCGGCACCCAGGCCCTGGCCACCTCCGATTCCTTCATCCCCTCGCGCATGGTGTGGGTGCTCGATGAGGTCGCCGCCGTCACCGTCTTCGACACCGATCCAAAGCTCCAGCTCATCAACGGCTACAACGACATCAACAAGGGCATGCTGGGTTTCCTCGACGGGCACGTCGCGTACCACGCCGTCAGCCCGGGCCGCAAGATCGAATCGCTGCGCACCGACCGTTACACGTTCGTCTTCGACGACATGAAACCGCCGGGGGGAGGCTGAACCATGAAGACCCCGATCCACCGCGCGTTCACCCTGATCGAGCTCCTCGTCGTCATCGCGATCATCGCGCTGCTCATCGGCATCCTCCTGCCCGCGCTGGGGGAGGCCCGGCGCTCGGCCTACCGCACCGGCTCCCTCGCCAACCTCCGCTCCAACGCCACCTTCATCACCTTCTACGCCAACGACCGCAAGGAAGAGCTCATCAACCCCTTCCGCCCGGGCCAGGGCCGGGCCACCATCGATGTGCCGGGCCAGCCCGGCTGGGCCTGGTACTACTCCTCCCCCTACAGCACCAGCGGCTCGGAGTCGTACGGCTACCACTGGCTCTCGCACACGCTCTACGGCGATGACGACACGCTCTCGCGCATGAAGTCGGGCCGCGCCCCCGCCGACAAGGCCCTGGACCGCTGGTTCGCCGACAACATCGACGCCGCCGGCGACCTGACGTGGATCTTCCCCAGTTCCTACTGGTACCCGCCCGTCTTCTGGCAGGACTGGCAGCGCTTCGAGACCGCCTCCCGCCCCGACGGCACCACCGCCAACAAGTTCTTCTTCAAGCGCCACCGCGTCGGCGATGTCTTCCACCCGTCGAAGAAGGTCATGCTCTTTGAGGGCAAGGACTACGCCGGCGCCGACCAGAAGATGTGGTTCCAGCCCGGCGCCAAGCCCTGCGTGGCGCTGATCGACACCTCGGCCCGCTCGGTGAACATGACCAACATCATCAACGACACCGACCGGCCCTCGGCCAAGCCCTCGGTGGACAACAAGCTGCTCTTCCCCTCGGGGCGGTGGGATCCCGGCAAGACCGAGATGGACCGCTGGATGCTCTACGGCGAGCCGCAGGGGTTCAAGTGGACCTTCGGCGGCGTTGCGTACTTCTGGGCCACGCGTGATGGCATCCGCGGGATCGACCTCAAATGATGACCACCGCACAGACCTCCCCGGCCCGGCCATCGCGGAATCGCCTGTTGATCGCCGGCGGACTGCTGCTCGCGGCCGGCGCGGTGCTGGCGTGGCGGCTCCTGGGCGGCGGTGGGGGGGAATCGGATGCCGAGGCCCGGGCCCGGCGGCACACCGAGGAACTCCTCCGCGAATCGGAGCAGATCGCCCCGCCGCCGACCGTGCCGGATGAAACGCCCGCCGAACCCCCGCCGCCGAGCCGCAGCCCGGTCAAGACGCGGTGAAGTGATCGCAACCGCCGGGCCCTAAGCCGCGAATACCTTGGGAGCCGCCCGGTCGAGGGTGGTGGTATCGCGTCGGGATCCATCGGTTGGCAGACCTTCAAGGTGATCGCCTCGCGCGCCCTGTCCCCCGCTCTCGCGGGATGCCGGGCCGCGGGCCTGTCGGAGGGGTGAACCGCATGAAACGCCGTGGCTTTACGCTGATCGAACTCCTGGTCGTCATCGCCATCATCGCGCTGCTCATCTCGATCCTGCTCCCCGCGATCGGCCGGGCCCGCAAGTCGGCCTTCCTGGCGATCTCCATGAGCAACATCCGCCAGCTCGGCGTGGCGGGCGCCTCGTACAACCAGAACAACAAGGGCAAGTGGCCCATCGACGGCATCTGGGCCTCGATCAAGCGCAAGGACCCCACCAGCACCGACCCCAACATGCGGAAGGTCAACGCCGTCTGCACCTGGTCGTACGCCGGCAAGAACAACAACGGCGCGTGGTCATCGGGCCCGGACAGCTGGGCCGATGTGGAGGCCGCGGACCGCCCGATGAACCAGTACACGATCGACATCGACTGGACCGTCGACACCCCCGCGCCCCCGACGCCCTTGGCCAAGGATGCCCAGGTCCGGCTCGTCGAGGCCAAGGTCTTCCGGGACCCCAGCGACAAGCTCTCGCACCAGTGGGACTGGCCCAAGCCCAACCCCATCGCGCACCAGCGCTCCAGCTACGACGATGTGGGCAACAGTTACCACTTCAACCTGAAGTACTGGGACCAGCCCGACCTGAAGAAGATCAGCGACTGGACAGTCCGCATGCAGTACGCCACGCAGCGGCTGGCCCTCGCCGACACCTTCAACCCCGCCAAGTTCGCCTGGCTGAACGACCAGTACGCCGACATCATCGTGAACCAGGCGGCCAAGTTCCAGCTCAAGAACGGCTACGACGATGTGAACAAGAGCCTGCTGGGGTTCATGGATGGGCACGGGGCGTACCTCTCGGTCATCCCCGGCAAGGTGCCCGAGTCGTTCACCAACGACAAGTACACGTTCGTGTTCGACGGTCTGTCGGTCCCGGGCAGCTGAGCCTCGCACAGCCGATCGAAACTCGCATCAATGGAGCAGACCCGGCCCGCGCCGGGTTTGTTCTTTGTTAGGAAGCGGTGAGCGGCGTGCCGGGCCGGCAATCTCTTCCCCCGGCCGCAGGCACCCGTTATACTCGTCGCTGTCCGTACCCGACCCCGGGCGCCGGTTCTGTGCCGGAACGCCCGCAATGACCTCTAGTGTCACGGGTTGGAATCGTGCGCCGAAGTGACCGTTCGGTCACGGGGAGCCAGCTTCCATGAAACGTCGAGGATTCACACTCATCGAGTTGTTGGTGGTCATCGCCATCATCGCCCTGCTCATCTCAATCCTGTTGCCGGCGATCGGCCGGGCCCGCAAGTCGGCCTGGCTCGCCATCTCGATGAGCAACCTGCGCCAGATCGGGGTTGCGGGCAACTCCTACTCGCAGGCCAACAAGGGCAAACTGCCCGTCGAGGGATACTCCGGCAACCGCCGCGATGGCGTCTCTGAAAAGACCGTCGGCGCGTGGTGCACGTGGTCGTACGCCGGCAAGAACAACCACGGCAACTGGAGCACCGGACTCAACAAGATCTTCGATGTCGAGGCCGCCGACCGGCCCATGAACCCGTACATGTACGACATCGACTGGTCCCAGGACACCCCCGCCCCGCCCGCGCTGCTCCCCAAGGATTCCAAACTCCGCGAGGTCGAGGCCAAGGTCTTCCGCGACCCCAGCGACAAGCTCTCGCACCAGTACAAGTGGCCCCAGCCCAACCCGCCGGACCAGCGCCGGTCCTGCTACGACGATGTCGGCAACACCTACCAGTGGAACGCCAAGTGGTGGGACCAGCTCACCAGCATCTCCGACTGGACCGATCGCTTCCGCTTCGGCGCCCAGCGCCTCGCCGTGGCCGACTCCTTCGTTCCCTCCAAGTTCGCGTGGGTGAACGACCAGTACGCCGACGTGATCGTGAACGCCCCCAACGAGAAGTTCCAGCTCAAGAACGGCTACGACGATGTCAACAAGAGCCTCTTGGGCTTCCTCGACGGCCACGGCGCGTACCTGACCGTCTACCCCGGCAAGCAGAAGATCTCGTTCACCAACGACAAGTACACCTTCGTGTTCGAGGACCTGCGCATCCCCGGAACCTGACCGGGCCTGACCGTCTCTCACCAATACACAAACCCCGCCCCGTGGCGGGGTTTTTCCTGCGCAAGGTCAGAACGCCCGCAGCAGCACGCCGAGCACCAGTGCCCCCGCGAAGAACAGCAGGATCCCCAGCGCGACGGTCACGATCGGGTGCTCCATCAGCAAGGATTCCGGCGCCTGCAGGTTTCCGTCCAGGTCGAGACGCCAGGTCCGTCGCGGCCTGCCCGCGCGGTCAAGGACCGCGATGCTGAGCGGCAGCGCGCCCGCGGCCCGGGCGCTCGTGACCGCCTCGCGCCAGTCCGCGGTCGTGAATACGTGCGCAACTTCCTGCTGGCTCGAAAGGTCGAGTCCGATCACGCGGAAACTCGCCGGCAGGACGAGTTGGCTCATGCCGCGACCTCCGTCACTTTCTCCGCGACCAGCAACTCGCCCTCGGTCTTGCGCTTCACCTCGTCCACCGTCACCCCCGGCGCCAGCTCCGTCAGCACGAACCGCCGCCGCGCCTTGTCCATCACCATCACGCACAGGTCGGTGATCATCATGTCCACGCAGCGCTGGCCCGTCAGCGGCAGTGTGCACTGCTTCATGATCTTGGGCGCATCCCCCTTGGCCGTGTGCTCCATCATCACCACCACCCGTTGCACACCCGCCACCAGGTCCATCGCCCCGCCCATCCCCTTCACCATCTTCCCCGGGATCATCCAGTTCGCCAGGTCCCCTTCCTGCGACACCTGCATCGCCCCCAGGATGCACATGTCGATGTGCCCGCCGCGGATCATCGCGAACGACTCCGCCGAGGAGAAGAACGCAGCGCCCTTCCGGGCCGTCACCGTCTGCTTCCCCGCGTTGATCAGGTCCGCATCGATCGCGCTCTCCTTCGGGAACGGGCCCATCCCCAGCAGCCCGTTCTCCGACTGCAGCCACACATCCACCCCGGCCGGGATGTAGTTGGCTACCAGCGTCGGCATCCCGATCCCCAGGTTCACGATGTACCCGTCCTTGAGCTCCCGCGCCGCCCGGGCCGCGATCTGTTCTCTGGTCAGTGGCATAGGCCCAAGTGTACCCAGGCGCGGGCCATCCCCGGCCCGCCCACGGCCCGGCCCGGCGTTACAGTCCACCCTGTGCATCGGCCCGCGCCCCCTCCACATCACCCCTCCCCCGACGACCCGGGCGCGCCCGCGCACACCCCACACCCCGGCGATGACGCCACCATCGAACCCGTCCCGATGCCCCCGGCCCGCGCCCGGGCCCGCGCGGGCCTGTTCCGCGCCGCCAGCTGGGCCCTCCGCATCCTCCTTCCGATCGGCGTGCTCCTGGTCGTCTGGCACGAGGTCTCCCACCTCAACTTCCGCCGCACCAGCGACATCGTCCACGCCTCCGACTGGCATTACATCGTCGCCGCCATCGGCGCCGCCTTCATCTCGATCGCCGCCATGGGCGCCTACGACGTCTTCGCCTTCACCTCCACGCCCTCCCTCACCCCGCTCCGCCGCTGGGGCCGGGCCTCGATCATCTTCGCCTGGACCAACTTCCTCACCCTCGGCCCGCTCGGCGGACCCGCGCTGCGGCTCTACCTCTACCGCCGGGCCGGGATGACGATCCCGGAAATCCTCCGCGGCATCGTCCGCCTCTATATCGCGTTCTTCGCCGGCCTCACCGCCTGGCTCGCCGCTGTCTTCACCCCCATCGACGGGCCCGGCTCGCTCCCGGCCCGCATCGTCATCGCCCTCGCGCTCGCGCCCGTGCTCGCTCTGCTCGCGGCCCGCGTGCTCCACCGCCTCCGGCCCGGCGCATCCGGGCCGTGGCCCGCGCAGCGCATCGCCATCCTCGGGCTCCTGGGCGTCATCGACTGGGGCGCCGCCCTGGCCACCTTCGCCCTCACGGCCCGGGCCCTCAGCCTGCCCACCGACCTTGATGACCTCGCCAAGACCCTCTACCTCGGCCAGTTCGTCGGCATCGCCTCCATGGTGCCGGGCGGGCTGGGCAGCGCCGACGCGGTCTGGCTCAACATGCTCACCGGGCCCGGCGTCTCCACCGACACCGCCGCCGCCCAGGTCCTGCTCTTCCGACTCACGTTCTACATCGTGCCCTGGGCCGCCTCGCTCATCGGGCTCTACATCATGTTCACCGGCACGCGCGTCCGGGCCGGTCTGTGGCGACGCCGCATCATCGCCGGCGCGGTCGCCATCAACGCCGGGTTCCTCCTCGCCAGCTCCGCCACCCCCGCCGTGCACGATCGCCTTCTTGACCTCCGCAGCCTGGTCCCGCTCCCGGTCACGGAAGTCTCCCACGCCGCCTCGGTGGTCGCCGCGCTCTTCATGCTCCTATTGGTGCGCGGGCTGCTCCGCGGGTACCGCGCGGCCTATCTCATCACCGCCGCCTCCCTCGCCGCCTCCACCGTCGCCCACCTGCTCAAAGGCGGCGACTACGAAGAAGCCCTGGTCTGCACCGCCCTGCTGGCCCTGCTCATCGGCGTCCGCGGCGCCTTCCCCCGCCGCGGCCGCATCCCGCTGGGCTGGGAACTCACCCTCGCCCTCGCGCTGGGCGCCCTCACCTTCTACATCCTGCTGGGCCTCACCGCGTTCCGCGGCGTCCATCCCCTTCATGAGCTCCTGCTCCATTTCGGCAACGGCGTCTCCGCCCACACGCAGGCGGCCCGGTTCCTCCGCGCCGCCGTCATCCTCGCGATCGCCGGCCTCGTGGTGCTCCTCCGCCAGGCCGTCTACCCGCCCAAGGGCGCCGACCTCGCCTCCGATGACGACATCGCCCGCATCCTCGAACTGGCCCGGGCCCGCGCCCACCGCACCGCGGCGCTCCTGATCGCCGCGGGCGACAAGGCCGCCTGGTTCTTCCGCGCGGGCGGCCGCGAGCACGGCGCCGCCGTCTACCAGCGCCGCGGCAACACCATGGTCGTGCTCGCCGACCCCATCGCCGTGCCCGGCGCCGAGCGCGAACTGCTCGAGGCCCTCCACGAGACCGCCGATGATGAGGACCTGCACCTGGTCTTCTACCAGATCAGCGGCGCCTGGATGGAGCACCTGCACGACTTCGGCTACACCTTCTTCAAGCTCGGCGAGGAAGCCATCGTCGATCTTCCCGGCTTCCGCCTCGAGGGCGGACAGGCCCACAGCTTCCGCAAGATGCTCCGCCGCGCCTCCGAGCAGGGCCTGACGTTCGAGGTGCTCAGCCCGCCCCATCCCCCCGAACTGATCGCGCAGTGCCGGGCCATCAGCGACGCCTGGCTCGCCGCCAAGGACGCCCGCGAGATGCAGTTCTCCGTCGGCTATTTCTCGCCGGCCTACCTCCAGCGCGGTCCGCTCGCCATCGTGCGCACCCCCGACGCCCGCCCCGTCGCCTTCGTCAACATCCTCACCGCCGGGCCCGGCGCCGAGGCCAGCTTCGACCTGATGCGCTACCGCGATGAGGGCATCGACGGGCTCATGGATTACCTGATCATCCAGCTGGCGCTCTGGGCCAAGGAGCGCGGGTACAGCACGCTCAACCTCGGCATGTCACCCCTTCACGATGTCGGCGACTGGAAGAAGGCCGTCATGACCGAGCGCCTGGCCCGGCAGCTCTTCCGGCACGGCGAGCGCGTGTACAACTACAAGGGTCTGCACATCTTCAAGAGCAAGTTCCACCCGGCGTGGGAGCCGCGATACCTCGCCTACCAGCGCCCGTGGTACTGGGCCGACGCGGTGCTGATGAGCTCTTCGCTGATCCTGGCCCGGTCACGGGCCGACCGCCGGCGCATCGCCGCGGCGCGCACAGAATAGAAACGCCCCGGAGATCGCGGAGCTCGCGGAGGGGCAGAAAAAGGCCGGACGCCTACGCCTTCACGGTTCCCTGCACGGGCCGGTCCTCGAGGGCCATCGCCGCCGTCGGACGCGTGCTCACCATCTCGCCGCCGACCGGGCTGAAGCGTGAGCCGTACAGCGCCAGCTTCCGGTTGGGGTTGTACTTGGGCAGCAGCGGCTGGAAGACCATCAGCAACGCGAACAGCCCGCCGTTGGCGATCATCATCGGGGCCAGGGCGGTCTTGCCGAAATACACCATGAAGCTGGTCATCACGACCACGGCCAGCGCCAGCGGGATCACCGCCTGCCAGGCGTACATCATGACCTGGTCGTAGCGCATCCGGGGCACCGTCCAGCGGACCACGATCGCGAAGCAGATCAGGAACACGACCTTGCCGAAGTAGACGAGGAACTTCACCAGCACCGCCAGCAGGCCCGTCGACTCCGGGCTCGTCAGCCCGATGAAGGGCAGGTGGTATCCGCCCAGGAAGATCAGGGTGAAGAACGCGGCCGAGGTCACCAGGTGGGAGTACTCGGCGAGGAAGAAGAGCGCGAACCGCATCGAGGAATACTCGGTGTGGAAGCCGCCCACCAGCTCCTGCTCGGCCTCGGCGTTGTCGAAGGGGGCCCGGTTGGATTCGGCCAGGGCCGCGATGTAGAACAGCACGCACGCGATGGGCTGGCTGAGGATCAGCCACCCGTTGTTCACCTGGTGGCGGACGATCGCATCGGGCACCAGCGAGCCGATGATCAGCAGCGCCGCCAGCAGCGACAGCCCCAGCGGGATCTCGTACGAGATCATCTGGGCCGTCGCACGCAGGCCCCCCAGGAACGAGAACTTGTTGTTCGAGGCGTACCCGCCCAGCGTCACGCCGTACACCCCCAGCGACGCCACCGCCAGCAGGTACACGATCCCGATGTTGACGCTCGCGCCCGCGACCAGCACCGGCCCGCCCGCGATCACGTAGCTCGTGAACGGCACAGAAATGTCCGGACAGTTCCACACCCCGCCCCACGGGATCACCGCGAAGCCGATCATCGCCGGCACGATCACGATGATCGGGGCCAGCGTGAAGAGCGCCTTGTCCACCCGGTCGCCCGCGTAATCCTCCTTCACCAGGAACTTGATGCCGTCCGCCAGAGGCTGGCCCAGGCCGATCATCCCCTTCAGGAATCCCAGGAACGGCAGCCCGAAGTCGAACCCCACCCGGTTCGGGCCCAGCCGGTCCTGGATGTACGCCGAGATCCGGCGCTCGAGGTACACCGAATAGGCCACCGTGATCAGGATCACGTGGACCATCGCGAACAGCACCACCGCGTTGACGAGCAGCTGGGCCGACAGGAAATCAAAGGGGGCGGGCAGGGGCATAGTCCCGCATGGTAGTGCCCGCTAAGGGGCTCGGAAAGCCGGGATACCGCCCGCTCCCCATGCCCCCCGGGATCCGCACGGAACTCCCCCCCGGCCCCGGCCCGGCGGCTCCACGATCGCGGCCCGGCCAGAGCGGAATTCGCTGGCCCCGCCCCGGCCGACAGGACCGGTCCGAGGCTTCACGGGCTCACGCATTCCCCGTCGAGCCGGTCGCGGCCATCGCCGCCGCATCCGCCACCGCGTGGTAGTCCATCCGCACGTGCAGGCCCGGACCCTCGCCCCGCGCCACCTCGATCCGCGACACGCTCACCGTCCGCGCATCCTCCCGTGCCATCATGACGCTGATCTCGGGCTGCGCGGGCCAGACATGGGTGTGGAACTCATCCTGCGCCTCCGCGGTCGCCCCCGCCCCCAGCACCACCCGCCGGAACAGCTCCAGGCGCGGCAAAACCCGATGATCGCCCAGCCCGGAACTCGTAAAACACGCCGGGCCCGGCGCGTGCCGGGCCACCGCCAGCTCCCGCCCGTTCCACGTCGCCTCCAGGATCGGGACATAGCCGGAATGCCCCCCGGAATGCCCCCCGGAATGTCCCCCGGAATGTCCCCCGGAATGTCCCCGCCCGGGCGGGTCGATGCCGATCAGCCGGAACCCCGGGAAGAGGCTGAAATCCATCTTGTGAAGCGTCCGGGCCACATCGCCGATGCGCGCAGCGCCGATCAGCGTCGGGATGATCAGCCCCCGCGATTGCCGCGGCGGGAAGAGCGGCGTCGGCAGCCCGTGACGCGGGTTGTAGTTGAGCAGCGCCAGCACCAGCCCGTGCTCGCCCGCCGCCAGCCACGTGCCCCCCGCCTTGCTGTCGGTCGGCCAGATCCCCCGCCCGCCGGCCGGTAGGTCATGCCAGCGCGGAGCGTGCGCAGCGGGCCGCGTGCGCTGCTCATCCCGGTTGCACACGATGCGAAGGCCCGGGGCGCTTCCACGGGTCGCGATGACGGAGAGAGTGCACATCGAGTGACCGGGCCGATCAGCCCGTCGCTCCCTCCCGCGCCGGCCCGACGCCCGATGAACGGCCCGCCGGCAGGCCCGCGCGGGTTTCATGGTTCAGCGTTGATGGCGCCTTGCCGAAATCCGGGCCCGGGTGAACCCCATGCTCCGCGGCGATCGCCTTCATCATGGCCTGGTGGTGCACCGCGTGGTGCGTGGCGAACGCCAGCTCCCGCGCCACCGTGGTTCCCAGTTCCGCCTCCGAGCCGTCGGCGGCGAGCATGACCCGGATCCGCGCGGGCCCATCCAGCTGCGGCCCGGTGAGCCCCAGCAGCCGCCGCCGTGTACGCTCGACGTTCTCGAGCGCAGCGGGCCGGCGCGACTCCATCGGCACATCCCGCTCCCGGTGGTCGTAGTCAATCACCGAATCAGCCTCAACGCCCACCAGGATCGCGTCGTAGTGGTCGAGCACGTGCCGGATGTGCTTGCCGATGGTGCCGCCCCGGATCGTCATCGAATCGGCGGTGTAGGCGGGGTCGGGCAGGGTCTGGATGAAGGCGGCGCACTGGTCGAGCAGCGCCACCGCGGCCCGGACCACGCCATCGGATCGGCGGCATGCGCCGGAACCCGATCCGCAGCCGCAGGCCGAATACTGGTGGGGGTGGGTGTTCATGACTGGGCGATTTGCTGGGCCTTGAACTGGGGCGAGCGACGGTAGGTTACTCGGATCCGGACGGCCGCGTTGTCGGTCCGCCGGCCACCCCGCCTCCCGCGGCGGGGTCGGGGGTCAGATGCCGCCGGGCCCGGTAGCGGTTCACAGGACTCCCTCCCGGCCCGTCCGGACCGCCCCGTGGTCTGCCCCGGCGGCCGAAACGACCTGCTCAATGATCTCCCGCGAGTTGGAGCACCGGGGGCATTTGTGCTGCCCGCCCAGCTTGCCCCGCGACTGCATCCAGCGGTGGAACGTACCGGGGGGCACGGTCGTGATAGTCGGTTCCGTCATCCCCACTCCATCCGTCCGCTTGGTCGTGTAGTCCACGTTCTGGGCCTTCAGCGATTGGTCGAAGCTCTCCCGGAACGTCGGAAGCGGGAACCCGGTCTTGGTTTCAACCTCCACCGCCAGCTCAAGCCCCGCCCGAACCCCATCCCGGGGATAGACCGGCGCCGCGGTGAACTCGCCCACCAGCACCCCGGCCCGTGAAGCCGCGGCCGCCACCGCGTTCTCGATGTGCTCGACGATCAGGTTCTCGCCGAACGCGTTGATGAAGTGCCGGTGCCGGCCGACGATCCGCAGGCGCGCCGGGCCATCCCCTCCCTTGCGCCCGCCCGCCGCGGGCGCCGAATCAAACTCGACGACATCGCCCAGGATGTACCGGAACAGCCCCGCGCACGTCGTCAGCACCACCACGTACCGCTGACCCTTCTCCACCGCATCGCACGTGAACGACCGCGGCGCCGGGCCCGCGATCTCCTCCAGCGGCACGAACTCGTAGAAGATCCCGATGTCGGTGTTCAGCCGCAGCCCCGGATCCCCCCGCGTGTCCTGGATCGCCACGAAACCCTCCGACGCCGGGTACAACTCCAGCCGGTACTGAATATCCGGGCCATCCGCCGATCCCGAGTACATCTGCCGCATCCGCCCCTCGAACGGGGTGTATTTCACGCCGCCGTGCACCAGCACCTGGAAGTTGGGCCACACATCCGCGATCGTCCGCGCCTCCCGCCCCGACTCGCGGGCCAGCTGGATCAGCCGGTCGAACAGCACCAGCCCCCAGCTCGGCATCCCCGAGACCATCCTCACATCCTCGTGCAGGCACCGCCGGGCCATCGCCTCGATCTTGGCGGGCCAGTGGCTCATCAGCGCAATGTCCGGGCCCGGCAGGTAGATCTCGCTGAGCGGCCAACGGATGAGCGGGGTCACGATCCCCGACAGATCGCCCGTCCGCACCCCGCGGTCGTTCTGCGCCAGCTCCGTCGAACCGCCCAGAAACAGGCTCTTGCCCGCCAGCAGCTCGGGCAGCGAGACGCCGAATCGGTGCAGGTTCGCGAAGATGTCGAGCGAGGCCAGGTAGTTGGAGCGCAGCATGGCCCGGCTGACCGGGATGTACTTGTCCCCCGCCGTCGTGCCGCTGGTCTGCGCAAAGTCCGTCACCAGCCCGGGCCAGAGCACATCCGGCTCGCCCTCCTCCCGCATCCGCGCAAACTGGTCTTTGTAGAGATACCAGTCGGCGATCGGGACGCCGGCCCGGTAGCCCCGGATCATCTCCTCATCATCCAGCCGGGCCAGCCGCGCAAAGCCGTGCTTGCGCCCCATCCACGTCGGCGAAGCCGCCAGCAGCAGCCGCCTCAACTGCCGGGCCTGGATCGCCGCGGAGTGCCGGTTCCAGTACGCCGCATCACTCAACAGCCGGGCCCGGCGCGAGATCCGGGCCTGCAGCCCGATGCCGACAAGCCGCGTCCACGATCGCCGCCGCAGCGGCGCTCCAGGTTGGGGAACCGGGTTGGTGGAAGTCGAGGCCACGCCTCAGGCGCCCGTTTCGCGGCGGTCAACCTCGGTGACGAACTCGACCAGCGATGCGGCGAACTGCTCCGGGCACTCGATCATCGGCGCGTGCCCGCAGTTGTCGAACCACACGATCCGCGAGTCTGGGATCGCCGACAGGAAGCCCTGGGCCGCCTCCGGCGGGGTCACGATGTCCTGCTTGCCCCAGATGAGCAGCGTCGGCGCCGCGATGCCGCCGATCTTGGTGCCCAGGTGGTTGCGGCGGGCCGAACGCGAGAGCTTGACCATGGCCCGCGCCCCGCCCCGGCGGGACAGCTCCGCGAACGCACGGTCGAGGTCGGCCTCGCGCATCTTGGAACGGTCATAGAACAGCTCGCCGATCTTCTGGGCCAGCCACTCCCGGCTGGGCCGGATCTGCACCTCGCGCACCATCGATTTTTCGATCAGCCCGCTCGAACCCGCCAGCACCAGCGACCGCACCAGCTCGGGCCGCTCCAGCGCCACCCGCAGCGCCACGTGCCCGCCGAAGGAGTTGCCCACCAGCGAAGCCGGCTCGCCGTTGAAATACCGCTCCAGGAACCGCGCGGTGAGGTCGGTCACGCCCTGGATCGAGCAGTCCTCACCCCGCAGGTCCAGCAGGGGAAGTTCGAGCAGCACGCACCGGGTGTGAAGCCGGGCCCGGCGGACGACCTCTTCCCAGTGCTCGTTCAGACCCACCAGCCCGTGCAGGAAGACCACGGGAATTCCCTCCCCAACTTCGGCGATGCGCGCGACCACCTGGGGCATGCTTTTCCCGGGCAGCGTGAGCGTGCTGGGGCGCAGGTCCGTGTGGGCGAGGTCGGATGTCGAGGTGGACGGGGTCGCCAAGGGGTTCTCCGCCGGGTCAGCCTTGGACCAGGCCCAATGGTACCGGGCTAGATAGTAACGACTCAACTTGGTTGAGCCACTTCCCGAACGGGCCCCGAAGAAGCCTGCTCAAACCGCCACAACCCGCCCATCCTCGAGCCGGACGACCCGGTCGGCCCGGCGGGCGGTTTCAGGGTCATGGGTGACGACCACCATGGTCTGCCCCTGCCTGTGGAACTCTGTCAGCAGATCGAGGATGCGGTCGCCCGTGTGACGGTCGAGGTTTCCCGTGGGTTCATCGGCCAGCAGCACTTTGGGCTGGTTGATCAACGCCCGGGCGATCGCGACGCGCTGGCGTTCCCCGCCCGACAGCTCGGCCGGGCGGTGCGAGAGGCGGTGCGACAGCCCCACGCGCTCGAGCAAGGCCCGGCCGCGCTCGCGGAGCTCGCCCGACCGGGTCCGGAATCCGACGTGCCCGTGGCGGATCATCGACCCGATCAGCACGTTCTCGATGACCGACAGCTCCGACAGCAGGTGGTAGAACTGAAAGACGAAGCCCACCGCCGAGCAGCGGTACCGGTCCAGCTGCCGGGCCGAGTACCCGGCGATCGGCGCATCCTCGAAATACACCTCGCCCGCCGGGCCCGTCGGCGCGGGGCGCGGGGTGGTCCGCCCGGCCTCGGCATCGCCGGCCTCGGGGCGGCTGACCCGGCCCGGCCGGTCCGGGCGGTCGAGCCCGCCGAGCAGGTGCATGAGGGTGGATTTGCCCGAGCCCGAAGCGCCCAGCACGGCGACCCACTCGCCGGGGTGGATGTCGAGGGAGACCCCGCGCAGGACGGGCACATCGACGCGCCCGAGGCGGTAGGTCTTGTGGAGGTTGATGGCCCGGATGATGGGGGGCACGGAGGGAGGGGTGTGAGGAGCGGAACGGGGAGTGGGGGATGGAGCCGCGAGGGGCATGAGTAGGAGAGGGTACGCGGGTGGGGTCGCTCCATCACCGCGAGGCCGCGATCGGTAGCATGAGACTCTTCGGTGGCATCCCGACCACCGATCGGGGGCTCGTCCACATGCTGAACGCCTTCTTCTGGGGCCTGCTGGCCACATCCTCGCTGATCGTGGGCGGGCTGATCGCCTGCCGCTTCACGCTCGGCAATCGCACGCTCGGGGCCATCATGGCCTTCGGCGCCGGCACCCTGATCTCGGCCGTCTCGTACGAGCTGACCTTCGAATCCATCCAGGTCGGCAAGGGGACGGGGTACCCCGCCTTCGGCCTCTTCGCCGGCGCCCTGGTGTTCTACCTGAGCGACAGGCTGATCGAGCGCTTCCGCGGCGGTGATCACGCGGAGGGCGGCGGCTCAGCGCACTCCAAGCTGGTCATCCCGATGGTCCTGGCCATCATCCTCGACGGCATCCCCGAGTC
This sequence comes from Phycisphaerales bacterium, assembly GCA_020849615.1. Taxonomy (GTDB): domain Bacteria; phylum Planctomycetota; class Phycisphaerae; order Phycisphaerales; family UBA1924; genus JADLFW01. The sequence goes on from JADLFW010000006.1 coordinate 98,616, forward strand.
CATCGTGATCGGCCTGGGAATCTCCGAAGGAGGCCACATCAGCCTCGCCATGCTGGTCGCGGTATTCATCTCCAACCTGCCCGAGGCCATCGCCGGCTCCATCGGCATGAAGGCGGGCGGCGCCGGCCGCCGGCGCATCCTGCTGCTGTGGGTCATCATCGCGCTGGTGTGCGCGCTCGCCTCCATCGCGGGCTTCAGCCTGTTCGGCGCCGCCTCGGACCGCTGGCTGTCGTTCATTCAGGCCTTCGCGGGCGGCGCCATCCTGATGATGCTCGCCAACAGCATGATCCCCGAGGCCTACGAGCACGGCGGGAAACTGGCGGGCGTGTTCACCGTGCTGGGCTTCGCGATCTCCGTGACGATCGTCGTGCTCGAGCGGACGTGAGCCGTCAGGTCGTAGGTTTGCCAGCAGATTGATGCAGCACTGACGGAGATGCCGCAATGGATTGCGGGCGTGTGCGAGGGGTTGATCGCGCGACGTATGCAACACGGTCCGTGTGGGTTGTCCTCGGCTTGTGACTGAGTTGTGCCTAACCTAGACGGATGGGCGACGATGAGGTGGCGCGTCGTAAGGCGATAGGGTACTACCGCACAGTGCTCCGGGAAGCCCGGCAGGCGACGGTCCGGCATCCCTACATCTCGTATGGGAGCATAGTTGTCTTTCCCGGTCTGTATTTTGCCGCTCACTGGGCCTACAGACGTCTTTTTGATCCCACCGTCTCCGACCCTGATCTGGTCTCTACGTTGGTAGCGCTGGCAGTTGGTGTGTTTGTGACCTTTTGTGTTTTTGCCGTGCAGTTGGCCATGACAGCTGCTCGCTTGCACATGCGAATGTCCGCAAGCATCGATGCGCTGAATGCGGAAAAATCCGCCGCTGTTCAGGCAATTGAGAATGGCCTAATGGAAGGGCTGGCCATCCTGCGGGGGACCTCGGTAATGATCTCGGATGAGCCTGCCTGGTTCCTGGAAGTCGACGGGTGGATTTCGCGTATGGCCAAGGCAATCCGGGTCCATTTCGGTGAACTCGAAGTAGCACGATTCGAGGATTGGTCCGGCATCGCAAAGCGGTCCTATTCCGGAGAGCACTCGGAGAAGTACCACACCGTCCGAATGATCTTCGAAAAAGCGCTATCCAATCTGCAGAATCTTGTCGATCGGAGCGGTCGATAGCCAGGGTCGTCGATACTTCTGAGGAGCAAGCACACTGCAACTTCGCGCAGCCGGCTCACTCCGGGATTGCGGCCCGCGGACCGCCTTCCCGCCCTCAGCGCACCGGGTTCACGCCGAACCTCGGCTCCGGCCGCCCCGGCGGCAGCGCCAGCAGGTTGTTGTGGTCATCATCCATCGATTCATCCGGCTTGTCGGTCGCCGTGAACCCGTGCGCGGTGATGTAGTAGTAGCGGTACGGCGAGCAGCCCGACAGGAACCCGATCAGGTCGGCCCGGGTGTACCCGAAGCGCTGCATGTTCTGGTCCGCCTCGAAGGCGATCGCCGGCGGGCGGCTGCGCAGCAGCCCCGCGGCCCCCTTGAAGACCTCCAGCTCCGCCCCCTCCACATCGATCTTGATGAAGTCCGGCTGCGGGATCTGCCCGCTCTCCACCAGCGAATCCAGCGTGAAGACGGGCCGCTTCAGCTCCACCGCATCCGCCTCGCGGGACTTCGCCGAGGCGTGGATCGCGTGCTTGGGCACGAACAGCGAAGCCTCACCGCCCGCCGACCCCAGCATCGACTCGCTCACCGTGATCCGGTCCTGCAGTCCGTTGATCGCCGCCGACAGCGCCACCGTCCGGGCCAGCGTCGGGATGGGCTCGAACGCGAACATCCGCACATCGCCCTTCAGGTGCGCCGCCAGGTCCATCGCGATGATCCCCGCGTTGGCCCCGATGTCCAGCACCACATCGCCGGGCCGGGCCACCGCGCAGCACGCATCGTGGATCTGCTTTTCCCACACGCCCCCGTTCAGCACCACCCGGACGTAGATGTCCAGGTTGGCGGGGTCCACCGCGACGATGCCCCCGCTCCGCGTCCGCACCGTTGACTTCATCCCGCTCGCGAAGCGGCGCCCGATGATCCGCGGCATCCACCCCTTGGCCCGCGGCGAGTACCGGGCCCACGCCATCGCCGCCCTCATCGCCAGCGGCTGGCCCGATGCCGCCCGCCACTGCTCGGCCTCCGCCTTCGGGACCGTCACCACCGGCATGGTCGCCATCGTGCTTGCACCCCTGGTTGCGATTGCCTCGGCATTGCCCATCTGGTTCTCCGCCCGCGCCTTCTCGGCCCATCCAAACCGGCCCGTACTGTACCCGATCCTCTTCGGCCCGCGCCGGCGATCGCTTGACCGGATCCGCGCCCGAGCAGTCGGCGGCGGGCCGGGCCGGCGTGCCCCGCCGCTACAGCCTCCAGAACCGCGCCCAGTTGCCCCACGCGAAGGCATCAATGTCCGAATCGCGCCAGCCCCGGCGGCTCAATCCCTCCGCGAGGCGCTCGAGATCGCGCGGTCGGTCGATGCCCTCGGGCAGGATGTCGCGGCTGAACCCCCCATCCATGTCCGAGCCCAGCCCCACGCCCCGGGTGTGGCCCAGGAGCGAGCAGATGTGCTCGATGTGCGCGAGGGCCTGGTCGATCGTGGCCCGGCGGTCCGTCGGAGGGCCCGGGATCAGGAACTTCGAGAAGAGGTTGAGGCCGATCACGCCGCCGCGCTGCGCGATGGCCCGGATCGCCGCGTCGGTCAGGTGACGCTGGTTGTCGGCGCCGATCAGGGCCCGGCAGTTGGAGTGCGACGCCATGACGGGCCCGGCCGCGAGGTCGAGGAGTTCCGCCAGCGAGCGGTCGCTGAGGTGCGAGCAGTCGTGCACGACTCCCGCGCGGTCGATCTCGGGGATGATGGCCCGGCCCAGGTCCGTCAGGCCCGTCTCGGTCGAGTTGCCCCCCGCGTAGCGGGATTGCCGGGCCCAGGCCAGCCCGATGGCGACCACACCGCGGTCCTTCCACCACGCCACATCCGCCGGGCTGAGGATGCAGTCGGCGCCTTCGATCAGGATGCCCAGCGAGAGTGGCGGCGCGGCACGGTGACGGAGCGACGACGCGGGAGCGCGGAGCGGCGCTGCATCGCCGTCGGCGAACCACCGCTCATAGATCGCAAGTTGTTCGAGCCCCAGCCGGTTCGCGGCCTCGCCATCGCCGGGCGGGTACGAGCATTCATCGGTCCCGCCCGGCTCGAGGAAGATCGTGCCGAGCACGGCGGTGACGCCTCCCTCGCCCAGCGCCGGGAGCGTCACCGCGCCGGGCTGGTCGGGCCCGCCCGCGCGGGCCGGGTCGGTGTGGTGCATATCCCGCCCGCGCCGGGCCATGTACGCGAGATCAAGATGAGCATCGAACCACCGTCGAGCCATGCCGCCATGCTATGGGGGAACGGCCCGCCCCGGTATGCTCAGGGCATGGCCAAGGACCCCAAGGACACCTCGCATCACGTGCCATCCCCCCTCCCGGAAGATGAGCACCGCAACCCGCCCATCGACTGCCCCAAGTGCCGGGCCCCCATGAAGCACATCCGCGTCGGCGAGGTCCTTGTTGACCGCTGCTACGCCTGCGCGGGCCTGTGGCTTGATGCACTTGAAAAAGAGAAGCTGCTGGGCGACCGCAAGGCCGCGGCCGCCGCCGACCATCCCGCCGGGCCGAAGTCCACCGCGAGCCGCGGCGCGTACAAGTGCCCGCGCGACCACAGCACCCTCATCGAGATGAGCGACATCCGGCAGTCGCACGTGCGCTTCGAGAGCTGCACCGTCTGCGGCGGAGTGTTCCTGGATGCGGGCGAGCTGAAGGATCTCAGCGAGCGAACGCTGCGCGAGCGGCTGCTGGGACGTTAGCTAATGACCGCCCATCCCGCGACAGACACAAGCCGACCCCTCCGAGTCGGCTTGCATCTGGTTCTCCTCGGGACCAAAGCACGGACGACCCGCAAGGGCCGGCCCGCGCTCTCTTAGAGCGAGGCCAACACGAATCAAGATCCGGCGTTCGTATGAACGCGTTCACCTGAGTTCGCAGTTCGCCGCCGGTTGCCCGCCCCCGGATGGGCGTCTCGCTCTCGTCTCTCTCGCTCGTGACGGCCTCGTCGTGCACCGGCCCGAAAGAGAGGCGATCCGTGTCGATTCCGGCGCGCTGCCGAGAGAGGCGGCTTCAGAACGGGATCGGGCTGCTGAACGCAAGTCTTCGTCCCATCGAGGGATGCAAAAATGACAGTTCCGAGGCGTGCAGCATGAGCCGCGCGGCCGAACCCGCATCCCCGTACAGCGGATCACCCAGAATGGGGCATCCGATAATGTCACCCCCCTCTTCACCCGCCGGGCCCGAGTACGCCGCGTGCACGCGCAGCTGATGCGTCCGCCCCGTGACGGGCTCAAAGCAGATCCGGGTGCGGTCGATCTCCCGAGCCACAACACGGAACCGCGTGACCGCAGCGCGGCCGTGCGCGAAATCCACGATCTGGACGGGCCGGTTGGCGATGTCGGCCCGGATGGGCACACGCACCTCGCCACGCTCGGCCCCGACGATCCCTTCCAGCAGCGCGATGTACGCCTTCTCGACCAGGCGCTGCTCGAACTGGGCGCTCAGCTCGCGCTGGGCCGCCTCATCGAGGGCGAAGACCAGGAGCCCCGAGGTCTCCATGTCGAGGCGGTGCACGACGAGCGGGCCCGTCGCGGCGGGGTACCGGGCCCGGACTCTCGCCGCAGCGCAGTCCTGCTTCGACACGCCCTTGCCGGGGACCGAGAGCATCCCGGCGGGCTTGTCAACAACGACAAAACGGTGATCCTCGTGGATCACCGTCAGGTCGCCGTTCACCACCGCATCGCCGCTCATCGCGCCGACACGATAGGGCGAATGGGCCGCGGCTCAGCGTCGCCGCAGCAGAACCACCGCGCCCAGGCCCAGCAGCGAGATCGCCCCGGGCGCCGGCGCCCGCAGCCCCATCTCGCCGATCACCTCGAGCGGGCCCGTGTAGGCCATCTCGGTGGTCCAGCCCGTCGATGCGCTGAACTCAAAGGGCGTCAGCCCCACCGTCACGCCCGGCATCCCCGGGATCTCCCCGCCCATGGCGAAGAGGGAAGCGCCGATCGGCAGCGCGTGCCCGCCGCCCAGCACGTAGTCATCGAGGTCGAACGTCACGAAGATGTCGGACTGCGGGCTCGCGAAGTCGGAGACACCGATTCGGGAATCGCCCGCGAGCATCGCCACCGCCGTCTCCAGCGCCGGCATCGTGTACGAGCCGGGATCGCCGGTCACCGCCGCCAGCCCCGTCGTCGTGTTGAACTGCGCGGCCGCCACCGGATCCTGCTCGACCGAGAGGTCGGTGAACCACCCCTCCGATTGCCGCAGCCGGTGCCCCGCCGGCAGCGTGCCGTCGTAGGTCGGGTCGCCGTACCGCGAGCCCAGGAATGTGTTCCAGACCCGGATATGCGAGTCACGGTTCTTGGTGATGTCCACATCACCCGCGCGGGCCGGCGATACCCAGGCCCCGGCGACGATCACGGTCATCCCGATCAGCAAGGTGCGCTTCATCGTTCAGTCTCCTTCTGTGCAATCGGGCCCGGACTGCGGTCGCCGTTGACTCGCGGCGCTCCGCCGGGCCCGCCGCTCGAAGCGACAACGGCATAGCGCGATCACAGCACGAATCGCAGTGAATTCCGTGTGAGTACCCGCTGTGTACTTGCGTTCACACAAGAGGGGAAGCGTGGCTTATCGTGCGCGCCGGGAGACCTACACTCCCGCCGTGTACCAGTCACTCCTCACCCGTCGCTACCTCACCAGCAAGGTGATGCCGCTGCTGGCGTCCCTGGCCGTCGTGCTCTGCACGGCGATGGTGCTCATCTCCTGGTCGGTGATGGGCGGCTTCCTCGCCACCCTCCTCTCCTCGGGCCGCACGCTCATCGGCGATGTGCTCATCGCCTGGCCCAACACCGGCTTCGGCCATTACGAAGACCTCATCAAGCGCCTCGAGGCCGACCCCGACATCGAGGCCGCCACGCCCGTCATCGAGAGCTACGGCCTCGTCGGCCTCCCCAACGGCCGCAACGAGACCGTCATCATCAAGGGCATCGAGCCCGACAGCTTCAGCAAGGTCACCGGCTTCTACGACACCCTCTGGTGGAAGCCCATGCCCCAGCCCCTGCCCAAGGACAAGAACCGCGATGACACCCGCCTCCGCACCCCCGAAGGCTGGGCCAAGGTCCTCGAGAACGGCCGCACGATGCAGCGCGGTGACACCTACCAGTCAGAAGATAAACGCCCCGCCGTCGTCATGGGCATCGAAGTCAGCGGCATGAGCATCCGCCAGCCCGGCGGCTGGTACACACCCTACTACCCCACCATCCTCAACCCTGATGGCTCCACCACCCTCGTCCAGACCCTCCTCCCCCAGAACGGCTTCGTCACCCTCAACGTCCTCCCCCTCGACTCCAAGGGCCGCGTCCTCGAGACCGTCACCCGCCGCTTCCCCGTCGCCAACGAGTTCCAGACGGGCCTGTACGAGGTCGACAACCGCACCGTCCTGGTTCCCCTCGAATCCCTCCAGGACATGCTCAACATGAACCGGGCCAAGCGGCTCGTCGATGCCAAGGCCACCCGCGCCGTCACCATCGACCCCGCCACGGGGCAGGAGACCTTCAACTCCGCGACGGGCCAGCAGCTCATCGAGGACCCCGCCCGAGTCACCACCGTCTACGTCAAGGGCAGGCCCGTCAACGGCCGCCCGCCCGATGCCAACCAGCTCGCCATCAAGTGCCAGGAGATCTACGACGCCTTCGCCGAAGCCCACCGCGGCCAGGTGCCGGGCGGAGACATCATCCGCATCGCCACCTGGGAAGACCAGAACCGCACGCTCATCAACGCCGTCAAGAAAGAGACGGGCCTGGTCCTCTTCATCTTCAGCTTCATCAGCCTGACCGCCGTCTTCCTCGTCCTGGCCATCTTCTGGTCCATGGTCAGCGAGAAGACCAAGGATGTCGGCGTCCTCCGCTCCCTCGGCGCCAGCCGGGCCGGCATCGCCTGGCTCTGGCTCCGCTACGGCCTGGCCATCGGCATCGTCGGCGCCCTGCTCGGCGGCCTGCTGGCCTACCTCATCGTCACCAACATCAACCCCATCCACGACTGGATGGGCCGGGCCCTGGGCATCACGATCTGGGACCCCCGCATCTACTACTTCACCGTCATCCCCAACAGGGTCGATCTTTCCAAGGCGATCATCGTGATGGCGGTGGGCGTGCTCTCGAGCGTGCTGGGCGCCCTCTGGCCCGCCATCCGCGCCGCCCGCATGGACCCCGTCAAGGCCCTGCGGTTCGAGTGAGACCCAGCCGGCGCATCAGCGCGGGCCGATCACACATCCCCCTCCACCCGCCTGAAGAACAGCGATGCGATCCGCTGCTTTCCCAGCACGCGGCCCAGCTCCTTGACGGCGAAGAACGGGATCAGGGCCACGAAGACGACCAGGCTGTTGGCGAGCAGCTCATCCAGCCGGTCGTGCGTCAGCTGCGCGAGGCTCGTCGTGATCGTCTCGCGGTTCCAGAGGTCCTTGATCCCGTGCTCGATGAGCTTGAACAGGCCCACGAAGATGCCGAAGACCACCGCCTTGTAGAGCGTGGGGTAGATCAGCGGCCTGGAGTCCAGCCCGCGGCCCAGCCGGAAGATGCCTCCGATCATGATGACCTTGCCCAGGACCAGCGCCTCGATCACCGCAACCCAGTAGTTCGTGTACCGGATGTCGTACGCGGCCAGCAGGAGCCTCCGGTAGGTCGTGAACGTCGCGAACACCAGCATCAGGTAGATGACGTTCACGAAGTACTCGTACATCTCGTGCCGGATCTTCTCCTTCAGATGTGTCGCATCCATCCCGATCCCCCTGCGCTGTTGACGCATGTCCCCGACTCCGGCCCGCGCCGAGCACCGCCGGCCCGGGCCGGGCCTGCGGCTAGGGTACCGCAACCCTCTCCACGCCGAAGTCGTGGCGGAAGACAGCCGGGGGCAAGTCCGCCGAAGTCGGACGCCGCCCCCGCAGCGCGACCACCCCGCCCGCGACCCCGCACGGGGTCGCAGTAGCCGGGCCGCGGGTCACGCGCCGATCAGTCGCGAGGCTTCTCGATGATCCAGACCTGGCCGGGCTTCCCGACGATCTCGCGCAGCCCGAGGTGATCGGGGTACGACGGGCCCGACTGCTCCAGGTGCCACTTGCTGTCCTCGTTCATGATCCAGACCGGTTCACCGTACTGGATCACCGGGTCCGTGGTGGGGTGGCACTTCACGATCGTGAATCGCAGATCCACCGCGTCGGCCGCATCGTTGCGCCAACCCACGTAGTCCCCGTAGGCGCCTCCGATATCGCGCATTCGCTTCGAGATTCCCGTCTCGAACCTCTCGGTGGTCTCGATGAAGATCTGATCGCCGTGCTCGACCTTGCCCTTCTTGCTGGCCGACATGACGAAGCGGACCTTGATCTGGTTGGCGCCCAGCTTGCCGTAGTAGTTCCCGTCCAGCGCGCCGCCGTACTCGGCGGCCGAGATGTACTTGCCCTGCGACTTGAGGTTGAGCCACACCGGCTCCCCGTAGTTGACGCCCCGCACACGCGGGTTCAGGTCGATGGCGGCGATCAGGGTCGCGTAGGCGCTCGGCGGTTGCCGGACCTCGCCGCTCTTCACCAGCTCATCAATGGTCTGGAGCTTCCGGAGGTCGGACGTCATCCTGAGATGGTCTTGAACGGTCTCAATGTCGCCCACGACGCCCTCATGCAGCGACTTGAGCGTCGCGATCTCGGCCGGGCCCAAGCCGATTTCCGTCTCGTGGTCCAGGGCGTAGCTGCTGGCGCTCAGCGGCTCCCGGTACGCCTGGAGCGCATCGGTCAGGTTGTCGAGCGTCACCTCGGCCGGGGCCAGGGCGTCGCGGAAGTCCGGGCCCGCATCGCCGATGCTGCCGTAGTCGTCGTAAAGCACTTCAAACGGCATCGACCGCGCGTCGTCCACGGTCGATTCGAAGCCCACCGCGTACCGGACGAGCGTGTCGGGGTCTACATCGGAGCCGCTGCCGGAGGCTGTTGCCGGGGGCGGCCCGCCCCCGACGTGGTAGATCGAGACGTCCAGTGATGTGTGCTTGCTCTGCCGGTTCACGGCCGCCTTGATCCTCGCCCCGGCGTCGCCGACGCCGCTGAACGTGGCCTTCAGGTCGGAATCAAACGACGCCTTCGACGAAAGGTCGGTCGAGGTGAAATGCATGAGGATGGTGAGCTTGCCCCCGACGAGCCGGCCCATGTGGAAGTAGTTGCCGTAGCGGCGGACGAACTCCACGGGGTCCTTTTTCATCAGATCGCGCGCGGAGTCGGTCAGGGCCAGCGATCCGCGGTCGAGCTGCTGCTTGACCTTGCAGACGCTCACCTGGGCAACCACCACCGAGCTCGTGTCGCTCATCTTGGACTCAAACAGGAACGAGGCGCTTCCCTTCACCTCGACCCCGGAGTACGCCGCCCCCGCCTCGAACGAGGAGCAGATCTCGCTCGCGAGATCTTCCTCGCTCGTGCACAGCGTGACGTGCAGACGCGTGGAATCGGCCGTACCCGGGGCCACCGGGCCGGGTTTGAGGCTGTTTTCCACGAAGGCCGTGCGATAGTCCTCCCATTGGCGGTTGAAAGTATTGAGACCAGCGCCCCAGCTCTTGAGCTGTGTCTGGGCCTCGTCAACCGCCAGAGAGAGCTGCGTTGCCCGCGCCATGTGATGGTGCGTCTGCGCGCCGGCTTGCCCCGTGTGCAGGACGCCCTGAGCCGCCACGCTCATCACGGCCGCCCATCGGCGAATACCAGAGCCCGAGCGGGGCATACGCGTCGTCATCGGCGAATGAATCCTGATGTGGTTCATTGCGTGTCCTCCGCAGGGAGTTGCGCCCGGTTGCGAATTGCCGCCATCGTCCGTTCATTCACCCCACGCCGCAAGCGATCTCTCCAGTTTTCGCGCGCCCACGGCCCGGCCAGGCATAGAACGACCTCGGAGCGTTCCCGACCACCGATCGATGACGGCGTGCCCCAAGCCGGGCTGGTTGCACGGTTTGCGTTCTGCTGTGGCTGCGGCCAGGCTGGTGGCACTGGCGTCCCACACTTCGAGCGCGGGCCGCGCGTTTGACTGTTTTGCCTCAGAATGTGCCACGGGCGGCTCGCCCGCCCGTGCTCTTCCCTCTCCTTCATCCACCCTCACCGGGCCGCCATCCTCGCCGCCTCCTCCTCCCGGCACACCGCGCACCACGTCAGCGGCTGGTCCCACTTCACGTTCCCCGAGACCGGAACCAGCGCCAGCCCGGCGGGCCGCTCCATTCCGGTCTTCTTCACCGTCACCTTGCTCAGGAACCGCTGCTGGAACTCCTTCTCGTGCAGCTGGTACTGCGGGTTGTTCTGTGTCGAGGCGTACTCCCCCGCCAGCAGCTTGCGGATCCGCTCGATGCGCGTCTTGGGGAGCGGGTGCGTGCTGAAGAACTCCGCGCCCCCGCCCGCGCCCGCCACGCGGTCGAGGATCTCCATCACCTGCAGCTGCCCCTTGGGGTCGTAGCCCACCCTGCTCATGTAGCGCATCCCCAGCGTGTCGGCCTCGCTCTCCTGGTCCCGCCCGTACTTCAGCAGCACCGTCTGCCCGCCCACGCTGATCGCCTGCCCCGCCGCCGCCCCCGCGGCCCCCTCCGGCAGGAAGATGCTCGCGATCCCCACGCCCACCTGCACGCCCGTCTGCCGCGCGATCTGGTCGTTGATGTGCCGGGCCGTCACGTGCCCGATCTCGTGGCCCAGCACCCCGGCCAGCTGCGCCTCGTTGGTCATCTCGACCGCCAGGCCCTTCGACATGAAGACCTTCCCGCCCGGCATCGCGAACGCGTTGATCACATCCGAGTTCAGCAGCGTGAACTGCCACGGCAGGCTGGGATAGTCCCCCTCGGTGACCACGGCCATCTTCTGGCCGATCTCGGCGATGTAGGCCCGGAGGTCCGCGTTGGGCTCCTCACCGCCGTACTCCTTGATCATCGCGGGCATGTTCTCCGTGCCCAGCGCGATCTCCTCCTCGCGGCTGATCGCGTTGAACTGGCTCTTGCCGGTGGTGGGGTTGGTCGAGCAGCCGGTCAGCAGGGCAAGGCCCGCCGCGGCGATGCACAGCCGGGCCGGGATTGAATGGATTCGGTTCATGGATGTGGGTCCTGCGCTGGAGAGTTGGGCCCCGGGCCGAGGGCCAACTACGATTCGTTGATGTCCTCCGCGGCCCCTCCAGTTCGACCCGCCGGCCAGGGCGCGGTTCCCTCCGGGAAGTCTACCCCCGGTTGGACCGGCCCCGAACTGTCGAATCCCCACTCCCACGCCGAAAAGCCCGCCAAGGTCCGCGGCATGTTCGCCGCCATCGCCGCCAGCTACGACCTCAACAACCGCATCCACTCCCTCGGCCGCGACCAGGCCTGGCGACGGGCCGCCGTCCGCGCCGCCGATGTGCATGAAGGCGATCTCATCCTCGATGTCGCCTGCGGCACCGGCGACCTCACCCAGGCCTTCGCCAAGTCCCCCGCCGCGCACGTGACGGGCCTGGACTTCACCCGCGCCATGCTCGACCACGCCCAGCGCAAACGCGCGGGCCTGGCCCCCGAGATGGCCGGCAGGATCGACTACATCGAGGGCGATGCCATGGCGCTCCCCTTCGCCGATGCCTCCTTCGATGTCGTCTCGATCGCCTTCGGCATCCGCAACGTCGCCGACCCCGCCATCGCGGTGGGGGAGTTCGCGCGGGTCCTCCGCCCCGGCGGGAGGCTGGTGATCCTCGAGTTCGACCGCCCCGCCAACCCCCTCATGCGGTGGTTCAACGACCTGTATTGCGCCCGCATCATGCCCATCACCGCGACGCTCATCAGCAGAGACCGTTCCGGGGCCTACCGCTATCTCCCGGCCTCCGTCGGCACATTCATGAAGCGGGCCGATCTGGTGGATCTCCTGGCGAGCCGCGGGTTCCGGGGAGTCTCGGCCCGGCCGCTGACCTTCGGCATCTGCGTCTGCTACGTGGGTGTGCGCGGCTGAGTCACCGAAGCGCGGGAGCCGGGCCGCGGCGAAGGGCGTCCGGCGGCGCTTATCGGACAGCAAATCGTTTCTCGGGCCGAATGGAGTCCTGCGCGTGATGCATTCTTCATGCGCGTGATGCGCAGGGTTCGATACGTTGAACCCACGCGTGCGTGGTGGCACGCGGGGCCTGCGGGAGCGGGCCCGGACAAATCTGACTCGGACCGTGGTGGAACCGCGCCAAGTCACCTCCGTTTGCGGAGACTGAGCGCGATGAACAAGGAAGTTCTTGTCGACCAGTTCTTTGAGACCCTCATCAATGGCGATCGCCCGGCGGCCCGGGCCCTGGTGCAGAAGGTCGCTGATGCGGGTGTCCCGGCCGCGAAGATCCTCGCGGACCTCCTCTGGCCCACCTACGAACAGATCGAGAAGCTGCACCGGCACGACCAGCTCACCAGCATGAGCCATCACCTGGCGACCCGCCTGCTCCGCACGCTGGTCGACCAGAACGCCGCGAACCTCACCCGGGGCAAGGTGCGCGGTCGCACCGTCTTTGCCTGCTGCGGCCCGGCCGAGGGCGATGAGCTCGGCGCCCAGATGGCCGTCGACCTCCTCGAGGCCGGCGGCTTCACCGTCACCTTCGCCGGCGGCGGCCTGCCCCCGGATGAGGTCATGTCCCAGGTCCACGAGTACCGCCCCGATGTGCTCCTGATGTTCGCCTCGGCCCCCGGCGACCTGCCCATCATCCGCCAGACCATCGACACGCTCCACGAGATCGGGGCCTGCCCCAAGACCCAAATCGTCGTCGGCGGCGGCGTCTTCAACCGGGCCGAAGGTCTCGCCGAGGAGATCGGCGCCGACCTCTGGGCCACCAGCCCCATGGAGCTCGTCCACCTCATGCTCGCCGAGCCCGAGCACCGGGCCACCGATGAGCAGCGCACCGTCGGCCGCAAGCGCCGCGCCAAAGCGGCCTGATTTCCCGCCCGGCGCGCGCCGGGCCTCCAACCCAGCTCTCTCCCTCCTCGTGGCGTGGGCCTCTGCCCCCGCCATTTTTTCATTCCCGGGTTTGGAGCCCGGAGCTTGCCCGGCCCGATTTCACGCGGGTCGGGGTGCATTGCGGTGGAACTGCCGGGCCAAAGCCGCTGTACTGTCCATTAGCGTCGAGGAGCCCGATGGACCGCATCGAAGAACGCCGGCTGATCAAACGCGCCGCCAAGGGCGATCACGCCGCCGCCGAGATCTTCGTCCGGACGTACCAGCACTCGGTGTACAACTACATCCTGCGCATGTGCGGCCGCCCCGACATCGCCGAGGATGTCGTCCAGGAGGCCTTTGTTCGGGCTCTGACCGGCCTGGACCGCTTTGATCCCCGCTTCCGCTTCTCCACGTGGCTCTTCGTCATCGCCCGCCGGGTCTACCTGAACTGGATCCAGAAGCACCGCCCCGACTCCAACAGCGAGCTCGTCGAAGCCCGCGGCGGCCCGGCCAAGCTCCCCGAAACCGCCATGACCCGGTCGGATGCGACCGGCTGCATCCGGGATTCCCTCCAGGCCGCGCTGATGGGCCTCCCGCCCGATCAGCGCGAGGTCCTGATCCTGTTTCACCAGCAGGAATGGTCAATTCGTGTAATCGCTCAACATTTGGACCTCCCTGAAGGTACAGTGAAGAGCCATCTGCACCGGGGAAGAAAGCGGCTCCGCCTTCTGCTCGAGCCGTACCGAACCCGAATCGAAGATGAAGCCGAGGTCTTGGGTTGAACGTCAACAGCGGCAACTCGGGGAATGGCGAGCGGGACGGCAAAGGCCCGTCCGGGCTGCCGGTCCCGGGCACCCTGCCGACCACCAGCGAACTCCGCCGCCGGGCCACTTCCTTCTTCGACCGCGAAATGGGCCCGGCCGAGACCATCGAGTTCCAGGCCCGCCTCGCCGAAGACCCCCGCGCCCTCCGCGAGTTCGAGGCGACCCGCCGCGCGATCGAGCACCTCAAGACGGGCCGGCCCGCGCCGGACCTGACCGGATCGATCCTCGATGAAGTCGAGCGCCGCCGCCGCCTGCTCGGCGCCCACCGCCACGCCCGCCGCCGTCGCGTCAGCAGCGTCATGACGACGGTCGGCGCTGTCGCCCTCCTGGCCGCGGTCTTCTTCGGCGTCGATGCCATCCTCCCGCAGCTCGGCGGAGCGCCCGTCGCGAAGCACCGCGGCGCCCCGCCCGGGCCGCTGGTCGCGGTGCCGACCGCTGTGGATGGAGAATCAGCTGCTCCCAACGATGCGCTGGCCCTGCAACTCCGCCCGCCCGTCGATGCCTCCCGCGACCTGCGCTGGGATATCAGCGGTTCGCCGATGCTCGTCGGCGCGCCGACCGACATCGGCCGCGGCGGGCTGCCCCTCGAGACCACCTCGTGGGCGCCCCTGGGCACCTCCGGCGTCTGGCCCTCGCTCTTCCCCAACGCCTCCGTCACCCGTCCGCCCGCCGCCGCGATGCTGATCGAACCCGCCTCCCCCGCCAAGCCGGCGGCGGATGACAAGGCCAGTGACAAGGCAAGTGACAAGGCCAGTGACAAGGCCAAGGACAAGTCAGAGTCCGGGCCCAAGCCCGAGACCAAGCCTGACACCAAGGCCAAATCTCCCCGCTGACCGCCGGGCCTCTCATACACTCCGGCACGAATGTTCACCGGCCTCATCGAAGCCACCGGCGTCATCGCCTCCATCACCCCCTCCGCCTCCGGGGTCCGCCTGGTTGTTCGCTCACCCGCCTGGAGCCACCATCCGGCTGTGGGGGACTCGATCAGCGTGAGCGGCTGCTGCCTCACCGTCGCCGCGGGCCCGGCCGGGCCCGGCGAGCTGCTCTTCGATGTTGTCCCCGAAACCCTCGCCAAGACCACGCTCGATGGCTGGCGCGATGGCCGCCGCGTGAATCTCGAGCACGCCGCCACCGCCTCCACCCTGCTGGGCGGGCACATTGTCCAGGGTCACGTGGATGGCGTCGGCAAAGTCGCGCGCCTGGTCCAGTCGCCGGAATGGCGCATCCGCATCCGCCCGCCCGGCGAGCTCATGGAGTTCATTGCCCCCAAGGGATCGGTCGCCGTCGATGGCGTCTCGCTCACGGTCGCGGACTTGAGCCCGGCTGAAGGGTGGTTCGAGGTGGCCCTCATCCCGACAACGCTCGACAAAACGACGCTCGGCGCCCTGGTCGCCGGTGACCGATGCAACCTTGAGTGCGATGTCCTGTCCAAGACGATCGTCCACTGGCTCAAGCACTACGGCAGCAAGGAGTAGCCCACCCTGCGCATCCTCGGGATCGATCCGGGCCTTCGGCTCACCGGCTACGCCTGCGTGGATGGCCTCGGCGATCGGCCCGCGCTCGTCGAGGCCGGTGTCCTGCGCCTCACGCTCCGCGATGGACGGGCCACCACCGCGACGGAGCCCGATGGCCCCGCCGCCGCCGCGCCGGGGCGGGCCGGTTCAACCTCGGCCCGCTCCGTCTCCGACCGCCTCGCCGAGCTTGACACCGACTTCCGCGAGCTGCTGGCCCGGCTCCGCCCGGACACGGTGGCGATCGAATCCCTCTTCGCCCACTACAAGCACCCGGCGACCGCGATCGTGATGGGCCACGCCCGCGGCATCCTCCTCCTCGCTGTCCGCCGGGCCAACCTCCGCCTCATCGAGTACAAGCCCAACGAGATCAAGAAATCCCTCACGGGCCACGGCCACGCCGCCAAGGACCAGATGCAGCGGGCGGTGCAGGCCCACTTCGGCCTCGCCGAGCCGCCCCGCCCTCCCGATGTCGCCGATGCCATCGCCATCGCGCTCTGCGCATCCCGGCGGCTGAGCTTCCGCGATGAGGTCATCGACCCCTTCGCCGGCTCCGCGACGCCCCGGTAAGAGATTCACCACAGAGGCGCCGAGGCACAGAGAAGAGAAAACGCCTGAAGCGCACTCCTTCCGATCCCCCGGATTCCCCCTCTTCTCCAGTTCTTTTCTTCTCTGTGCCTCTGTGTCTCTGTGGTGAGATTTCTCCCTACACTCCGCCCGTGAAGCCAACGCGAGACAAGATCGCCGCCCAGGTCCTCATCGTCGAGGATGAGCCCGACCACGCCGACACCATGGCCGATGCCCTGCGCAAGCCGGGCCATGTCTGCACCATCGTCAACGATGTCCCAACCGCCATGGAGGAGCTCCGCCTCGGCGCGTTCGATGTCATCGTCACCGACCTCCGCATGCCGGGCTCCGGCGGCCAGGAAGGGGTCTCGCCCGACGGCGGCGACGCCGGGCTGAGGATCCTCACCGCGGCCCGGCAGCTCCAGCCCCAGGCCGAGACCATCATGGTCACTGCCCACGGCGATGTCCCCACCGCCCGGGCCGCCTTCAAGCAGGGCGCGTACGACTTCATCCAGAAGCCCCTCGATCTCGAGGTCTTCCGCAACCTCGTCAACCGCGCCGCCGAGACCGTCCTCCTCCGCCACGCCAACGATGAGCTCGCCGCCAAGGTCGACCAGGCCGGCTTCGAGGGCATCGTCGGCCAGTCCGAGCCCATCCGCCGCATCCTCCGCACCGTCAAGACCGTCGCCGGCTCCGAGATCCCCGTCCTGGTCACCGGCGAATCCGGCACCGGCAAGGAACTCATCGCCCAGGCCGTCCACCGCAACTCCCGCCGGGCCTCCGGCAGGTACGTCACCTTCAACACCGCCGGGCAGTCCGAATCGCTGCTGGAAGACCAGCTCTTCGGCCACATCAAGGGCGCCTTCACCGGCGCCGACAAGGACCGGGCCGGCGTCTTCGAGTACGCCGATGGCGGCACCCTCTTCCTCGATGAGATCGGCGACATGCCGCTGGCGATGCAGGCCAAGCTCCTCCGCGTGCTCGAATCGGGCGAGGTCGTGCGCCTGGGCTCCAACGAACCCCGCCACGCCGATGTCCGCTTCGTCTCTGCCACCAACAAGGACCTCAAGGAAATGGTCCGCACGGGCCAGTTCCGCGAGGACCTCTTCTTCCGCATCAACGGCTCGCACATCCATCTCCCGCCGCTGCGCGAGCGCCGCGAGGACATCCCGCTGCTCGTCCGCCACGCCGTGGAGCGCTTCACCGAGCAGCTGGCGCCGGGGACCCAGATCCCGATGGTCTCCGACGCCGCGATGATGCGGCTCACCAGCTACAACTGGCCCGGCAACGTGCGACAGCTCCTCAACGTCGTGCAGAACATGGTCGTCACCGCGCTCGGTGATGACCTGGCGCCGGGCCAGCCGCGCACCCTCGATGTCCGCCACATCCCCGAGGATGTCCGCACCGAGGATGCCACCGAGGATGGCTCCCCCGTCGCCTCCATGGGCTCCCTCGCCGGCACCAGCCTCGAGCAGATCGAAAAACGCGCCATCCGCGAGACCCTCCGACTCACCGCCGGAAACCGCGAGCACGCCGCGAAACTGCTCGGCATCGGCGAGCGAACCCTCTACCGCAAGCTCAAGGAGTACGGGCTGCGCTGACCCGGGTCAGGGTGGCACAGGCGTCCCGCCTGTGCCCATTCCACCTTCAACCATGCTCGCCATCCGCATCCACCAGTTCGGCCCGCCCGATGTCCTCAAGCTCGAGGAAGTCCCCACGCTCCAGCCGGGCCCGGGCCAGCTCCTCATCCGCATCCACGCCATCGGCGTCAACCCGGTCGACACCTACATCCGCGGCGGCGGCTACGCCCACCCCCCCAGGCTTCCCTACACCCCGGGCATGGATGCCGCCGGCATCGTCGAGGCCATCGGGCCCGGCACGCGGACGGGCCTGAAGGTCGGCGACCGCGTCTACATCGCCCGCTCCATTACCGGCACCTACGCGGAGTTCTGCCTCTGCGAACCCCACCAGGCCCACCCGCTCCCGGCCCGCATCTCCTTCCCCCAGGGCGCGGGTGTCTTCGTGCCCTACGCGACCGCCTACCGCTCGCTCTTTCAACGGGCCCGCGCCAAATCAGGCGAGTGGGTTCTTGTGCACGGCGCTTCGGGCGGCGTCGGCACCGCCGCGCTGCAGCTGGCCCGCGCAGCCGGGCTGCGCACGATCGGCACCGCGGGCTCCCCCGAAGGCCTCGACCTCATCCGCCGCGAGGGCGCCCAGCATACCCTCAACCACCGTGAGCCGGGCTACCTCGACCGCATCCGCGAGATCACCGGCTACCCGGCGGGCGGCGTCGATGTCGTGCTCGAAATGCTCGCCAATGAAAACCTCGAAAAATCCCTCGGCCTCCTCGCGATGAACGGGCGCATTGTCATCATCGGCTCGCACGGGCCGGTCGAGATTACCCCGCGCCAGACCATGTCCCGCGATTCATCCATCATCGGCATGAGCCTGCACAACGCCGGGCCCGCCGAGCTGGCCGACCTTCACGCCGCGATCCACACCGGTCTCGAGTCGGGAGCACTCACGCCGGTCGTCGGGCGCGAGATGCCCCTCGCCGAGGCCGCGCGGGCCCACGACCTGATCATGCAGCCCGGCGCCCGGGGCAAGATCGTGCTGTTGCCCTAAATGTCGATGGCACGCCGCCGCTACCGCCCGCGGTGCACGCTCCGCTTCTTGCGGTCAACCTCTTTCGCCAGCGCGAGCTTGAGCTTGCTGATCGCCCGGTCAAACGCGCTGTAGTAATCCGTATCGTGCTCGCGGGCCATGATCACCCCGCCCCGGTGCAGCCGGGCCCGCAGCGCACACTGCTTGTCCGACCCGCCCCGCGGCCCGTTGGCATCCTCCACCTTGACATACACCGCCGCCACGCGAGGGCTGAAGCGGTCGAGCGCCACCGTCAGCCGGTCGTTGATGAAGGTCAGGAAGGCAGGGGTGGACTTCATCGGGCCATCGTGCACTTCGATACGCATCGATTGATCTCCCACAGAGGCCGGGCCTCTACACGTGTCTACGCGGCCCGCCCCGCCCGGTTCGGGATGTTCCATGCGATCACGCCGGGCCTCGTCGCCCGCGCGCAAAGCCAGCCCCAGTTGCAACTTGCGCAGCTTCACCCGGCGCGGTAATTTCACCAGTCCAGCGGCGCGGTCCACGCCCGGGTCAGCTCATCGACCCCCAGATTCACACCCCCGGCTCCACCGCCGGGCCAGACCAGCCGTCCGGTATCCGTCAGCACCGCCACCCGCTCAAAACTCAGCCCGGCCGACGCCGCCGCACGCTCCACCCGGGCCACATCCCCCGGCGCAACCTCCAGCACGTACCGCGATGGATTCTCCGCAAACGCGTGCGCTGTGGGAGCCAGCCGGGCCTCGCGCAGCTCCGCCCCGATCGCCCCGCCCGCGCCGATCAGCATCTCCGCGACCGCCACCAGCAGCCCACCCTCCGAGCAGTCGTGCGCCGAGGCCACGACCCCGTTCTGGATCAGCGCCGCCACGGCCCGCGCCGCGGCCGGGCCCAGCTTCAGGTCCACCCGCGGGATCGCCGCGCCCTCCATCCCCGTCACCATCGCGTAGTGCGATGCGCCGAGCTCCTCGGTGGTGGGGGCGCCGACCACGATCAGTTCATTCCCCGCGCGCTTGGCATCCATCGTCACGGCCCGGTCGATGTCCGCAACGATGGCAAGCCCGGTAATGAGCAGCGTCGGCGGGATCTCGATGACCCGCTCCTGCCCGCTCCCGGGGTCGGTGTAGCGCAGCTGGTTGTTCAGCGAATCCTTCCCCGAGACAAACGGCGTCCGGTACGCCTTCGCGCCGTCGTAACACCCCTCCGCGGCCCGGACGAGCGAGGCCAAATTCTCCGGCTTCTGGCAGCTGGGCCAGCAGAAGTTGTCCAGGATCGCCGTCCGCTGCGGGTCCCCGCCCACGCACACGATGTTGCGGATGCACTCATCGATCGCCGCCAGCGTCATCAGGTAGGGATCGCCCCCCAGCGCAACATCGCCCACCGGCGACTGCAGCCCGCACCCGATCGCGATCCCCCGCCCCGCGCCCGCGATCGGCTCGATCACCGCCGCATCGCCGGGCCCGCGCCCGCCCGGGCCCGCCAGCGGCTTGATGATCGTGTTCCCCTGCACCTCGTGGTCATACTGCCGGATGATCCAGTGCTTGCTGGCGATGTTGGGATGGCTCAGGAGGGCCAGAAGGGACGAAGTGGCGGAGTGGCCAAGTGGCGGAGTGGCCGTGCCTTCGTGCCTGCGTGCCTTCGTCCCTGTGTGCCTCCGCCAGTTCGCTTCGCGAACTGGCGTCGGTATTCCATCATGCAGAAACGCCATCGGCAGCCGGCCGACCTCGGTGGCGTGGTAGTGCAGGATCAGCTCCGCGCCGGGCGTGCCGAAGTGGCCCAGGTCGGCGAGCTCGACATGCTCCTCCTCGCAGATCTGCTTGAGCGTAGGGATGTTCTCCGGCGGCACCGCCAGCACCATGCGCTCCTGGGCCTCGCTGATCCAGATCTCGGTGTAGCTCAGCCCGTCGTACTTGAGCGGGGCCCGCTCCAAGTGCACCTCGGCGCCCAACTGCGACCCCATCTCGCCCACGGCCGATGAGAATCCGCCCGCACCGCAATCCGTGATCGCGTTGAAGAGCGGCCCTTCGTGCCTCCGTGCCTCCGTGCCTCCGTCCCTGGCCCGCAGGATCGCATCCAGCAGCCGCTTCTCCTCGATCGCATTCCCGATCTGCACCGCGTGCGCGAACTCATCCGCGTGCGTGTGCTCCATCTCGGCGCTCGAGAACGTCGCCCCGTGGATCCCATCCCGCCCCGTCCGCCCGCCCAGCGCGATGATCCGGTCGCCGGGCCTCGCCTCGCCCTTGATCAGCCCCCGCGGGATCAGCCCGATGCACCCGCAGAACACCAGCGGATTCCCCACGTACCGGTCATCGAAATACACCGCGCCGTTGACCGTCGGGATGCCCATCCGGTTTCCGTAATCCCGCACACCCGCCACCACCTCCGTCAGCACCCGCCTCGGCTCGATACAGCCGGGCGGCAGCGGCTTTGCCCCGATCACCATCCGCGGTTCGCCACTCGCCCACCCGGATGGCGTTCCGACGCAGAACACATCCGTGTTCGCGATCGGCTTCGCACCCAGCCCCGTCCCGATCACATCACGGATGCACCCGCCCGCGCCCGTCGCCGCCCCGCCGTACGGCTCGATCGCCGACGGGTGGTTGTGCGTCTCAACCTTGATGCACACACCCCACTTGTCATCCAGCGCGATGATCCCCGAGTTGTCCTTGAACACCGACAGCGTCCAGTCCACACCCTCCTTGATCAGCTCGAACGTCGCCGCCGCCACCGTCGACTTCAGCAGGTTCTCGATCGTCACCGACCCATCCGCGTTCACCGTGTGCCCGGGCCGCCCGTCCCACTGAATGAGGTCCTTCGTGCCTTCGTGCCTCGGTACCTCCGTGCCTTCTTCCCTGTACCTGATCCTCGCCTTCAACGTCTTGTGCACGCAGTGCTCCGACCACGTCTGCGCGATCGTCTCCAGCTCCACATCGCTGGGGTCCCGCCCCAGCGCGCGGAACTCATCCCGGATCGCCCGCATCTCATCGGGGCTCAGGAACAGGTGCGCCTCCCGCGACAGTTTCGCGAGCTGCTCATCGTTCAACTCCCGGATCGCGATGTGCCCCACCCGCAGCGTGTACTGCGAGCCCTTCGGCAGCGCGCCGGGCCAGTACGGGCCCGCGCTGATCTGATGAATCACCGGGTTCGCCAGCAGCGACCTCGCCAGCTCCGCCGCCCGCAACCCATCCACCCCTTGCACGTCGTACCGCCACCCCGTCGAGACCTGGATCCCCTCCGCCCGCTCGCCCAGCAGGTCCCTCAACGCCTCTCGCACCGACTGCGCCGCCGGGTCCATCACGCCGGGCTGCGGATGCACCTCCACCGTCACCCACCCCTCCCGCGCGGGCCCGGCGCCCGCTCTTGCCTCCTCCGTCACCGGATTGGCCAGCAGCAACGCCCCCGCGGTCTTCAGGTCCGCCTCCGTCAGCGACCCCTCGATCAGGTAGACCCGGGCCGATTCTGCGCCCCGCACCTCGAACCCCCGGGCCAGCGCATCACGCACCAGCGATTCACCCCGGGCATCGGGCCGACCCGCGCGGGCCCGGACTTCCACTCGGTGCACTCTGGTCTCGGTGGTGGGGGAGGAACGACGGGCGGTGGTGGTGCTCACGGGCCCATGATAGAACTGCCCGCCGGGCCGCCTCTGTGGTGGCCCGCTTCCGAGGTGGCCCGCTCCGAGGTGGCCCGCCTCTCCGAGGCGGGTCGGATGTCATCGTGGTGGCCCGCTTCCGAGGTGGCCCGCCTCTCCGAGGCGGGTGATCTATGGTGCCCCGCCTCTCCGAGGCGGGTCCGGTGTCCTTCGCCCCCCTGTCCCGTCCCCAACTTCCTCTGTACAGTGAGCCTCATGGCCCTTCGTTCCGGGAAACCCTCCGACAACGGCGCCGATGATGCATCCCTCCCCGATGCCATCCCCGCGGGCCGCGCTGTCCCCGGAGCCATGCTCTTCGAGGTCGCCTGGGAAGTCTGCAACCAGGTCGGCGGCATCTACCAGGTCCTCAAATCCAAAGTCCCCCTCATGGTCGAGCGCTGGGCCGATCGCTACTGCCTCGTCGGCCCGTACATCGAATCCAAGGCCAACCTCGAGTTCGAACCCACCCGCCCCACCGGCTGGATCGGCCGGGCCATCGCCCAGCTCAAAGACCAGGGCCTCACCGTCCACCACGGCCGATGGCTCGTGCCGGGCCGCCCGCGCGTCCTCCTCGTCGAGCACTGGCTCTCCGGCCAGCGGCTCGCCGAAGTCAAGTACCGCCTCTGGGCCGACCACGGCATCGAGACCCCCGGCGGCGATGGCCTCATCGATGGCGTCATCTCCTTCGCCGAGGCCATGCGCCGCCTCTTCACCGCCATCGCCGACCAGAAAGGCGCCCCCGGCGCCGAAAACGCCCGCCTGGGCCGCGCGGGCCAGCGCCTCATCATCGGCCATTTCCACGAGTGGATGGGCGGCCTCGCCATCCCCCTCCTCCGCCGCGAGAACGCCGCCATCGCCACCGTCTTCACCACCCACGCCACCCTGCTGGGCCGCTACATCGCCTCCAGCGAAGAGAACTTCTACGACCGCCTCCCCTGGATCAACGAGGCCGAAGCCGCGGCCCGGTACAACGTCCGCCCCCAGCACGCCATCGAACGGGCCTGCGCCCACGGCGCCCACGTCTTCACCACCGTCTCCGCCGTCACCGCCGAAGAATGCGCCTCCCTGCTGGGCCGGCCCGTCGACCTGGTCCTCCCCAACGGTCTCAACGTCGCCCACTACAACGCCACCCACGACCAGCAGCGCTTCCACGCCCAGTTCAAGAACGAGATCAACCGCTTCGTCGCGGGCCACTTCTTCCCCAGCTACCCCTTCGACCTCGACAATACCCTCTACTTCTTTACCTCCGGCCGCTTCGAGCCCAAGAACAAGGGCTTCGACCTCTGCCTCGAGGTCATGGCCCGGCTCAACGCCGAGCTCCGGGCCGAAAAGCTCGGCAAGAACGTCGTCTTCTTCATCATCACCAGCCGCGCCACCAGATCCCTCAACCCCCTGGCCCTCGAGAAGCGCGGTGTCCTGAACGAACTGCGCGAGGTCTGCAACCACATCACCGAGGCCGTCTCCGACCGCCTCTTCTGGCGCGCCGCCGCCGGCAGCAAGCTCAAGCTCGATGACCTGATCGAGGAGTACTGGACCCTCCGCTACAAGCGCGTCCAGCACGCCCTCAGGCAGCCCTGCCTCCCCATGGTCGTCACCCACATCATGCAGGATGACGCCACCGACCCCGTCCTCAACTACCTCCGCCAGCTCAACCTCATCAACCGCGAGGAAGACCCCGTCAAGATCGTCTACCACCCCGAGTTCATCAACCCCACCAACCCGCTCTGGGGCATCGAGTACGACCAGTTCGTCCGCGGGTGTCACATGGGCATCTTCCCCAGCGCCTACGAGCCCTGGGGCTACACCCCCCTCGAGTGCCTCGCCATGGGTGTCCCCGCCGTCACCAGCGACCTCGCCGGCATCGGCCGCTACGTCCACGAGAACTACCCCGACCACGACAGCTGGGGCATGAAGGTCCTCCCCCGCCGCGGCCGCTCCTACCAGGATGCCGCCGCCGACCTCACCCGCTACCTCATGGCCTACTGCCGCCTCGATCGCCGCGAACGCATCGCCCTCCGCAACGAGGTCGACCGCCACTCCTGGGAGTTCGACTGGTCCAAGCTGGGCCGCGTCTACCACGCCGCCCACGACCTCGCCGCCGAACGCTTCCTCGCCGGCTCCTCCGGCGATCCCCTCGCCCCCCTCACCGAGCTGCGGTCGTTCACGATCGAATCATCCGATGAAGAGCCGGGCCCGGCGGACGACAAGGGCACCGCCGGAAGCGTCTCGGGAGCCCAGCCCTCGTGACTACTGCAAAACCCGAGACCAAGGCCCGGCCCCACGTCGAGCTCTTCACCGATGGCGCCTGCTCCGGCAACCCCGGCCCGGGCGGCTGGGCCTACATCCTCCGCCACCCCGCCACCGGCAAGGAGATCGAAGGCTCGGGCGGCGAAGCGCAGACCACCAACAACCGCATGGAGCTCCGGGCCGTCATCGAAGGCCTCACGATCCTCAAGAAGCCCTCCCTCGTGGACCTCACCTCCGACTCCCAGTACGTCCTCAAGGGCCTCAAGGAGTGGATGAAGAGCTGGAAGGCCCGCGGCTGGAAGACCGCCGACAAGAAGCCCGTCAAGAACCAGGACCTCTGGGAACAGCTCGATGCCCTCAAGTCGGTGCACACGCTGCGCTTCCACTGGATCCGCGGCCACAACGAACACCCCGAGAACGAGCGCTGCGACAAGCTCGCCGTCGCGGCGATCGAGGCGTTCCGGAAGCGGTAGGCATCCGGCATCCGGCATCCGGCATCCGGCATCCGGCATCCGGCATCCGGCATCCGGCATCCGGCATCCGGCATCCGGCATCCGGCATCCGGCATCCGGCATTCGGCATTCGGCTTTCCGAATTTGCCATTTGGCAATTTGCCATTTGGCTATTTGAGGATTCTCCTCAGCGCCTCCGGATACGCCTCGCACTCCAGCTCGAACACGCGCGCCGCCAGCGTTTCCGCCGTATCCCCCGGCAGCACCGGGCACCGCTTCTGGAGAACGATGTCACCCGAATCGAAATGCGCATCGCACAGGTGCACCGTGCACCCGGATTCCTTCTCGCCCGCCGCGATCACCGCCTCGTGCACGTGGTGCCCGTGCATCCCCGCGCCCCCGTACTTCGGCAACAGCGCCGGGTGAATGTTCACGATCCGCCGCTCGAAGCCGGGCGGGATCTTGATGAGCTTGAGGTACCCCGCCAGCGCCATCCACTCCGCGCCCGCATCCCGCAGCAGCGCCCCCAGCCGCTCGGCCGCGATCACGCCCGGCTCCACGATTGTCGTCAGCCCCAGCCCCCTCGCCCGCTCCGCGCCCAGGCACTCCTTCGACGCGATCACCAGCACGATTCGCGCGTCCAGCCGCCCGGCGTCGATTTCCTTCTGCAGGTTCAGCAGCGTCCGCCCCGACCCCGACAGCATCACCGCCAGCCGATGCCGACGGTCCCCGCCCGCTGCTTCCGATTCGCGATTCGCCATTCGCGATTCGCCCGCGCTCACGACACCGCCTTCACCGCCGCATCCCGGTCCGCCGAAATCGTCAGCAGCGTGTGCAGCCGCGTCAGCTTCATCACCGCCAGGATGTCCTCGCTGATCCCGAACAGCGCCAGCCTCCCGCCCCCAGCCTTGCACTGCTTGTTCAGCGTGATCAGCGCCCCCAGCCCCGCCGACGCCAGCAGCGTCACCATCGACAGGTCCATCGCCACCCGCCACCCGTGCGGGCCCGCCGCCGCCGCCACCTCGTTCTGGATCACCGGCGCCTCGTGCTCGCCCACCTTCTCCCGCTCCACGCGCACAATCACGGCCGGGCCGTGCAGCTTGGAGGTCACGAACGTCGACTGCTGCATCTACACCACCTTTTCCGCCAAACGCCGACCCCGGCGGACCGCCCTCGGCCGCCCCGGAACCCCTCGAACGCCCGCCGCTCCCCCGCCAGTTTACAGCCCCGGCCCCGGCCCGGGGGCGCTTTTCACCCCCGGCCCCTCCCCCTCGCTCACCGTCGGCGGTGACCGGAACGGGATGGGCCTCCCATCCGCCCCTACCGCCACCAGCGTCAGGCTCGCCGCCGTCACCGCCACCGTCTCCCCGCTCGTGAACCGCTCCGCCTCCACCTCGATCGCCACCGTCACCGAACTCGTCCCCGCCCGCACCGTCCGGGCATAGAAGTTCACCGTGTCCCCCAGGTGCACCGGCGCCTTGAACTCCACCCGGTCGATCGCCGCCGTCACCCACCGGTGCACCCCGTGCCGCCGGGCCTCCACAAACCCCGCCTGGTCGATGTAGCTCAGGATCACCCCGCCGAAAATGGTGCCGTACTGGTTCGTATCCCTCGGCATTGTCACGACGCGGAGCGTCAAGCGCCGATCCTGAACCCCCGTGTCTGTCTTTTCTGCCATCACAAACCCTAGCCCGGGGGCGGGCCGGCGCGGCGACGCTCGGGAAACGCCCCGGCTCCCGTCGCTGGACCGCAGCTCACACCCCGAAAATGACTTCCGCTGATTGCGTGCCGGCCCATAAAACCGTGGCATGGTTGGTGGGAAGGCCGGATTCGGCTTGTTGACAAGGAGAATCCCATGGCGATGGGGGTCGTGCCGACGTCGGATCCGCACTCCGGACCCGGTTCAAGTGTCTGTGGTTCTGAGAGTAACACCGGAACAACCGTGGAGCAGATCGCCGCGCTTCCGTCCGCAGCCCTGGTCGCACGCTTCCGCCGCGGCGTCGAGAACCTCGACCGCCGCATGTTCTGGCTGAAGGATGCCCAGCTCGACACCGCCTTCCTCCCCTCCGCCAACGTCGGCCGCTGGCCCGTCCGCGTCCTCCTCGGCCACCTCGCCGATGCCGAGATGTCCTTCGCCCACCGCATGCGCCGCACCATCGCCGAGGACCACCCCGTCCTCAGCGTCTGGGATGAGAACGCTTTTATCGATGCCGGCCTCTACACCGCCGGCGTCCCAACCCCCATCGGCGCCGCCGGCTCCATCGCCGGCTTCGTCGCCATCATCCACACCCTCCGCCAGTTCACCGCCCAGTGGCTCGCCAACATCACCGATGACCAGCTCGCCCGCCGGGCCATGCACCCCGAGAAGGGCGAGATCACCGTCCGCGACATGCTCGTCTACAGCACCTGGCACCTCGAGCACCACGCTCGGTTCCTCCGGGCCAAGCTCGACAAGATGCTCGGGCCCGACATCCGCCCCAAGGGCGCTCCGGCCCCCGTCTCCCCATCCCAGCAGGCTTCACCCTCCCGGCAGCCCGGCCCGTCCTCTCAGCCCGGCTCCTGCGGGCCCGGCTGCGGCTGCGGCCGCTAAGCCGCCCCACCCGACCTTCCCAGCGGACGCCGCCCGCGGCGTCCGCTGTTCTTTTTGCCCCATCTCATGTGCCTGATGCTTCGCAAACCCCGCCCGCAGGGCACAGGCCCGGCGGCGACTAGAGTTCTCCCCAATGGACCGGCTTTTCGACCAGCGCCGCCACCTCATCCCCTTCCGCTCCACCCTGCTCCCGCAGATCTTCACCGATACGCTCGTGATCGGCGCCGGCGTCGCCGGGCTGCGCGCCGCCATCGCGGCCCGCGCCCACGGCGAGGTCATCGTCCTCGCCAAGGGCGACCTCAAGAACACCAACACCGCCTGGGCCCAGGGCGGCATCGCCGCCGTCCTCCAACCCGATGACTCCGTCGATTCCCACGCCGATGACACCCTCGTCGCCGGCGCGGGCCTCTGCGATGCCGATGTCGTCCGCCTCGTCGTCACCGAAGGCCCCCGCCGCATCCAGGAAATGTTCGACTGGGGCATGCACGTCGACCGCCGCGGCCGCGAGCTCGCCCTCGGCCGCGAGGGCGGCCACGCCGCCTCCCGAATCGTCCACGCCGGCGGTGATGCGACGGGCCGGGAGGTCCAGCGCTGCCTCCTCGAACGCATCCGCCTCAAGGCCGCCGAGGGCGAGCACAGCCTCCGCCTCTTCGAGAACTGCTTCGCCCTCGACCTCATCACCCCTTCCGATGAGCCCGGCTCCCCCGTCATGGGCGCCATCACCCACCACCCGCGCTACGGCCTCCAGATGATCTGGGCCAAGGCCACCATCCTCGCCTCCGGCGGCGCCGGTGTCCTCTACCGCGAAACCACCAACCCGCCCCTCGCCACCGCCGATGGCCTCGCCATGGCCTACCGCGCCGGCGCCGCCCTTGCCGACATGGCCTTCGTCCAGTTCCACCCCACCACCCTCTACCTCCCCGGCGCCTCCCGCTCCCTCATCAGCGAGGCCGTCCGCGGCGAGGGCGCCCACCTCCTCGACGACTCCGGCCACCGCTTCATGCTCGATGTCCACCCCCTCGCCGAACTCGCCCCCCGCGATATCGTCAGCCAGGCCATCGTCGCCCAGATGGCCAAGCAGGCGGGCCAGCCCATCATGCTCGACTGCCGCCACCTCAAGGCCTTCGGCGACCGCTTCCCCGGCATCGCCGCTCTCCTCAAACGCTTCGAGCTCGACCCCGCCAAAGACCTCATCCCCATCCACCCCGCCGCCCACTACATGATCGGCGGCGTCCGCACCGACGCCTCCGGCCGCACCAGCGTGCCGGGCCTGTACGCCGTCGGCGAGGCCGCCGCCTCCGGCCTCCACGGCGCCAACCGCCTCGCCAGCAACTCCCTCCTCGAAGGCCTCGTCCTCGGCGAGATCGCGGGCCGCACCGCCCGCGAGATGAGCGCCGGCGGCAGCCCCTGGAACGGCTCACGCTCCGCCCGCCCCGCCCCCGTCCCCATCGTCAGCGACATCCGCCCCTCCGACCACGGCGAGCTCGACCTCTCCGATGTGCGCTCCAGCCTCCGCTCGGCCATGTGGAAGAACGTCGGCATCCAGCGCTCCGGCCCGCGCCTCCTCGATGTCATCGACATGCTCGACTTCTGGGGCCGCTACACCCTCGACAAGATCTTCGATGACCCCTTCGGCTGGGAAACCCAGAACCTCCTCCTCGTCGGCGCCCTTGTCGCCCGCTCCGCCGCCTGGCGCGAAGAATCCCGCGGCGCCCACCTCCGCCGCGACTTCCCCGAACCCCTCGACGCCTTCCACCTCCACGACCTCTGGCGCCGCGGCCGCAACACCCCCGACACCGAGCCCGTTCGGGGCGAGAAATAGCAAATGGCAAATGGCAATTCGCAAATCAGAGGCCCCCGTACGTCCTCATTTGCTATCTGCCATTTGCTATTTGCTATTTGGCTCTTGCCAGCCTGCGAAGAGCACGTCATCTACGACCGCCCCATGCTCGCCGGACTCCCCGGCGTCGAGACGGGCCGCCAGGTCACCGGGCCGAGGGTCCAGGGCGCCATCCCCCCCGACGCCGTCACCGATGACAACATCGTCATCGACAACCCCGACGGCACCACGACCCTCGTCAGCCGCACGGGCCGGCACCTCATGATCCACATCTACAACACCCTCCAGGAAGATGAAGGCGACCTCTTCGTCGAGCAGCTCCTCGCCCAGCGCACCCGCGATGAGTACTACCGCCGCGGCCTCCAGCCCATCGAGGCCTTCAACACCCTCAAAAAACGCCGCGCCGACATCAAGAAACTCTTCGACCAGATGCCCATGGGCGAATACACCCCCGGCATCTACGTCCGCAGCCTCGCCGACAAGGTCACCCGCCTCGAAGTCAGCGGCGCCGGCGCCCGCGACCTCGCCTGGACCTGCATGGATATCACCTTCGAGGATGGCAACTGGAAGCTCGTCTGGTTCGACGGGCCGAGCCGATAGCCCCGCGCCACCCGCCCGCGCACCAGCCCCCCGGCCCGGGCCGGCGCGCTGTTATCATGGCCCGCCATCCTCCGCCCGCAACACCGGAAGCTCATGTCATGAACGTTCAGTGCCCGCACTGCAGCGCCCCCAACCCCCCCGAAAGCCGCTTCTGCGGCGCCTGCGGCAAGGCCCTCCCCTCCGCCCTCCCAACCCGCCCCGTCATCATCGGCGAGAAGGACTTCGCCACCTCCGAGTCGGGCCGGGCCCTGCAGCTCGATGAACTCCACCGCCGGGCCCGCACCGCACGCAACATCCTCTTCTTCCTCGCCATCCTGCAACTCCTCTTCGCCGGCGCCCTCACCGCGCTCGGCGCTTCCGATGCCACGGGCCGCAGCAACGGCCTGCTCGTCCTGGGCGCCGCCGTCGGCGTCGTCGGCCTCCTCTTCCTCATCCTGGGGTTCTGGGCGGGCCGTAACCCGCTCCCCGCCTCGATCGTCGGCCTGGTCCTCTACGCCACCCTCGTCGTCGGCGATGCCCTCGCCTCTCCCGCGACCATCATCCAGGGCGCCATCATCAAGGTCTTCATCATCATCGTGCTCGCCAAGGCCGTCTCCGCCGGTGTCCGCCACCGCCAGCTCAAGAAGCACATCGCGCAGTCGGCGCCCAGCCATGCCTGACACCGCGCCCGCCCCCACCCCCGTCCCCGGACCTACCCCCTCCCCCGGCCCGCGCTTCTGCACCGCCTGCGGCCGCCCGCTCGCCCAAGACGCCGCCTGCCCCTGCCTCGCCTCCATCGCCACATCCGCCGCCGAGCCGGGCCTGTCACCGCAGCAGCGCCCGCTGCGCCTCGCCCTCCGCCTCTACTTCGCCCTCCTCGGCGTCTCCGCCATGGCGACCATTCTCTACATCGCCGCCGGCGGGCCCGATGCCCCGCCCCGCCAGGAAACCGCCATCGACATCGCCGCCTCCGCGCTCTTCGCCCTCATCACGCTCGCCGCCTGCATCCCGGGCCGGGCCCTCCTCCGCCCCGCCCTCTCCCGCGCGGGCCACCCCGCCTTCTACCCCCTCGCCGTCATCACCGCGGGCGGCACCTACATGCTGGCCTCATCCTTCACCGGCTTCTTCAGCCGCGCCTTCGATCTGGAATCCGAGTCCTACACAACCGCCTACGTCGAAGCCGGGTACCCCGGCTGGGTCCCCCTCGTCATGATCGCCGTCTTCCCCGGCGTGTTCGAAGAACTCGCCTTCCGCGGGCTCATCGGCTCCTCGATGCGCTCCGTGCTCGAGAGCCGCGAGGCCCTCATCGTCACCGCCCTGCTCTTCGCCATCCTCCACCTCAGCCCGGTCTCCATCCCGCACCTGTTCATCATCGGCCTCGCGCTGGGCCTGCTGCGCAGCTTCTCGGGGTCCCTCTACCCCGGCATGCTGATGCACTTCACCCACAACGCCCTCGTCGTCCTCAGCGAGTACTACCCGGAGTCATTCCCGTGATCGCCGAACACACCTTCATCACCACCCTCGACGCCCCCGAGGCCTTCTCCCGCGCCGATGCCTTCCTCGCCTCCCTCGGCTTCGCCGCCGCCGACCCCGCCGCCGACTCCTCCACAACCTCCGCCGCCGGGCCGGCGCTCATCCGCCGCAGCTGGGCCCGCGGCCCACGCAAGCCCTCCTACTCCCCGCTTTTCCGCAAACTGCAGATGCGCCTCCACCTCGACTTCGACCGCGGCCGCATCAACAGCGCCCTCTCGATCGAACACCCCCGCCGCACGCACAAGCTCGCCCGCCCCTTCGCCCTCACTCTCCTCGAAGACCTCGAGCACGCCGCCGCCGGCGCACGCGAGCCCCAGGTCGCCGCCGCCGCCTGCCGCGACATCATCGACGATGCCCGCCGCCGCGACTTCCGCCGCCGCCTCATCATCGCCCTCGTCGTCATCCCGCTCTTCGTGCTCGCCCTATTCGCCATCATTATCGCCGTCAGCAGCGTTCTGTAAGGGTCCCCGCCGCGCCCAAATCCCGCGCGGGCCCGCGCTTTGTCCATCGCAACCTCCTCGCCCGCCACTACAATTGCCCATCGTGGCACGCGCGCCCATCAAGCCCCGCAAGCCCGACCCGGGCCCGGACCTCCTCCGCCGCACCATCCGCGATTGCCTGCGCCTCACCCGCCCCGCACGCCGCCTCATCGCCTCCCCCAAACGCATCCACCAGCTCCGCATCGCCACCCGCCGGGCCCAGTGCGCTGCCCTCATCCTCGAGCCCCGCCTCACCCCCGACCTCACCTCCGCCCTCACCGATCCCCTCCGCAAGCTCCGCCGCGCCGCCGGCCGGGCCCGCGACACCCACATCCGCATCAACCTCATCAAGCAGGAACTCAAGCCGCTCGACAAATCCGCCCGCCGCATCATCTCCAGCCTCAACTCCCGCCACGATGATGACCTCAACCGCCTCCGGAAGACCGCCAAGCGACGCCGGGCCCGGCTCGCCGATGCCCTGAAGCGCGCCGAATCTCACCTCGCCGCCGCCGGGCCAGCCTTCGATGAACTCGCGGCCCGCGCCCTCCGCACCACCCGCGCTGAGTGCACCGCCCTCGCCCACGCCGACCTCAACGACCCCCCACACCTCCACCGCCTCCGCAGAGCCCTCAAACGTCTCCGCTACACCATCGAGCTCGCCGGGCCTCAGCACAAAGCCGGGCTACACCGCC
The DNA here is from genome assembly GCA_020849615.1 of Phycisphaerales bacterium. GTDB lineage: Bacteria > Planctomycetota > Phycisphaerae > Phycisphaerales > UBA1924 > JADLFW01. The sequence goes on from JADLFW010000006.1 coordinate 131,198, forward strand.
CCATCACCCCCGCGGCCCAGCTCAAAGCCCTCGCCCGCCTCCAGGACACGCTCGGCCAGTGGAACGACCTCCGCATCACCCTCGATTCCCTCCCGGCGCTCGATCAGGATGACAAGCCCACCCCCGCCCGCCGCCGCCTCCAGCGCCGCGTCGCCGCCGCTCAGGCCCGCGCCATACGCGCGGTCCGCGCCTGGGATGCCGGGCCGAGATCGCGCAAGCTGAACGTCCCCGCCGCAACCCCTCCCCCGCACTCATCACCGCCCGATGCGCACGCGACGCTCAAGGAATTAGGGGCAGAATCCCCTGATGAGTTCCGGCTGCAGCTCGCAACCGCCCGGCCCGATGGCGGTACCGCGATATTGCCAAGGTGATGAGGCCGGGCCGCACGAACGGCTTCGCCCACGCCGGAACCATCGGAGGTCAACCGTGAAGTCGATCAACGCGATCACCGCTGTGCTATTGGCCGCCGTCGCGAGCCCCTCGCTGCTCGCCACCCCCGGAGTCACTCCGATAAGCACCTCCGCATCGGGCAGCTACATCGGCAAGAGCTTCCCAACCTCTGATCCGACGACTTCGATGAAGTCCGATGAAAGGACCGTGCCCGGCAGTTTCGGTGGCGGCGCCAGCGCGGAGCGCGGCGCGGTCGGCGACAACCGCTTCACCGTCGCATACACGTACAGCGATAAGTACTTCGTTCCATCCGGGCCCGTCGATTACATTCAGCTCAAGGGCTCGGCCCGCGCGCTCTCCGAAAGCACCACGCTGACGTCGCCGATCCAGGCCACGGCGACCTCCTTCGCCGACGCGTACTTCACAGTCACCGAGCCCGTCACGTTCCGATTCACCGGATCCATCTCGACCGACCAGATCACCGCGGCCGGGCCCGGCTGGCTCACCTCGATCGTCGGCGTCCGCTTCTACGTGAGTCCCGGTGAACTGTGGATCGCAGGTTCGCTGTCCGATCCCCTGCCCGGCTCGCGCTTCTTTGAGGAGAGCGGCGTGCTGGCGCCCGGGCAATACACCTTTGAGACCTACGCCAGCGTCGCGGCGATCACGACCGGTCCCAGTTCCTCCTATCAGGCCGGTGTCTCCTACGACATCAAACTCGAGTTCACCGCCATCCCCGCCCCCGGCGCCCTCCCCATCCTCGGACTGCCGGGCCTCCTCGCGACCCGCCGCCGCCGCTGACCACACTCCCCTTCCGACCGGCGCCGCAACCAAATTACTCTGCCTGCCTGCAAGCTCTCAGCCCCCCAAGCCGCATCCCTTCCGACGAACACATCCTGATTCAGCCCGTAGTGATTCTCAACTGACTCCCTCTCTCCTGGGCCCGGCCGCGCGGAAACCGCGACCGGGCCCGTTGTTTTTCCGCCCCCGAGGCACCCGACCAGCCCCGCCGCCCGCTTTCCCGCCGGGCCATTCCTACCATCCCCCAACCATGCCCGAACCCTCGTCCAACCCGCACGCGCTCCCGCGGCAGTTCATCCGCAACTTCTCCATCATCGCCCACATCGACCACGGCAAATCCACCCTCGCCGACCGCCTCCTCCAGGCCACCAACGCCGTCTCCGCACGCGAGGCCCGCGAGCAGATCCTCGACTCCATGGACATCGAGCGCGAACGCGGCATCACCATCAAGGCCTCCGCCGTCACCGTCTTCCACCACCACAAGCCCGGCGCCAAGACCGATGACCTCGAGACCGACTACGAGGCCCCCATCGACGACAGCAACCCCGATCTCCACAGGCCCGCCCCCGGCAGAAAGGCCGCCCCCGAAGACCACGGCGACCTCCACATGCTCAACTTCATCGACACGCCGGGCCACGTCGACTTCAACTACGAAGTCTCCCGCGCCCTCAAGGCCTGCGAAGGCGCCATCCTCGTCGTCGATGCCACCCAGGGCGTCCAGGCCCAGACCCTCGTCAACGCCTACCTCGCCATCAACGAAAACCTCCACATCATCCCCGTCATCAACAAGATCGACCTGCCTAGCGCCCGCACCGATGAAGTCGCCGATGAGATCGAGCAGACACTCGGCTTCACCGCCGAAGACTGCCTCCTGGTCTCCGCCAAGACGGGCCAGGGGATCAAGGAACTCCTCGCCGCCATCTGCGAGAAGTTCCCCGCCCCCCGCACGCAGGTCGTCCCCCAGCTCCGCGCCCTCATCTTCGATGCCGTCTACGACGACTACCGCGGCGTCATCGTCTACGCCCGTGTCTTCGATGGAAAGCTCAAGGTCGGCGACAAGATCCGCATGATGGGCATCGGCCGCTCCTTCCTCGTCACCGAGATCGGCAAGATGAACCCCAAGCCCTACCGACTCCCCCACGGCGAGATCGGGCCGGGCGAAACCGCCTACATCGTCGCGGCGATCAGGTCACTGAAAGACGTCCGCATCGGCGACACCATCACGCTGGAGCAGGACCCCGCCACCGAAGCCCTGCCGGGCTACCAGCCCCCGCGCCAGATGGTCTTCTGCGATTTCTACCCCGCCACCAGCGAGGAAGGCGAATCCACCGACTTCGAAGACCTCCGCGATGCCATCGAGAAGCTCTCCCTCAACGACTCCTCCTTTACCTTCGCCCCCGTCCACTCCGAGGCCCTGGGCTTCGGCTTCCGCTGCGGCTTCCTCGGCCTGCTCCACATGGACATCATCCAGGAGCGACTCGAGCGCGAGGGCGGCGTCGAGATCATCCAGACCGCGCCCACCGTCTCCTACCACGTCCTGGTCCGCGGCAAGGACACCGTCACCGGCGCGGGCGGCCAGGCCCTCCGCCCCGTCGACCCCGCCAGCCCCTTCCGCACCAACGTTCCCGACCACTTCCAGCTCCTCGAGGTCCACAACCCCGCCGACCTCCCCGACATGGGCCACATCGAGGAGATCCGCGAACCCCTCTGCCGCGTCGAGATCATGACGCCGAAGGAATACATCGGCGACATCATGAAGCTCTGCCTCGACCGCCGCGGCACCTACAAATCCCAGCAGTTCATCTCCGCCTCCCGCGAGATGCTCCAGTTCGAGATCCCCCTCGCCGAGATCATCTACGACTTCTTCGACAAGATGAAGGGCCTCACCAGCGGCTACGGCACCATGGACTACGAGGTCATCAGCTACAAGCCCGACAACCTCATCAAGCTCGACATCCTCATCAACGGCGATCCGGTCGAAGCCTTAGCCACGATCGTCCACCGCGACAAGGCCGAGTTCCGCGGCCGCGGCCTCATCACCCGCCTCAAGGAACAGATCCCCAAGCACCAGTTCGAGATCCCCCTCCAGGCCGCGATCGGCGGCAAGGTCGTCGCCCGCGAGACCATCAAGGCCTTCCGCAAGAACGTCCTCGCCAAGTGCTACGGCGGCGATGTCTCCCGCAAGCGCAAGCTGCTCGAGAAGCAGAAGGAAGGCAAGAAACGCATGAAGGCCGTGGGCTCCGTCACCATCCCGCAGGAGGCCTTCATGGCCGTGCTGGATCAGGGGGATTGATATACTTTTTAGGATGTCTTCAAAGCCTCACAACCGATCTGCGGGGAATCAAACGGTGTTTGTTATTGGTGCGGGTGCAAGCGCTGCTCCTCCGTTCAAGCTACCTACGGCCAAGCAGTTGTACGATGAAATAATCGCGACGCCGCCGTTAATGTGGGAGCAGGATCCTCGGGACACGTTCAGAGATAGGCAGCAGCATCTTCGTTCGGTCGCACACGAGAAGGCCAAACAGTTTTCGACGGCGCTAAAGCACGCCGGGTTAGGTTCGGTAGACCGTTTTCTCGAGCTCAACCCGCAGTGGAGTGAGTATGGAAAGTTCTGCATCGCCAAGCGGCTGTTGTTGCTCGAGCGCGATGTATTGTGGAAGCGAACTGCGGCCGACCACTGGCACTCCTGGCTTATACAGAGGTTGCTGAGAAGGCCGGAACAGCTGACCGACGGAAGTGTCACGTTTATTACCTTTAACTATGATCGCTTATTGTATTTTGCTTTTTACCACATGATTCGTTATGCCCTCAATCGAACGCATGCCGATGCCTGGAACTTAGCAAGCAAAATACCGATTGTTCATGTATATGGTTCTCTATTATTTGATTATGAGAAAATCTTTGCGGAAAGATATGATATCAACTTTGAGGTAAATATTCGAACTGTCATGCACTCGGCAACTGGTATTAGGCTGATGACTACTGAGCGGGATGCTGTGGCGGATGACAGCGTAGTGCGTTGCCGCAACGCGATCGCCAAAGCATCGCGTATAGTTTTCTTGGGTTTTGGCTTTGATTGCGTAAATATCAAACGACTTGGTGCTCAGGGCATTGGGGATAGCTGTTCGGTGTCCTCCACGGCGTACGGACTGGAAGATGGTGAGCAGCGTCGTATCAGAAACTTGATAGGTTCAGATATTGTGTTGGGGAAAGATAAACACGATTGCCTAGACTTTTTGCGCGATACCGCAGCAGAGTGGATCGATGTATGATTGGTAAACGAGGATAGCTCCGGCGGGTGGGCCGGGTGGCACCGGCTTCCGACGACGGCTGGTGGTACTGGTCTTCCTCCTTTCGTGCCGGGTGCCGGGTGCCGTGGTGGAGACGCGGCGATCGCCGCGGCTCCGCCACGTTCGGTTTCCGCAGTCGTTCGATGAAGCGTGCCCGTGACCGCCACCCCCCCACCTGCTCCGCGGCAGGTGGCACTGGCGGGGGACGGCACTGGTCCCCCTCTTTTCGTGCCACGGGCGGCTTGTCCGCCCGTGCGGAGTTCATCCGCCGGGTGCCGTGGTGGAGACGCGGCGAGCGCCGCGGCTCCGCCACGTTCGGTTTCCGCAATCGTTCGATGAACCGTCCCCCGTGACCGCATCCCCGGCGGTCGCGGCGCTGATGGAGCCCCCGCGCCAGCTCCCCCCCCCTGCGTCCTCTGCGCCCTCTGCGTTCACTTCTCCTCTCCGCGTCTCCGCCCGCTCCCCTCCGCGACCTCCGCGTTCTCTTGAATTCCGCGCGCATCGACCACATCTGCGCGCAATGTTCCGGTCATGCGCGCCAACCCCCTTGAATCCGCGCAATCTCCCGGTACCGTCGGCCCCATGCTCGACGCCGATCCGGGCCAGCGCCGCTCCATCGAGGCCCGCTTCGCCGCGCTCGCCACCCTCCAGCAGCACCTCTCCCATCCCGACCCCATCATCCAGCGCCGGGCCGCCATCGCCATCCTCGAGCTCACCGCGCCCGGCGCGGGCCGGCGCCGCCGAACGCAGCGCTGCTCCCGCATCTTCCGCGCCCAGCCCCGCGCCGCCTCTAAAGTCATCCGATGCCACCCACCCCAGTCACCATCGACCCCGCCGTCCGCATCGGCCACATCCACCTCAAGGTCGCCGACCTCGACCGGGCCATCCGCTTCTACCACGACATCCTCGGCTTCCAGATCACCCAGCGCATGGGCACAAGCGCAGCCTTCCTCTCCGCCGGCGGATACCACCACCACATCGGTCTCAACACCTGGGAAAGCGCAGCCGGGCCTGCGCCCGCCCCCGGCACCACCGGCCTCTACCACCTCGCCATCCTCTACCCCACCCGCGCTGCCCTCGCCGATGCCCTCCGCCGCCTCATCGCCGCCCGCATCCCCCTCGATGGCGCAGCCGACCACGGCGTCAGCGAAGCCCTCTACCTCCGCGACCCCGATGGCAACGGCGTCGAGCTCTACACCGACCGCCCGCCCGATGAATGGCCGCGGAGCCCCGATGGCTCCCTCGCCATGTACACCCGCCCGCTCGATGTCGAAGCCCTGGCCCGGCTGGGCGCGTGAACAGGCCCGCGCTCGCCGGGCCATTGTCACCGCCGTGTATCGCCGCGGAACCCGCGCCCCGCCCGCGCATCGATAGCAGGACAGGAGGCCCACCAATGAACCGATCCGCACGCCGTACTGTCGCCGTCTGCCTTCCCGCCGCCGCGGTTCTCGCCGCTGCCGCCGGGCTGATCGAGCCGCCCTCCCATAACCAGATCGCGGGCAAGCCCGATCTGGTGATCCAGGATGCGGCCCGGCAGTTGAAGCAGAGCACGATCGCCGGCACGCCGGATGAACCCCACGCGCCGGGCCGGTCCATCATCTGGTGCTCCACCCTCCAGCTCGCCTGGAACGAACTCAAGCCCGTGATGGGTGAACCCCTCCGCGTCGAGGGCGATCCGCCCCTCGCGCTGCGCCTCAACAACGCCCGCGAATCCCGCGCCGATCTCGATGATCGCTCCTATGTCGCCCTTGCGGGCTTCGGCCGGGATGGCATCCTCGCTCGCATCACCGGCCAGCTCCAGGACAAGTTCAACGGCGCCGCTTCGCCCGACCTGCTGCCGTCTTCGGTGCCCGATGATTCCATCCTCGCCTATGCCTACCTCTTCAAGAACCTCGCCTTCGAGCACCCCTTCATCCGCCGTGAAACGCCGTTCGAATTCGAGGGCGCCCCGACCCGCGCTTTCGGCCTCTGGCCCGACCACGCGGTCCAGGGCCGGGCCGAGATCGCCCGGCAGATCATCATCCACAGCTACCAGTCGCCGACGCAGTGGACGGTCGAGCTCCTGAACCAGAGTTCCGGCGACCGCCTCATCATCGCCCGCGCTGAGCCGGGCCCGACCCTCGCCGACACCGTCGCCGCGATCACCTCCACCCTCGATGCACCCGAAAAACCCGCGTTCGATGACCGGGACACCCTCATCATCCCGCTCTTCAACTTCGACATCACCCGCCGCTACACCGAGCTGACGGGCCTGGACATCTCGGGATCAAAGGTGACGGGTCGGATCGACGAGGCCATCCAGAACATCCGCTTCCGCCTCGATGAGACGGGCGCGGTCCTCAAGAGCGAGGCCGTCATGGGCGAGACCTCCGCGATGCCGGTCAACCGGGCAAGGTCGATGGTCTGCGATGGCCCGTTCGCGATCGTGATGATGCGCGACGGCGCGGCCGCGCCCTATTTCGCCGCCTGGATCGAGAACCCCGAGCTGCTGGTCGGCTGGAAGTGATCCGGCGCACGAAAAAGGCCCGCGCACGGGCGCGGGCCTGTGGTCAGCCGATCAGGAGCTCACTCAGAGGGGCTTGTAGCTGAAGCCCTGGCCGCCGACCGAGGCCTCGGCCATCAGGCCGCCCTTGGTCTGCGTGAAGATGATGACGCCCTTCGAATAGTCCGAAGCGCCCGCAGCGCCGGACTTGATCGCCACGGCGGAGGCATCGGCGCTCAGCGAGAACTTGCCCGCCTTGAACTTGTCCATCTGCTCCTGCGTCATGAACACGATCAGCTCATCGAACGTCTGCGCGCCCGCCTGCAGGCCCACCGAGCCCTTGGTCAGGTCGGCGAAGCCGATCTTCCTGCCCTTCTCGAAGACCTCGCCGCGCCCGTACGCGCCGCCGACGATGAACCCGCCCTTGCCCACGCTGGGGAACACCGCGTACCCGATCGACCTGTCGAGCAGGCTCTGCAGCGACGAGTCGGCGTTCTTGAACGACTGCATCGCCGCCGAACTCTCGGAAGTGAGCGTTGATTTCTCGGCCTCGGTCTTGGGCTCCGTCGAGCAGCCGACCATCGCGAGTCCGGCCGCCGCCACCAACGCCGCCATGAGCTTCTTCATTCCTGTTTCTCCTTGTCGTGTTGAACTCGCCCGACTTCAAGCAACCCCTCGTCCTCGGGCCTGGACGCTGTGGGGAAGTGTACCGCCCCGCCGGGCCGGGCCAAGAGCCGGGCCGTCCCCCGTCCTCCGCGTGAAGCCACGGTGAATCCGCGCTCACGCCCGCAGCGCCCCACCGGTATGCTGGACCAATGCGAATGGTTCTCAGTGCTGTTGCCTGGCTGATCATCCCCCTTCTTGCCGCGGGTCAGCCGCGGGAAGCGGCGCCCTCCGCCAACGCGCGGGAGGGCGTGATCGCGCTGCCGATCCCGCCCGGCACTCCGCCCGACCAGCGCCCGAAGCTGACCCTGCTGGCCGGGGAACTCTCGCCCCAGCTGCTGGCCCGGCTGGCCGCGGGCGCGCCCAACGTGGAAATCAAGGCCGGGCTGACGCGCCAGACCGCGCTCGAGTTCGCCGCCCACGCCAGCGCCATCGACGCCCGGCTGTTGACCCCGGAACTGCTCGCCAAGGCCCCCGACCTGGTGTGGGTGCACTCGCTGAGCGCGGGAGTCGACCGGCTGGTGGCGATCGAGCCGCTGCGGACCGCCGATCGCATCGTGCTCACCAACAGCCGCGCTGCCCACGGCCCGGCCATCGCCGACCACGTGATGGCGATGCTGCTCACCTTCACCCGCAACCTGCGGTTCTACGAGCACGCGCAGGAGCAGGCCCGGTGGTCGCGCGAAGCGCCCCCCGCGCCCTCCGTGGCGCTGCAGGGGCGCACCATGCTCATCGCCGGGCTGGGCGGCATCGGGACCGAGGTCGGCAAGCGCGCCCACGCGTTCGGCATGAAGGTCATCGCCACGCGGCGCACCGATGCCCCCTCGCCCGACTTCGTCGAGCGCACCGGCCACTCCGCCGACCTCCTCGCCATGCTCCCCGAGGCCGATGTCGTCGTCATCTGCGTCCCGCTGACCGCCGAGACCGAGGGGCTCTTCGACGCCAAGGCCCTCGAGGCGATGAAGCCCGGCGCGATCCTCATCAACATCGCGCGGGGCAAGGTGGTGAACACCGATGCGCTGATCGCGGCGCTCAAGTCGGGCCGGCTCGCCGGCGCCGGGCTGGATGTCACCGACCCCGAGCCCCTGCCCGCGGACCACCCGCTCTGGAAGGCGCCCAACATTATCATCACGCCGCACGTCGCCGCCGATGCCGAGCTCACCGATGAGCGCATCTTCGAGCTGTTCGAGGAAAACATCCGCCGCTTCGCCGCGGGGGAGCCGTTGCTGAACGTGGTGGACAAGAAGGCCGGGTATTGAGCCGGACCCAGGTCACGACGCCAATCCACGGCCCGGCTCCGCGGGCCCGGCAGGGGCGGATCGGGTGTTTGCCTGATTCCGGTGTTCTACTCGGACTGTGGCCGCGTGGTTTGTTCGGTCCGGCGTTGTTCCCGGACCGGCCCGGCCGGTTATTGATGCGCCGGGCCCATGCCGGGGCGGGTTCGGCCCGATGCTGAAGGGTCGTGGGTACGCGTGCGAAGTCATTTTTCCGGGCCCGGCGCGGCCCGGGCGCCCCGGGGTTCAGCCTCGTGGAGCTGGTGATGGTGGTGGTGATCATCGGGATCATCAGCGCGATCGCGATCCCGCGGCTGGGCATCATCTCGCTGCGCTCGGCGGCGGCGGCGACGCAGCAGTCGTACATCCTCTTCGAGAAGTCGATCCTGATCTACCGGGATGAGCACGACGGGTTCCCGCCCGACCCGGCGACGCCGGGGGCGTACATGACGGAGCTGGATGGGTACATCGGCCAGCAGGCGTGGGACATGCCGGTGCCGATCGGCGGGCGCTGGGACTGGATCGGCCCGTCCAAGCCGAGCTACTCGGGCGTCGCGGTATACGCCGCGGGCAGCGTGCCGGCGCAGTGGCTGCCGTTCGACCGGATTGTTGATGACGGCTCGTTCCTGAGCGGGCGGTACAAGCGTTCGAGCAACTGGCTGTGCCGGCCGCTGACGGGGGCGAGCAAGACGCGCACCTCGGCGGTGGGGGTCGGCGTGATGGGGATCGAGTGAGCGGGCGGGCCCGGGCGTACGCTTCCGCGGCAACCGGGGTCGAGATGCAGGAACTGCTGAGCAAGCCCGTCGATGTCGTGTGGATCGCGTCGTACCCGCGGAGTGGGAACACGTGGGTGCGGTTCCTGCTGTACGCGTTCCTGCACGGGCCGATCGGGGCGGCGATGGATGTGGGGCGGGCGATCCCGAACCTGCACCGGGGCGCGGAGATCAGGCCCGCGCTCGAGAAGGCCGGGCCCGGCGAGCGGATGATCATCAAGACGCACGCGCTGCCGGTGCCGCGGCACCCGCTGATCGGCCGGACGAGGGCGTTCATCTACATCATGCGGCACCCGAAGGATGTGCTGCTGAGCGGGATCAACATCCACCAGCGCTCCGGGATGCAGCTCAACGAGCTGCACTACGCGATGTCGTTCATCAAGAACGGCGGCGACATCGTGTGGAACAAGTACGGGTTCGGGTGGTGGGAGCAGCACGCGGATGCGTGGCTGGCCCGGCCGCGCTGGCCGCACATCGTGGTGAGGTACGAGGACCTGGTGAAGGACCCGCGCGGGCCGCTGGCGGAGATGGCGCGGGTGCTGGGGGTGGAGCCCGCGGCGGAGCGGATCGAAGCGGCGATCGCGAATGCCTCGTTCGAGCGGATGCGCGAGCTGGAGGAGCAGGACCAGGGCAAGAGTCTCGCGGATGGGCTGTTCCAGAAGCCGGGTGACCCCAACAAGGTGAGGACGTTCGTCAACAAGGGCAAGACGGGGCGGATGCTGGCGGGAAATGTGCCCGGCGCGGGCCCGGAGCTGGATGCGCAGTTCGATGCGCGGTTCGGGGCGGCGTTGAAGAAGTACGGGTATTGAAGGGGAGCGCGATGGGGACGTGCACCACGCCATCGCGGCGCCGGGCGGCAGGTGGCGCTGCGCGGGCGGTGAACGGGCGGGCGGTGTTGAGGTGGCGCCGCTTCGCGGCTCGGGTGGTCGGGTTCGTCGTGACCCGGGGCTGACGCCCCGGGCTGGGAGCGGTCGCCGCTTCGCGGC
>JADLFW010000007.1 GCA_020849615.1 Phycisphaerales bacterium
AATAGCGGGGGCAGGATTTGAACCTGCGACCTCCGGGTTATGAGCCCGACGAGCTACCGGACTGCTCTACCCCGCAATCTATGCGTAGTCGTAGGCTGAGTTCATCGGGAGGTCAACCCGCCCGTGGGCGCACGGGGCGATATGAGGCGCCTGCCTGCCGCATTCGCCCCCGGGACCTCGCTCACGACGTGCTCTCCGAGCCGCAGGCCCGCGCGAGCGGTGGTCGGGAGCCCGGCGCGTATGATCGGCCATGCCCGAAACGATCAACGTTCTGCTCATCGGAAGCGGCGGCCGCGAGCACGCCATCGCCCGCAAGATCTCCGAATCGCCGCGCCTCGGGCAGCTCTGGATCACCCACCCGGAGAACCCGGGCCTGGCGTCGCTGGGCCGGGCCGTGGATGTGCCCGTCTCGGCGCGGGAGATCTACCGCCTCCAGCAGTTCTGCGAGAAGCAGTCGATCGGGCTGGTGATCGTCGGCCCGGAGGAGCCGCTGGCGCAAGGGTTTGCCGACAAGCTCGCCGCGCCCGGGCGGCTGGTGTTCGGGCCTACCGCGGATGCGGCCCGGCTGGAGGCCGACAAGGCCTGGGCCAAGCAGTTGATGCGATCGGCATCCATCCCGACGGGCGAGGCCCGGGTGTTCGGTGATCCCGAGGCGGCGCGGTTCTACTGCGAGACGCGGGAGCAGGATGACCCGGTGCTGAATACGCTGTTCGAGGAGGCGGCCCGGTACACCGACCCCGCGATCCGGCGGAAGTTCATCGAACGGCGCACGGCCGAGGCCCGGGAGGTGGCCGCGGCGTACAAGGCGGCTCGGCCCGACCTGCCGGTGATCAAGGCGTCGGGCCTGGCCAAGGGCAAGGGCGTGATCGTGCCCGGCTCGATCGCCGAAGCGTTCAACGCGATCGACTCGATCATGGTGCGCAAGATCTTCGGCGAAGCCGGGCGGCAGATCGTGGTCGAGGAGCGGCTGACTGGCCCGGAGGTCTCGGTGCTGGCGATCGTCGATGGCCGCAACATCCTGATGCTGCCCACCTGCCAGGACCACAAGCGGCTGGGCGACAACGACACCGGGCCGAACACCGGCGGCATGGGGGCCTACTGCCCGGCGCCGCTGCTGGATGACACCACTCTCGCGCACATCGAGCGCGAGGTGCTGGTGCCGACCGTCGATGCGCTGCGGCGCGATGGCATCGAGTACCGCGGCGTGATGTACGCCGGGATCATGCTCACGCACGCCGGGCCCAAGGTCCTCGAGTTCAACGTCCGCTTCGGCGACCCCGAGTGCCAGCCGCTGATGTCGCTGCTCAAGACCGATCTGCTGGAGATCATGATCGCCTCGGCGACGGGCCGGCTCGGCGAGATCGAGGTCGAGTGGCACGAGGGGGCGGCCTGCTGCATCGTGCTGGCGGCGAAGGGATACCCGGAGAAGCCCAAATCGGGCGATGAGATCACGGGGATCGCGGAGGCTGAGAAGGTGCCGGGCGTGCGGGTCTACCACGCGGGCACGAAGATGGAGCGCGGAAAGCTCGTCACCGCGGGCGGGCGGGTGCTGGGTGTGACGGGCACGGGCGCGACGCTGGAGGAGGCCCGGGCCCGGGCGTACGAAGGCTGCGCCAAGATCCAGTTCGCCGGCAAGGTGATGCGACGCGACATCGGCGCGGGGGCCACGCGGGCGGTGAGCCGGTCGGGGGCATAAGGCCAGTCGGCCACGAACAACGCGTGACTCGCGGGCTCGTCCACCACGGCACCCAGCGATACGGAGCGCGTAGAGCAAATGAAAAACCCCCGGGCGCGGGCCCGGGGGTGGCATTCACATCAACTTCAGTGTTTCGCGACTCCGTTACTCAGTTGCTGTTTTCAGCAGCCGGCATCGTAGAGGTTGAGGAACTCGAGGTAGTCGGCGAAGTCAACGATGCCATCGCCGTTGAAGTCGACGCGGAGATCGCCCGCATCGTAGAGGTTGAGGAACTCGAGGTAGTCGGCGAAGTCGACGATGCCATCGCCGTTCAGATCGGCGGGGCAGCTCGCGGTGTCGCAGAGGAGGCCCACAACCTGGAAATCATCGATGGCGGCCTCGATGATCGAGCCGGAGCCGGTGCCCAGGTCATCGGCGATGAAGCGCACCTTCACGGTGGCGGAGGGAGTCACGTAGTCCTTCACGCTGAAGGAATCGAAGATCCAGCCGCCCTGCGTGCCGGGCCCGGTCGGGCCGACCGTGCGGACGCGGGTCCACGTCGTGCCGCCGTTGCCGGAAACCTCGATCTTGAAGGTCTTGGTGCCGGGGTTCGAGCCCTGGTCGTTGGAGTACCAGCGCCAGAAGCTGATCGTGGCGTCGCCATACGCGGAGAGGTCCAGATTGGGGGAGTTGAGCACGGTCTGGCCGCCATCGACATCGAAGTCACCGATGCTGGAGCCGGCATTGCCGTCCGTCACCCAGCAGATCGTGCCGGGGGCGGGGGTGTGATCATCGCCGGGCTGAGCGGCCGTGGGCTGGGGATCCATGCGGTTCCAGCGGCCCGTCGTGGCGGTCTCGGGGCCGGTCGTCCAGGCGCCGGCGACCTGGAAGTCGTCGGTGAAGGTCGTGACCGAACCGGTCGAGGCCAGGGCGCGGTACGAACCGGCCGGGGCCAGATCGGGGTCGGAGACGACGGTGCCGCCCGTCGCGGTGGCGCTGACGTAGAAATCGATCTTTGAGAGGCAGTCCACGCCCGGAAGGGTCGCGGTGTACTCGTTGGGGGCGGTCTGGGTCATGCTGACCGTCGAGAACGAGCCGCCATCGATGCGATAGGAGAGCTGGCCGGAGCCCGCGATCGGCGCCACCGTGAGCGGGACGACGTTGACACGGAAGTTGGTCGCCACATCTGGTGTGACCGAGGAGGGCACGCCGTCGGGGTAGGCGAAGTCGATGAGCTGGATCGGCGGGCAGGAGATGCTGCGGGTACCGAACGCAGCGCAGATCTGCTGGTAGTCGGGCGTGCCGTTGGCGATGTCGCCATCCACATCGTTGACGGTGAGCACCTCGATCGCGGTGCGGGCCACGGCGGAGTCGTTGCCGCTGCCGCCGAGGGTGTCCATCGACCAGTCCACGAAGAGCTGCTGGGCGGTCTGGAGGCCGACGCTGGAGCCGTACTTGGCGCCGAGGTTCTGGCGGATCTCCCACCAGATGCCGCCGATCGTCATGCCGCAGTAGTGGATTTCCTGGCCGCAGCCGGTGGGAACGATGGTGGTCGCGGGCGTGCGGACGTGGCAGCCGGCGCCGCAGAAGTCCTCGCCAACGATCGGGTAGTCCTGGATCAGGATGCCCACGCAGTCGCCGTAGCCCTCGCCGAACGAGCCCTGCGAGAGACCGAGCTGGTTGACGATGTGGTGGCCGTATTCGTGGTGGATGACGGAGGCGTAGCTCGTGTTGGCGCAGCCGCCGCCGGCCTGGTAGAAGTTGATCGAAGCGCCGTCGTAGAAGGCGTTGCAGGTGTCGGCGATGTTGACGTTGCAGGTCATCGAGGCGTCGAGGGCCGTCCAGGAAGGGACGCGCTCCTTCATGAAGTCGCGGGTCTTGCCGGTGTAGATGAAGGCGTTGGCCTGGGCCGTGGTGAGGGCCGAGGGCGTGTTGTTGAGCACGAAGTTGAAGGGGCCGGGCGGGGTCACGCTCGAGGAGAGCGCGAGCTCGGCGGTGGAGGTCTGATCGACGACGTGGGCCCAGCGGCCGGCGGCGGCGGCGGTGCCGACGGTCGTGCTCACCGTCACGGCGGTGGCACCGGGGTTGGTGAGCGTGATATTGCCGTTGGCGTCGGTGTACCCGGAGGAGCCGCCGGTGATGGCGACGCGGATGTCGGGGAGGTTGACCGCGACGGCGGGGTTGCCGGCCCCGTCGGGCTTGACGCCCGGCGTGACCTTGGCCTTCACGTTGCCGGTGACATCGGTGTTGTGGATCTCGTTGCGGGCGTGAAGAATCTGGCCCGTCGCGGCGTCCACGAAGAACGTGAGCTTCACGCGGCCGACGAGGCTGGGCACCTCGCCCGTGAACTTCCAGGCCCGGACGGCGTCGATCCAGCGGGGCAGGTCGCCCTCGCCGAAGTAGATGACCATCTCGGGCTGGGACCAGACCGGCAGGTCCTTGTAGGAATCAAACGAGCGGACGATCGCCAGCGCCTGGTCGGCGGAAACGGTGTCGGCCGCGAAGCCGCCGTCGGGCGTGCGGGCCAGCTTGCCCGCGGCGTAGACCACGCGGTTGGTGTCGGCGCCCTTCAGGACGAGCACGCGGGCTGCGCCCAGCTCGACCTTGATGCCGTCGATGTACTGGTCGTAGGCGAAGACATCGAACTTGCCGGCGCCCACGTCGTTGACGCTGCTGAGCCGCAGGTCCAGCGCGCCGGCGCCGAAGGCATCGCCGTGCTGATCAAGGAAGCGGATGGCGGCCGCATCGGTCGTGGCGCCGCGGGTCATCGGCTTGCCGTAGAAGCCGATCACGCGGTCCATCTCGACCATGGGCTGCACGCCCGGGTACTGCTGCACCAGGTCCTGCGCCGCCGGCGAGAGCGCGCCGCCCTGGCCCGTCCCGCCGAGTGCAGTCGCCGCACACGCCGCAAGCAAACACGCCACCGCCACGCCACGCGCTGCGTTCCGAATCATGCGATTTCCACCCTTCTGTGCTGTGTCCACGGACCGAAGAAGAACAGACGCGGCCCGCCGAAGCGCGGCCGACCCCCGCCCGGAATCTAACGGATCGCCGCGCCGAATGCCAGCGAAGAGATAACACCCCGGCTATCGGACGAAATCCCTTGCATGTGGCCCGTGCCAAACCCCGGGTTCTCGCGAACGGCATCACACCACGGGTTCAACCGAGTTGCCGCTCCAGATTGTCCGGTTTAACAGCGCCGGGCCCCCGCGCGGCTGCTCGAGCGGCCTATCGCGACACCTTGAGCTGGATGCGGCCGTTGCTGGTCTTGAGAATAGACTCAACGCCGCCAGACCCGACTACCACCGACTTGCTGTGCTTACCTCCGCTCGCCTCGGCCCCGCTGACCCTGATCTCGCCGTTGGAGGTCCGCATCGAGACCTTTCCCGAGAATGTCGGGCCAAGGTCAACGCTGATCGACCCGTTGGAAGTCTCTGCAAACACCGGGCCCGGGCTGGCGGCATCCAGCCTGATCTCGATGTGGCCGTTCGAGGTTGAGGTCTCGGCTTTCCCCGCAATACCCAAAAGGTCGATCGCCCCGTTGGTGGAACGGGCCATCACATCGCCCTTCACATCGCGGAGCGTGATATGGCCATTGCTGGTGTGGGCCCGGACTTCGCCGTCATGCCCCGCCACTTCGATGCGGCCGTTGCTGGTCCCGAGCACAGCCGGGCCCGAGAGCCCGGCGAGCGAGAGGCGGCCATTGGATGAATCGATGGTGATACCGCTCGCATCGGGGAGCCTGACCTCGAAGTCACACCCCTCATCGCCGCGCCGGAGGCCGCCGGGCCAGTCAACGCTGATCGTGAGCAGCCCCGCCGCATCGCGGACAACGGCGATGCTGGTGGCATCAAGACGCTCCTGGGTCTGGGCCCGGAGGTGGGCGGTAATCTGAACATCGCTGATGTCGGCCCGGGCGAGGTCCACCGAACCGTTTTCGGTGATGATGCTGACCGGACTGCCGGCGACGTGCGCAACCTGGGCCGTGCGGGTCGCTCGGAAGGCGGCGGTGACATCGCACCCCCCCAGCAGCAGCAGCGATGCGGCGATGATGGCCGAAGTGCGGAAGATCGAGAACGGGGTTGCCAGAACGCTCATGGGGAGTCTCCGAAGGCGGGCCGCAAAAGCAACTCGACTTGTTGGGAGGGCGTTTCAAAGGCTTTCAGGACCTGCAGCGGCGGCCCGAGCATATCCGGATACCCTACGCCGCCGCCGCCGGCGGCCAGGGAGACGACCGGGTGGTACTCAAGAGTCGCAAGTCGGTTGAGGAAGCCAGGAGTTGGAGATACGACCATCAGGCGTGGCTGATCGGGCCCGGCATCGGCCGGTTCCGCGACCCGGCAGATCCCCGGCCCGACCTGCCGCCATTCCCGGCTCTGATCGTCCGGCCATCCCGGCTGGCCCCTCTGCCCGCTGAGTTCGGGCCGCGGCCCAAGTTCGCGGGGGCAGGACGGCGGTCGATCGTTCGGATTGATATCCGGCCCGGCACCACGCTGTACGGCACCGGGGAGGTCGCCGGGCCCCTCATCCGCAACGGCCGGCGGACGACCTGCTGGACCACCGACTCCTTCGACTACACCGATCAGACGAGGTCGCTGTACCAGTCGCATCCGTGGGTGCTTGCGGTGCGGGGGGATGGTTCAGCCTTCGGGGTGATGGCCGAGACAACCTGGCGCTGCGAGATCGACCTCCGCCGCGGGATTGCGTTTCGCACGGACGGGCCGCCGCCCGGCGTGATCATCATCGATCGCGGGTCCCCGGCCGAAGTCGTCAGCACGCTGGCCGAGTTGACCGGGAACATGCCCATGCCCCCGCGGTGGGCGCTCGGATATCACCAGTGCCGGTGGTCGTACGAACCCGATTTGCGCGTGCGGGAGCTGGCGGCCGAGTTCCGCAGCCGGGCCATCCCCTGCGATTGCCTTTGGCTGGACATCGACTACATGCGCGGCTTTCGCTGCTTCACGTTCGACCCCGGCCGGTTTCCCGATCCCGCCGCGCTGAACGCCGAACTTCACCGCGCCGGCTTCAAGACCGTGTGGATGATCGACCCGGGCATCAAGGCCGAGCCCGGATACGGCGTCTACGACGAGGGCCGGTCCGGCAAAGGCGGGGGCGCCACGACACACTTCGTCCGGCGGGCCGACGGCGCGGAGTACAACGGCGAGGTCTGGCCCGGCGCATGCGCGTTTCCGGATTTCACCCGTGCCGCCACGCGGGCGTGGTGGGCCGGGCTGTACAGCGACTTCCTCGCGACAGGTATTGATGGTGTCTGGAACGACATGAACGAGCCGGCGGTCTTCGACCAGGCCGGCAAGGCCATGCCATCTGACTGCGAGCACGACGCGGATGCCGAACTCGGCGGCCCGGGCCCGCACGCCCGTTACCGCAATATCTACGGTATGCAGATGGTCCGGGCCACCCGCGAAGGCATGGAGGCGGCCCGGCCCCAACAGCGACCGTTCGTGCTGACGCGCTCGAACTTCCTGGGCGGTCACCGCTACGCGGCGACGTGGACGGGCGACAACCGCTCGGATTGGCAACACCTGCGATGGTCGATCCCCATGGCGCTGAACCTGGGCCTCAGCGGGCAGCCGTTCGGCGGGCCCGACATCGGCGGGTTCGTCGGCGAAGCCTCGCCCGAGCTCTTCGGCCGGTGGATGGGCATCGGGTCGCTCCTGCCCTTCGCCCGGGCCCACTCGATCAAGGACTCCGAGGACCACGAGCCGTGGTGCTTCGGCGAGGAATGCGAGCGGATCTGCCGGGCCGCACTAACCCGCCGGTACCGGCTCATTCCCTACTTCTACACGCTGTTCTACACCGCCCACATGACCGGCACCCCCGTTGTCAGGCCCGTCTTCTTCGCCGATCCCACCGATCCGGGCCTTCGCGCGGTTGATGATGCCTTCCTGCTGGGCAGCGATATCCTGGTTTCCGCACGTGTCGAACCCGGCGCTGCGACGGGCGTCTCATGCTCGTTGCTGAAGGGATGGCGACGGTTCGAGATCCCAGGGCTGCCGGAACACGATTCCGCCCAGCTTCCGACATTGCAGGCGCGCCCCGGCTCGATCATCCCGCTGGGCCCGGCGCTGCAGTACTCCGATGAGAAGCCGGTGGATCCGCTGACGCTGCTGGTCTGCCGCGACAGCATGGGGCAGGCCGAGGGCACGCTCTATGAGGATGCGGGCGATGGGTACGGCTACAAGCAGGGGGATTATCGCCTCGCCAAGTACCGGGCCGAGGCCGGGGGGCCGCCGAGGGTCGTCCATATCGAAGGCACCCGCGCCGAGCCGACCCGGGGCATCGAGATCATCGAGGTATGAAGCCCGCCGGGGCGGGTCGCCCGGGCCGGTGGTACGCTGGCCCCCATGTTCCCGTGGATGTCCGACCTGACTCGACTGAAGAGCGCAAAGACCCGCTCCATCAGCGCGGAAAACCCTGATGGCCGCAAGGGCGGCGGCGCGCAGGCTTCGCCCGGTGAGCCCGGGACGACGCCGGCCGCGGCCGGGCTTGGGAAGGGTTGGAAGGTCCGCCCCTGCCTGCGCCATCTGGCGCCGGGCCAGCGTATGGTCCTCGCCGACATCGACGGCCCGGGCGTCGTCCAGCACATGTGGTTCACGGTGCTCACGGAAGTGCACCGCTGGATCCCGCTGCGAATTTACTACGACGACTCCCCCACTCCCTCGGTCGAGGTCCCGCTCGGCGATTTTTTCACCAACGGCATCGACGGGCTGGCGCTGGTCAACTCCATGCCCATCGCGGTCAATCCCAAGGGCGGGATGAACAGCTACTGGCCGATGCCGTTCCGGAAGCGGTTTCGGCTCGAGATCGCCAACGACGGGCCGCGCCCCATCGATGAAGTATTCTACCAGATCACCTATTCACTCGAGGATGTCCCCGATGACGCCGCGTATCTCCATGCCAGTTGGAGACGCAGCACAACCAGCCGAGAGCATCCCGAGCACACCATCCTCGAACACACCGGCGGGCCCGGGCATTACGTCGGTACATACCTCGTCTGGAACCAGCTCTCGACCCTGTGGTGGGGCGAGGGCGAGGTGAAGTTCTTCATCGACGGCGACGGGCCTGGCTCCCCCACGATCTGCGGCACGGGCACCGAGGACTACTTCGGCGGGGCGTGGGGTTTCGTGATGGACCACACGAAGGACCAGCGCCCGACGCCTTATTCCACGGCGTTTCTTGGCTACCCGCAGGCGGCGTACGAGCCGACTCTGAAGCTGGGCCCGCGCCCGCCCGCACACGGACTCTACCGCTGGCACATCCCCGATCCGATTCGCTTCGAGCATGACCTGCGTGTGACTGTGCAGGCGTTGGGCTGGTGGCCCGACGGCCGGTACCAGCCGCTGGCCGATGACATCGCCAGCGTCGCCTACTGGTATCAGCGCGGCGCGGGCCCGGTGGCACCCCTGCCGGGCATCACGGAACGATTCCCGAGGTGAAGCGGACCGATGGCCCGGCCTTCCTCGACCAGCGCGTACGCCTTCCTCGCCTTCCCGCTCGGCGTGCTCATCGTCTTCACGCTGGTTCCGACCATGCTGGGCCTGGGGCTCAGCCTGTTCACGTGGGACGGAGTAGGCCGGGCCTCCTTCGCCGGCCTCGAGAACTTCCGCGCACTGGCCCGGGACCCCCGCTTCGGCCCGGCGCTGCGCAACACGCTGGTGTTCGTGGTCGCCAGCGTTCCGCCCACGGTGCTCATCGGGTTCCTCGTCGCGGCGGCGATGCACGCCCGCTGGTTCATCGGGCGATCGATCGCGCGAACGATGGTGTTCATCCCGACGGTGGTGTCCATCGTTGCCATCGGCTTCGTCTGGCGCTGGATGCTCGATGATGGCGGCGGGCTGGTTCCGGCGATGCTGCGGACGCTTGGATTCACGGACCTGCCCAACTTCCTGCAGGACGGCTCCTGGCCGATGGTCAGCATCATCGTCGTCTCGATCTGGCGTGGAATCGGCCTCGCCGCGGTGCTGTACCTCGCCGCACTCTCCAATCTCGGCGAAGGGTTCGATGAGGCCGCGGCGTGCGATGGCGCCTCCCGAGCCCAGGTCCTCCGCCACATCACCTGGCCGCTGGTGGGCCCGACCACGGTCTTCCTCCTGATCACCGGCGCCATCAGCGCCCTGCAGGTCTTCGACATCGTCTGGGCCATGACCGCGGGTGTCGAGAACGACGCCACGACCGTGCTGAACCTGTACGTGTTCCGGGAGTTCCAGCAGAGCCGCCTCGGCTACGCCTCCGCCATCGCGGTACTCATCTTCGTTCTGACCATGCTCGCTTCCGCTCCCGCAATGACGGGCCGGAGGGCTCGGGCATGATCCGATCGCCCTCCCGCCCCGCCCGTCTGCTCATCCACGCCGCCGTGTACACGCTGGCGCTCTCCATGGCTCTGCCGTTCCTGTGGATGCTCTCCACCTCGTTGAAGTCCGAGGCCGAAACGCTGAGCGGCCGCGTGTCGTTGCTCCCCCAGTCCTGGAGATGGTCCAACTTCCCCGCGGCGGTCCGGGCCGCGAACCTCGACCGCTACTACCTCAACAGCCTCATCATCGCGGCGTTGACCACGGCTCTGGGCGTGCTCCACAACGCCCTCGCGGGTTATGCCTTCGCCAAGCTCCGCTTTCGGGGCCGCCGCACGCTTCTGGTCCTGGCCCTGTTCACTATGACGCTCCCCGTGCAGGTGAGCTTCATCTTCATGGCCCTCATCTGCGCGCGCCTTGGATACCTCGACAACACGACGGGCCTGATCGTGCCGTTTCTCGCCAGCGGATTCGGCATCTTCTATATGAAGCAGGTATGCACCGCCGTGCCCGGTGCCCTGCTGGAAGCCGGCCGCATGGACGGCATGACCGACTTCGAGCTCTTCTGGCTCATCGTCCGCCCGGCCGCATGGCCCGGCATCGCGGCGCTGGCGATCATCACCTTCGTCAACTCATGGAACGCGTTCTTCTGGCCCCTCGTCGCCATCGACAGCGACCGGGCCAAGACGCTGCCGCTGGCGATCGCCGACCTGGCCTCCGGCAAGTACGTCCAGAGTTGGCCCGTCCGCATGGCCGCCGCCACCATCCTCACCCTCCCGCTCCTCATCGGATTCCTCATCTTTCAGCGCGCGTTCGTGCGCGGCGTCACCATGACGGGCCTGAAGGAGTAGCCGGCACACCCATGCGGCCTTCGCGACTCATCATCCTCGCGATTCTCATCGCCACGCTGGCGGTCGTGCTCTGGCCCGCCGCCTCCCGTGTGATGGGGCGGGCCAACGGCCGGTCGACCCTTCTCTTCACCGTGTGGGGAATGCCCTTCGAAGACCGGCTCTTCCTCGACCGCTACGCCAAGGGCTGGGAGCGTCTCAACCCGTCCATCACGGTCGACTACCAGCGCCTGGTCGGAGATGGCCTGCTCGCCAAGTACAACGCGTGGGCCGCGCAGGGCCGCGGCGCCGATGTCATGCGCCTGCGCATCACCGACTACCTCGGCATGGTCGAGCGCGGGATGCTCGAGCCGCTCGATGACTTCATCTCCGACCCCGACCTCGGGCTGCCACCCGATGAGCTTGCCGACTTCCCGCCGCAGATCATGCAACTCCTCCGCATCGTGGCGCCGAGTGACGGGCCCGGCTCGGCCCGGCTCTATGCCCTCCCGCAGGACAACGCCCAGTACGGACTCTTCTACAACCGCGCCATCTTCGCCGCCTATAACCGCGATCACTCCGATTCGCCCGCGCCGTACCCCTCGCCGGACTGGACCTGGCATGACCTCCGCCGTGTCGCCAAGATGCTCACCACCTACGACGATCGCGGACGCATCGACACCGCGGGCATCGATTTCTTCATGTGGTCCTGGCCGTTCCTGACCTTCCACGCCCAGGCCGGCGGAGAGCTGTGGACCGCGGACGGGCTGACGACGCTCATCAATCACGAGCCGGGGGTGCGGGCCCTCGAGTTCCTGCGCACTCTGCAACGGGAGGACCGCTCGCTCCGCATCTCCCTCGGGGACCAGACGGGCACGGGCCCGGATGCACTCTTCGCGGCTGGCCGAACCGCGATCTACCTCGACGGCTCGTGGCGAGTTCCGAACTTCGAGGCCAACGCCCCATCCCTCGACTTCGCCGTTGCGCCGCTGCCCCGCGGCGTCCGCCCGGCCGTCGTGTCAGGGAGCGTCCTCTGGGGGATCTCATCGCACTCGCGGAACAAGAGGGAAGCTTGGCGCATGCTCCGGTGGCTCGTGGCAAAGGAGCAGTCGCTGGAATACTGGGACACGTTGCGTGTCGCGCCTCCCGCCCGCATGTCGCTGCTGACATCCGACGCCTTCCGCACGACCCGCGGACTCCGCCGGGCGGATGGCTCCTGGGAAGTCCCGCCGCTGACCCCCGGCCGCTTCGAAGCCCGGGCCGGGTGGCTGGCGTACGCCAACACGCCCCATCCTGAAACAGGCCGTCCACCCGGCTTCGTGCCGGTGGCGCCCTACCAGACCGAACTCGAGCGGGAAATCGAGCGCATGCTCTCGAGCTATCTCAACCCCAGCAGCACCGAATCCGCGCAGTCCGCACTCGACCGCGTCGCCGCTGCTGTTCACGCGATCATCGACCGCGATCGGGCTGCGAAGGGGCTGCCCGCCGTGGTCCGGCCCGTCTCTCGCTAGCTGACGATGGCGCGCAGGCGCTCGGCGGAGAGATTGGCTTGCACCGAATCGGCGGCGCCGTCCGCGCGCGCCCACGCGAGCAGCCGGGCCAGCCAGTACCGCCCCGCATCTTCGTAGTGGTCCAGGCTGCTGACGATCAGCAGGCCGGGCCCGACCCGCGCCGCGAACGCGAAATCAAAGATGCGCGGAACACCAGAGTCGTGCGTCTGCAGAAAGCGGATGATCGGCTGAACTTCATCCGCGAGCCCGAGCTCGCCCGTGGGGATGGCCCGCTGGTGACGCCGGGTCAGATCATTGTGGAGAAGATCCACCACCCACTCGCTGTCCCCGGGCCCGAGCGGCCCATCTTCCAGCACCAGCGGCACACCCGACCACAGCATGGTCGTCCGGGCCGCGAGCCCGTCCTTCAGCCGGGAGGCCAGCAAGACGATCCGCGACCCGGATTCGAGCGCCTCCAGCGCAGCCGGGCCCAGCCTGTGCGTCACGATCACCTCGCCGGGCACTCCCGGTGCAGTGGCCAAGTCACGCGATGGCGCGCCGGGCAGCAGTTCGGCCGGGGACTGCGGCCTGGGAGACCACGTCTCGACCGGCAGACCCCACCCGCTGGAATAGCACTTTTCCTCGAACTCCAGGGCGAGTTCTTCAGCCGTGAACGGCGGCTCGTCCGCGACCAATACTCCCCGTCCCGAGAGTTCGAAATGCGGCAACGCCCACAAGCTCCAGCGATTCTCGATCCGGCCTTCGTCGGCGCTCGCGATGATCTCCACCCGCGTCGGCCGATCGACCTGGAACCGGCCCAGCATCACCGGGCCGGAAGCGATCTCCCCCACCTCCGCCGTCAACGTGATACCCGGCAACGGGGCCTCCCGGCCCGCGACAACTGCGCTCAGCGCAACCGGAAGTTCGAGGAGCTCAGGCCCGAAGTTGGAGAGGTGGAGCCGTCCGCGCAACGACTCGTCGGTGGTGAACGCCCGCAGGTGGCCCGGCGTTTCGAGGAGCAGGGCCGCATCGCCAAGAAAGCCGCGGACCTCGTGAGACTCGTACCGCCAGTGTCCCAGGTCATCCATGAATCCGCATCGGCAGATCGGCACATCGCGGAGGTGATTCATGACCCATCCACCGACACCGGGATCGAGCCGGAGCACCTCGCTCTGGAACTGCCGCAGGTTCAGGTTGTGCCGGCGGGCCTGGGCGCGGAATCGCGGCAGAACCGCTTCCCCGTAGCGCCCCCGCATTCCCGCCTCCAAGGCCGAACATTCCGCAAGCCCACCCGTCATCCACCACGGCGATGGTCCCGAACTCAAGGTCCTGGCAGCATCGCCCAGTTCCTGAACCTCGGGCCAGGCGTTGCTGATGATCGTCTCACCCAGAACGAACGGCTTGGGCCCCTGCGGGAGCCGCTCCATCGCGGCCCGGACATCCCGCACGTAGTGCACCCACCTTCCGGAGTTCTCGTAGGTGTGCTCATCGTAGAGATCGGTGCGGTCAAGATCCGACCACCCGAAGAACGCCGTCTGCACCTGCTTGAGGGTCAGTGGCAGTTCCCGCTGCGCAGCGTCCCACCACCACTCTGCGAGCGTGAGGTTGAACTTCTCGTGCTCGCATGCCCCGCTGACGAGGATCACCGATGGATGATTGCGGTCACGGCGGAAGTACTCGGCGAACAGCCGCCGGTACTCGGGGATGTGCTCATCCCCCATCGGCGACTTCCACACCGGATGCTCCTGCCAGATCAGCATCCCCATCTCATCCGCGATGTCGTAGTAGTGCTCCGGCATGTACACCATGCACAGGCACACGCAGTTGAAGCCCAGCTCCTTCAGCCGGGCGAACTCGGCCCGAACCTGCGCGGGCGTCGGTGCCGGCGCGATGTGCTCCGGCTCGTGCCCCCAGTGCAGCATGCCCCGCAGCAGAACGGGCCTCCCGTTGAGCAGGATCTGCCGATTGCCGGGCCCGCCGGTTTCAACGCTGCGAAACCCGAAGCTGGTGGACAGGGAATCGCTCTGACGCTCTCGCCCCGGCGCTGCACCCTCGTGCTCGACCGCGGCGAGCAGCGAGTACCGGGCCGGATGCGCTGGCGACCATAACTCGGGCTCCGGAACATCCAGCGTCAGCTCCGTGCCGGCCTGGCCCGGCGCAAGCTGGATGGAAGCGCTCGCCGACCAATCGCGGTGCCTGCCCATCGGTGCGCCGAGGAGCATCATCGTGAAGTTCGCCTCGGAACGACCGGGCCAGAACTCCGCGCGAACACGGACGGTCCCGTCAGTCCGGGCGACGATGTGCAGCCCGTTGGGTCGGATCGCCCAGTCGTTCGTCCGGCGGACCATCACCCCACCCCAGATCCCGCCGTGCTGCAGGCTCACCACATCGTGAAAGCCCTTTCCGATGTGCCCGTTCTGCACCAGCACCCCCGGCGGGGGCTTGGGGGCATACATCTGGTCAACCCGCACGATGAGCTCGGCATCCCGATCTCCGCGCAGGGCCTCAGTGAGCTCGAACTCGAACGGAATGAAGTCCCCGATGTGCCGCCCGACCTCGACGCCGTTGACCCAGGCCCGGCAATCGGTGGCGACGGATTCGAACCGCAGCCATGTGCGCTCAAGGCCCTTCTGCTGCCGTCCGCCGGGCGTGGGAAGCGTGGCCCGGTACCACACCACGCCCCGCGCATCCGGGCCGAGGTCGTGATGGAAGGAGCCCGGCACCCTCGCCGGCCGCCACCCATCCGCGGGCGGTCGCCGCCACCAGCCCGCCCGCACGCCGGCATCAGCGGGATCGGGCCTGATCGACCAGCCGACAACGGGAACGGCGTGAATGGCGCTCACGCCTCCATCCTTGGCGCTCCGCGCGGCCCGCACGAACCGCGCTGTGACTTCACCGGCCCAGCCGAACCGTGAGCACAAACTCCCCCTCAGGCGGCTTCAGTTCGCACTCGCTGCGGGGTTGGTACGCCAACTCACCGATATTGAACTCGCCCGCGGGCCCGGTTCCCTTCACCTCGGTCCCGTTCACCCACACCCGCACATCCGCGGTCATCACGGGGAGCCGCAGCCACAAGTCCGTGGCTCCTTCGACATCGCGCCGCGGCACGCGATTGATCTGCCCGAGCCAGACCGGGCCGGACGCATCCGCCACAACCGCGCCGGGCCGGGCCGGGCCGAGCCGCACGGCTTCGTGGTGATCCCACCACTCGTACAGGGTGAGCCACCACCGCTCCCGGAGCCCCAGATCCTGGGGATCGCGGCGCAGCACCCAGAGCTCGCCAAGCTGTAAGTCCATGATTAACCCGAAGTTACTTGCCATCCGGCGGCCCGCATCGCTTCGACGACCTGCGCCGCCTTCGGAAGCGATGGGATCGCGCCGGCCTTCGTAGTCGCCAGCGCGCCGGCCGCCGATGCGACAGCCAGCGCCTCTTCTACGAGCCGGAACTCATCGGGGTTTCTTGACTTGATCGCGGCCCGCACCTTGACCCACTCGACCGCGAGAGCGCCGGCGAACGCATCCCCCGCCCCCACCGCATCGACCGCCTGCACGTGTAGTGTCTGCACCCGCTTGGGCCGACCCTTGTACGCCACGATCGCCCCCTGCGGCCCCAGCGTCAGCACCACCGCGGGCGGCCCGTTCTCGGCCAGCCGCAGCGCCAGCCGCGCGGGCTCGATCCCGGCATCCAGCCCCGACAACGTGGATGCCTCCGTTCGGTTCACCACGAGCACATCCACCAGCTTGAGCAGATCGGAGGAGAGCGGCCGGGCCGGCGCGGCGTTTAAAATGAACGTCTTCTCCGCCGCACGGGCCACCATCGCCGCCGCCAGCACGCACGACAGCGGCACCTCCAGTTGGGCCAGCAGCACATCGGCCTGCTCGATGACCCCCTTGGCCCGCTGCACATCCTCCGTGGTGAGCGATGCGTTCGCCCCGGGCACGACCACGATCGAGTTCTCACCGCCATCGGCAACGGTGATCGCCCCGACACCCGTCGCTGCGCCCTCCCGCACCTGCACATGATCGACCGAGATACCTTCCCGTTCGAGGATCCCGCGGAGCTCCCGCCCGTGCGCATCCTCCCCCACACACCCGACCATCGCGACCGCCGCGCCCATACGCCGGGCCGCGACCGCCTGGTTGGCCCCCTTCCCGCCCGGGAACCGGCGGAATGAGGTCCCCAGGATCGTCTCGCCGGCCACCGGAAGCCGGGGTGCACGTACCACCAGGTCCATGTTGATGGAACCGATGACGCAGATGCGGGCCTGGGCGGCGGGCTCGACCATGCGCCCAGTATCACCGATTCCGCCCGGACGTGCAGGAACCGCGGATGCCGGGCCGGGCCCGCTCAGCCTGGTGTCTTGTGGACCGTGGCCCAGACCTTACGCTTGGCATCCAGGTCCCGCCACTGCTTGCGGCCCATCACCATGTCGGCGTAGATCGTGGCGATCTCTCGGGGCCGCATGCGAAACCGGACGCTCGACCACGTGATGGCCCGGCTCTGGAACTCGATCGGCTTGCCGCCGTGAAGCGCCCACGCGGGTGGCTCAACGGGGTGCCGGATGTCCAGCCATCCTGTATCGGCTGGCGAAAAGCCCTCCGCCGCGGTGTGGGCGGCGGGGTCGTACCGATCCGCAAGCACCTCACCCAGAAGGTTGGTCTTCGCCGCCATGGCGACGGGCCCGGCCAGTTTGAGCTCGACTTCCGCCGGCTCCCCGTTCCACTCGACGAGCCGGATGATGAACGGATGATCGCACGCGCCACCCGAAGCCTCGAACATCCGGTGCCCCGCCCACGCGGGCAGATGCTCGCCCGACTTCATCGACTCCCGGAAGAACGCGTGCGCGAGCACGCCCGGCGCGCCTTCGACGGAGAGCGGGCCGAAGACCGCAGGCAGGTCCTCATTGACGCCCGGCGCGGTGCCTCCACCGACAGGCCGGGCAGAGGTCGAGCTGTTCCTCCAGATCGTGCGTGCCGCGAACGCCTCGGCGGCCGCGATGCGCTCGGCGTTCTTTACCGGCCCGTGCGGAATGAGCCGCAGCTGGCGGCCCCAGTACGGGCCTTCCTCGTACCGCTCCTCATCCCAGGCGTCGCGCGCTGTCAACACACCCGCAACCTTCCTGCCTTCGCGGAACCACTGCATGCACGCCTCGTGGCAGATGAGCAGCCCCCGCTCGCCGGTTTCATCCAGCAGGTCGACGAACGAGGTGGAGTTGAATGCCCCCTTCACGTCTTCGAACCACTGCGGCGCGGTCATCCAGTCGCCTGAAGGATACTTGCGGCGTCCTTCCGCGCCTTCATTCACCGCTTCCACCGACAACGGCCCGCCCACGACCACGCCGGGCCGCCAGCCGGCGTCCATCACGGTCTTCAACGCGCCCTGGAAGCCGGGCCGGAGCTTCGCGCCGTCCCATCCCGAGCTCGCAGGCTGCATCACCCACACGTCAACACCGTTCGTTACCTCTGCAAGTTTGAATCGAATGTACACCTTCCCCATGCCGGGCCGCTCGTGCTCGACCACGATCTCGGCATCCTCTTTGTCGATGCTCACGGTCACCGATCGCTTCGCCCGCACGCCTCTGCCGATCTGCAAACCAAACAGCCGCGTGCCGGTGAGGCTGACACCGGCGCCCTCGATCGAGGAAAGTTCGCCCGTCGCGAGATCCACCTCCACGCGGAAATCGCCACGCGTCAGGACAGCCCTGCCCTTCGACTTCCGCGCCCGCGCACGCTCGCCCGCTTTCGAGCCGGGCCCGCTCCGAACCGAATAGCCGAACGGCGGCACCCACGCCGACTTGGCCACGAGCCCTAGAGCATGCGGAAGGCTCTCGGTACGGCCCCATCCGCAGATATTGGTCTCGACTCCGCGTTTGGCGCCGGTCCGCGCCCGGGCCAGCCACAGCGCCCGCCCATGCGCCTCCTCAGCCATGGCCCGGGCCTGCTCGATCTGCTGGTGCCCGATCGCCCCGCAGAGCCCCTCGCACTCGTGATTGTCGTGGTGCTGGCCCGCGAGCAACAGTCGCCAAGCCTCCTCCAGTTCCCACGTCGGGTAGGCATCCCAGCTTGCGTACGGTCGGCCGAACAGGCTCAGCACCGCCGACAGCGACTCCGCAGCCCGGATCTTGCGTTCGGCATCCGCACTCGCCCGTGGATGACGGTCGCCATTCTTTCCCAGCGTCATCCCATGCCACACCTCATCCATCACATACCGCCGCACCGGCGCTGAACCGCGATCAAGCTCGCCGATCAGTTTCGACAACGTCCGGGCCCGGACCTCGAACCGCGGATCGCCCATCAGCTCCTTCAGCCTCGGCAGCAGCACCTCGCTGCGGCACATCCAGTCCCGGCTGGGCATCAGCTCCAGCCACTGCACCACCGCCGGTGATTGACTTTCACTCTTGCCTTTCCCTCGCCACGATCCATCCGCCACCCTGTCCAACAGCCCATCGAAGTCCTCGGGCCACTGGTGCACGTTCAGGTCGTTCCGCGGAAGCGCGGGAAGCCGCGTGCCATCCGCTCCTTCCCACAGGATCAGCGATGTCGGCTCCTTGGGCAGCTCCGGTGTGTGCCATGTCCACTGGAAGAACAGGCACGCGCCGGCGTACCCGCACTGGGCCAGCAACTGCGGCAGCTGCGGGAAGAAGTAGAACTCCTCCTCCCAGAATGCCCGCGGCCTCACGCCCAGCATCCGCCGCGTCGCCCGGACGCCGTACGTCAACTGCCGGATGTTGCTCTCCCCGCCGTGGAAGAGGCCGTAGGGCTGCCCGTACGAACAGCCTACCGGCTCGATGAGCCCATCGGCGACGGCCCGGCTCAGTTCCTCCATCGCCTCTGGGCACTCCGCGGCCATCTTCTCGTAGCCGATCGCATCGAAGTTGATATTCCCCGCCGCCCCCGTCTCGCGGATCAGGCGCAACATGTCGCGCACCGAGCCGGGGAGCACGTCGTACCCCCACAGCCACTGCATGTCGACCCAGTGCATGTGGTTGCCGAACGTGTAGTACAGCGGCTGGCGGGCGCTCATTCGCGCAGGATATCACCGTCCGCCGCCGCGCCGAGCCCCGCCGGCGATCAGTTGACCTCGAGCACCTCGAACTTCAGCACGCCGCGCCGGGCCGTCACTCGCACCACATCCCCCACGCGGGCCTTGAGCAGCGCTTCTCCCATCGGGCTGTTGACCGTCACTTCGGTAACATCGCCTGTGTCCGCCCCGCTCGACTCGCCGACAAGCTTGTACAACTCTACATCGCCGGAATCGAGCTCCTTGAGCTTCACGGTCGACCCGATGAACGCGACGCCCTCCACCGCCTTGCTCAACTTCTCATCGATCACGGTCACCGAGGCGATCCGCTGCTCCAGGCGCCGGATCTCCGCCTCCTCCATCCCCTGCTGCTCGCGGGCCGCGTGATAGTCGCCGTTCTCACGCAGATCTCCCAAGGCCCGCGCCTCCTCGATGCGCAGCGACAGAACGGGACGGTTGGCGATCAGCGCCGCCAGCCTCGCCTCGAGCTGCTCCTTCTCGGTCTTTGTCATCAGCTCCATCGGCTCACTCCAATGCAGACCCCGCTCGGATGCCGGGCGGCCCCGCCGCGACGGCCCCAGCCCATCCCTCGGTCTAGGCGCTTGTGGGTCCCGATGTTACGCGCCCCGGCCCGGGCCGGCGGGGCGTCACCGACCAAAACCAGCACACCAGCCCCGCCACCGCCACGTTGGCCGCCACCGCCCAGTGCGCCGCCACTCCCCTCACCGCAGCCGCGCCTTCGGGCCGATCGGCCGTGATTTCGACAATCGCCGTCAGCGGACTCGATAGCAGCCACCACGTGGCCCGCCCCGGCGCGCCCGGGCCGAGGCTCGTCAGCAGCGACCAGGCCGCTCCAATCACCGGGCCCAGCCCGGCCAGCATCACGAAGAGGAGCATCATCGATGCGCGGGCCCCGAACCCGCCCCCGCGCACGTCTTCATCGTGCGCTCCGTACCCGCCGCGGGCCGCCTCCAGGCGGAAATACAACGCCAGAATCCCCGACGCCAGCACCGCCCACGCCGTCAGCGTGCCGGTCAGCCCGGCGATCACCGACACGGGCCACGACGCCAGCAGCCACTGCGGCCACACGATCGCCTGCAGCGGCACCACGATCGCGAACAGGTCCTTCAGCGCGGCCGCCGCCGGATGCTCGGCCGGGCCCGTCTGGCTCAGCCGGATCATCGGCCACACCACGATCACCCCCGCCGCCACGGTCATCAGCAGGATCCGAAGCGCCGGGCGGTACACATCCAGCGTCAACCCGCCCACGCCCGTGATCGCCGCGAAAGTCATCGCCGTCGCGGTGAACAGGTACAGCGTCCACATGAACGCCAGCGGCCGCGGCTCGGCCCGGCGGTGGGCCCAGCGGTCGTAGTTTATCGGCTCGGGTTCGGTGAGTTCTTCGTGCGCGAGCCCATCGTCGGGCGCGGGCGCCGCGGCCGCTTCGCCCGCCAGCGCGGCAGCCGGCGGGGGAACGCCGAGGGGCGTCGGCTCCGCGCCCTCATCGCTCGGCGCGGGCCCGGTCACCGGTTGTCCTTCGCCGTTCATGGCTTGGAGGCGTTCGCCGTCGCCGTCAGGTCGATCTCCAGCGGCTTGTCCGGCATCAGCCAGACATCCACCGCCGACATCCCGCCGTCGATCCGCCGGAAATCCCGGTTCAGCATCGCGATCTTGCCGAGTTTCGACGATGTGCTCGTGTCGCCGGGCCGGGGCTTGCTGGGCCGCCCGCCCCACACGATCGAAGTGCCGAACCGCGTCAGCAGCACCAGCTCCTTGCGCGCGCCGTAGCCCGATACATCCACGCCCGACACCTGGTCGGCCCACGGCTCCTTCGACACCAGCGCCAGCAGCTCCAGCGCCGCCTGCGCCTGTTCGCCGGGCCACGCCTTCTGATAGTCAAGCCGCCCGGCGGTTCCGGGCTGAGCCGATTCATTGACCCCCAGGATCACCCGCATCCCGGAACGGTCGGGCTCGTACGCCACGGGCATCGGCTTGGCTTCCCACGAAATCAGCCGGTCTTTCCCGCCCGTCCTCAGCACCGCCGCGGGGATCCGCCACCGGCCATCAACGCGGACAACCCCGCCGGCCTCGCGCCGGACAGTCGGCACACCCTCGAACCAGCCGCTGTTGCCCAGCGCCACGGCGATCCGCTTCAGCGGATCGCGGCTGATCGCATCCGGCGCCGCCGCGACCTGCCGGTTCGCGAGCGCCATCAACTCCTCCTGGAACTGGGCGGGCAGCCATGTCGCCGAACCGGACGGCCCCTTGTCCGACGCCGTCACGAGCCGCGGCCACACGATCTCGATCCGCGTCGGCTGCTGACCCAGCACGTGCGAGGCCCGGGCCTCCAACGGCCCGATCCCGAAGGTCGCCCCGATCGCCACACCCACGATGCACAGCACCAGCGCAAAGTTCGCCAGGTGGTGCGCGAACGTCCGCCAGCCGAACAGCGTGCGGTGTTGATCGATCGCGGCCCGTGCTCTACCTGGATCGCGTGCCATGTCGGCTCTCCCTGCCAGCTTCGGCCGGGCGGTCCTGCCCGGCCAGATACAGACTTTAGGCTCCCGCCGATCGGTCCCGCCATGCCGCCCGCACCAGCATGGCGCACAACCGCGGCGTCTCAATCCCCGCGTACCGGGCCGCCATCGGGAACAGCGAATGGCCCGTGAACCCCGGCATCGTGTTGACCTCCAGCAGCCACGCCGTGCCCGTCTCATCCAGGATGAAGTCGGCCCGGGCCAGGTGCCGCACGCCCAATGACCGGGCCAGCGCCGACGCCTGCGCCTGGATCCGTTCCGTCAACCCAACGGGCAACTCCGGGGCGCAGATGTAAGCTGTGTCATCCCGGAAATACTTGGCCTGGTAGTCGTAGACACCCTCCGCCGGCCGGATCTCAATCACCGGCAGCGCTGCCCCGTCGAAGACGCCGACCGTCAGCTCCCGCCCGCCCAGCAGGCCGCGCTCGATCAGGTACACCCGGCCGGGATGCTCGCGCATGTCCGCCGAGGCCGCCGCGTGGGCCCGCGCCCACTGCTCACCGGCCCGGCAGATGTGCAGCCCGACGCTCGAACCCTCGTGCACCGGCTTGAGCACCACCGGCGGGTCGAAGGGGCACACCGCATCGAGCGGGTTGAAGATCGACAGATCAGCGGTCGGGATGCCGAGCCGGGCCGCCGCGAGCTTGGTCGCCACCTTGTCCATCGCCAGCCGGGCCGCCCGTGGCCCACATCCAACGTAAGGGCGGCCGTCGGCCTCGAGCAGATCCTGCAGCGGCCCTCCCTCGCCGAAATGCCCGTGGAGGACCGGGAAGATTACATCGCCCGGCAGCCCGCGGAGCTCATCCGCGGACACGCGGCCGATCTCCTGGTAGTTGATGGTGAACTCGCCGCCTTCACGGAGCGACTGGGCGACGTTGGTCGCGCTCATCAGGCTCACTTCGCGCTCGGCATCGGGCCCGCCCGCCAGCACCAGCACCGACTTGGGCGAGCCGCTCATGGCGTGCGTCTCCAGATCACAACCTCGGGCTCGAGGGCGACGCCGAACCGGTCCTGCACACGCCGCCTCACCGTGTCCATCAGCTCGATCACATCCCCGGCCCGCGCACCCGCGTGCGTGACCACGAAGTTGGCATGGCGGGGGCTCACCTCGGCCCCGCGGACCTTCAGGCCCTTGCAGCCCGCACGGTCGATGAGCATCCCGGCGCTGGCCCGCTGGCCCGCCGGGCCGACCCCGTCGAGATCCGCCGTCAGGATCGGGTTCTTGAACACGCAGCCCGCCGACTTATCCGCCATCGGCTGGCTCCGCGACTTGTACGCCATCACTTCCTTCTGTCTTGCGCGGATCGCCGCGGCATCGGCCGGCGTCAGCCGGAGCTCCGCCGACACCAGCACCAGGTCATTCAGACCCGAGTGACGATAGCTGAACCCGATGCGATCGCGCTCGAGCACGACCCCGCGTCCCGCGCGGTCAACCGCGCAAACCCGCTCCACCACATCCGCGATCTGGCCGAACGCGCCGCCCGCGTTCATGACCAGCGCGCCGCCGATGGACGCCGGGATCCCCGCGAGACCTTCGATTCCCGCCAAGCCGCGCCGCACGCACTCATTGATCAGCTTCGGCAGGTTCGCGCCGGCGCCCACCCGGACCAGGCCTGTCGCCGCGTCGATATCCCACGATGTGAACGCCGGGGCCGAGAGCGAGATCACCAGCTCCCGCACGCCCTCATCGGCAACCAGCAGGTTGGCGCCGTCACCCAGCACGCGGAGCGCAGGATCTACGCGCAGACACTCGGCCAGCTGGCCCGGGCCCCTCGGCGTGGCCATCCGGTCGGCGCGGCCGCCGATCCCAAACCAGGTCGGGATCGCCGCGTCCGACTCGATCCGCAGGCCCGCCGCGCTCAACGATGTGCCCTCATCCACCCCGATCACATTTCGCCTTTCCCGCCCTCGCGACGATCCAGGTACCCCCGCGCCACCTGCCACACCGGGCCCGCCCCCATCACCACGAGCAGGTCGCCCGCCCGGGCCAGGTTCTCCAGCTGCTCGATGATCGCCTCGAACGGGTAGAGGTGCATGGCCCGGATGTTGCGGCCCCGCAGCCGGTCCACCAGGTCCGACGCCGTGACCTTGTGCTTCTCTTCCTGGCTGTCGCGCACGAAGTAGATGTGCGGCACGATCACCACATCCGCCTGGCTGAACGAGTTGGCGAACTCCTCCAGCAGGTGCCTCGTCCGCGAGTGCTGGTGCGGCTGGAAGACGCAGATCAGCCGGCCGCCGCGGTCCTCGGGCCGCTCGTGCTCGCGCAGCGCCCGCAGCGTGCTCTCCACTTCCGTCGGATGGTGCCCGTAGTCGTCATAGACCCGCACAGCCCCGCCCGAGGGCAGCCGCCGCTCACCCAGGAACTGCATTCTCCGGTCGATCCCGCGGAACGCCGACAGCGACCTCGCCACCACCGCCGCCTCCGCGCCCGACATCACCGCCAGCGCCATCGCCGTCGCCGCGTTCATCGCGTTGTGCGCCCCCGGGAGCTGCATCGACCACCGGGCCATCATCCGCCGCTCATGGGTCAGCGTCACCGTCCGCGTCGGCTGGTCATACCCCACCACCCAGTCGGCCTCGGGCGAGTACCCGATCGTCTCGACCGCGCACTCCAGCCCGGCCGTCACCTCCCGCCGGTGCGCGCCCTCGTGGGCGATCAGCAGCCGCCCGCCCGCCGCGGCCGGCGGAATCAGCTTCGCAAACTCGTGGAACGACTCCACCACCGCATCCAGCGACCCGTACACATCCAGGTGGTCCGCCTCGACCGAGCTGATCGACCCGATCAACGGCCTGTAGTTGTGGAACGACCGGTTGAACTCGCACGCCTCGACCACCAGCATGCCGGGCCGGCCCTGCATCGGGCCCGACGGCACCGCCGCCGCCCCAAGCCGGAACCCCGACCCCTCTTCCGCCGCCGGCGCCAGGCACCCCGCCTCGAGCTGCGAGCACGTCGCCCCCACGATCACCGTCGGGTCCAGCCCCGCATCCGTCAGCGCCGCGCCCAGCATCGCCGTCGTCGTCGACTTCCCGTGCGTCCCCGCCACCGCCACACCCGTCCAGCCCAGCATGCACTGGCCCAGCGCCTCGGCGTAGCTCAGGAACGCCAGCCCCCTCCGGTGGGCCTCCAACGCCTGCGGGTGGTCGAGCTTGATCGCCGCCGACGCGATCACCGCATCGCAGTCATCCGGCAGCCACGCGCGGGCCTGATCAAAGCCCACCGCGATCCCCCCCGCGCTGAGCGCCCGCGTCGTGTCCGACGGCGCCAAGTCCGACCCGCTTACCACAGCGCCGCGGCACCGCAGCATCCGGGCCAGCCCGGACATCCCGCACCCCCCGATGCCGATCAGGTACACATGCTTCCCCGACACATCGAACCGCCTGGGTTCACGCATCACGGGATGAACTCCGGGTTCCGGGGCGGGGGAGGGCATGGGAATAGACTCGGCGCTGGGCGCTGCGATCGGCGTCATGACAAGGGTATCGGACACGGCCGGGCCCCAGCGTGAGCGCACGCGTTTTCTGCGCATCGGGCCCGGAGTCATGCCGCCGCCCGCCCCGGTATCCTCATCCACGCATGCCCACCCCACCCCTCCTCCCGTACAAACTCGCCTGCCTCTGCGACCTCCGGGATGACCAGGGCCGGGTCCTGCTCCTCCGGCGCCTCAAGGCCCCCAACCAGGGCCTCTGCTCCCCCATCGGCGGCAAGCTCCACACCGATGAAGGCGAGTCCCCCGCCGACTGCGCTCGCCGCGAGATCATGGAAGAAGCCGGCCTCGAAATCTCCATCGACCGCCTACACCTCATGGGCCTCATCAGCGAGTCGGCGTTCGAGGGCCGCGGTCACTGGCTCCTCTTCCTCTATCGCGTTCTCGGGCCCGTGCACGTCGAACCCCGAGACATGCGTGAAGGCCGCCTGGAGTGGTTCCACCCCTCCCAGATCGACGCCCTGCCCCTCCCGGATTCCGACCGCCACATCATCTGGCCACTCGTCCGGCGCCACGAGCCCACCCGCCCGGGTCAGCGGCCCGGCTTCTTCGCCGTCCACATCGACTGCACCGGCGAAGCCCGGGGAGAGCCCATGCGCTGGACGGTCCAGCAGGAATCCCCGCCGGCGTGATTCAGGACACCCTCTCCCGCCAGACCCCGGTCCGAAACTGCCCCCCACAAACACCGATCTATACTTCCACGTGAAGAACTACCGAGCCGAACGGACCGCGCATCCCGTGTCCTGGCCGACCCGGTCGCTTCCCCTGCTCCTGCGATCGGTCGCCATCATGTTCCTGTGCCTGGCGCCCTCCGTCGCGCGGGCCCAGCCCAACCCGGCGTCATCCTCGGTCCCCGCCTACCGGCAGGCCGACAACGTCGCGATCATCACGATCCGGGGCGAGATCAACGACATCACCGCCTCCAGCGTCGACCGCCGCATCGCCGATGCCGTCTCCGCGGGCGCCGGCGCCATCGTCTTCGAGCTCGATACGCCGGGCGGCGAGATCGGTGCGGTGCTCCACATCTGCACCTCCATCAAGCAGAGCCCCATCCCCAACACCGTCGCGTGGGTCCACCCCAAGGCCTACTCGGGCGGCGCGATCATCGCTCTGGCCTGCCGCGAGATCATCACCTCCGTCCCCGCCGCCATGGGCGATGCGCTGCCGATCGCCGCATCCCCCTTGGGCGGTGCCCAGTCCATCCCCGATGACCTCCGCAAGAAGCTCCTCCCCCCACTCCTCTCCGAGGTCACCGATTCGGCCCGCCGCGCGGGCTACGACGAATACCTCGTCCAGGCCATCATCATCGACGGCATCCGGTTGTGGCAGGTCGAAAGCCTCTCCGAGCCGGGCCGGCGCTACTGCATCAGCGCCGATGAATACCGCCTGCTCTTCGGCACCGAGCCCCCCGAGGGCAAGCCGCTGCTCTCGACGGGCCGGCCCGATTCTCTCCGGCCCGCCGGGCCTGGCGCTGACAGCAAGCTCCCCGACCCGGGCCAGCCCGGCGCCGCCGTTCCGGCGTCTCCTCAGCCCTCACCCGGCGCGACGCCCGAAACCCCGGCAGGCTCAAAGGAGTTCCGCCCGGCGTCGGATCGCCTCGCCGACATCGCCCGTTCGACATCGACCGAACTCGATATCGCCACGCGCAGGCCCGTTTTCAGCTCCGATGACAAGGGCAAGTGGAAGTTCGTCCGCTACGTCACCGACGGCACGGGCCCGATCGTCATGACCGCGGAAGAGCTCCGCTACTTCGGATTCGCTTCAGCCACCATCCGCAACGACCAGGAACTCAGGGCGTTCCTGGGCGCCAAGAACATGGCCCGGCTGCACCAGTCGTGGTCCGAGTCGCTGGTCAACATCATGAACCACCCGTTCATCCGCTACGGGCTCATGGTGATCTTCCTGCTCTCGATGTTCATCGTGATGACCCACCCGGGCGTCATCGTGCCCGAACTGGTTGCCCTGATCTCCCTGGTCGCTTTGCTGGCCCCGCCGATGCTCGTCGGGATGGCCAACTGGTGGGAGATCGCCGCGATCATCATCGGGATCTGCATGATCTTCCTCGAGATCTTCGTGATCCCCGGATTCGGCGTCGTCGGCATCCTCGGCCTGCTCCTGCTCTTCGGCGGGCTGCTGGGCACCTTCGTCCCCGGAGGCGGCGGGCTCTTCCCGACATCGGAGGCGGCCCAGAAAGACCTGCTCTACGGCGTCGCTTCGATGCTGCTCGCCATCATCACGTCGGTGGCTGGGATGTACTACCTCTCCAAGCACTTCGGCTCGCTCCCCGTCGTCAGCCGGCTCATCCTGAAAGACCCGGTCCCGTCCGACGGCGATGCCGGGCTGCTCGCCGCCATGGGCCCGGCCGATGGCGAGATCCCTGCGGGCGCCGAGGGCCACACGGTCACGCCGCTCCGGCCCGCCGGCCGGGTCCAGATCGGGGAACGCATCATCGACGTCGTCGCCGATATGGGGTACATTGCGGTCGGCAAGCGGGTGCGCGTGGTCAAGTCCGATGAGTTCCGCACGGTCGTGGAGCTGGCCCCGGAACCCCGGAACAGCCCCGCCGCCCCGCCCGACCGGGAGACCACCGTCTGATGGAACCGATGCTGCTGTGGGGGCTGGGCCTGCTCGCGGCCGCGGTGCTCCTCCTCCTTCTCGACATCTTCATCCCTTCCGGGGGCATGCTGGCGCTCACGTCCCTGGTCACCTCCATCGCCGGCATCGTCTGCCTGTGGCGTCACTCAACCACCTGGGGCCTCATCGGCGTCCTCATGGTCGTCGTCATCGGCCCGGCCATCATGATCTTCGGTCTCAATGTCTGGCAGCACACCCCCCTGGGGCGCAAGATGATCGGCGCGCTCTCCGAGGAGGAGCAGGCGGCCCACGCCATCGCCGCCGAGAAGGAACGCGCGGCCCGGCTCGCCCTGCTGGGCCAGGAAGGCACCGCCAGGACCGACCTCCGCCCGGTCGGCATCGTCGAGATCGCGGGCCGGCGGTACGATGCGCTCTCGGAAAGTTCGCTCATCGCCGCCGGCGCCCGCGTCCGCGTGACCGTCGTCGAGAGCAACCAGATCAAGGTCCGCGCCATCGGCTGATCGAGGCCCGGGTTCCCAGGGAAGCCCCGCCCCGCGCCCCTTATACTGCCGATCGTCTATCAACCTGGGAGGAGTTCCCGATGCCCCCCGTCCAAGTCCTTCTCATCATCGTCGCGATCGTCGCCATCCTGTTCGTGCTGCTGGCGGTGGTCGTCGTCGGTCAGTTCATCAGCCTCTACATCCAGGCCCTGCTCTCCAACGCCCGCGTCGGCCTCTGGGAGATCGTCGGCATGCGCCTGCGGAAGGTGGATATCCGCCAGGTCGTGTACGGACGGATCCGCGCCGTGAAGGCGGGCCTCGACATCTCCACCAACGCCATCGAGACCCATTACCTTGCGGGCGGTGACATCCGGCGGGTCATCTCCGCCATGATCGCCGCCAAGGGCGCCAAGATCGAACTCCCCTGGAACGTCGCCACCGCGATCGACCTCGCGGGCCGCGACATCTTCGACGCCGTGCAGACCAGCGTGAACCCCAAGGTCATCGATTGCCCCAACCCCTCGGGCCCGCGCCCCACGATCGACGCCGTCGCCCAGGATGGCATCCAGCTCAAGGTCAAGGCCCGCGTCACCGTCCGCACCAACATCCAGGGCCTCGTCGGCGGTGCGACGGAAGAGACGGTCATCGCCCGCGTCGGCCAGGGCATCGTCTCGACTATCGGCTCGGCCGGCAGCCACAAAGCCGTGCTCGAGAACCCCGACAAGATCTCCGAGACCGTCATGAACATGGGCCTGGGCACCGGCACCGCCTTCGAGATCCTCTCGATCGACATCGCCGACATCGATGTCGGCGAGAACATCGGCGCCAAGCTCCAGACGGACCAGGCCGAGGCCGACAAGAAGCGGGCCCAGGCCGCCGCCGAAACCCGCAAGGCCCTCGCCCTCGCCCTCGAGCAGGAGAACAAGGCCAAGATCCAGGAGAACCAGGCGCTGGTCGTCCTCTCCCAGGCCGAGGTCCCCAAGGCCCTCGCCGAGGCCTTCCGCTCCGGCCGCCTCGGCGTCATGGACTACTACCGGATGAACAACATCCAGGCCGACACCGCCATGCGCGAGTCGATCGCCGGCAACGAGCGCCAGCCGGGCCAGGGCTGATCCAACCCCGCCGGGCCTACCTGGCGGCGGCCCCCAGCAGAGCTTCCAGTCGCTCCCGCCGATAGCTCTCGCTCGTCCAGATCGTCGGGCCCGATCCTGCAGTCACCCCGGGATCCACCGCGGGGTCCACGACAGCACCCCGCCTGATCCCCTCACGGGCCGAGGTCTCGATCCCCGTCTCCGCGTGCATCCGCGGCCGCTCCGGCTGGCCGGGCCGGGCCGAGCGGTCCACGAAGTTGAACGAGCGATCGACCTCCGCTTCACCGCTTCCCCCGCCCCCCTCGTCGCCCGCGGAAGTCAGCGAGTCCGGTAGGTCCCCGATGTAGTACGTCGTCCCGGCCGGAACAGC
Organism: Phycisphaerales bacterium; assembly: GCA_020849615.1. Classification (GTDB taxonomy): domain Bacteria; phylum Planctomycetota; class Phycisphaerae; order Phycisphaerales; family UBA1924; genus JADLFW01. The sequence goes on from JADLFW010000007.1 coordinate 29,880, forward strand.
CGGCGTGAATCCGCGCTCCGTCGGTTCATACGTCGACCACGGAAACACCGCCGCGATGCCCCCATCGAACCTCGCAAAAAGGCCCCTGCCCCCGTTGCGCTTCGGATCTCCGCTCAGCCGGTACACCCTGTCCCACCCGGTCGGCCTTCGCAGGTCCAGCGGCACCATCCGGCTGCTGACCTGCAGGGGATTGACATCGCCCACACCCTGCTCCACCGGCTTGGGCTGCGGCTTTGTTCCCGGCGCAGCGGGCTGGGCCGACGCCGCTCCCGATAGTGCCATCACCCCGATCAGCAGGACTCGCTTCACCAGCGCGCGGGCCAAGACCAGTCCCCAAGGGCCATCCGGTCGCTCGCATCTGGAAGACATGGCCCGGCTCCTTGGGTCACCGCAGCGTGATGATGAACACGATGGTCAGCCCGGCTTTCGGGTCGCTCGCCGGAAGGTCCCGGATCCGCTTGCCCGAAGCGGTCCACGAGTGCAGGGCGTTCAGCAGCGGTTCATCGACGTTGTCGTACCCCGAGCCCTGCCCGTTGACGAATGCCGCCTCGATCACCTTGCCGTTGCGCCCGAACGTGACGCGCACCACCGGGTTCTTCGGCGCGGTCGCCGTCAGCAGTGTCGTGGTGCTCCAGCGTGGCCGCGTGGTCCGCACGTTCACGCCCTCGCCCGCCAGCACCCGGCCCAACTTCCATCGGTCGAGCCGGATGGGCTTCATCGAACTCGGATCGGATTCCCGGTCCGCCTGTTCGCCGGGCCGGCCGTCGTTTCCGCCGCCCCCGGCCTGCGCTGGTGACGCCGCGGGCGCCGACTCCGTCGCTGGCTGGACTTCGGATTCCGGGGCCACCGCCTGATGGGACTCAGACGGCTGCGAAGCCTCCGGATCAACCGGAAGCAGGCTCTCGGGCACCGGCGGGCCGATGACCTCCGGCACATCCGGCGGAGGGTTCGGCGGCCGCTCAAACTGCTCCGGATCAACCGGGCGATCCACCCCTTCCGGGAGGGGCCCGACCTCGACTTCGTGCGAAAGGGCTTCCAGCGCAGCAGTCACCGCCTGTTCGGCCGGCCGTACTTCGCCAACCTCCCGGTCCACCCGCTCTCCGGCCGGCAGGTCCGTGCCCGGCGTCAGCGGGTCGCCATCCGGCGTGGGCTGCCCTTCAGGCTGCTCGGGCACCGGCGCGGGAGCCGCAGCCTCCGGCGACTCCGCGGGCGGACGGGACTCATTAGCGGGCTCCGGAGGCGGATTCGGTGTCGGCCGTTCTTGCGCCTCGGGCGGCTTCGCGCGGTCGGCGATGTCGCTCGCTTCCGTCCCGGGCTGAGCGGGAGCCGGCGGCACGCTGGGCTGCGGCGTCCGGGCCGCCTCCGCCGGGACCGGCTTGGGCTCGGGGGGTGGCGCTGGCGGCGTCGGCTGAACTGGTTGCGGGGCAGGGGACGGCTCGACAGCCGGTGTGGCCGGGCCGGGAAGTCCGGGCGGGCCGGGCCGGCCCGGCTCGAACTCCAGAGCGGACTGATCGATGTCCGCCTTCGGCGCGTTGTGCTCGGTGGCCTCCTTGAACCCCAGCCACGCGGGTGTGTTCGCGGTCGATTCATCGACGCCGAGGCGGAGCGGCGGCGGCTCTGAGGGCGGCGGCGGCGGCGGAGTGGCCTCGAGGGGAGGCTCGGCCGCTTTTTTCGGCTCGGGCTGTGGTTCGGGCGGCTCCGGCGGCGGCAAGTAGGTCACCAGCGCCGAATCGTCAGCGAGGACCGAGCGCGGAGCGCCGACCGGGCCATCCCCCCACCAGGCAAAGCACAGCCCGAGCAGAGCGTGGAGACCCATGCTGCACATGAGCCCGCGGAGGATGGATGTGCCTGTTCCTTCCCGCATGGTCCGGCGGTGCCCCCCCGCCCCGGGCCGTCCCCCGCAAGCTTGTGCGGAAGCGGGGAACGCTTCATAACATTAGTCGTCCAAGTCAACGGACTGTCAGCGAGCGAACGATTTCGTACGGAACATGTTCGGGGCCCCATGTGGCCCCCGCGAGGAGGCCCGGCGATGCGTCCAAAAATCCTGACTCCCGCGCTCGGCATCTGTTTCCTCACCGCGGCGGCGATGGGCCAGCCCGGGACACCCAAGACCGCGCCGGGGCAGAAAACTCCGGCAGGCCGGCAACCGGCCGAAACCGCCGTGACGCTGCGGCTCGGCGATGAAGCCCCGCCGCTGCGGATCGCCAAGTGGGTCAAGGGCGGGCCGATCGACAAGTTCGAAACGGGCAAGGTCTACGCCATTGAGTTCTGGACGACGTGGTGCACCCCCTGCCACGAGACCTTCCCGCTCCTCAACCAGATCCGTCAGAAGCACCCGGAGGTTGAGGTCATCGGGATCAGCTTTACGGATGCCAAGGGCGAGAGCATCGATAAGGTCATCCCGTTCGTCGAGCAGGCGGGCGACAAGATGGGCTTCTCCGTCGCCTTCGATGATGACCGCCGCACCATCCTGGCATACATGGACGCCTCGGGGTACAAGGACATCCCCGCCGCCTACGTCATCAACCAGAACGGCCGGGTCGTGTGGATGGGGCACCCGCTCGACAAGATGAGCGAGGCCATCGATCAGATCGTCGCCGGCGAGTACGACCTCAACGCCGCGATCATCACGGCGCAGCGCAAGACCGAACTCCTCCGCCGGGCCAAGCCCTACGAGGACAAGCTGAAGGAGGCGTACCAGAAGGGCGATGTGCGCACCGCCTTCGAGCTCACCGACCAGCTCGTCAAGATGGATGCGCAGTTCTTCGGCACCTACGCCGCCGTGAAGTTCACCATGCTCCTCACCAAGGTCAAGGACTACCCCGAGGCCTACCGCTACACGCAGTGGCTGCTCTCCGATGCCTTCAAGGACAACCCGCAGGCCCTCAACCGCATGGCCTGGACGATCCTGGATGATCCCGGCGTCGAGAAGCGCGACTACGACATGGCCCTGAAGCTGGCCCGCCGGGCCAACGAGATCCAGAAGGCCAAGGACCCCGACATCATCGACACGCTGGCCCGGGCCTACTTCGAGAAGGGCGATGTGGACAAGGCGATCGAGTGGCAGGCCCGCGCTCTGGAACTCGCCAGGCCGGATGCCCGCACGCGGATGCAGGAAACCCTCGACAAGTACAAGGCCCGCAAGGCCGAGACCGGCGGCAAGGCGCCGGGCGGGGGCTGATCGTTTCTCCCGACGTCACCGGATCGGGCGCGCGTAGCTCCTGCCGCCCCACTGGGTCGGGCGGCCCGCTTCGAGGTCGCTCGCGGCTTCGCGGAGAATTCCGGCCACGATCCAGCTGCCGATGAGCGACCCGGGGGCTTCCCAGATCGGGGCGTGCCCGAGCCGCTGCACCCACGCGATCGCGACGACCCACGCGGCCAGCCCGGCCGCCGACACCGCGATCATGATCGCTCGCATCGGTGTGCCGTCTGCCCACGGCCCGGCGAGTAGCGCGATGTTGGCCAGGCCCGCGCCCGGGAGCACCGCCCCCAGTGCCGCCATCCGCAGGGCCGAACGCCGGAGCCGGGCGGGTTTGCGGTTGGCCGCCTCGGTGTAGATGCGCTTCCAGCCGCGCCGGAAAGCGGGCCATCCGGGGTACATGCGGCAGAGCAGCAGCCCGTCGGCGAGGAACACACCGGCCCGCCGTCCGGCCCCATCGATCGCCCGGGCCAGGGCGAGGTCTTCCAGGAGGTGCTCGCGGACGGCCTCGTGACCACCGATCGCTTCGTACGCATCGCGCGAAAAGAGCATGAACTGGCCATTGGCGAACGCGCGGCGGTCTTCCAGGCGGTTGGCCCGGAGGATCGGGTACTGGTACACGAGCTGCAGCCCGGCCGCGGGCTGGATGAGCCTTTCGAACCACCGGCGCCGTGTCAGCGTGCTCAGCAGGCTCAACAGGTCGAGCCGGCGATGCCGGGCCAGCGCCACGGCCGCGCGCACGCACTCGGGCGCAAAGACGGTGTCCGCATCGGCGAAGAGGAGGTACTCGGCCCGCCCGGTCCAGGCCGAGCGGCGAACGCCGGTCCAGATGGCGTGGACCTTCCCCGCCCACTCGTCGGGGCAGTGATCGATCTCGATGACTTCGAAGCGCTCATCGGCGCCGATGGCTTCCCGGGCGGCCTGAACCGAGCGGTCGGTGCAGCGGTCGAGGGCAAGAACGACGTGAAAAGCGGGGTAGTCGAGGCGGCGGAGCGACGCGATCAGGACCGGCAGCACTTCCTCCTCGTTATGGGCCGGGACCACGATGCAGACCGGCGCGAAGGGCGGCTCGGCGCGGGCCAGGTCGATGCCCGCCCGGGCCGTGGGGATCAGCGCGCTGGTCTGGGCGATCCTGTAGATCGCCACGGACCAGTACACCAGCAGCACCACCGAAGCGGCGGCGAGAATCACGGCGGGAATGAAGAGAATGAAGCTCATGCGGCCGGGCCCGAAGCGTACCCCGCCTAGAGTGGCGCGCATGAGCAAGCGCCCGGATCCGGATCGGCGGGACGGAAAAGACGATGCTCCGGACCCGGGGGGGGACGGCGCGGAGCCCTCACCCCGCGTGTACATCCTCACGCGCGAGGCGGCGAGAGAGCTCGACCGCCTCGCGACCGATGAGTACCTGATCCCCTCGATCCTCCTGATGGAAAACGCGGCCCGCCATGTGGCGGAGGTCGCCTTCGGGCTGGTCCGCCCGGCCGATGAACCGACGATCGCGATCTTCTGCGGGCCCGGCAACAACGGCGGAGATGGGCTGGCGGCGGCCCGGCACCTGCACAACGCGGGGGCGCGGGTGCGGGTGGTCCTGTCCACGGCGCCGGAGCGGTACACGGGCGACGCCGCGGTCAACCTCCGGATCGTGGAAAAGATGGGTGTGAAGATCGGGCACGGCGAGGCCGCCGCGCCGGGCCCGGACGACGCCCCGGCCGTGGTGGTGGATGCCCTGCTGGGCACCGGCCTGACATGCTCCGTGAACCCCGCGATGGCGTCGATGATCACCCGCCTCAATCAACTGGCCCGGATGGGGTCGAAGGTCGTCTCGGTGGACCTGCCATCGGGGCTGGATGCGGACACGGGGGCCGTCCTGGGCGTGGCGGTGCGGGCGGATGTGACCGTGACGTTCGCCGGGCCCAAGCCGGGGCTGTGCACGCTGGAGGCCCAGGCGTACGTCGGCGACCTGCTGGTGGCCGACATCGGTGCGCCCCGGGCCCTGGTCGAACGGCTGGGGACTCCGATCCCCGAGGTCCCTCCGGACCACGAGTAACGGCCCGTATTGACTCGAGGCGGGCGGCCGCACACGATGAGGGCACGAGGGGCTCATGGCTGTTCGGATGGAACTCTCACGCATCCTGATCCGCGAGCTCAACGACTACCAGTTGATCGAGCTGCGGGAAGTCGAGGCCGAGGCAACGGCCGAGGGTGAAGCGCCGCAGGATGAAAACGGGCGGCCCCGGACGAGGTCGTTCCCGATCGTGATCGGCCTCCCCGAAGCGCAGGCGATCGAGCGCCGGCTGAAGGGCATCCCGATCAAGCGACCCCAGACGCACGACCTGCTCGCGAATGTGGTGACCGCGCTGGGCGGCAAGCTCGAGTCGATCACGATCAACGACCTGTCGGACCACACGTTCTTCGCTACCCTGGATATCCGGCGCGAGGGGGGCAAGATGGTCCATGTGGACAGCCGGCCCAGCGACGCCATCGCGCTGGGTGTCGCCCAGGGCGTGCCCATTTACGTCGCCGAGCATGTCCTGGACGCCGCGGTCAACGACGAGGTGTAGGCTTGCGGCAGCGATGACCGCCCCGCCTCCCAGCCCGGTCGATCAGGACCCGCATGTCCTCCCATCCGCCTACGTGACGGCGGCGATCCCCGGCATCGGCGGCTCGCTGAAGCAGCGCCCCGAGGACTTTCTCGTCGAAGAAATGTCGCAGTACGAGCCCTGCGGCGAGGGCGAGCACCTGTACCTGTTCATCGAGAAACGGGACCTTTCCACCCAGCAGCTCGTGTCGATCGTCGCGGAGCACTTCGGGGTGGACCGCCGGGCGGTCGGCTACGCCGGCATGACGGACAAGCTGGCGATCACCAGGCAGGTCATTTCCATCCACACGCCGGGCCGGTCGATCGACGATTTTGCCATGCTCCGGCACGACCGCATCTCGGTGCTGTGGGCCGACCGCCACACCAACAAGCTCCGCGTCGGCCATCTGCGCGGCAACCGGTTTTCAATCCGCATCCGCGGCGTGGAGCCGTCATCCGTGCTCCGCGCCAGCAGGGTCCTTGACATCCTCGAGCGGACGGGTCTGCCCAACCGCATCGGAGAGCAGCGTTTCGGCCTGCTGCAGAACAACCACCTGATCGGACGGGCCATGATCATGGGCGACTTCGACACCGCGGTGTCGCTGCTTCTCGCGCCCTCGCCGCAGCGGCCCGAACTCAACGCCGAAGCGCGGGCGAGCTTTCTGGCCGGCGACTTCGCGCGGGCCCGGGATGCGTTCCATCATTCGGCCCGGGCCGAGCGGGCGGTGCTGCTCGCGCTCTCGCGCGGCGCCTCGCCGGTCAAGGCGTTCCTGCGGCTGGACCCGGTGCTGAAGGGCTTCTTCCTGTCGGCTTTCCAATCGGCGGTGTTCAACGCGGTGCTGGATGGGAGGGTCGCGGACGCATCCTTCGGCACGCTGCGGCCCGGCGACCTGGCGGTGAAGCACATCAACGGCGCGGTATTCAACGTGGATGATGCCGTGCTCACCGACCCGGGCACCACGGAACGACTTGCATCCTTCGAGATCAGCCCGTCAGGCCCGGTCTGGGGGGTGTCGATGCGACGGGCCGGCGGGGAGGTCGGGGAGGCGGAACTCGCGGCGCTGGCCCGGGCCGGGGTGACTCCTGATGATCTGGAACGCTTCGATCGGACGAACCGCGACCTGATCAACGGGACGCGCCGGGCGCTGCGTGCGCCGGTGATGCACCCGCAGGTCGAGGGCGGCGTGGATGAGCATGGCGCGTACGTCCGGTGCGCGTTCGATCTTCCCAAGGGCTCGTTCGCGACGGTGGTCATGGGCGAAGTGATGAAGTGCGCCGCGGCCCCGGATGAGGGGGCGGAGCCGGAGGCCGAATGACGGGCCCGGCGATGCCGGCATCACCTACAGTCGGGGCCGATGAGCACTCCGCGGGTCACGATGATCTGTTTCGACTGGGGCGGCGTGGTGGTCAGGATCTGCCGGTCCTGGCAGGAAGGGTGTGCGCGGGCCGGGCTGCCGGTGAGGGCCGACACGGCATCGGAAGAGGTAAAGGCGCGGCGCCGCGCGATCGCGGAGGGGTTCCAGGTCGGCGCCATGACCCCGGCCGAGTTCTACTCCCGGTTGTCGCAGGCGACGGGCGGCGCATACTCCGCGGCCGAAGTGCAGCGGATCCACCACGCCTGGCTCATCGAGGAGTACGCCGGGATCGGTGAAGTCGTCGATTCCCTGGTGCGGCTCGACGGCGTGGACACGGGCCTGCTCTCGAACACCAACGAAGAGCACTGGCGGCGGCACCAGCGGGAGCTGTGCGCGGGCCTCGAGTGTTTCCCGACGGTTTCGCGCCTCCGCCACCGGCACGCGAGCCACCTGCTCAAGCTCGCCAAGCCCGGCCTCGACATCTACCACGCGTTTGTGGCCAGAACGGGGCACCGGGCGGGAGGGATCCTCTTCTTCGACGACCTGGAGGAGAACATCATCGCGGCCCGCGCCGCGGGGTGGAACGCCGAGCGCATCGACCACACCGGCGACACGGCGGGCCAGATCCGCGGCCACCTCCGCGCGTACGGCGTCATGTGAGCCGGGCCTGGGCCCTCACGCGCGATCAACGGCGACATCGAGTTCGAGCGTCGCGGGCGCGAGGCATTCGGTATCGGTGCAGGCCTGGAAGGTGACGCCCAGGAGCGGCCGGCCCGACCACGCGCCGTGCAGTTCCACCGCGATGGAAACCTGGAGCTCGCCCTTGTACACGCGGGTTTCGCCGCCGGGCCCGTAGGGTTCGCCGGGCGGGTAATCCGCGTACGCAGCGAGCCCGGTGCCGGCGAGCGTGCCGATGCGGAACGGCATGAGCCCGGCGGCGCCGGGGCCGGGATCAGCGGCGAGAATGTGGTAACCGGGCGCGATCCGGATGAACAGCTCGAGCGGCGCGGGGCGATCGGGCCCGACGGTGATCCGCTCCTCGTTGGCGAAGACCTCGACGGGCGAGAAGGGCTCGGTCTCCGCCGCTGCGGGCGGCGCGTTGTCGCTGACCGGGCCCAGCGCGGCGGTCAGGCGGTCGGGAGCGCTCTGCAACAGCCTGAACAGGCCGCGCACGCCGTTGGCAACACCGACCGGGGATTCGGCGATCGCGCTGCTGAGCGATGCCAGCACCTCCACCGCCTCATCTTGAAGCTCCTTGTCAGGGTCGCGCTCGGCCAGGTCGAGGAGCGCGTGCAGCAGAACCGTGCGGGCGCACGGAACAGCGCCATCGTGGGCCGACCGCGGGCGGATGAACAGGTCGGATGCATCGTTCGCTGAATCCATGTACGCACCCGAAGCATCCTTGAACCGCCGGGCCGCTGCTCCGAGGAGCTCACGCGCCCACGCGGCGGGATCCGGGCCGCCTGAATCTCTTCGATCTTCGCGGACCAGTTCGAGCAGACCCGCCGCCAGGAACGCGTAATCCTCCAGGACGCCATCAGCGCCCGCCACTCCCGCGCGGGCGGTGCGGATCAGCGAACCGTCGGGCCGGCGCATCTCGCGATGGATGAACGATGCGGCCGCCCGGGCCGCGTCGAGGTATCTGCACTCACCCAGAACGCGGCCACCCCGGGCGAGCGCCGCGATCATCAACCCGTTCCAGCCCGCGATCACCTTGTCATCGCGGTGCGGCTGCTTACGCCCGGCGCGAGCCTTGTACAGCCGATCGTTGATCCGCTCGAGCCGCGCCGCGAAATCGGATTCCGCGAAACCCAGCACGGCGGCGATGCGATCGGGCCGGTCATCCAGCCGCAGCACGCTCCGGGCGGGCTCGCCGGGATGGTGCGGGTCGCGGAAGTTGGGCCCGGCGTCGAGGCCGTAAACCCGCTTGGCCAATCCCGAGTCCTCGCCGAGCACCTCGTCGAACTCGGCGCTGGTCCACAGGTAGTTCAGGCCTTCGCGGTGATCGACCTCGGCATCCTGCGCGCTGCAGAACCCTCCCGACGGCGCGCTCATCTCGGCGAGCACGTAGTCCAGCGTCCGGCGCGCGATCGAGGCGTACCAGAGATCGCTGTAGACCTCCGAGGCCCGGAGGTAGGTCGAGGCAAGCTGCGCGTTGTCGTACAGCATCTTCTCGAAGTGCGGCACGAGCCAGTGCTCATCCACGCTGTAGCGGTGAAAACCGCCGCCGACCTGGTCGAACACGCCGCCGCGGGCCATCGCGTCAAGAGAGCCCCGGACCGCCTCGTCGATCGCCGCGCGAGTCGCCTCATCGCCGGCTAGCTCGCGTACCTCGAGCAGCAGGTCGATGAAGACAGGCTGCGGGAACTTGGGCGCACGGCCGAATCCGCCGTTCTGACGGTCGAAGATCCGCAGCAGCACCCCTACCGCGTCCGTCACGTGCCGGGCGCCGACGGCCACCGGCTCGCCGGGGCGCGCCCGCTCCGCAACCGCATCGGCGAGCGCTTCGCTCTGCGCCAGCACCTCGGCCCGGCGATCGCGCCAGGCGATGCCGATCGCGTCCAGCACCTGCGGCCAGCTCGGCCGGCCCATCGCGGGCTCCGGCGGAAAGTACGTGCCGCACCAGAACGGCATCAGCGTTTCGGGGGTGAGGAAGCAGTTCATGGGCCACCCGCCCTGGCCCGTCATCGCCAGAAGGGCGTTCATGTACGCATCATCAACATCGGGGTGCTCCTCCCGATCGAGCTTGATGCACACGTAGCGGCTGTTCATCAGACCGGCGATGGCGTCGCTCTCGAAGCACTCCCGCTCCATCACGTGGCACCAGTAGCACGTCGAGTACCCGACGGAGAGCAGGATGGGCACATCACGCCGCCGCGCTTCCTCGAACGCTTCGCGGCCCCAGGGCCACCAATCGACGGGATTGCGGGCGTGCTGCAGCAGGTACGGGCTGGATTCATGGATGAGCCGGTTGGCCCGCCCGGTCGGCGCATCGCCGTCGCGCCCGCCACGTTGCGATTCGCTTCCGACCGGACCCGTCATGAGCTCTTCCTCCCGCCCGTTCACCGCCGTCGCGTCTGCGCAGCTCCCAGCCGCTTGACAATCAGGGCCACTACCGAGCCGCCATCGCCCGGATCCCACACCGCGGGCAGCGCCGACTCCTCCCTCGTTTCCGCCCCGCGCTGCGACGGCGCGCCCACCATGACCCGGGCCGCGGTGGCGCTCGACCGCAGCACCGAATCGACCGGCAGCCGAACCCCGAGCACGGTCACCGTCGCATCAATGACCCGGGGCTCCCCCTCCTGGCCCCTCAGCAGATGATCGCGCTGAGCTTCGAACCGGGCGCTGTAGGCCCGCGCTGCATCGTTCAGGTCCGATTGAAGCTCCGCGGCCGTGCGGGAGCGATCGGGCCGGGGGCCCGCGCCCCTGGCGATAGCCGTGATCGCCCGCCGAAGCGCGAAGATCTGCTCGCCCAGCCGCTCTCTCACCTCCAGCAGTTGACCCCCCCCGGCCTGCACCAGCGCGGGAATCCCGATCGCGAACAGCCGCACCCCCATCCGCGCCTCGGCCTGCTGAGCGACCGAAGTCGGGTGCGCCCGCATTACCATCAGTTCGTGCCGGGCCGCGAATCGGTCCAGGCCCGCCGATACAGGCACACAGATCCCCGGGTCAGGCCCGCCCTTGAGCACATCCCCTGCAACCGCATCCAGGTAGGTCTTCTCATCATCAAAGAGGCCGGGCCGCATGAACGGCCGCAGTCCGGTCAGCGATCCATCCCGATCGATCCGGTCGCAGGCCCGGCGGACATCCTCGCCGATGTCCTCTCCGGCCACGCGGGATGACAGCACCCCCGCCTTCCACAGCGGCATCAGCCACTGCCAACTCTCGACGAACTTGCGGTACCGGGGCGATCGCGACGCCGCTTCCAGGGCCGCCGCGGCGCCGCCACCCGCCAGCGGAGCGGGCAGCATGGTCACCACCTCTTCGCCCAGCAGCAGGCCCGCCATCGCGGGAGGCTCGCGTGTAGTGAGGTGGTATGGACTGACGGCGACGATCATCCCGGAGGGTAGAGTCGCCGCGCCGGCCCGGTCGGGGGTGTCCTCCCGACTCAGGGCTTGTACCCCTTGGGATGGCGGCTGAACCAGCGCCAGGCCGATCCCACAATCTCATCCAGGTCCGTGATCCGGGCCTGCCACCCCAGTTCCCGCCCGATCTTCTCTGCCTGAGCGAACAACCGCGGCGGGTCGCCGGCGCGGCGGGGCTCCTCACGCACGGTGAAATCCCGGCCCGAGACTCGCTTGACGGAGGCGATGATCTCGCGGACGGAGTAACCGCGGCCGATGCCGAGGTTGTACGCCCGGCGTTCCCCGGGGCGGAGCGCCTCGAGGACCTTCACGTGGGCATCCACGAGGTCCTCAACGTGCACGTAGTCGCGGATGCACGTGCCATCCGGCGTTGGGTAGTCGGTCCCGAAGACCGAGAGGGCGGGCCGAAGACCCAGCGCGCTCTGGATGGCCGACGGGATGATGTGCGTCTCGGGGTCGTGGTCCTCGCCGAGCAGCCCGGTGCGGTCGCACCCCGCGACGTTGAAATACCGCAGACAGGCGAAGCCGAAGGAGCGCCCTCCACGACGCTGCGACTCGGCGAAGTCATCCAGGATGTGCTCGAACTGGAGCTTGGTGCGTCCGTACGGGCTGATCGGGTGTTGCGGGCAGGTCTCGAGGATCGGCACCAGGTGCTCGGGGGGCTGCCCGTAGGTGGCACATGATGATGAGAAGACGAACTTCTCGACACCGGCGGCCTGGCAGGACTCCAGAAGCGCCACACCCGCGGCGATGTTCTGGCGGTAGTAGTCGAGGGGCCGATCGACCGACTCGCCCACATAGGTCAGCGCCGCGAAGTGCATCACCGCTCTGGCCCCGTGCTGCAGGAGCGCCGGCTCTACCGTGGCCCGGTCGCCGACATCAGCCTTTACAAACGTCAGCCTGCCGCCGGCTTCGGCCGACAGTAGCTCGATGGCCCGGTTGTGGCCGCGCGAGAGATTGTCGATCGCCAGCACCCGGTGACCGTCGGCGAGCAGCCGTCGCACCGCGTGAGACCCGATGTAGCCGGCGGCGCCGGTGACCAGAATCGTCATACCTTCTCCTGCTGCAAGCCGGGGAAGCGGAGCCTACGCGCCCACCCGCCGATCGGCTCGACGGGCCGCCGCTGCACAATCACCAGGCCGACCGCCCCCACCACGAACATCGCGACGCTGAGCCACTGCCCGCGGCTCAGGCCCAGCACCCGCTGGGCCGCGAGGTGCGCATCCGGAAGCCGCCAGAACTCGGTGATCACGCGCAGCACACCGTACGTCATCATGAACCAGCACCCGATCACCCCGGGCTTGCGCGGGCGGCGCCAGATCCACCACAGCACGAGGGTCAGCACGACGCCATCGGTGAAGGCCTGGTAGAGCTGCGACGGGTGCCGCGAGTTGAGCACCGGGTCCAGGATCGCCGCCGCCTCCGCCGAGCCGTGCTGCAAGCGATCGACCAGCGCCTTGACCCCCGCGTACCACGCCCGATCGTCGATCGAAGTCACGCCGGGCACGAGCCGGGCCAGCACGGCCTCCCGCGCGGGCGTCAGCTCATCGGGCCGCAACTCCCCGAGAAGCTCCTGGGGGAACTTCACGGCCCACCACGGCGCCGGCTCGCCGGGCCCGGCCACGATCCGCCCCAGCAGTTCGCCGTTGATGAAGTTGGCCACTCGCCCCAGCCCCAGCCCGATCGGGCACGCGAGCGCGGTGATATCCAGCAGGTGCAGGGCCGGGACGCCGTCGCGCCGGACCCCCGTCTCATCCCGTCGGCCCCGCGCAATCAGGCAGCAGGCGATGATCACGCCGATCATGCCCCCGTGGCTCGACATGCCCCCCTCGTTTACGCGCAGCGCGCCCCACCACGGCGGTTCCGGGCCGAACGTGATCAGCAGCTCGGGCTTGTAGAAGGCGATGTACCCCAGCCGCCCGCCCAGCACGACCCCCACCACGCAGTACAGCATCGCATCGGTCACGCGCTGCGGCGACAGCAGGATCAGCCCGCGCCTGGAGCACCACTGCAGGATCGCCCACGCGATCACGAACCCGGCACCGTACGACAGCCCGTACCAGCGGAGCCCGAAGTTCCCGGAGATCTGCAGCAGGAACGGGTTCAGGTCATGAAGCCACGCCGCGAGCGTCATCGGGCCGGCTCCGGCGAAGGACGGGCCGGGCCCGCGGCGACCCCGAAGAACCGTTCCGTGTTGCGGTCGATCGCGGCGTGGAAATCCTCCCAGCGCTCGCCCCGCACCTCCGCCAGCCGCCGGGCCGTCACGGCCGACATCCACGGCTCGCAGGGCCGAACCCCGCGGTGCGGATCGGGAGACAGGAAGGGCGCATCGGTCTCGACCATGATGCGGTCGAGCGGGACGAGCTTTGCGGCCAGCCTGACTTCCTCGGCGTTGCGGTAGGTCGCCACCCCGGTGAATGAGATCATCGCGCCAAGGTCCAGGGCCTTGCGGGCATCATCCACGGTGCCGGTGAAGCAGTGGAAGACCATCCGCGCGGGGTCGAACCCCGAAGCCCGCAGTACCGGGATCAGGTCATCAAAGGCCTCGCGGCAGTGCAGCACGATCGGCTTGGAAAGCCCTGAGCCCGCCAGCCCGCGCAGGAAGGCCAACTGCTCATCCAGCACCGCCCGCTGCACGTCCCTCGCCGGGCGGTCGTAGTGATTGTCGAGGCCCAGTTCACCCCACGCGACGCACCTGGGATTCGACCCGACGCGGCGCAGGTTTTCCCACCGGTGCGGGCCCTGGTCGGCGTAGAGCGGGTGAACCCCGGCGGTGCACCACACGTTCGGGTATCGATCGGCGATTTCCAGGGCGGTCAGGCAGTCCTGGGTGGTGGTCGAGATCGTGATCGCGCCCAAAACACCCTCCCGCCGGGCCGTCGCCAGCACCTCGGGGATGCGCCCGGTGAAATCCGGGAACGTCAGGTGGCAGTGGGTGTCGATCACGGCAGGAGGATACGGCCCGACGGGCCCGGCATCCCGCCCGTTGACCGTTCCCGGCGCAAATCCGCCGGGGGGTTTACACTCCCGCACCCGCGTACAGGAGATCCCGGTGTTCCGACACTTGCGCAGTTGCTGCATCGCGTTGCTGGCCGTGCTGTCGATCGCCCGACCGGCGGCCGCGCAGGACTACGACCGCTGGTACACCGTCAGCATGGGCGGGCAGCGGGCCGGCTGGATGCACGCCCGGCAGGAAACCCGGGAGGACCTGATCACGACGGGTGGCGAAATGACGCTCTCCATCAAGCGGGACGCCATCGAGATCTCGATCTCCATCGCCTCCGAGTTCATCGAGACCGCCGACGGCAAACCCGTCTCCATGCGCCTGGAACGGCGCCTCGGCAACGCGACTGTCATCCAGGACTACACGTTCAAGCCCGATGCGATCGAGTTGTTGAGCAGGGAGGGCGATGTTGAGACCCGCGCCCGGCTCGCCCTGCCCACGGGAACCTGGCTCACGCCCGCGGCCGCATCGCTGTACGGCCAGCAGCGCCTCAAGGCCGGCGCCGACAAGATCGTGATCCGCACCATCGACGCCATGAGCGGGCCCGAGATCATCACGAGCACGCGCTCGGAGTTCTCCAAGGCCACGCTCGATGTGCTGGGGCAGTCGATGCCCGTCACCCGCAGCTCGGTCGTCAGCAGCGCCTCGCCCGGCGTCAAGATGATCGAGTTCCTCGACGACCAGGGTGTGCCCGTGCGGTCCGAAACTTCATTCGGGGGTCTGGCCCTGACCGTGGAGGCCGCCGAGAAATCGACCGCCCTCGCCCGCGGCGATGCGCCCGAGCTCATGCTCGACACGTTCATCCGGCCCGACCGCGCGATCAAGGCGCCTCGGGGGTTGAGCAAGGCGGCGTACACGCTTTCCATCCGCTCCAACGCGATGCCCGCCCTGCCCGATACCGGCACGCAGACTGTCAAGGTCCTGGATGCTGCCCGGACATCGGTCACGGTCGCCGCCCGCGAGCCCCGGCCCGCGCCCGCGGAGGACCTGGACAACCCCGCCTTCCTGGCTTCGTCGAGCGCGATCAACATCGCGGATGATCGGGTGAAGGCCCTCAGGGACCGCGCGGTGCGCAGCGCGCCGCCTGAGCCGCCGGCCCGGGCCGAGGCCATCCGCCGGTTCGTGCACGGCTACATCAAGACCAAGGATCTGACCGTGGCCTTCGGGACCGCCTCGGAGGTGGCCCGGACGGCCGAGGGCGACTGCACCGAGCACGCCGTGCTGCTGGCGGCGCTCCTGCGCGCCGACGGCATCCCGTCTCGGGTCGTGAGCGGGCTGATCTACGCCGACCAGTTCGCGGGCCAGCGCGGCATCTTCGGCTACCACATGTGGAGCCAGGCCCTGCTCGAAGTTGATGGCCAACAGCGCTGGATCGATCTCGACGCCACGCTCCCCGACACGACCCCCTTCGACGCCACGCACATCGCGCTGGCCGTTTCCGCCCTCGCCGACACCGAAACCCAGTCGACGCTGCTCTCGATCGCGCCCCTCCTGGGGAACCTCGACATCACCGTCGATTCCTGCGAGTAACCCGCTTGACCGCCGACGGGCTGACGCCCCCCACGGTTCCCGACGACCATCCCCCCGGGGACGACCCGCCCACGCTGCCCACGCGCGATCCCGCCGGCCACAAGGGCACCTTCGGCACTGTCGTTATCTTCGGCGGCTGCGCAGCGCCGGGGCTGCGCATGATCGGCGCGCCGGCGCTCGCCGCGCTCGGCGCCCTCCGGGCCGGCGCCGGGCTCGTCCGCCTCGCCGTCCCCGGGCCCGTCCTCGATCCCGCCCTCACCATCGCCCCGTCCGCGACGGGGCTGCCGCTCGCCGTGGACGGCGCGGGCCACCTTCTCGCGCACGAGGCGGTCGCGCTTTTCGATGCCCAGGCCTCTCAGGCCGCCTGCCTCATCGTGGGGCCCGGCCTCGGCCCCGGCGCGGGCCCGCGGGCCCTGGCCCTGCGCGCGGTGCAGCAGGAAGAGTGCCCGGTCGTCATCGATGCTGATGCCCTCAACGCCCTGGCCGAGATCCCCGAACTGTTCCGCGACTTTCACGCCAGCGCGGTGCTCACGCCGCACCCGGGCGAGTTCCGCCGGCTCGCCCAGGTCCTGCGGATCACGCACGACCCGACCGATGAAGCGGCCCGCCCGCTCGCCGCGGCCGATCTGGCCCGGCGCCTGGGATGCATCGTCGTCCTCAAGGGAAAGGGCACGGTCGTCAGCGATGGCCACCGTCACTGGATCTGCCGGGCCGGGCACGCGTGCCTCGCCACCGGCGGCACCGGCGATGTGCTCTCCGGCGTCATCGCCGGGCTGATCGCCCAGTTCGTCCGCGCTGCACCGCCAAGGTCACCCGCAACCGGCGACAGGCTCGACCTGTTCGACGCCGCCCGGGCCGGCGTTCAGGCCCACGCCCTCGCCTCGGAACGCTGGGCCGCCTCGCGCCGGTCCGATTCGGGCCTGCTCGCCGTCGAACTGGCCGGGGAACTGCCGCCTGTGATCGCGGGCCTGCGCCGCGGCTAGGGCTACTCCTCATCCAGCCGGCGCGGGCTCACCGATGAGATCATGCGGATCGTCGGCGGCGCCAGGTCCGCCGCGATCGACGCGTCCTGCACATCGTCGGGGTGGATGGTCAGGTCGACCGTCGCGTGCTTCAGCCGCGGCCCGACGTCGTACTCGAGCGTGAACCGCGCCTCCTCGATCTTCACCAGCAGCGGCCGCTCCTCGCTGCGCACCAGCGTTTCGCCCTCGTAGTCCTTGCGCACGTACCACAGCTCGTACGGCCCGTTCTCCGCGGTCGTGGCGTCCCGCCGTTCGATGCGCACGATCTGCATCGCCGCCGTGTCCTCATCCCGGAAGGTCTCGAACTCGATGAAGTTCGATTCCACCGGGTTCTGGGCCGCGTCGAGCACGTCGACGGGGTACGGGCCGAACTCGGCGCCGTTGCGGATCATCGCCATCAGCCGGGTCATGACGATGCGGGAGACGACGTGCGTCGAGGCCCCCTCCGTCGTGACCTTGTAGCTCTTGAACGAGGCGTCCAGCGCGCCCAGCGTCGCCGTCAGCAGCGTGGCGGTGATCGTCAGCGCCACCAGCATCTCGACGAGGCTGAACGCCCGGCTGCGCCGCGGGATTGTGCTCACGGATGGCCCTCCTTGTACGTGCCCAGCACCGCGTCCATCCGCAGCGGCAGCATGATGCCGCTGGGCATGACCATGTTGGGGTCGAACCGCAGCTCGATCCGTCCGTACCCGTTGAACGGGACCGCGGTCGAGCCCATCGGCTGCGCCTGGTCGGGCCCGACATCCGCGAGCCCGTCGCCGTCGGTGTCCCAGCCCACGATCTTGACACCGCCCACCACGGGCAGCTTGGCGGGGTCGAGCGACTCGGAGTCGCCGTCATCGGGACCGAAGTAGCCGATCGTGGTGTTGAACCCGGCGGGGTTTCCGATCGGGTTGCCCTGCGAGTCCCGCAGCGGGCCCTCGCCCTTGGTCGGTTTGAAGGTCAGCAGCAGCGCCCCGTCGACGCTCGCGTTGCCGCGCACATCCATCACGCCCGCGATCACCGCGCCCTTGAGATGGATGTCCTGGTCGCCCGGGCTGTTGAAGGTGCCGATGTCCACCGAGTAGTTCGGCAGCATCATCGAGCTCTTGGCGATCTCGGCCTCGTCGGCGGACTGCGGGTTGTACTGCGGATCCTCCGGATGGTCCGGGTGCCTGGCGGTGAACCGCGTCTTGCCCGTGAACTGCAGCTTGTTCCGCGTCTGCTGGTAGTTGGAGGGCGTGTCGCTGATGATCGAGCCCACGAAGAGGCAGTCGTGGAAGCGGATGTTGTTCGACAGCGGCTTGGTGTCCGTCACCCGCTTGCCGCCGATCACCAGCGGGTCGGGCAGCAGGCTGAAGCCCTGCGTCGACGCCGCCTGCGATGCCGGCAGGTCGCCCTTGTCCATCGGCGTCGCCAGGGCCATCAGGATCATCTGGTTCGGCGGCACGGCCGTCGAGGGCAGCATCGTCGGGTAACTGGTCTCGGTCCCCGTGTCGCCGTAGATCGTGCGGGTCGCCACCGGGATCGGCCGGCCCGACGCCGTGTCCATCTTCATCTTGCCGTACTCCGACCACAGCACGTGCGTGTTGCCCGCCGTGGTCCTGACGTACGTCACCCCGATGAACGTGCAGTTGCGGAAGAGCGCGTTGGTCCCCAGCGGGATCTGCACGTCCCGGAACGTCATGTTCTCGTACACGGGCCGGTAGTACCAGTCCGAGTAGTTCGGCGAGTTGAAGGGCATCTTCTCGAAATACGCCGTCGTCCAGTTGTCGGGCCGGCCGTCCAGATCGGCATCCGGGTCCACCCGCAGGAACCGCGGCTGCGTCGTGCCCGCCGGCTTGGTCTCCACGTACGTCGCCAGCGCCGTCGTCGAGACGCCCAGCGCCGCCGCCACCTGGCTCGCGAACGGATCGCCGTCCGAGGCCGACTTGAGCGCGCTGTCCGTGCCGGTGAAGCTCGACGCCGTCACCTCCGGCAGCAGGCTGTCCGAGACCGCGTACGAGACCGGCGCCTTGCCCTCCGAGGCCCGCACCGGGCCCTTGATGCGGTCGGCGACCGACCCCTGCGCCGCCTCCCACGCCGCCTTGGTCGTCTTGAACGACAGGCTCCCCTTCACCTTGCCGTACTGGTCCTTCTTGTCGATGAACCCGTCGCGGTACCCCAGCACCTGGTCACGGTTCAGCCCGCGGTCCGCGTCGTAGTCCAGCATCGGCTCCGAGGCATCCCAGACGCCGTTGCCGTTCTGGTCCACGAAGCCGTACACACCGTTGCGGTTGCGGTCCGGGTTCGACCCGTCCAGCAGCTGGGCCAGGTGGTCATCCACCGCCGATGTCCCCTTGATGAACTCCGGTGTCAGGCCCTCGGCCGGCGTGCCCGCCGTCAGCGCCGCCGACAGCACCACCCGCCCATCGCTGTTCTTGTCGTAGTGCCGGATGAACACATCGAACTCGTCGACGTAGCCATCACCCGTCACATCCTGGAACGCGCCGTCGGGCGTCCCGTCCCCGTCGTAATCCTGGTCGACCGGGATGCCGGAGCCCTCCGTCGGATGGCCCACCCGCAGGCGGTTGTCCCCGTCCGCGTCCCGCGCCTTGATGCCCGCGAACAGGTCCGTCAGCTTCTTGTCCAGATCCGCGTCCATCCCGAAGAAGTCGGACTTCAGCAGCAGCGGGTCGCCGTCGTTCTCCGCCACGTCGGTGTAGCGCACACCCAGGTCGCCCGTCACCAGCACGTTCTTGCCGATCATGATGCGCGACGGGCTGATGATGGCCTGGTTCACCCGCTTGGCGATGCGGAAGTCCTCCATCACCGTCCTTGTGATCGGCTCGCCGTCGGCCGAGAACCCGTAGTCGTACCCCGTTACGATCGCCCGCACGTCCGTCCCGTTCGCCAGCGGCGCGTACGTGATCGAGAACGCCAGCGGGTACCCGCCCTCGCTCGTCTGCTCCAGCGCCACCCCCGGCGTGTACAGCCACCCGTCGGACATGTACTCGTCCTCGCTCACCGACTCCATCGCGTCGCCGATCGTCGGCGCGGCCGGGCCGCACCCCGACACCGTGTTCTGGTCCGCCGCGTGCGCGTTCGCCAGCGCCTGCGCCAGCCCGATGCTGCTCGAGCCGCCCGGCTCCGGGTACCCCGACGCCGGCGGGAGAATCGTGTACGTGCCCAGCACCGACATATCGCCCGTCCACAGCCCCCAGCCGAACTGCGAATCCACCTGGCTGTTGGAGACCACGAACCGCGACGCCGCCTCCTTCAGCCGGGCCCGCGCCACCCCCAGCCCTGTCTCCGCCGCTCCCAGCGCCCGCATCACGTGCAGGTGCGTCGCCGCGGTGCGCAGGTTGCCCTTGCTCGCGATCGCCATCGCCGTCGCCAGCGACCCGAACAGGATCAGGAACATCATCGACAGGACCGAGGCCACGCCGCGTTCCCGCGCCGTCAGCCCCCGGGCCCCGAGCTTCCGCACCTTCGTCCGCTTGTCCGCCATGGTTTGGCTCCCCGCCGCATCCCCCGTCCGCCCGTCCCGCCGCCCGCGCCGCTCCCTCTCCGCCCCGCCTCCGTCACGGAGGCGCGATCCAGAACACACGGGCGACTTCGCGCGGGCTGGTGTCGTACGGGCCCTGGTACTCGACCATCACCGTCACCCGCAGCGGATACTGGTCGACCGACCGCCCCGGGAACGCCCCCGCCGCGGCCTCGAAGAAGCCCGGGGCCCGGGCCGTCGCGAAGTTGAAGGGGTCAACCTTCTCAACGGTCACGGTCTGCGACCAGCCCTGCAGCGGCACGGGGTCGCCGCGCTCGTCGAGCACCGGCACGCCGTCGGCGTCGAGCTCCGGGATGACGTTACCGAACGCGTCGATCGGGCCCGGCAGGTCGCCGTCGACGCCGAATCGCATGTCCTCGTAGTCGTCGATATCGTCGAAGTCATCGATGGCGATCTCGCCCGCCTCCAGGCCCCACCCTTGCAGCGTGGTGCCCGTCCCCTGGGCCTCGAGGTAGAGGCCCGTCACCGGGTCGTGGCGGGGAAGGCGGCGCATCCGCTCGCGGATCTCGTTGGCCAGCAGGGTGGCGGTCGCGGTGTGCGATGACCAGCTGTTGTTCTGCACGAAGGTTTTCTGGGCCTCGACGAACGCCAGCACGCCCACGCCGATGATCACCAGCGCCATCGACGTCTCGAGGAGCGTGAAGCCCCGGCGGCCCCGCCGTTCCCCGAGCCCCGCGGCACTCCCGCCCTTGCCATGAGCCGATCGCATAACCCTTCCTCCGCCCGGCGTGCGGTGGATGCTCGCTTCCGAGAACCCGTCGCCCCGCCGCGCAACGCCCCGGCCCGCGACGGGCGAGGGGCCTCGGAGATTCGGCTACTTGACGATCTGGCTCATCTTGAAGATCGGCAGAATGATCGCCATGGCGATGAAGCCGACGACTGTACCCATCAGGAGGATCATGACGGGCTCGATCATGCTGGTAACCGCCTTGATGTGGTCCTTGAGCTGCTTGGCGTAATAAACGCTGATCTCATCCAGCACTTCGCCCAGCTTGCCCGATTCCTCACCCGCCGCGATCATCTGCACCACCGCCGTCGGCAGCAGGCCGTCCTTCTGAAGAGGCGCCGTCACCTTCTTGCCCTGCTTCACGCTGGCGTAGACCCGCTTCCACATGCCCCGGTAGATCTGGTTACCGGACACGTCGCCCGTGATCGCCAGGGTGTCGAGCATCGGCACGCCGGCGTTGATCAGCTGGCCCATGGTCTGGAGGCTGCGGCTGATGTAGAGCGAGCGGAACATGTTCTTGAGCACCGGGAACGTCAGCTTGAACTTGTCCAGCCAGAACGAGCCGACGTCGGTCTTGGTGAACGCGACGAACAGGCCCAGCGTCGCCACCAGGCCGCCGATGATGTACGGCCAGTAGGCCACCATCCCGCGGCTGAGGTCCATGAGGAAGGTCGTCGCCCAGGGCAGCACGTCCTCCTTGCCCTTGAACACCGACTCGAACCGCGGCAGCACGAAGGTGAGCAGGAAGACGGTCACGCACAGGGCCAGCGACCCGATGATGCCCGGGTAGATCGCCGCGCCGATCACCATCTTGCGGGTCTCGATCTGCTGGGCGATGTAGCCCACGATCCGGTCCAGCATCTTGGCGAACGAGCCCGACATCTCCGACGCCCGCACCATGTTCACGTAGAGCGGCCCGAACAGCTTGGGGTGGCGCGCGATGGCCTCCGAGAACTGCTTTCCCGCCTCCACGTCGTTCTTGAGCTGGTTGATGACCCGCTTGAACCCCGGGTGCGAGGTCTGCTCGGCGATGCCGTCGAGCGCCGCGCGCAGGTTGATGCCCGCGCGGATCATCACCGCGAGCTGGGTCGAGAAATCCAG
The DNA here is from genome assembly GCA_020849615.1 of Phycisphaerales bacterium. Taxonomy (GTDB): domain Bacteria; phylum Planctomycetota; class Phycisphaerae; order Phycisphaerales; family UBA1924; genus JADLFW01. Next base: position 52,007 of record JADLFW010000007.1, read on the forward strand.
GACGTGCTTCTGGCCCGGCTTGCCCGAGTTCATCTCGCCCAGCCGCCGCAGCAGCCCGGCCGTGTCCACGCCGCCCGCGATCAGCGAGAGCGCCATGACGTGCATGCCCTGGTTGCGCAGCACCGCCGCGGCCGTCGTGGCGTTCTCCGACTGGAGCACGCCCGTCTGCACCTGTCCCTGCGCGGTCCGGACCTGGTAACGGTAGTTGGGCATTCGATGTTCACCCCGGGGTTAGGCGGCCAGCTGACGCTCGAGCTTGTCGGGGAAGGCCGCCTGCGCGATCGCGTCCTCGCGGCTGATCAGCCCGTTGAAGTACAGCTCCGCGATCGACGTGTCCAGCGAGCACATGCCGATCGCCCGGTTCGTCTCGATCACGTTGGGGATCTCGAACGTCCTGGCCTCGCGGATCAGGTTCCGCACCGCCGGCGTGCACAGCAGCGTTTCCACCGCCGGCACCATGCCCGCCCGGTCGATCCGGCTGAACAGCGTCTGGCTCACCACCGCCTGCAGCGTGTTGGAGAGCATCGAGCGGATCTGGTTCTGCTGCCCCGCCGGGTACATGTCGATGATTCGTTCGACCGTCTGCGAGGCGTTCACGGTGTGCAGGGTCGAGAGCACCAGGTGCCCCGTCTCCGCCGCAGAGATCGCCAGGGCGGTCGTCTCCAGGTCCCGCATTTCGCCCACCAGGATGATGTCGGGGTCCTGACGCAGCGCGTGCTTGAGGCCCGACGCGAACGTCGGCATGTCGGCGCCGAGCTCCCGCTGCTCGATCACGCACTGGTCGCTCACAAACGTGTACTCAACCGGGTCCTCCAGCGTGATGATGTGCTTCTTGTACCGCTCGTTCATCGCCTGGATCATCGCCGCCAGCGAGGTCGACTTGCCCGAGCCCGTGTCCCCCGTCACCAGCACCAGCCCGCGCGGCAGGTACGTCAGCCGCGCGATCACCTCCGGCAGGTTCAGCGCCGCCAGCGGCGGAACCTTCGTCTTGATCATTCGCATGGCGCACGCCACCGTGCCGCGCTGCATGTGCGCGTTCACGCGGTACCGGGCCATGCCCTTCACCTCGTACGAAAAGTCCGAGTCCTTCTGCCGGTCAAACGTCACCAGCGCCTCCGGCGGCGCCATCTGCTCCACGAACTTCCGCGCCGTCTCGGCGTTGATCACCGGGAAATCCATCGGCGTCATCACCTGGTGCACCCGCATCACCGGCGGCTGCCCCGCGATCAGGTGCACGTCCGAGGCGTCCGACTTGTACGCGGCGGTCAGGATTTCGTTCAGGTCCACGCGTGGTCGCTCCCCTGACGCCCGGCACGGGCGGTCATCCACGCTCAGATCGGACCGCCGCGGCCATCGCTTCACGGGGCCCCCCGACTCCCCCACCCGCACAGCCCCGCCCGCCGGGCCAGACCGCCGGGCCCGCGCATCCCGCCCACCCGCGCCAACCCCCCCATCCCCGATACCCCTCACGCATCCGCGCCCCACCCCGCCCCGTATGCTCACCCCGTGACGCCCCCCCGCCCCCGACGCCCCCCACGCCCCGCCATCCTCGCCACATTCCCAACCCTCCTCACGGCCCTCACCCTCGCCATCTCGTGCCCCTGCCGGGCCCGCGCACAACCCGCAGCGCCACCGGCTGCCCCCGAACAACAGCCCCCCGAAAAGGCCCCGGAGGACCCCTCCGCCCTCTCCCGCCGCGCTGTCGAGGCCTTCGAACGCCACGACTACCCAACCGCCGAATCCTGCCTCCGCCGCCAGCTCGAACTTCAGCCCGGCAACTACATCGCCCTCTACAACCTCGCCTGCGTCCGGGCCGCCATCGGCGATGCCACCGGAGCCGCCGACCTCCTCCTCGAGTCCATCGAACAAGGCTTCGATGACATCCGCCAGCTCCGCCGCGACCCCTCCCTCGACGCCGTCCGGGCCGACCCCCGCATCGCCAAGGTCATGGCGCACTGGGCCGAAGTCCTCGATGCCCGCCTCGAAGGCAACCTCGACGGCCTCACCCGCCTCTTCCCCGACAGCTACGAACGCCGCAAGGACCCCGCCCTCCGCCTCGCCTACCTCTCCGCGTTCGACGCCCGCACCTTCGAGCAGGCCCGCAACGAGGTCGAGACGGTCGGCGCCTGGGGTCTTGATCACGTCTTCATCGACCTCCGCGATCCCCCCAACTCCGACCCCGCCAACCCCGGCCCGCAGATCCCCGATCCCTGGGTCATCGTCATCCTCCCCAAGCAGGAGCACTTCCTCCGCTGGGCGCTCGCCACCTACGGGCCAGACGCCATCAACTCCTTCCGGGCTATCGGCGGCTCCTACGACCATGACGAAAAACGCCTCGTCACCCAAGACATCGGCGCCACCCTCCGCCACGAGTTCTTCCACGTCCTGCACTGGCGCAGCATGAATCACGCGGGCCAGGTCCACGCCATCTGGATCCAGGAGGGCCTCTGCTCGCTGGTGGAGGACTACGACAAGGACGACAAGGGCCGCATCGAACCCACGCCATCCTGGCGCACCAACATCGCCAAACGCCTCGAGAAGGCGGGCCGGCTCACCCCGATCGAAAAGCTCGGCGCCATGACCCAGGCCCAGTTCGTCTCGTCGCGCCCCCTCGCCAACTACGCCCAGGCCCGCGCGTTCTTCCTCTACCTCTGGCAGCGCGGCAAGCTCGATGCCTGGTACGCCCGCTACCTCGCCACCTACCGCGAAGACGCCACCGGCATCCGGGCCGCCGAGATTGTCATGGACATGCCCGTCGCCGACCTCAACAAAGACTACCGGGCCTGGCTGCGCAACCTCCCCGCCGTGCCCGAGGAGATCGCCCCCGGCAAGGCCAGCCTCGGCGTCGAGGTCGAGCCCGGCGATGGCGATGGCCCGGTCGTCGCCTCCATCGTGAAGCGCCGCGGCTCCGGCCCGTCGCTCATCCTGGGCGACACGATCTCGGCGATCAACGGCCGACCCACCCGCGACATCGCCGAACTGGTCCGCGTCCTTTCCGACTTCCAGGTCGGCCAGACCGTCACCATCAACTACCGCCGCGGCAGCCGCCACGGGACGTTGGAACTCGTCCTGGTACCCGCGAGCAGCGGATTGCCACAACCCCGTTGATCGTTACCGTTCTTCTGAACCCCAGAACCAGTTCCGGCGTATACTATGCGTCACATAGTATGTGTCACCAAGCCAGAAGATGGAGGCCGCCATGAAGATCGAGCGGGAACTGATGCGGGGCGCGGGCCCGGTCGCCATCCTCAAGCTCCTGGAACGCCAGGAGATGTACGGATACGAACTCGTCGAGGCCATCGCCCGCTCCACCGATGGGGTGCTCGCCATGGGCCAGTCCACCCTCTACCCCCTCCTCTACAACCTCGAATCCAAGAGCCTCATCGAAGGCTACTGGCGCGATGCCGACTCGGGCCGCGAACGCAAGTACTACCGCCTCACCCCCAAGGGCCGCCGCCGCCTTGCGGATGACACCCGGCAGTGGGAAACGCTCATCCGGGCCATGCAGGCCCTCGGCATCGCCCCCGCGCAACTCGCCGCGGGAGGTGCGGCATGATGACCACCCCTTCCCGGCCCCCGCCTTCGCTCATCCGCCGCATGAGCACCACCCCGATGCGCGACTGGATCCGCGGCCGCCTCACGGGCCGGCTCGACCGCGACCGCCTGCTCGAGGATGCCGCTCTGCCCGGGCCGCTCGCCGAGCTCATCCGGCAGGTCGCCCGCCGCACGCGGCTGTGGCGCACCGAGAAGGTCGAAGTCACCCGCGAGCTCATCGCCCACTTCCGTGATGGCCTCGCCTCGGGCGCCGACCCCATCGCCCTCGCGGCCGACTTCGGCGACCCCGCCCGCGCGGCCCGGCTCATCCGCCGGGCCAAGCGCCGCGGCCGCCCGCTCCCCTGGCGGGCCATGATCTACACCCGCAACGGCCTGGCGGGCATCCTGGCGGCAATGGTCATCATCTACATCGGACTTGCGGCCCGGTACTTCACGGGCCGCCCCACCATCTCCCGTGACTACCTCGCGGAACTCAATCATCCCTCACTTTCCATGTCCGAGTCTGACCGGGCCTGGCCGCTCTATCGCGAGGGGATGTTCCTCCTTCCGCCCGTGCCACCCGGGCTCGACTCCATCGCGGGGATGCTGGATGCCCTCGATCCGCAGGATCCCCGGCGCGAGCCCTACATCGAGTACCTCCGGGCCTGCGGGCCGGCGCTGGAGAAGTTCGCACAGGCGGGCGAGCGGCCGGGCCTGGGGGCGATCTTGTCCACCGAGGACGACGCCGAACTCAGCCGCCACTGGGAACGCCTCCAAGGTGGCGGCCCGGCCGCTGCGCCTCCACCTTCCGCCGGCGAAGCACCCGACCTCATCTCGGTCCAGATTCGCTATCTGGGAAAGTTCCGTTCGATCGCCCGGATCCTGGCCGCCGACGCCCAACTGGCCGCGCTGGAGCAAGACAAGGCCCGCGTCGAGCGCGACCTTCAGACCATGGTCGCACTGACCGACCACACCATCGACCACCCGTTCCTCATCGGTCAGCTCACCGGCCACGCGCTCATGGCCTACTCCTCTGAGCAGATCCTGCACCACATAGACCGCTACCCTGATGTACTCACCGAGGACCAGATGCGCAACCTCGCGCACCGACTCTCATCCGTCTCGGATGGAAAGCTCCGTGTTCGCTTGTCCGGCGAAATCGCGTTCTTCGACGACCTCATGCAGCACCTGTACACCGACGATGGGCACGGCGATGGACGGCTGGCGGGCGGCGCGGTCCAACTGGCTCAATCATTGCTTTCCACCTTGCCTTTCAATCATGACCGGCTGACGCTCGACAGCGCAGCCGGGCCTTTGGTGATGGGCGTCACCGCCGGCCGCGCCGAAATCACCCGCCTGTACCGCTCGTACGTCGCCGAAGCCCAGGCGCTGGGCGACCAGCCGATGTGGGACCGCGGCGAGCCCAAGGTCACCGCTTCGATCGAGCAGCTGGTTGCCGACCCCTTCAAGAAAGCCCGGTACTGGCCCGCGCTGCTCTTGATCCCTGCGTTCGATCGCCTCCCCGCCTCCGCAGATGCCACCACTCAGCGCCGCGATGCGGCCCTGACGGCGATCGCGCTCGAACTCCACCGGCGCCGGGCGGGCTCGTACCCGGAATCGTTGGCGCCGCTGGCCCCCGCGCTGTTGCCCGAACTCCCCCCCGACCAGTTCGACGGACGGCCGATCAAGTACTTCATCCGAGATAGCCGGCCCGTGCTCTACTCGATTGGGCCCGACCGCAAGGACGACCGCGGCCGCCCACCCAACGCCGAATCCCCCGCGGCGGAGGGTTTCTACTCGCCCGACCAGGCCCGGCGGATGCTGGCCGACCCGGTTCAGCGGGCCCGGATCGACGGGGACTGGATCCTGTTCCCGCCCGCCAAACCGACCGTTCCGCCGCCGGAGATGCCCTCCCCTCCCTGACCAGCGCTGCCGGGCGTATCCTGCCGCCATGCCCGACACCGCCCCGTCCGTTCCCGGCGCCGCCACTACCTCGAACCCCGCTGCCGCCCTCATCGAACCCAAGCGGGCCACCCCCGAATCGCCCCTGCGCGATGTCATGGGCGGCGCCTCGCGCATCGAGCTCAAGGTCCACGAGCAGGGCTTCATCGCCCTCGTCGATGTCATGCCACGGCTGGTCCCCGAGGGCCAGACCGCCGATGCCGCCATCGTCCAGGCCGCCCGCGTCTCGTACGGACAGGGCACCAAGCAGGTCAACGAGGACCGCGGCCTGATCCGCTACCTGCTCCGCCACCGCCACACGACGCCGTTCGAGATGGTCGAGTTCAAGTTCCACGTCTGCATGCCCATCTTCGTGGCCCGGCAGTGGATCCGGCACCGCACCGCCAACGTGAACGAATACTCGGGCCGCTACTCGATCGTCCCCGACCGGTTCTACATCCCAACGCTGGATGCGGTGCGCAAGCAATCAGCGAGCAACCGCCAGGGTGGAGAGCAGACCTTCCAGGTCAACGATGCCGAGGATCTGCGCACCGCGGAGGAGTTCATCCGCTACCTCGGCGATGTCGAGCAGCGCTACCAGAAGTACCTCGACCTGACCAACAAGGGTGTTTCCCGCGAACTCGCCCGGCTCGGACTGCCGGTGAACGTCTACACCGAGTGGTACTGGAAGTGCGACCTGCACAACATCCTGCGCTTCCTGTCCCTCCGGATGGACAAGCACGCCCAGCTCGAGATCCGCGACTACGCCGAGGCGATGCACCGCCTCCTTCAGCCCATCATCCCCATCACGATCGAAGCTTGGCGCGATTACGAGATGGAGGGCCTGCACCTGACCCGCCTCGAGATTGAGGCCATCCGCGACCTGAAGGCTGGCGGCCCCGGCCTCCTGCCCACCGAGAACAAGCGCGAACAGGCCGAATGGTCCGAAAAGCGGGCCCGGCTCGGTCTCTGACCTTTCCGGCCCCCCGACCAAGCCAGCCAATTATGACGCCGAGCCCATAAAACCCGGGGGCGTAGACGCCCCTCCCCCGTTTTCTCCGCCCGGGCCGAGAAATCCGCCCCCGATTGCTGGCGGCACGCGGCGGGCGTGGCACTTTCCACTCCAGAGAGGCGGGTTTCACCCGGCCGACCGCGTTCTCGGACTTTCCGCGCCGAGCGTTCGCGCCGATCCCGCACACCGTTCGCGCCCGTCGTGGGGCAAGCCAGGAGAGATGTCATGCAGAAGCAGCTGGTCCTGCTCCCCCTCGTCGTGCTCGCGGCCGGATCGGCCCGGGCCGATGTCGTCCCGGCGTTCAGCGTCACCCCGTTCACGCTGCACAACGGCGACCCCGTGCCCGTTCCACAGACCCTCGCCGCCCCCGGCGCGATCGCCTGGCGGACCGATGTCGAAAACGTTTACCCGCAGAACGTCTCCGTCGGCGACCGCCAGGTCCTCGACTGGGCCGATGTCGCCTCCGGAACCCAGGTTTCCGGCTTTGACATCGCGTACTTCACCGACAGCACCACCCCCGTGACGCTCAACGTCCGGTTCTACTCCCCTGATGATGGCAGCCGCAGCCCGTCCACGCTGGTCTCCGCCTTCACCCTCCCCAACCTGCCGGGCCGGGGAGGCCACAAGGTCTCGATCGACCTCCGCGAGATGTTCGGCTTCACCATCGCCGGCTCCGACCTCGACGGCGATGACCTCACCGACTTTGCCTACAGCATCAGCTTCGTTGATGCCGGCACCGGCTCGTTCTACGGGCCGCTCTTCAGCTCCGGCGGCCCGGGCGCGACCGCCGAGTACGACCTGTACGCCGGGCCCAAGGACTCCGGCGGCGCCTACGACGGCACCTTCACCTACCCCGCGTTCCCCGGCATCGACACCCCGCAGGAGTTCCTGCGCATCTACTCGCCCGTCCCCGCCCCCGGAGCGGTGACCCTGGCCGCGCTGGGCGCCTTGACCGGCCTCTCGCGTCGAACGCGGCGCTGACCTCTACACTCGGGCATGCTCACGCCCGAGTTCCTCCGCGGCAAGTTCGGCCGGGCCCGCCCCTACCGCGACTACATCGCCACCGGCACACCCGGCCAACGCGACAACTGGGCCCGCGCCCAATCCACGATCCACCTGACCGCCGACCAGGCCGACCTGGTCGGCGGCTTTGTTCGCAGGATGCCCGTCCTGGTCATCTCGGGCACCTGGTGCGGCGACTGCGTGCAGCAGGGCCCCATGCTCGCGGCCATCGCGGCCGCCAACCCCGGGCTGATCGACCTGCGCTTCCTCGACCGCGATGAGAACTCGGACCTCGCCGAGCAGGTGCGCATCTGCGGGGGCCTCCGGGTGCCTACCGCCATCTTTATGAATGAGGAGTTCGAGTTCGTGTCGCTGCTGGGTGATCGGACCCTCTCCCGCTACCGCGCGATCGCGTCCGAGAAGCTCGGCGCCGCCTGCCCGCTGCCCGGCGCGCCGCTCCCGCCAGATCAGTCCGCCGCGACACTCCAGGACTGGGTCAACGAGTTCGAGCGCGTGCACCTCCTGCTCAGGCTCAGCCCGAATCTGCGAGAACGGCACCAGGATTGACTCGCCCAGCTGACGGAAACTTCGCTGCGCAAACGGCGCGGTAGTAGCAGCTTGCCCGTCCCCCAGCGATTACGGACGTTGTTATCCGAAACCATTGCAAATACACGACTTGCGCACAAATCCTCTTGACAGCCCCCGGATGCCGAGGCATACTCACCGTCGTAGGGTTGTTGAGGGAGAGTCTCAGAGAGAGCGACTCGTGTCGGCTTGGTTTCCGGGGGGCCAGACGGTTCGGAGTTAGCCGTCCAACCCACACTCCTCTTCCCGATTGAACAGCCCTCGTGGTTTGCGCCGCCGCCCATTTCCGCGGGGGGCGTCGCCGGGTACAGCAGGTTCATAGGAGACTTGAGATGAAGAAGTGTGTTGGTTTGCTGGCGCTTATGGCGCTGGCCGGTGCGGCGCAGGCTGAAATCGTCGATGTGGGCCACTTCGTGATCGACCGCGTGACGGGCCAGCCCACCAGCGGCGGCTCCAGCGCCGACGCCACGCTCGAGCGCTACCGCAACTGGGCCGCTCCCTCGACGCTCCTGGCCGGCTTCGCCCAGGGCCTCGGCTCGCTGACCGGTGACGATGTCAACCTGGTCGCCGGCCCCGCCCTGCTCGACACGATGGGCTTCTCGATCTACAACGGCAACGCCGCGGGCCAGCGCCTCGCGTTCGCCGATGGCGAGATCGACTTCTTCCGCCAGAGCGACGGCTCCTTCATCGGCGGCTTCCTGTGGAACGCCGACCTCGCCACGATCCTGGGCTCGGGCGGCCTCGACGGCGGCAGCTCGGTCCGCCTGTCGTTCGCGGCCGGCTCGCTCGTGAGCCTCGGCATCAACCTGGAGTCGGCCATGTACGTCACCCAGACGTTCACGACCGCCACGCTGCCCCTCGGCGGCTCGGACGCCAGCATCGGCCAGCAGATCCGCAACCCTCCCGCGATCGGCACCAGCGCCGACCTGCTCATCATCGGCGGCGTGATCACCACCAGCCCCTTCGCCGGCAACCCCGTCGGCAACATGTCCTGGACGATCACCACCACCGATGTCCCCGCCCCCGGCGCCGTGGCGCTGCTGGGCCTGGGCGGCCTCGTCGCCGGCCGCCGCCGCCGCTGAGCCGCGTTCGAGTCCTGTCCTGTCACACTTGATCTCTTCGGGGAGGCCCGCGCTGAGCGCGGGCCTCCTTTTTTCCCAGCGCCGGATCAGTGCAGCGCGTGCAGGCCCCGCTCCGCCCGCTGCCGGTTCCACCGCTCCATCGCGGGCGGGTGGTCCTTTACGAGCTTGATCAGCTGGCTCGCCGAGCACTCCAGACGCAGCGCCGCCTTCTTCGCATCCAGCCCGCACGCCTCGATCACCTCCAGCGCCTCGGCCAGCAGCACCGGGTAGTCCCGGTGCTCGGGGTTCACCGCGATCCGCCCCCCCCGGCACCGCGACCTCCACAACTCCGACCGCACATCGCCGATCGGCACGGGCCGCCTGATGCCCATCGCCAGCGCCAGCCGCAGCCGGAAGACCGCCACCTTCTTGTTCTCCTCGGCGCTGCGCCGTTCGCCCGCCTGCGCCATCACGCCCGTCGGCAAGTGCGTCAGCGTCACCTTCGTCTCGACCTTGTTGCGGTGCTGACCGCCGGGCCCGGATGACCGCCCCTTGCCGATCTCGCACTGCCCGAGCAGCTCTTCATCGCTGAGTCCGGCAGGATGCGCGGGCCTGGGCGGCGGGGGCGGCGGCCGGAGCGGATCAGCGCCGCTCATGGCGACCCCGCCGGCGCGGCCCCTGGAGCCGGGCCCGGCGGGCTCGACCAGGCCCGCTCGATCACCGCCAGCCCCTCCGGATCAACCTCGGCGAGCTCTGCACGCGTCATGGGCGCAAAGTCGTTGCGGCCGAAGCAGGCCTCGGTCAGCTCGGCGAAGTACTCGCGGTCGTTGTTCAGCGCGTAGGCCCGCCGCAACTCGCCGGGCCCGGCCAGCACGTGCGCCACCCGCTCGTACTTGCCCGCCGCGACGGCCCGTTCAAACGCGGCCCTGATATCCCCATCGCCGGGCCGGATCGCGGCGTGGTAGGCGTGCGCCAGCTCGTGCAGCACCATCATCGGCTGCTCGGCCCGCCACAGCAGGTAGTCATCCGCGTTGCAGATCTCGATCCCCCCGGCACGCTCGGCCCCCAGCCCGTTGGCCGCGACCCAGCCCGCCGATTCGTGGAAGCACATCCCTCGGCCCGTGAACCCCTCGCGCGGCTCCAGCGATGGGCTGATCCAGATCGTGACCCGCGACCGCAGGACCGTCATCGCCGGGCCCGGCACCGCCGCTTCGATGATGGTCAGATCGGTCTCCAGCGCGGTCCGGACCCGCCGGGCCTCCAGCGGTCGCGATCGCGCCCAGTCGGCCCGGATCATCGCCCGGAACCCTTTCACTTCCGCCGCCTCGTAACGATCGGGAAGCTCCTCGGCGGGCGTTGCCACCGCGACGGGCGCACCCTCCGCCGGCGCAGCCGGGCCGCTCGCGGGCGGGCCGGCGCACACAGCGCGGGCGGCGAAGATGAAGATCAGCGGCAGCGCGTTCAGCATGCGGTGGTCGGCATCGGTTCAAGTGTGAGATCGGCGAATCGGCCTTCGCGCGCAAGGTGGTGCGCCAGCCCGGCGATCATCGCCGCATTGTCCACGCAGTACCCCATCGGCGGCAGGAAGAGCTGCAGCCCCCGTGCGCGGGCGAACGCCCCCAGTTCGGTCCGCAGGCGCGAGTTGGCTGTCACCCCCCCGCCCGTCAACAGGCTCGCAACAGGCCTGCCTTCGCCCGCCAGCCTGTCCATGGCCCGCTCGAGCTTCAGGATCACCGTCCGGCAGACGGTGCGCTGGAAACTCGCCGCGACATCGGCCTTGGCCTGCGCGGTGAGCGCTGAATGATCACGCGCGTAGCCATCAGGCCCGTCCGGAACCCCGCGCACCGCGTAGAGCACCGCGGTCTTCAGACCGGAGAACGAGAAATCCAGGGAGCCCGGACCTAGCCGGCTGATCGGCAGGTCGTAGGCCCGGTCATTCGCGCCCTGGGCCTGGGCCAGCCGGTCAAGCCCCGGGCCGCCGGGATAGGGAATCCCCAAAATCGTCGCCGCCTTGTCGTACGCCTCGCCGAGGGCATCGTCGATCGTGGCGCCGAGCCGCTCCAGGCCCGTCCATCCCCGCACGCTGTAGAGCGAGGTGTGCCCCCCGCTCACGACAAGCCCCAGCGCCGGGAACCCGGGCTGCTCCGCCCGGCCCAGCACCCCGGCGTAGAGGTGCGCGTGCACGTGATCGACGGCGACCAGCGGCCGGGCCAGCGACCACGCCAGCGCCTTGGCGGCCGACACCCCGATCAGCAGCGACCCGATCAGGCCGGGCCTGTGCCCCACCGCGACCGCGTCGACCTCCGCCAGCTTCACCCCCGCCAGCTCCACGGCGCTGCGGATGACCGGGAGGATGCGCTCCACGTGGGCCCGGCTGGCGATCTCGGGCACGACGCCCGAGTACTCCGCGTGCAGCTCGTTCTGCGTGGCGACCGCGCTGGACAGCACCTCGCGGCCATCGCGCACCACCGCCGCGGCGGTCTCATCGCAGCTGGTTTCGAGCCCCAGGATCAGCATGGATGTGCGGACCGGCAAGCAGGGCAGCGGTGGATCACGCGGTCATTCCTGGTGCCCTGACTCGGTCTTACCGGGTGATTCCGGGTCGATCTTGACATCGGCATCCTGCAGCCATCGCTCCACATCACGGCCCGTGATGTCGAGGATCGCGACGAGCTTGCCGGACTTGTCGAAGATCCGCAGCTTCCCGCCCGTCAGATCGAGATCGTCGGACCACAGGTCCTGCGGCTCGGCCGCGGCCTTGTCATCCGCCGCGATCTCCAGGGCCTCTTCCTGCTTGTCGAGGCGCATCAGCTCGCGGGTCAGCCGCTCACGGAAGTCGCGGATGCGCTTGAGTTCATCCAGCGCGATCGTCTTGCCGGCGATGCCCTCTTCGCCCGTCGGCTTCCATTCGCCCGTCTCTACCCGGCCCTGCACCGCCCGGACAGCCGCGGCGAGCTGCTTGTCCTTCAGCGTCTCGAGGATCCAGTCGGGGTTCGACCAGTCCTCCGGCGTCTCGCTCTTGAGCGCTTCGGCCTCCTCCGCCACCTTGGCGGGGTCGACCGCGGCGGGGACGGGCTTGCCGGTCCGCAGCACCTCGTGGATGAGCCGGACCCGGATCATCTCCTGCAGTTCGTCGGTCGACATCGGGACGTAGAAGCCCTTGGTCGGATCGACGCCCCACTCGGCCTTGTCATCCTTCCGCTGGATCGACCGGCCCGACGGCAGGTAGTACCCCTGCTCGGTGACCTTCAGCTCCCCGCCGTTCTCAAGGTTCTGCAGCGTCTGCACGCTGCCCTTGCCGAAGCTGCGCGTCCCGACGACGACGCAGCGATTGTTCTCGACCAGCGCGCCCGACAGCACCTCGCTCGCCGAAGCGCTTGAGCCGTTGACGAGCACCGCGATGGGGAAATCGGGGTACGTGCCGGGCTCGTGGGCCTTGGCGATTTCCTCCGCGTGCACGCTGGCCCGGCCGCGCGTCGAGACGATGACGCCGTCGTTCAGGAACAGGTCGGCGATCATGATCGCCTCGGAGAGCAGCCCGCCGGGGTTGAACCGCAGGTCGAGCACCAGGCCGTTGAGCTCGCCCTTGTCGGCGCCCACCGAATCCAGCGCGGCCCGGATCTCCTCCGCGCACCCGGGGGTGAACTGCGATAGGCGGATGTAGGCGATCCGCCGGGCCGGGTCGATCAGGTACATCCAGCGCGCGGAGTCTGCCTCCTCGCGGTGGAACCCCTTCACCGACTTGGTCTTGATGTGGTTGCGGATGATCGTCAGCTTGATCTGCTCGCCCGCGCGGTCGATCAGGATGTTCACCGGTGTGCCGGGCTCGCCCTGCAGCATGGCGATGCAGTCGTCCACCGGGACCTTCAGCGTCGTCTTGCCCTCGATCTCGATGATCTTGTCATCGGCCATCAGCCCGGCCTGCAGCGCGGGCGAGTCTTCCAGCGGCGACACCACTTTCAGCCAGCCGTCCTCCTGAATGACCTGCGCGCCGATGCCGACGTACTCGCCGGTCAACTCCTTGTCGAAGTTGCGCTTCTCCTTCGGCGGCACGTAGACTGTGTACGGGTCCTTCAGGGCCTCGATCATGCCGTTGATGGCGCCCTGCTGGAGCAGCGCCTCATCGGGCGCCTCGACGTACTTGTCGCTGATGATCTTCTTGACGTCGATGATCGGGTTGAACCACTCGTAGTCGTTCACCCCGCGCGTCACCGCCAGGGTCGAGCCCAGCACCGCGACCCCCAGGATCACGACCAGCGACGCCTCGAATACACGGCGGTCCTTCTTCACAGCGATCCTCCGGCGGCGCGCCCGCGCCGCAGTCCCCGTCATCCGCACGCCTGATCCTAGTGCCCCTTCCCGATCAGCACCCCTCCGCTCCGCCGCAGGCCCGGCCCCCTACCCTCTTCCATACGCCCGGCAGCCGGGCCGGGATCTTCCCCAACCTCCAAACCCCGCACCGCCCGCCCTCGGACTTCGATGCCCCCCAACCCAGAACGCTCCAGCCTCAAGGTCCAGTCGGAAGCCTCCATCCTGGCGGCCGTCCGCCTGCCCGACTCCACCTTCGACCACGCCGACCCCTTCGGCGAGCTGCGGTCCCTGGCCGAGCAGGCCGGGGCCCGTGTCGTCGGCGAGCTCACCCAGAACCTTCCCAGGCCCGTCTCGGCGACGTACATGGGCTCCGGGAAGCTCGAGGAGCTCAAGCTCCTGTGCGAGGCCCTGGATGCCAGCACGGTGATCTTCGACCACGACCTCTCCCCCAAGCAGATCGCCAACATCGAAGGGGCGATCGGCCGCAAGGTCATCGACCGCTCCGAGCTCATCCTCGACATTTTCGCCGCCCGCGCCACCAGCGCCGAGGCCAAGCTGCAGGTCGAGCTGGCCCAGCTCGAATACACCTACCCCCGCCTCAAGGCCATGTGGTCCCACCTCGAGCGCATCGTCGGCGTCGGGGGCATCGGGGGCATTGGAACCCGCGGGCCCGGCGAGCAGCAGCTCGAGATCGACCGCCGCCTCGTTCAAAGCCGCCGCAATGACCTCGAGCGCGAGATCCGCGTGATCCAGGCCCGCAAGCGCCGCGAAGTCCAGGCCCGCAAGGCCGAGCACTTCACGGTCGGGCTCGTCGGTTACACCAACGCCGGCAAGTCCACGCTCTTCAACTCGCTCACCGCCGGCGGGGCCTACGCCGATGACCGCCTCTTCGCGACCCTCATGACCCGCACCCGCGAGTGGGACCTCGGCGGCGGCGTCGAGGTCATGCTCTCCGACACCGTCGGGTTCGTCCGCGACCTCCCCCACAACCTCATCGCGGCCTTCCGGGCCACGCTCGAAGAAGCCACCCACGCCGACCTCCTGCTCATCGTGCTCGATGTCGCCGACCCCGCAGCGCAGCTCCAGTACGAGACCGTCATGGGCACGCTGGATGATCTCTTCGAGGAGATCGAGGAAGAATCCGAGGGAGATGACAACGGCTGGACGCCGCCGCCCCGGGTCGTCCTGCTCAACAAGGTCGACCGCCTCCAGGACAACGCCCCGCTGCTCATCTGGCAGCAGCGCATCCCGGACGCCATCCCCATCTGCGCCCTGCCCGCCAAGCCGGGCCCGGATGGCCAGCCTCTGCCGCGCCGCGGCATCCCCGAACTCACCGACCTCGTCCGCCGGGCCTGCCGGGGCGAGGAACGCGAGCTCGAACTCAGCCTCCCGCTCTCCGAAGCCAAGACCATCTCCACCATCGAAAGACGGGCCAAGGTGCTCGCCCGAGAGTACGGGCCCGGCGGCGTCACCCTGAAGGTCAGCATCGGCGAACGCCAGCTCCAGCAGCTGCTCGCCAGCGGCGCCAAGGTCCGCATCGCGGGCCACGACCGGGCCAAGGCCCGCCCCGCCCCGGGCTGGGGCCCGGCACAGCCCCTTCCCAAACCCGTCACCCCGCGGGTGGACAATGCTCTCCCGCCGGCCGATACTTGAGGCCATGCCGCGTCCGGGGGCCTTCCCGGGCGGTCAGGCCACCTTAGCTCAGCGGTAGAGCGATGCTTTCGTAAAGCATAGGTCCCGGGTTCAAATCCCGGAGGTGGCTCTTTCCGGCCCGTACGCCGCCTGACAGGCCCCGATCGGCTTGCCCGGGCCCGGCCGCGGTCTACTATCCCCTCCCTATTCGGAGCAGGTTCACATGTACGCGATCATCGAAGAGCTCGGCGGCCAGCGCAAAGTCATCCAGGGCGATGAGGTCCTCATCGACCTGACCAATGAAGGCCAGGCCAAGCCGGGCGACAAGATCACCTTCGACAAGGTGCTGGTCGTCGGCGAAGTCGGCGGCAACGCCAAGCTCGGCATGCCCTACGTCACCGGCGCCTCCGTCACCGCCGAGGTCGTTGACCCCGTCGTCGCCGGCGAGAAGATCTACGTCCACCACTTCCGGGAGAAGAAGGCCTGGAAGAAGAAGACGGGCCACCGCCAGAAGTACACCATGGTCAAGATCACCGCCATCAAGGGCTGATCCCGGATCATCCGATTCGAACCCCTCAAGCCCCGGGCCCGGCCCCGGGGCTTGTTCAATTCCAGGTCCGCGCCCCGCTTCCGGTAGACTCGCCCCCGATCGATCGCGAACACCCCGCGGCCGCCGCGGGCCCACGGAGGCGCCACATGCCCTTAGCCGCCGGATCTCTGCCCCGCCGAGCCTTCCTCGGTTCACTCCGTTACCCCGTGACACTGGCCGCCGCCGGCGCGATCCTGCCGACATTCGACCCGGCCCGCGCCTCCGCCACGCTCACCGAACTGGCGGACCACCCGGGCAGCCCCGACGAGGTCGCCCAGGATGAGACCTACTGGTCGCAGATCCAGCAGGCCTTCACGATGGACCGCACGATCATCAACCTCAACAACGGCGGCGTCAGCCCGGCGCCCCGCTTCGTCCAGGAGGCGATGAAGCGACGCCTGGACCACGCCAACGCCTACCCGCCCCCCGTCACGCTCTGGCAGATCCAGCACCCGCAGTACGAGGATGTTCGCTCGCGCCTGGCCCGCCAATGGGGGGTCGATCCCGAGGAAATCGCCATCACCCGCAACAGCTCCGAGAGCCTCCAGATCTGCCAGTTCGGCCTCGCCCTCCGGGCCGGCGATGAGGTCCTCACCACCACGCACGACTACCCGCGGATGATCACGACCTTCAAGCAGCGCGAACGCCGCGAAGGCATCACCCTCCGCCAGTTCAAGCTCCCCATCCCGTGCGAGGATGCCGGCGCGATCGTCCGCCTGTTCGACGAGAACATCACCGACAAGACCCGCCTCATCCTGATGAGCCACATCATCAACATCACGGGCCAGATCCTCCCCGTGAAGGATGTGGTCGCGATGGCCCGGAAGAAGAACGGCGGCATCCCCGTCATCGTGGATGGCGCCCACGCCCTCGCGCACTTCGACTTCAGGATCAGCGACCTGGAATGCGACTACTACGGCGTCAGCCTTCACAAGTGGCTCGCCGCCCCGCACGGCACGGGCCTGCTCTACGTCCGCCGCGACAGGATCAAGGACCTCTGGCCCCTGATGGCCGCCTCGGAGGAAATGCAGAACAACATCCGCAAGTTCGAGGAGATCGGCACCCATCCCGAAGCCAACGCCCTCTGCATCGGCGAAGCCCTCACCTTCCACCAGGCCATCGGCGGCCCGCGCAAGGAAGCCCGCCTCCGCTACCTCCGCGACTACTGGGCCCACCGGCTCCTCGCGACGGGCCGGGCCGTCCTCAACACGAGCCTTAAGCCCGGCTTCTCCTGCGGCATCGCCAACGTCCGCATCGAAGGGCTCGACACCGCCAGGCTGCAGGGCTGGCTGTGGGACAAACGCCACATCCTCACCGTCGCCATCATCCACGAGGAGTTCAACGGGCTGCGTGTCACCCCGAGCGTCTACACCACACTCGAAGAGCTCGACCGCTTCGTGGAGGCCGTCGAGCACATCATCCGGCATGGGCTCCCCTCCGTCTGACGTGCGGCGCAGCTTTCGGCCCGCGTTAGGCCCGGACGCGCCGCACCGCCGTCACCCGCCCCGTCCCTCGTGGTGCGCATAAACTCCGCGTTCATGGCCACCCATACCGCCGGATCGGGCCTCAGGCCCGTCTCCCCTGTCAACGTGACCGTGCCCTTGAAGGCCCTCATCGAAGCCGAACTCCCCGACCTCATCCGCATCCGGCGCGATCTCCACCGACATCCCGAGCTCTCCTTCCAGGAGCACCGCACCAGCCGGTTCATCCAGGAAGAGCTCACGCGCCTCGGCATCGCCTTCAAGGCCGGGCTGGGCCGCGGCACCGGCATCGTCGCCCATCTGCCCGCCTCCGACCCCGCGGACAGCACCCGCCCGGCCGTCGCCCTCCGGGCCGACATGGATGCGCTTCCCATCGACGAACGCACGGGCCGCCCGTACGCCTCCGGCACGCCGGGCGTCATGCACGCCTGCGGCCACGATGGCCACACCACCATCCTCCTCGGCGCGGCCCGCATCCTCTCCAAGGTCCGCCGCCCCTGCCCCGTCACGCTCATCTTTCAGCCCGCCGAGGAGAACGGCGGTGGCGGACAGGTCATGTGCGATGAAGGTGTGCTGCTGGGCGATCGCGGCGCCGGGCTGGGCCCGGCCATCGGCCGCATCTTCGGCCTGCACGGCTGGCCCCAGCTCCCGCTCGGGCACGTCGCCACCCGGGCCGGCGCGATCATGGCCGCGACCGACGACTTCGAGCTGACCATCCGCGGCACGCAGACCCACGGCGCGTACCCGCACCTGGGCTTCGACTCCATCCTCGCCTCGGCCCACATCATCACCGCCCTGCAGTCGATCGCCGCACGCAACGTCGGGCCGCTCGAGAGCATCGTCGTGACCGTCGGGCAGATCGAAGGGGGGACCGCCAACAACATCATCCCCGAGTCAGTCAGGATGATCGGCACCATCCGGACCCTCAACGACCAGGTCAAGGCCCGGGCCCGCGAGCGCTTCTTCGCCGTCGTCGAGCAGACCGCCGCCGCCCTGGGATGCCGGGCCGAGATCGACTGGCAGCCCGGCTACCCCGTCACCAGCAACGACCCCGCGCTCACCGATCAGTTCTTCGACATCGCCCGCCAGGCGCTGGGCCGGGCCAGCGTTTTCAACCTCGAGCAGCCCACCATGGGCGGCGAGGACTTCGCCTTCTACGGCAAATGCATCCCCTCTTGCTTCTTCTTCATGGGCCTCAAGCCCGCCGGCGCCTCGGACTACCCATCGCTGCACCAGCCGGAGTTCGATTTCAACGACGACGCCCTCGCGATCGGCATCGACCTGTTTTGCCGGGTGGCGACCGCCGAGCCGTAAGCGCGGCACGCCCCCGTTGGTCGGCCCGGCACGAATCAGTGGATTTTCGCCCCGCCGGGGCGACGGCTTCAGCCGGTCTCGCCGCGGCGGCGCGGGCCATCCGCGTGGCACACCCCGATCCGCGACACCACGTGCGTTCCGGCCTCCTCGCCGGTCGGCGCATCACCCAGCCACGACCGGGGGTTCCGCCCACCCTGTGGCGACGTTTCGCGTCCGTTCTTATCGCCACGGGATTCCACCGGCTTCGGCTCTGCCGCCTCCACCGCCGCTGGCTTACTGACTTCCGTGTTCATGTCCGCACCCTGCCTTCCACGGCAATCCCGGCCCTTCCGGCAACCCCGGCGTTGCAGGCTTTCCACCACCCTGTGCCCGCTCCGGCTCCGTGTCGCCCCGTTTGGCCGTTACGGGCCTCCCTGTCACGCGGCGATCCTGCCGCTGACAACCACCCGCGTGGAGGCTTCATTCATTCAAACGCTTCAGACCGCCCCGGCCAAGCGGAATTGCCCAGATTAATTCGTTCTCAGGATCGGCCCGAGGGGGTTCAGGCCCCGGCCCGGCCTTCGGCGGCCATCTCGGCCCCCTCGGCCTTGTCCCGGGCCTGGCGCTCGGCCCGCTTGCGCATCGACTCCTCGAGGATCTTCTTGCGCATCCTGACGCTCTTGGGCGTGACCTCCACGAGTTCATCATCCTCGATGTACTCGAGGCACTCCTCAAGGGACATCTGCCGCGGGGCTTTCAGCACGACCGTGGCGTCCTTGGAGGAGACGCGGAAGTTGGTCAGCTGCTTGGGCCGCGTGATGTTGACCGTGAGGTCGTTGTCGCGGTTGTGCTCACCCACAACCTGGCCCATGTAGACCTTGTCCTGCGGCACGACGAACAGTACCCCGCGGTCGGAGAGCGCCTCGACCGAGTACCCCGTCACCGTGCCGGTCTCGAGCGAGATCAGCACGCCGTTGGCCCGGTGGTCGGGGTTGTCGGTCATCGGCGCGAAGCGCAGGAACGCGTGGTTCATGATCGCCTCGCCCGCGGTCGCGGTCATGACGCGGCCGCGCAGGCCGATCAGGTTGCGCGAGGAGATCTCGAAGGTCATGTGCGTGACGGTGTCGCCGCGCGGCTCCATCTTCTTGAGCATGCCCTTGCGGCTGCCGACCAGCTCCATCACCGGCCCGACGCCCGAGTTGGGCACGTCGATCACCAGCGTCTCGACGGGCTCGTGGGGCTGCCCGTCGATCTCGCGGATGATGACCTCGGGCTTGCCGATCGAGAGCTCGAACCCTTCCCGGCGCATGGTCTCGATGAGCACGCCCAGGTGCAGCAGCCCGCGGCCCGACACGATGAACTCGTCCGAGCCCCGGCCCGGGGCCACCTTCAGCGCGACATTCTTCTCCAGCTCCTTCTCGAGGCGCTGCTTGATCTGGCGGCTCGTGACGTAGTCGCCCTCCTGGCCGCCGAAGGGTGAATCGTTGATGCGGAAGAGCATGGTGATCGTCGGCAGATCCACGCTCACCGGCGGCAGCGCCTTGGGATTTTCCCGGTCGGCAAGAGTGCTGCCGATGTCGATGTTCTCGACGCCGACCACCGCGAAGAGGTCGCCCGCGGACACCTCCTCGGTCCGGGCCCGCGAGAGGCCCTGGAACTGCAGCAGCTCGCCGACCTTCACCACGCTCCGCGTTCCGTCGGCCTTGATCATCGCGACCTGCTGCCCAGCGCGGATCGTCCCGGCGAAGACGCGGCCGATGCCGATCCGGCCCACGTAGTCGCTGTAGTCGAGCGAGGTGATCAGCGCCTGCAGCGGCGCATCGATCTCGTCGCTCGGCGCCGGCACCTTGTTGATGATCGTCTCGAACAGCTCGCGGATGTCGGTCCCGGGCTTCTTGGGGTCCAGCGACGCCCAGCCGCCCCGGCCGCTGGCGTACACGGTCGTGAAGTTGAGCGCGATCTCGTCGTGACCCAGCTCCACGAACAGGTCGAACACCTCGTGCACAACCTCGTCGATCCGCGCATCGGGGCGGTCGCACTTGTTCACGATCACGATCGGCTTGAGCCCGGCCTCCAGGGCCTTGGTCAGCACGAACTTGGTCTGGGGCATCGGCCCCTCGGCCGCATCCACCAGCAGGAAGCACCCGTCGGCCAGCCGCAGCACGCGCTCGACCTCGCCGCCGAAGTCGGCGTGCCCCGGCGTGTCGATGATGTTGATCCGGTAGTCCTGCTGATCGT
This sequence comes from Phycisphaerales bacterium, assembly GCA_020849615.1. Classification (GTDB taxonomy): domain Bacteria; phylum Planctomycetota; class Phycisphaerae; order Phycisphaerales; family UBA1924; genus JADLFW01. Next base: position 72,686 of record JADLFW010000007.1, read on the forward strand.
GCGAGGTGTAGTTCACCGCGCAGTTCTTCGACAGGATCGTGATCCCCCGCTCTCGCTCCAGCGGGTTGGAATCCATGATCAGGTCGTGCTGCCCTCCGGCCAGCTTCTCCAGCTCGCCCACCCGGAACATCCCCGACTGCTTCAGCATCTGGTCAACCAGGGTCGTCTTGCCGTGGTCGACGTGGGCGATGATCGCGACGTTGCGGATGTTCTGGACGTGGGTCACTGGCGTTCTGCTCGTCAAGAAGCCGGGCGCGGCGTCCGGAAACCATCCGGACACGGGGCCACAAGCTGTGGGCTCGGAAATGCGCTTCCGTCGGCGGTCCTGCACCCGCCGCGCGGGCCTGGATCCTCAATAAGGCAAGTCTAGGCGTCCCGCTTGGCCGCTTCGATCCGCTTACACCCACCCCTTGATTCCCGGAACCCCGTTATGGGCGCTCCGATCCCACCCAGCCCGCACAGTCCCACCCTCGGCCGGGCCCGCTCAGCACGGTCCCGGGCATGGACCCCGGTCGCGTGGCACCCTTTGCAACAGAGCGGGCGGATGTGCCGCCCGGTCCAACCGGGGTCAGAGACTCGACGCCAGGACCGCGACCTCAGCGCCCGCGCCCGCGGGACCGGTCCGCCGTCAGGCGCCGGGCCCAGAGAGAGGTTTCCACAAATGAAGATCCGCCACACCGCCACGGCGCTCACCGCCGGCCTTCTCGCGACGGGCCCGCTCGCCACCGCCCGGGCCGACACCCTCCTCTACCAGGAGGACTTCGAGACCGCCCGCCTCTCCTCCAACTGGTCCACCAACTCGCGAATCTCCTCCGATTCGGCCTTCTCCTACTTCAACGGCCGCTACTCCGGCCAGTACTCGACGCTCACCCTCACCGCCCCGCCCCCGCCCGAAGGCTCCGGCGAACCCGGCTCCTCCTTCAACGAGTTCACCCTCTCCTTCGACCTCTACATCATCGACTCCTGGGATGGCGATGACCCCAACGCGGGCATCGACCGCTTCCTCGTCGAACTCAACGGCGCTTCAATCTTCGACCAGACCTTCGCCAACCAGCACGAGTACCAGAGCTACCGGCGGCCTGATGTCGGGCCGACCTACCTCGGGTTCAACTCCGCCTTCAAGGACTCCATCTACCGCAACGTCTCCGTCACATTCGCCCCCGGCTCGCTCAACCCCCTCGCCCTCACCTTCCGCGACACCTGCCGCCAGGGCATGAGCGATGAGTCCTGGGGTCTCGACAACATCCGCCTGACGTACCGCACCGTCCCCGCGCCGGGCTCCCTCGCCCTCGCCAGCCTCGCGGGCCTCCTCGCCCGCCGCAGGCGCGCCTGATTCCAGGCCCGGCCAAGCCCGAATCCACCCCGTTCCGCGCCTCGAGCACCGCCCGCGCCCACGCCGTCCGGCTCCCCCATCGCTCCGGGGGAGCCGGACGAGCACGGGTCGCCCCCACGCCTCACGACTCCCGATCGCTCCCGAACCATCCCCGCAGCGCCGGGTACAGCCCGTCATACGCGCCCCGCGCCGCCCGGTACTCCGCCGCAGCCGGGCCCGGCTCGCGCCGCTCCGCCACCGCAATCGTCGCCCCGCACGCCGACGCCACCGATGGCCACACTCCCACGCCGACACCCGCCATCAGCCCCGCACCGAACGCCGGGCCTTCCTCGGTGTTGGGCAGCTCAACACCGCTGCCGCAGACATCCGCGATCATCTGCCGCCACAACTCCGACTTAGCGCCCCCGCCCCCCAGCCGCACCGTCTCCACCGGCACGCCGATGCCGCGCACCAGGTCCAGGATCTGGGCCATCGCGAACGTCACACCCTCCAGCACCGCCCGCACCAGGTGCCCGCGCCTGTGCCGCGAGGTCAGCCCAACCCAACCGCCGCGGGCCAGAGGGTCCGCGTACGGGCACCGCTCCCCCGTCAGGTACGGCATGAAGCTCAGCCCCTCGCAACCGGGCCGCGTTCCGGCCGCCTCCGCCAGCAGCCGTTCGTAGCTCTCCGTCGGAAACAGCGTCTCCCGGCACCAGTGCAGCGACCCCGCCGCCGACAGCATCACGCCCGTGTTGCACCACCCCGTTCGTGACCGCGCATCCCCGGTCGCCGCGGGCATCGTGTGCAGCCGACCGGGCCCGTCCTTCCGCGGCGCATCGCTGTGCGCGAACATCACTCCGCTGGTGCCCAGTGCGCACAGCACGAGCCCCGCGCTCACCACGCCCGCGCCGACCGCCCCCGACTGATTGTCGCCCGACCCGCCCACCACCGGCGTGCCCGCCCTCAGCCCCAGTTCCGCCGCCGCCCACGCCGTGAGCTCCCCGGTCACTTCCGCCGATTCGAAGATCGCCGGCAGCATCCCGGCCTCCAGCCTGAACTGCCGGATCATCCGCTCGCTCCAGACCCGCCGATCAACATCGAGCAGCAGCGTGCCCGCGGCATCGCCCACATCGGTCGCCGCCCGGCCCGTCATCCGCAGGCGGATGTAGTCCTTGGGCAACAGGAACTTCGCCACGCGCCCGAACACCTCCGGCTCGTGCTCCCGAACCCACAGCACCTTGGGCAGCGTGAACCCCGTCAACGCGGCGTTGCCCACCAGCCCCACCAGCGCGGGCCGGCCCCCTACCGCAGCTTCAATCTCCCTGCACTCCGCGCCCGTCCGCTGGTCGTTCCACAGGATGGCGGGCCGCAGCGCCCTCGCGGTCCGGCCGTCTCCCTCGAGCGATTCCTTCCCCAACAGCACCGATCCGTGCATCTGACCCGAAAGCCCGATGCCTCTCACCCCCTCGCCTCTAGCCCGACCCTTGGCCAGCGCCCCCCTCACGGCCGCCACCGTGCTCCCCCACCAGTCCTCGGGCGCCTGTTCCGACCAGCCGGGCCTGGGCTGGCTGATCGGATGGGCCGCCGATTCCATCCCCACCACCCGCCCCGCCGGGTCGATCAGCACCGCCTTGGTCGATGACGTTCCGATATCGATGCCCAGCAGCAGGTCCATGCCCCCAGCGTATAGGGAATCCCGGCCCGCGCGGATATGCTGAAGACGGGGGGAAAGGGGCTTCACTTGGCCCACCGCGCCACAACTTCCATCCTGCTGCTCCTCCTCGCCGCGCCCGCCGGGCTTGGGCAGCCCCTCGCCGTCCAGTACCGCAACTCGGTCCCCCTCGCCACCTCCACCACGGACCAGACGGGCCAGTCCTTCACCGTCACGGGGATGAGCGGCATCACCCGCCGGGCCGCCGACGACTACCTCGCCGTGATGGACAACTCCCGGTACGTCGTCGCTTTGCACGTCAATCTCGTCGACGACGGCTCGATCGCATCGGCCCAGTTCACCGGGGGCGTCCGCCTCGCCGACTCCCGCGATTTCGAGGGCATCGCCTACACCGATGCGGCCCGCAACTCGGTCTTTCTCAGCGAGGAAGGCACCCCCGCCATCCACGAGTACAGCCTCGCCACCGGCGCTCGCCTGCGCACGTTCACCACGCCGCCGGTCTTTGCCAGCCGCCGCAGCAACAACGGTTTCGAATCGCTGGCCCGGCACCCACTCCCGGTCGGACGCGGCGAGCTGTGGACCGCCAACGAAGAGGCCCTCACCGTCGATGGCCCGGCCTCCAGCGCCTCGGTGGGGACCACCGTCCGGCTCCTTCACTACACGTTCGACCGCACCACCCAGAAGCCGGGCGCTCAGTTCGCCTACCTCACCCAGCCGTGGCACGGCACTTCGATATCAGGCGCCAAAGGGGGACTCAGCGACCTGCTTGTGCTCCCCGACGGCCGGCTTCTCGCCCTCGAGCGCTCGTTCGCCTTCTCCGCCTCAGGGTTTTTCCAGACCCGGATCTACGAACTCGACTTCACCGGCGCCACCGATGTCTCCTTGCTGCCGGGCCTGGCGGGCCAGACCTATACCACCGTCGCCAAGCGGCTCCTCTGGTCCGGGTTCCTGACCAACCTCGAAGGCCTGACGCTGGGCCCGCCGGTCCCCGCGGGCGGCCGGGCCATGCTCTCGATCGTCGATGATGGCGATCCCATCAGCACCAACACCCTGCACGCCTTTGTCATTACCGGCGACCTCGGCCCGCCGGGCCTGCCCGCGCCCGCCGGCAACACGCTCCTCGCCGGGCCCGACCAGCCGCACTGAATCGCCGCGGGCCCGGGCCAAAAACACAGCGACCGGCCTGCACCACAAGCCGGTCGCCGTTGCTCTGAGTATTCGTAGTGAGCGGCGCTCGCCGCGCTGACGCCCGCCTCCTGACATCGCGCGGACGAGCGCCGCCCCGTGTGACGTTGCGCTTCAGGCCGCGCGGCGCGGCGGCTGCAGGTAGCCCATCCGCACCAGGAACTCGCAGGCCTGCTCGATCTCGATCTTCGTGAACTCGGCGAGGCACGTCGGCTGGTCGGGCGTGCCGAGCAGCGCCATGGGGTGCGTCCACTCGCCGGTCTTGGCGTCCACCCGCTCGACCGCGGCACGCAGCGCCGCCTCGGCGGCGTCGCACAGCCGCTGGGGGTCGATCTGCTGATTGTTGCGGTTCTCCTGGCGTGCCATCTGTACCTCCCTTTCAACCGCTCCTCGGTTCTCCTGCTTCCACTCCGCACTGCGCTTCGCACCCGGAGTGCTCAAGGATGCGTTCCGTCGACAATCAGATGCGCGTCGAACCACAAATGTTCCAAATGTCAAACCGCGCAAACTGCGCCTGTTCGGCCCGGAAATACCGCAATACACAGCACTTCCGTGCGTTCGAGGCCGTCCGGGCCCCGCCGGGGTGACCGCCAATTGGGGTGATCACCTTCCGTGATAGCGTCGCGATCCGCCGCCACTCACGGCGTCGCATTGCGCGCGCTGCACTTCCTGGTCTTCAGAAAACTACGCGAGCCCCTTGGCCGCCAGCCACCGCTCGGCGTCGATCGCCGCCTGGCAGCCCATCCCCGCCGCCGTCACGGCCTGGCGGTAGTGCTCATCGGCCACATCGCCCGCCGCGAACACGCCCTCGATGTTCGTGCCGCTGTGGCGGTGACGCAGCCGCACGTACTGCTGCTCATCCAGCTCGACCCCCGCGCCCTGCAGGAACTTCGTGGCCGGTGTGTGCCCGATCGCGATGAACAGCCCCTTGACCTCCAGCGTCGACTCCGCGCCCGTCACCGTGTCGCGCAGCCGCACGCCCGTGATCTTCTCGCCCCCCAGCACATCCTCGACCGCCTTGTTCCAGATCACCTTCGCGTTGGGCCGCGACAGGTACCGCTCCTGCATGATCCGCGAGGCCCGCAGCTTGTCACGCCGGTGGATCACGTACACCGTCCTGGCGAACTTGGTCAGGTACGTCGCTTCCTCCATCGCCGTGTCGCCCCCGCCCACCACCGCGAGGTCCTCACCCCGGAAGATCGGCAGGGCCCCGTCACACACCGCGCACGCCGACACCCCGCCCCCCGTCCGGGCCAGCCGCATCTCGTTCTCGAGCCCCAGCCAGTTCGCCGTCGCCCCCGTCGCGATGATCACCGCGTGGGCCCGCGCCTGCCCCCCGTCCGAGGTGTGCAGCACGAACGGCCGCGTTGTGAAATCGCACCGCTCGATATCCTCGCCGATCACCCGGGTCCCGAACCGCTCGGCCTGCTGCTGGAACAACTCCATCATCTCCGGGCCGCCCACACCCTTCGGAAAGCCCGGGTAGTTCTCCACATCCGTCGTGAGCATCAGCTGCCCGCCCGGCAGGATCGGGCCGGGGTCCTGCTTCGGCACCCCCGCGTACACCACCGGCGCCAGCTGGGCCCGGGCCGCGTAGATCGCCGCCGTCCAGCCCGCCGGGCCCGAGCCGATGATCACCACCTTGTGCGCCTCAGCCATCGCCGCGTGACTCCCCGCTCACTTGAGCTGGTTGTTGTCGATCAGGTACTGGCGGTACAGCGTGTGGATCGGCGGCCAGATGAGGTAGTCCGCATCCTTCACCGAGCGGTCCAGGGTGTTGGTCACCTTCCGGGCCCAGCCCTTGCCGCCGTCCACGCCCACCGAGTACAGCACAAACTGATCATCCCGCAGCCGCACGGAGAAGTTGCCCATCCCCGGCACGAAGATGTTCATCTCGTGCGGCTTGGGATCCTCGCGCGCCCCCACCTGGTCCCGCGTGTCCCGCATCGGCACGAAGTACTCCAGCGGCGGCTGCTGCCCCCGGTCCCGCGCCGGGTTGAACGGATCCGCATCGATCTGCCGCACCCACTTGGGCCGGATCGAGGAGATCTGCGGCGGGAAGTTCTTGGTCTCGTAGAAGTACCCCACGATGCCCATCGACATCCGCGTGCCCACCAGCTCCAGGCGCGCCTCCTGGCGGTCGCCGAAGAGCGTCGACAGGTCATCGACCGATGAGTCAATCACCGCAAAGCTCGAGCGGTCCATCGAGGCGTACTCCCACGGCGCTTCCATCCGCCGCTCGAAATACCCCAGCCGCCACCGCGAGGTCCAGTCGTTGTAGATCTTGTCGAGCTGCTCGTTCACATCGAACCAGTTCTTCTGCTTCGTCCCAGCCGCCGTCCACCGCGACGCCTCGCCGAACAGCCGCAGCGGCCGCTCCGTGCTCTCCAGCGCCGCCATTGTCGATGCGAACGTCGCCGCGTTCACCCCGCCCCGCTCGGTGTACACCCGCGCGATCAGCTGCCGCGCCGCCAGCTTGTCCCCGTCGGGGAACATCAGCCGCGACAGGTCGAGGAACCCGCGCTCCGGGTCCAGCCGCTCGATCGCCGCCGCCAGCCGGTCCCGGTCGATGGCCCGGCTCCCCCGGAAGTCCATGTACATCACATCCCGGATCGACCGCGCCCCGTCGATGATCTGCCGCAGCCCCCACCGCACCTCCGCAGCCATGCGCCGGTCCGCGATCTGCCGCGCGAACCACACCCAGTCCACCAGCAGGTCCACCCCGTCCGAGACCTTCCCCTCCGCCGCCAGGCGCCGGGCCTCCACATGCACCAGCAGCGCCAGCTTGTCCAGCCCCTCGATGTACAGGAACCGCGCCGCCGCCAGCGTCGGCGGGTCTCCCAGTTCCGTGTACAGCCGGGCCCGGACCAGCTCCGGCCCGACCCCCTCCACCCCGTACGGCTGCCCGAACCCGTACGCCACCCGCGGGTCGCCCTCGCGGCTGACCTGCTTCACCGCGGTCACCAGCGCCTGCTGCGTCGCCCCCTCGGCCCACGACTTGGCCTCGGGCCACGCCGCCGAGCCCGCGAACAGCAACGCCACCTTCTCCCGGCTGTTCACCGCGGCCGGCGGCGGCTGCAGCTTCGCCAGCAGCGGAAGCAGCACGGTGTCGCTCCGCCGGTCGGCCTTGATCAGCGCGTACGACTCGTTCGCCTTGTCCACCGACTCGTCCGCCCGCGCGGCCGTCGAGGAGAGAATCCCGAGCGCGAGAACACAGGCGACGAGGACCCGGGCGGGCCGACAAGCCCGACGCCGCGGGCCCGCCGGGCCACGATCAGCAGTGGTTCTGGGTGACATGCGGCGGATGGTATCACGTTCCGCCCGGCCCTTCCCTGCGGCGGCGCGCCCGGGAACGACAGCGGCCGCCCGTGGGGGCGGCCGCCGCTTCGTGCATAATCGAAAGACCCCGGCTCAGCGGGCGACGCGCCCCGTGATCAGGGCCTCCTCGGCCTCGTGTTCCGCCGCGGCCTGGCCGCGGTAGTGCTGCGTGGGCCGCTCGTCATTGATCTGCGCATTCAGCCGGGTCAGCGCCTCATCCACGATCTGGCGCACCCGCTCGCGGCTGCACCCGACCGTGTCGGCGATCTGCTTCAGCGTCAGCGGCTCGCACCCGTCAAGGCCGAACCGCAGCCGGAGGATCCGGGCCTCCCGCTCGTCGATCGACTCCAGCAGACGCCGCAGGATCCGCAGGTCATCCTCGCGGAAGACCGTCTCGTCCGGCAGCCCGTTGCGGGTGTCGGTCAGCACCTCGCTCATGCCCACCAGGTCGCTGTCGCGGTCCGAGGGCTCCTGCCAGGGCGTGCGGAACGCCTTCACCGCCCGCTTGATGATCTTGACCTTCTTGAGAGGCAGGTTCATCGCCTTGGCCAGGTCGGTCAGCGAGGGCGGAGCCCCCAGCTCGGCCTCCAGCTTCCGCGAGGCCTCCTTCCACTTGGCGATGAGCTCCACCATGTACGCCGGGATATGGATCGGCTGCGAGGCATTGATCAAGGCCCGCTTGATCGCCTGCTTGATCCACCAAGAGGCGTACGTGCTGAACCGGGCGCCCTGTGCGGGGTCGAACCCCTCCACGGCCCGCATCAGCCCGATGTTGCCCTCCTCGATCAGGTCGCAGAGGGGCAACCCCCGGTTGTTGTAATGCTTCGCGATCGCAACGACCAGCCGAAGGTTGGAGCGGATCATCCGCTCACGCGCCGCCGGGCAGTTGTCGTTGATGATCGCCCACCCCAACTGCTTCTCCTCTTCAGCGGTCAGCAGGGGGGACTTGTTGATCTCTCGCAAGTACAACTGCAGTTCGGACTGCACCTGTCGCGGGGCCTGAGCGGCCTGACCAGCAGAACGACTCGCCACTGTTCTACCCACCTTTACGGCCGTTAAGCCGTCTGTTCAGAGGCGGTCTACCACGACACCGCCCCATAGCCTGTTCGCAAGACCTCTTCCTGAGGTTTCATCGACCGCGTCATCCGAAGCCTTGACGGCTCGCGATCAGGCCATCTCTCCGCATACACGTTGCGCCATCGTGAACGGAATGCCAGGAACCCTGAAGAAAATCTTGCTGGACGTCACAACCGGCGGAATCGTGGCACCCGGGCCAACCCCATGTCATGTCTAGACTTGGACCCGGAATTGCACGATCATTACCGGAACCCCCAATCGACCATGGACCTCACCCCCTTTCTGAACGCCTGGCCCTACACCCCCGGAAAAATCAACGCCCGCATCGTCCCGGGTGAAGATGGAGAACCCCGACTCCAGGTCCGTGTCGACCTCGGCATCCTTCAGATGCACCTGACAGGCCGGCCCGACGGACAACGACCTAACGACCACGCCAGCCTCCTCGAATATTTCGAGGCCCAGCTCGACGAGGCCGAAGCCTCCGGCGAAGCCGACGGCTTCCGCCTCTCCCCCGATGACTGCCGGGCCCTGCGTGAGGAGGCTGTTCAGTACTACCACCGCTACATCGCGCTGCTCGCCCTCGACGAGTTCGAGGGTGTCATCCGCGACACCACCCGCAACCTGCGCGTCCTGGACCTCTGCAAGGCCCGGGCCCAGACCGAGGGTGACCGCACCGTCCTCGAGCAGTTCCGCCCCTACATCACCATGATGCGGGCCCGCGCCATCGCCGCCCAGGCCCTCCGCGACAACGAGACCAAGGCCGCCATCCACGCCATCGATGAGGGCCTCGACGCCCTCAACCGCCACTTCACCGACACGGGAAAGCCGCACCTCTTCGAGCAGTCCAACGAGGTCCAGCTCCTCCGCGGGATGCGCGACACCATCGTGCCCAAGCTGCCCGTCAGTCAGCAGTCCGAGCTCCGCCAGCGGCTCGCCAAGGCGCTCGAGCAGGAGAACTACGAGCTCGCCGCGATCCTGCGCGATGAACTCCGGCAGCTCAAGGATTAGCGCTGCCCCGCCGCCCCCGCCCGCTTTGCCACCCCGGATTGTCCGGGCCGCTCTCACCACGACGCCAGAATACCGATCCGGCGACACCCCGGGGAGAGGAACTCCCCCTGATCGAGAGCCCGCGCCCGCCGGCCGCCCGGCTCGCCCTGGCTACGTCGCCGCCGCCTGCGGTTCGGCCGGGGGCGGGGAAGGCGCGGCCGTGGCCGCCCGCTCCCCGGCCCGGTCCCGGATCGCCGCGACGACCTCCCGCTCCATCGCCTGGGCGGTCTCCATTTCCTCCACGGTGACGTGGTCCGCGCCCTTGTCCCGGGCCATGATGGCCCGGCTCAGGAAGTTGGTCCGCACCGCGATGAAGATCCGCGGCGACAGGTTCCGGATCACCTCGCACGCCCGCAGCATCGCCTCCTCATCAGGGATCGTCAGGATGATCGCATCGGCCTCGCGGACCCCCGCCGATTCCAGCACCTCCGGGTTGGTCACATCCCCGTAGATGATCGACCGCCCCAGACGCGTCTGGCGGCGCACCGTCGCGGGGTTGAGCTCGATGATCGTGTGCGGCACCCCCAGCCGCCGGAACCGCTCCGCCAGGTTGGCGCCGATCGGCCCGAACCCCGCGATGATCACCCGGCCGAACGGCGAGGCCTCCGCCCCCACCCCGCCACCCCCGACACCCCCGACACCCCCGCCACCTCCAGCCCCCCCACCCGCCGGGCCGTGCAAATCACGCAGCGCCGATACCCGCAGCCAGGGCGCCGGCGCAATGCGTCCGGCCCGCCCCGACACCCGGTGGGCGACGCCCACCAGCAGCGGCGTGAGCACCAGAGAGATCACCGCGATGCTCACGGCCACCGCGCTGACGCCGGGGGAGAGAATCCCCTGCTCCCCGGCGGCACCCAGGATCACCAGCGCAAACTCCCCCGCGTTGAACAGGTAGAACCCCACCAGCGTTGACACCGCGCCGGTCGCCCCCGCCGCCCACGAGGCCGCCGCCAGGACCACACCCTTGAGCACCATCAGCCCGGCAACCCCCAGCCCGATCTGCCACCAGTTCTCCAGCAGGATCCGCCCGTCGATCGCCAGCCCGACCGAAGTCAGGAACACCGCCATCAGCAGGTCGCGCACCGGCGCCACCTGCCCCGCCAGCTGGTGCCGGAAGGGAGTGAACCCCAGCATGAACCCCGCAAGGAACGCCCCGAGCTCCGGGCTGAACCCCAGGTAGCCCGTCGCCAGCGCCGCCGCCAGCGCGATCGCCGACGACACGATCAGCACCAGCTCGCTCGACCCCTGCCCGTCCTTCACCACCTCCCGCAGCACCCGCGGCAGCACCACCCGCCCCGCCACCAGCAGCGCGCTCACGCCCCCGATCCCCAGCGCCGCCGACCCGACAAGCCTGACCGGGGCCGACAGCCCCGAGTCCTTCCCCACCGCGCCGACCGCCCCCTCCATGCCCGCGCCGGCCCAGCTCGCGATCGGCGGCAGCACCGCCAGCACGATCACCGCCGCCAGGTCCTGCACGATCGCCACGCCCAGGCAGATCCGCCCGTGGATCTGCCGCAGCTCACGCCGGTCGTACATGATCCGCAGCGCCACCGCCGTCGAAGACATCGCCCACGCCATCGCCACCGTCAACGCCACCGGCGCTGACCAGCCGCCCAGCAGCATCGCGCCGGGCCACGCCACCGCCGTGAACGCCACCGTCGACGCCGTCCCGATCACCAGGATCGGCACCATCCCCGACCGCAGCGCATCCACCTCCAGCATCAGCCCGATCCCGAACATCAGCAGGATCGTCGCCAGCCCCGAGATCTGCGTGATGTTCTCGGGGTCCTTGATCAGCCCCAGCGCGTGCGGGCCCACCATCGCCCCCGCGATGATGTACCCCGGGATCGTCTCCAGCTTCAGCCGCCGGAAGATCGTCGCGACCGCCGCCGCCGTCGCCAGGATCACCATCAGGTCCAGCACCAGCCCCGCGCCCTCCCCGTGCGGGTTGGACTCCGCCAGCACCGGCCACCAGGTTGGTTCGAAGTTCGTGGTCATCTTCGCCCGAGGGCGGGCAATCCTACCGGCGCGGGCCGGCCGGCACGGTCCTTCCAGCGCCCGCCTTCCAAGCCAATGAAAAAGGGCCCGGCGGCGGGCCCTTGGATGCCATCCCGGATGCCGCGTATCGAATCAGCGCCGGCGGCGCGAGAAGACCACCAGGCCCGCCCCCATCACCAGGCCCGTGCCCGGCGCCGGGATCGTGCCGAGGTAGTTGTCGTAGGCCCACTGCCCGATGAACCGCCCCGCCGCCAGCGCATCCTGGTTGTCGAACTGGAAGTGGATGCCGCCGTAGATGCGGCTCTGGCCCGCCTCCTGCGCCGCCGCCATCAGGCTCGCGAACGAGCGGGTGATCCCCGCGCCCACATCCTCGCCGGTGATCGTGAAGTTGAGCGCGTCAGTGCCGAAGTACGCCGCCAGCACCGCCGCGGCCGACGAGCTGAACGTGCTGTGCCCCGATGTGTACGTCGGGAACGGCGGCGTCACCAGCAGCGGCTCCCACGCGTCATCATCGATCGTGTCCGGGTTGCCATCAAGCTCGCCATCCCGGATCGCCGTGATGGGCCGCCACATCTCGAACTCGTACTTGGCGTTCCAGCAGCAGATCGCCGAATCCGCCGTGGCGATGTTCAGGAACGCCAGCATCCGCGCGTTCTCGTGCAGGCCCTGACCCCGCGATTCGCCGATCTGTGTCGCGATCTGGTTCCACATGCCGGGCGGCGTCACCGTGCCCGCCCCCGCCGCCCACACCTTGGCGATGTCGGTCTGCTCGGCCGTCCGCGATGACCCCGTCTTGCGCCCGAAGTCCTTCACCTCGTTGTACGCCGCCGCGTAGGCGGCGCTGTCCATCGCGGGCGGGCCCGGCACCGTGAACTGCGTCGCCGATTGCACGCCGAAGGGCGTCACGCTCCCCCACGCCGGCAGCAGGCCCGGCGCAAAGCCGGGCGGCGTCGGGCGCCACCGGCCCGGATCGGTGCTTCCCATGTACGGAGGAGGCGTCGCGCCCGACCCGTCCCCGGCCCGCAGCGCGAGCATCTGGCTCCCCACGTACACACCCAGGTTGATCCCGTCGGTCTTGGCTGTGCCGTCGGGAATCCCCGCCAGCGAGGCGGCCAGCTCGGTGTCGAAGACCGCCTGCTGCGTCGGGAACAGCCCCACCAGGGCCCGGTGCGCCGCCGCGGCCGCCGCCGCCTCCCGGCTCGTGCCGACGGGCGCGATCGTGTCGATCGCGTACGGATGGTTCAGCCGGTCGACCGAGTTCACCGCGTCGTACACCGATGTGCTCACGATCGCCATCGCGCGCGATGCTCGCGGCGGCGGGGATGAAGTCGCGCGGATCGCGTTCAGCATCACCCCGTTCCACTTGGTCGCTTCGTCGGCCCGTGCAATCCCGGCCAGCGCAGCGAACACCCCCAGCCCCAGAACAACTGTTCCGGTCCGTCCCATGCGCGTTCTCCTTGCCTGCTACGAACCCCCGTTCGGGCCTCCGGGGCTCGCCGCTGCGATTCCCCACGTGAAGTCCGAACCCACGAATACGACTTGAACATACTCAAATCGCAGCGTGACTCAAGCCCCTTTCCCCCGCGCGCCAGCCACCCCCCCCCCGGACAGGGCACCGGTGCGTCCGGGGTTTGCCCGGCGTGAAGCTGGCATCCCGCCCGGCAATCCGCGACACTGATCCCGCGGGCCGGGCCTACGCCCCCGGCCTGCCGCGATCAGGGGGTCCGCCATGCTGGTCTACATCCTCCGCCATGCCAAGGCCGAACGAGAATCGCCGACCGGCAAGGATGAAGACCGGCCGCTCGCGCCGACCGGGATCGCCCAGGCCCGGTTCCTCGGCGCTGCCCTCGCCGACGCCGAGCCCAGGCCCGACCGCATTCTCACGAGCCCGGCCGAGCGGGCCGCCCGAACCGCCGACATCGTCGCCGCCGCGCTCGACCTTCAGCCGCGCGAGGAGCCCCGCCTGTCGCCGGATGCCTCCTTCAACCAGGTCGCGGCCATCGTCCGGGGTCTCGCCGATGAGGCCTCCCCATCCATGATCGTCGGGCACAACCCCGTGCTGGAAGAACTTGTCCTCGGCCTGACCGCCGGCCAGCCCGAGGCCCCCGGCAGCCTCCGCACCGGCGAACTCGTCCTGGTCGACCTCACCCATGCGGGCCGCGCCCTCCAGGCCCGGTTCATCCGGCGCCTGCGATTAGGGGAAGCCGACGGCTGATCCCGCGACCCGGCATCCACTATCCTGAGGATGGAGGTGCCCCATGGCCAAGAATGTGGCGGTGGTGCTCGCGGGCTGCGGCCGGGCCGATGGCAGCGAGATCCACGAATCCGTCAGCGTCCTCATCCACCTCGCCCGCGCCGGCGCCCGATACCGCTGCTTCGCCCCCGACCTGCCCCAGGTCGAGGTCGTGAACCACGCGACAGGCAAGCCGGCCGCCGAGCACCGCAACCAGCTGGTCGAGGCCGCCCGCATCGCCCGCGGCGAGATCGATCCCCTGGCCCGGCTCGATGTGGAAGCCTTCGACGCTGTGGTCTTCCCCGGCGGATTCGGGGCCGCCAAGAACCTCTGTACGTTCGCCAAGGATGGAGAAAACTGCGCGGTGGTGCCCGATGTCGCCCGCGTCATCAAGGGCTTCCACGCCGCCGGCAAGCCGATCGGCCTGTGCTGTATCGCGCCCGTGCTCGCGGCCCGGGTCCTTGGAACCGCTTCCGGCGGCCCCGGCTGCCAGGTGACCATCGGATCCGACCCCAAGGTCGCGGCGGCGATCGGCAAGATGGGGTCTACCAACGTCGAGAAGCCGGTGCGCGAGGCCTTCACCGATGCCAGGAACCGCATCGTCACCACGCCCGCCTACATGTGCGATGCCGGGCCGCACGAGGTCTTTGAGGGGATCGGCAAGATGATTGACCAGACGCTCGCCCTCACCTCCCGCTAGCACCGATCTAAGTACTTCCAGATCAATCGCTTACGCGATCTTGCCGGGGAATGCACGAGCATCGCCGCGCGCGCCCCTGCGGTGCTCGGCCCGGCACCCTCTATACTCCGCCCCGCCAGCCTCTAGTGCAGGAAGCGGAACCTCCATGCTCGTTGCCGAAAGTCGTCCCCGCAGCCTGTCGTGGTTCCACGCCGGGCCGCTCCTGTTCGGTGACTGGGGCACCAGCCGCCTCTACGTGCTGGGCCTGGCCTTCTACTACACCGGCCACGCCTCGATCTGGTACCTGGCCGTCATGTCGGTCATCATGGCCGCGGTCGCGTGGGCCTACACCGTCATCTGCCGCTGCTTCCCCGAGGGCGGCGGCGTTTACAACGCGGCCCGGCAGGTGAGCCCGACCCTCTCGGTCATCGGCGCCACCCTGCTCATCTGCGATTACATCGTCACCGCCGCCCTCTCCGCCGTCGAGGGTTTCCACTACTTCGGCACGCCCGCGCACCTCGTCGTCCCGCTCTGCGTCCTCACCATCTTCGCCATCGGCGTCGTCAACTGGCTCGGCGCGCGCAGCGCGGGCCGGCTCGCCCTGCTCATCGCCGTGGCCGCCATCGCCGTCTCGGCGCTGATCGCCATCCTGTGCATCCCGATGCTCAAGGAAGGGCTCAAGACCGCCGTCACCGGCCACGGATTCCAATCTTCACCCTGGGAGCGGTGGGAATCCCTCGTCCGCATCGTGCTCGCCCTCTCCGGCGTGGAGGCCGTGGCGAACATGACGGGCCTGATGAAAAAACCGGTCGAGAAGACCAGCCGCCGCACCATCTGGCCCGTGCTCATCGAGGTCGTTGTCCTGAACATGGTCTTCGGCATCGCGATCAACGCCCTGCCCGCCCTCGCCGGCCAGGGCGCTCCCGACTACCACACCTACGAGATCGTGCAGAACCTCCCGCCCGAGCAGGCGCCCGCGGAGGTCAAGGCCTACCGCGACACCGCCATGAAGCTGCTGTCCACGCACGCCGCCACCTACGCCCTGGGTGAGGGCGCGGGGCGGTTCTTCGGCATCGCGACCGGGTTCGTCTTCGGCCTCCTCCTGCTCTCCGCCGTCAACACCGCCGTCATGGCGATGGTCTCCGTCCAGTACTCGATGGCGCAGGACCGCGAACTGCCCCGCACGCTCGCGCGCCTGAACTACTCCGGCGTCCCCTGGCTGGGGCTGATCATCGCGTGCATCCTGCCGACCCTCGTGCTCCTCCTCGAAGCCGATGTCAAGGCCCTGGGAGAGCTGTACGCCATCGGCGTGGTCGGCGCCATCACCATCAACGTTGTCTCCTGCGCCGTCAACAAGTCACTCCCCATCCGCCCGTGGGAACGCCGCGGGCTGTGGATCCTCGGCTCCCTGATGGCCCTGATCGAGCTGACCATCGTCGTCGCCAAGCCCAACGCCACCATCTTCGCCGGCACCCTCATCGCCCTCGTCATGGGCTTCCGCATCGCCGTCCGCCGCCTCAAGCCCGCCGCCGCCGAGAAGCTCGAGATGCCCGCCATGGGCTGGCTCGCCGAGATCACCCGCGAGCCCCTCAAGCAGGAGCCGGGCCGCCCGCGCATCATGCTCGCCGCCCGCGGCCGCGACCAGGCCGAGTTCGCCGTCGAGCTCGCCAAGAAGCGCCGGGCCACGCTCTTTGGCCTCTACGTCCGCACCCTCCGCATCATGGATGTCACGCCGGGCCAGATCCCCCGAATCGAGAACGACCCCGTCGCCCAGGAGACCCTCGGCACCGTCGCGGTCCTGGCCCGGCAGGCCAACATCCCCTTCATCCCCATCTACATCACCGCCACCGACATCCCCTCGGAAATCCTCGACTACACCGTCACCTTCGGGTGCGACACCCTCATCATGGGCAAGTCGCGCCGCACGCTCTTCTCCCGCCGCGTCGTCGGCGATGTCCTCGCCGAAGTCGCCAAGCACCTCCCCGACGGCGTCGCCCTCATCACCCGCTCCACGTCCCCGGTAGCCGCCGACTTCACCCGCACCATCCGGGCCATCCTCGCCGGCCAGCCCGTCGACGATGAGCACACCACCGCCGAACCGGCCGCCCCCGCGACCCCGGCCCCGCCGGCCGCGCGGGCCGCTGATGCCCCGCCCGGCGAGCAGGCTCCGCCTTCCGAACCCCGGAGTGGCCCGAGCCCGCAGCCGGGCCGCTGAAGCCCCGATCACCCGCGCCCTACGCTCCCGGCGATGACGCTCGACGACCTGCATGCTGTACCGGGGTCCACAGATCCCGATTCGCTCCTTGATGGCCTCACCGCCCCCCAGCGCGAGGCTGTCCTGTGCACCGAGGGTCCTCTGCTGGTCCTCGCCGCCGCCGGCTCGGGCAAGACCCGCGTCATCACCCGCCGCATCGCCTACCTGGTCTCCTGCGGCGTCCCGCCGTGGTCCATCCTCGCCCTCACCTTCACCAACAAGGCCGCGGGCGAGATGCGCGAACGCGTCCACGCCGTGCTGGGTGAGGGCTCGGCCCGGACGCGCGGGCTGACCGTCACGACGTTCCACTCGCTGTGCGCCCGCCTCCTGCGCCGCTACGCCGATGCCGCCGGGCTCAAGCCCGAGTTCACCATCTACGACTCCGGCGACCAGGCCTCGCTGTGCAAGAAGGTCCTCGAGCAGCTCCAGCTCGCCACCAGCAACTGGCCGCCCCGCTCGGTTCTCTCAACGATCTCTGAGGCCAAGAACAAGCTGTGGGATGCGGATGACTACGCGGCCCGGGCCGGCGACTTCTTCACCAAGACGATCGCCAAGATCTACAGCGGCTACCAGAAGGCCCTCCGGGCCGCCAACGCCGTCGACTTCGACGACCTGCTCGTCCTCACCGCCAAGACGCTCCGCGACAAGCCCGAGGTCACCGCCGAGCTCCGCCGCCGCTGGCAGTACCTGCTCATCGATGAGTACCAGGACACCAACCACGCCCAGTTCGTGATCGCCAGCATGCTCGCGGGGAACGGAAGTCCCCAGCCCGCTCAGGACCACGCCCCCAACATCTGCGTCGTGGGCGACCCCGACCAGGCCATCTACGCCTGGCGCGGCGCTGACATCACCAACATCCTCGAGTTCGAGGAGCACTACCCCAGGGCCCGCGTCATCGCCCTGGGTGAGAACTTCCGCTCGACCGCCCCCATCCTGAGCGCCGCCGACACGCTCATCAAGCACAACAAGCACCGCAAGGACAAACCCCTCTTCACCTCGCGCACGGGCGGCGAGAAGATCGAGGTCATCTACACCCGCGATGAGCGCCACGAGGCCGACCTCGTCGTGGACTGGTTCCGCGAGCTTCACATGGGCCGCACCGGCGCGGGCCCGGCGCGACCCGAGACCGACGCCGTCGCCTGGCGCGACATGGCCATCTTCTACCGCACCAACGCCCTCTCCCGCGTCATGGAAGATGCCTTCCGGGCCGCCGGCATCCCCTACACCATCGCCCGCGGCACCGCCTTCTACGAACGCGAGGAAATCAAGAACGCCCTCGCCTACCTCCGCATCGTCGCCAACCCCGCCGATGAAGTCTCCCTCTCCCGCATCGCCAACACCCCCACCCGCGGCTTGGGCGATGCCAGCCTCGAGAAAATGGAAGCCTTCGCGGCCCGGCAGGGCATCCCCATGCTCGAGGCCATGCGCCTCGCGGATGAGATCCCCGGCCTCGCCGGGCGGGCCGCGGGCTCGGCCCGGAAGTTCATCCAGATGATCGACGGCTGGACGGGCGGCGGCGAGTTCATGGGCGCGCAGGTCCCCGCCTCCCTCGCCGAGCTCGTCGAGCGCATCATCAAGGAGTCGGGCCTGGAATCGATGTACAAGGCCCAGGCCGCCGCCAGCAAGTCCGAATCCGACGAGGAACGGCTCGACAACCTCGATGAACTCATTTCCTCGGCCCGGCAGTTCGAGCTCGAGTACGACCCCGCGGGCGACCCCGCGCTCGCCGCCGCCCCCGGGCCGGGCGACCCCGCGAGCGCCGATGACCCCTTCGGCGCGGGCGAAATCGCCACGCCGCCGCTGCTCGCGCTCCTCCGCGGCTACCTCGAATCCGTCTCGCTCGTCGCCGATGCCGACGCGGTCGATCCCACCCAGGGCGCCGTGACGCTCATGACCCTCCACGCCGCCAAGGGCCTGGAGTTTCCCGCCGTCGCCATCATCGGCCTCGAGGAGGGCTGCCTGCCCCACGCGCGGGCCCGCGAATCCGAGGCCCAGCTCGAGGAGGAGCGCCGCCTCTGCTTCGTCGGCATCACGCGCTCCATGCGCCACCTCATGATGACCAGCGCCCGCTACCGGACCAACCGGGGCATCCCGGAGCGCACCATCCCCAGCCGTTTCCTCGAAGAGCTGGGCCAGGGCAACATCACCATCAGCGACCAGGCCGATGTCCTGTCGGGCCTCGAGGATACCGCCTGGGCGGGCGAGGGCCGCCGCTACGTGCCGGATGAATCGCAGCTCGATGAGCGACGCCCGCCCCGCGCGGCGAAAGCCGCGAACTCACCCTTCCCCGTCGGCAGCACCGTCCGCCACCCGCAGTTCGGCGAGGGCATCGTCGTCACCGTCAGCGCGGGCCTCGACGCCCGGGCCACGATCAAGTTCAAGACCGTGGGCACGAAGACCCTGGTGCTGGAGTATGCGAGGTTGCAGCGGGTGAGGTAGCAACGTGCCACTGGCGGCTTGCCCGCCGGTGCTCATCTCCATCTTCCACCCGACACGACAGTTCCCGTAGCCCCGCACGGGCGGGCCAGCCGCCCGTGGCACAGGCCCCCACCCCTCGCCCCCGCCCGGCAACATTTGCCATTTGGCTATTTGCCATTTGGCCATTTGATCCGCCCGGCCTAAGCCGGGCGGATCCCCCTGTACAACTGCTGCACCCGGTCCGACTCCTGCTTCCGCACCTGCTCCAGCACGTGCCGCGGGATCTTCCACTGCTCCTGGTCCTTGGTCGTTCCCGCGCAGTGCTCCGTCAGGCACCGGTACAGGAACTTGCACGCATCCCGCGGCTGGTGCATCTGGTCCAGGGCCCCCACCACATCCTGCCTCGTCACATCTTCGGCGAACAGGTCCAGCAGCGCGATCGACGGCTGCCCTGTCGTCACCGACGGCGTGTGGCACGCCCGCAGCCGGGCCTCGCACAGGTCGTAGAGCATCGGGCCCGTCCAGTTCAGCCGCTCCACCAGCCCCTGCTTGTCCAGCCGGGCCTCCTGGAAGAACGCCGATGACTCTTTGAACAGCGCGTGCCGCAGCTCGATCGGCAGCAGCATCTTGACGCCCACTCCCTCCTGCTGCAGGAACTTGTTGTTCAGCATCGGCCACACGAACGCCCGCATCCGGTCGGCATCGCCGCTGATCAGCGTCGGCTCATCCACGCGGTCGATCACGATGACGATGCCGTGGTACCCGAACGGGCGGAGCACCCCGCGCAGCCGCTGCAGCATCGTGTACCGCGGGTCATCCGAATCGGTCAGGGGCATGGATGTGGCATCGCGCACCACCTCATCGAGCTGGCCCGCCGACCTCGCGTACGACGCATCCGACCTCCCGATCACGCGGAGTTGCTTCCGCAGCCGCCGCCCCAGCCGCCGGTCCGCCAGCACATCCCAGATGAACCGCTTGGCCACCGCCAGCAGGTATAGCAGGATCAGGCCGTAGAACAACCACTCCGATGCCTGCCCGTGCAGGCTCTCGGGGACGTAGCGGCGGAAGCTCCACGCGATCGCCACCAGCGCGGGCGGCCCGGCGATCGCGATCCCCGCGCCGATCCATCGCCACTTCGGGAGGGCCACACCCAGCCGCCGCCGCAGCGCGCGGGTGCGCAGATCGGCCTCGCCGGGCCGGTCGTACACCGCCTGCAAGAGCAGCAGATCCCGCTTCACCGACGGCTCCATCCGCCGGGCCACCCGCCCGGCGTCCGGGCCCAGGTCGATGGCCGGGCCCACCTCCCTCGGCCACAGGATCACATCCACCACCCTCGGCACCACCGTGTGCAGCATCGCATCGATGTGGTCGACCAGCCGCATCTTCTGGATCGAGTCCAGCGCCGACTTGCCCCCCACCCGCGCGTGCAGCCGGTCCAGCGGCCCGTTGTGCTCGTCGTACGCCACCAGCAGCACCCGAGCCCCCGGGTCGGCGCTGTTCCGGGCCGCGATCCGCCCGGCGATCTGGAACCGGATCGCCGTCTTCCCGCTCCCCTTCTCACCGAACACGATCGCCGCGCCGGGCCGGTTCAGGTCCCCCACGATCTTCTCGAAGTCCGAGTGGTACGCCCCGTGGACGCCGTGCACGCCCGCCGCCCCGGACGCCCCCGACGCCCCCGACGCCCCCCCCAGGCGCGCGATCTCCGCCTCCGGGCCATCCCCCGACATCCGGGCGAACACCGCATCCCCCCGCGCCTCTTCGGCCATGAACGGGTTCTCGCGGATCGACCAGTGTTGGAGAAGGTCGGCGAGGGTCATGACAAAGGGCCAAATCGCAAATCGCCAAATGGCAAATGAATAGGCCGGGAGCCTCCGGGACCGAGCCGGGCCGTCAACCTTCGTGCAGCATCATTTGCTATTTGGAAATTTGCCATTTGGAAATTTCAATGCTCAACCCGCTTCCCCAGCTTGGGGGCGACCTGCTCCAGCATCTTCGCCAGGATCTTCTTGTCCCTGGCCTCGAGGTTCAGCCGCAGCAGGGGCTCCGTGTTGCTCTTGCGCACGTTGCACCACCAGCCTTCTTTGGAAAAACAGTCGATGGTTACACCATCCAGCTCATCCACTACGCCCTTGTGCGGGCCGGCCGGGCCGAACGTCTTCTTCAGGTCCGCGAGCGCCGCATCCTTCTCCTCGATCTGGAAGTTGATCTCCCCCGACTGCGCGTACCTCGCGATCGGCGCGATCAGCTTGCTCAAGGGCTGCCCCGACGAGGCGATCACCGAGAGTGCGATGCCCATCGCGATCGCCCCCGAATCGGCGTTGAAGTTGTCCCGGAAATAGAAGTGCCCCGAGAGCTCCCCGCCGAAGACGGCGTGCTGCTCCGCCATCGCCGCCTTCATGAACACGTGCCCCACCCGCGAGCGCACGGGCCGCCCGCCCGCCTTTCGGATGTCCTCCTCCAGCGCCTTGGTCGAACGCAGGTCGTACACGACCGCACTCCCCGGCGCCTTGGCGAGGAAGTGCTTGGCGAGCTGGCCCGTCAGGTGGTCGCACCCGACCACCTGTCCCTTCTCATCCACCAGCACGCAGCGATCGGCATCGCCGTCGAAGCAGACCCCCAGGTCGGCCTTCTGCTGCACCACCGCCGCCTGCAGCTGCGCCAGGTTGGCCGCTACCAGCGGGTTGGGCTCGTGCGCGAACACACCCTTGGAGTTGTCGAAGTTGAGTTCGATGATCGTCAGGCCCGGCACCGGCCCGCCCGGCGCGTTCTTCCCGAACACCTTGGGGATCATCGTCCCCGCCATCCCGTTGCTGGCGTCGATCACGACCTTCAGCTTCTTGGATCCCAGGTCCAGGAACGACCGCACGTGCTTGGCATAGGCGGGCCAGAGGTCCCGCTGCTCGACCCTTCCCCCCGCCGGCTGCAGCGTCAGCTTGTCCACCATCGCCGCGTGCTTGCGCACCTCGGCCAGCCCGGTCGTCTCGCCCACCGGTTTGGCCTGCCGCTTCGACACCTTGAACCCGTTGTACTGCGGCGGGTTGTGGCTGGCCGTCACCATGACCCCCCCCGCGCAGTCGAGGTGGTTGATCGCGAAGTAGATCATCGAGGTGTCGATCATCCCCAGGTCGATCACGTGCCCGCCGTGGTCGTTGATCCCCTGGATGAGCGCCTTGGTCAGGGATGGGCTGCTCAGCCGCATGTCCCGGCCCACCACGATGTTGCGCATCATCGGGCTGGTCTCGCCCGCCGCCTGGGCGTCCCCCAGCAGAAACTTGGAGCACCCAAACCCGATCTGCCAGGCCATGTTGTCGTTCAGTAGGTCGGGGTACGTCCCCCGGACGTCGTAGGCCTTGAAGACTCGACCCAGCATGCAGAAGACCTCCTCAGCAACCCCCAAACCACGCCGCCGTAGGAGCCGGGGTCTGATCTCCCGCGGCGGGCTCTAGACTAGCACGATCACCCCCCGCCCGGACGGGGTTCCCGGCCCGGCGGTGCGGTCCAGACCACCCCGCATCCCCCCGCATCATCCCTGATCGCGCAGGATCCGCGCTTCCAGCCCCTTGGGAAGCGCTGCCAGGAAGACCCTCCCGTACCGCGCGGTCAGGATCCGCGGGTCCAGCACCACCACCCGCCCGTGGTCGCTCTTGGAGCGGATCAGCCGCCCGAACCCCTGCTTGAACCGGATCACCGCCCGCGGCAGAGAGTCCTCCCCGAACGGGTCGCCGCCCCGGGCCTCGATCACCTCGCCCCGGGCCTCGGTCAGCGGCCGGTCGGGGGGGTCGAACGGCAGCTTCGTGATGATCACGTTCCGCAGCCCGCGCCCCCGGACATCGACCCCCTGCCAGAACGACGCCGCCCCCAGCAGCACCGACCGCTCCGACTCGCGGAACCGCTCCAGGATCTGCGACCTCGGCCCGTCGCGCCCCTGGGCGAGCACCGGAATCCCCCGCGCCCCCAGCGGTCCCGTGATCCGCGAGGCCACCGCGTTCAGGCTCGCGAAGCTCGTGAACAGCACGAACGCTCCGCCATCGGTCTCGCCCACGTGGTGCAGGATGCGCTCGGCGAGCTGATCGGTGTAGCTCGACCCCGGGCCGGGCCCGCGCACAGGTGAAGGCCCATCATCGGGCACGTACCGCAGCTCGCCGGGCCGGCCCGCCCCCGCGCTGGCGCTGCTCCCCGGCGTGGCGTTCCGCGGGTTCTGGGTCATCAGGTCAACGTACAGCTCAACCTGCCTGGCGTGGTCGAACGGGCTGCCCAACTGCAGCGTCCGCGCCCCCTCGCACCCCAGCCGCGACAGCACGTGCGCGAACGCCATCTCCGCCGACTCGGAGGCCTCACCCTGCTTCACCTGCCTCGTCGCCAGCGTCGCGCTCGTCAGCACCACCGACCAGTCCTGCCCGAAGAGCCGGTCCTTCAGCAGCGGCGCCACCTCGACCGGCGCGCACGCCAGCGTCACCCTGCGGTACCGGGCCTCATCATCCTGCCCGCCCGTCTCGGCCCAGTACGCGCACCCCGGCAGTGACTGGTCGAGCAGCATCTCGGCATCATCGGCGATCATCGCGGCCCGCTGCGAGTAGGAGTTCAGCTCGTACTTGTCCGCATCGTTCTTGACCGATTCGCGCAGCGCCTTGAGCCGCAGCGACAGCTCCCGCATGACGGGCGACAGCACGTTCTCGACCGCCGCCGCGGCCCGGATCCGCAGACCGCTGTTCAGCCCCGGGGAATAGGACTTCCGCGCTCCCTCTTCCGCCGCGGGCCCGCGCCGCGTCAGGTCCACCAGCGAATCAAAGAACCCCCGGGCCGCCGCGTCGGCCTGCATCACCAGCCGGATGGCCCGGTCAACCGTGTCCAGGTCGCCGGTCAGCAGCTGCAGGTGCGGCAGGTACCCCTTGCCGCTGCGCGCGCCGTAGAGCGTGCTGAGCAGGTGGAACACCCGACCCTCCGCAATCGACAGCCCGAAATGCTCGCTCGCCACATCCTCGACGTTGTGCGCCTCATCCAGGATGACGTGCTGGTACGTCGGGAGGAACCCCACCTCCTGCGACCGCAGCGCCAGATCCGAGAAGAACAGCGCGTGGTTGCACACCAGGATGTTCGCCGACTCCATCTCGGCCCGGGCCCGCTGGTAGAAGCACTCGCGGTAGCTGGGGCACTTGCGCCCCATGCAGTTGCCCGAATCCGATTCCACCTTGTCCCACACGCCGGGCCGCTCCAGCGGCGGCAGCGTCGAGAGCGTCCCGTCGGTCGTCTCCAGCGCCCAATCCTCGATCGCGTGCAGGCTCCGCCGGGCCGCCGCATCCGAGAGCAGCTTGTCCTGCCGCTGCGAGGCCAGCCGCAGACGCCGGATGCTCACGTAGTTCCCGCGCCCCTTCACCAGCACCGCCTTGATGACGGGCCTGGGCGCAAGCGCCTCGCCACCGGGCGCGCTGTGCTCCTCCTCCGGATCCGGACGGGCCGAGACCGACAGCGGCACGGTCTCGGGCGCCAGCAGCGACCTCAGGAACGGGATGTCCTTCTGGATCAGCTGCTCCTGCAGCGAGATCGTGTTGGTCGCGATCACCACCCGCTCGCCGCGCTCCAGCGCTCGCAACATCGCCGGCACCAGGTAGGCGAACGACTTGCCGACCCCCGTCCCCGCCTCGACGACCAGGTGGGACCGCGTCTCCATGGCGGTTGCAACCGCCTCGGCCATCTCGATCTGCTCGGGCCGGGACTCGAAGGACGGGCCGAGCGCCCGCGCCACCGGGCCGCTCTCCGACAGAACCTGTCGAACATCCATCGCCATCGCTGCACAAGCATAGCGAACACTGCCCGAACACGCGTGCCCGCTTCCGCAGAGTTGCCGGGCCGCGATTCCGCCTCAGGCGGCCTGCCGCCGGTCGTGGCGGACCGCCACCTCAACCGCCCCGCGGTAGATGAGGTACCCGATGAACATGATCGCGATCGACAGCGCGGTGTGCCACGGGCGCACACCCTCGGGCTCGCGGGTCGCTTCCGACGCCGAAAACGCGATCACATCCCACACCGTGTGCACACCCGCGCCCGCCGCCCACATGACCGGGACCAGCAGCCATCCCCGCCGCCACCGGGCCGCCACCGCCCCGACGCCCGCACAGGTGATGCCGCCCATGACAAGATGCCCGAACAGCCGCACGGGCTCCGTCAGCGGGAACGGCTCGAGCCGCTGGTGCATGAAGAACGCGATCGACTCCTCGACCGCCGCCCCCAGCCCGACCAGCGAACCGTACATGAGGCCATCGACCGCCTCGTTGAAGTGCGACCGGAAGAGGATGAACAGGATACCCACCGCGGCGAGCTTGCTGATCTCCTCGGTCAGCCCGGCGAGCGCTGCGTACTGCAGCGTCGTCAGGTCGGCCTCGTTGAGCCGGTAGACAGCGGGGATCACGGCGTTCTGGAATCGGCCCGACAGCCACATCGTCAGGGCGCCGAAGATGCCGGCGGAGATGATGGCGAGCCACGGCTCGCGGGGGAGCAGATCGTGCCGGCGCACCAGCCAGATGAACAGCACACCGCAGGCGATCAGCATCGAGTAGAGGATCACCGCGTGCACGAGCATGGCCCACAAGATACCACGCCGCCCGCACGGAGCACCAGGCTCGCATTGAATCACACGCCCAGCGGCTTGCGCTTGGGCTCGCCATCGGGCCGCGGGTACATCTTCGGCGTGGCGCTCGACTTCTCCAGGATCACGATCCGCCCCGTCGGCGTCTCCACCGTCGCGGCGTGCACCACCTTCAGCAGGTGCAGCGCGGGCCCGGCCTGGGCAAGTTCCTCCTCGGCCTTCTGGCCCTTGATGAGCGCCACCCGCCCGCCGATCTTGACGAACGGCACCGTGAGCTCCGCGATGGTCGCCATCGGCCCGACGGCCCGGGCCACGGCGAGGTCGTAGGCCTCGCGCAGGCCGCCTTCGCGGGTGGTGATGCCGCCGGCGCTCACCTTGTCACCCCGGTCGTGGCCCGCGCGTTCAGCGCGTTCCTGGGCGATGCGGACGTTGGCCAGGCCCAGCTTCTCGACGGCTCGGCGGAGGAACTCGGCCTTCTTACCTGTGGCTTCGAGCAGCGTGAAGCGCAGCTGCGGGGAGCAGATCGCCAGCGGCAGGCCCGGCAGTCCGCCGCCCGAGCCCACATCGATCACGCGCCCGCCCTCGGGGAGCTCGGCGAGCACCGGCAGCAGCGTCAGCGAGTCGAAGATGTGCCGCATCCACGCCTCGCCCACATCCTTCACCGCCGTGAGGTTGAAGGCCTCGTTGGCCTTCATCAGCATCGAGAGGTAGTGCCCCAGCCGCTCGGTGTCCCCGGGCTCAAACTCGATCCCGAAGGAGCCCGCGAGGTCGATGAAATCCTCTGTCGGCTTCGCGGGCGCGACGTTCAGGTCCAGTTCCACTTCGCGCACGGTCGGCGGGATGGGCGCGGGCCGGGGCAGCTGAAGCCCGGGCCGCCGCGGGCGATCACCGGGCGGACGGTTCCCTCGCGCCGGCCCGACGGTCGGCTTGGGCGGTGGGCCACCGGGCCGGCCCGGCCCGCGAACCGGCCGCACGCCCTTGCCTCCACGACCTCGCTGTCCGCCCGGCTTATTCATCGCTGTCGTTCCCGAACTCGAAGGAATCCTTGTGCAGGGTACGCGGCCGGCGCATGGCGACGTTCATGATCAACCCGGTCATGATCCACACGCTCACCAGGCTCGACCCGCCGTAGCTCACGTACGGCATCGTCACCCCGATGATCGGCAGCAGCCCGACGTTCATCCCGATGTTCACGAACGCCTGCCCGGCGATGAAGGCCGCGAGCCCCACCACCATCAGCCGGGCGAACGGGTCGCGGGTGATCGCCGCCGTGATGAACGCCCCCGCCAACCACACGATGTACAGCCCGAACACCACCAGCCCGCCCAGGAACCCGAAGCGGTTGATGATCACCGCGAAGATCATGTCGTTATGACGCTCGGGGAGGCGGTTGTAGTAGACCAGCGCCCGGGAGTGCGGGTCCGACAGCCCGGCGGCCCCGCCCGCGCCCACCAGCGTCTGCGCCGTGAAGCTCTGGTAGTTCAGGTCCTGGGCCGCCGAGCGATCCCCTTCGATCTGCTGGAAGAGCGCGATGATCCGCTGCTGCTGGTGCGGGCGCAGCAGCGGGAACGCCGCCGGCGCCGCCATCGCCGCGATCAGCACGATCACCGCCAGGTGCTTGAGCTTCGCCCCCGCCGCCACCAGCACCGCGAAGAGCGCCGGGATGAACAGCGACGCCGTCCCGAGGTCGGGCTGCAGCGTGATCAGCGCCACCGGGATGAACGCGATCAGCGCGGGCGGCAGCAGCCCCAGGAACCGCCGGTAGTTGTCGCGGTAGCGCAGGTACCTCGCCAGCACCAGCACGAACCCGATCTTGGCCAGCTCCGAGGGCTGGAAGTCCGTGAACCCCAGGTTGATCCAGCTCCGCGCCCCGTTCCTCGGCTTCACCAGCCACGACGGGACCACCGGGATCAGCACGAACACCAGCAGCGCGATCATCAGGGCCAGCAGCGGCGCCGAGATGATCGACAGCACGCGGTACCGCGGCAGCACCGCCAGCCCCCCCGCCGCGATCGCGATCGCCAGCAGCACGAGCTGCTTGGTCGCGGTCGGGCCCGGCTTGAGGCCCGGCAGCGGAGTCAGCGTCTGCGCCACATCGATCGCGTACACCCCAAGCAGAGAGAGCGCCAGCGAGGCCGCCACCGTCAGCCACGCCGCGTTGGCGATGTGCAGCCGCGACCACACCCCCCGCCGGGCGGGCGCCAGCCCCAGAGACTGTTGCAGCGGTCGGAGCAGGGGCAATCCTCAAATGGCCAAATAGCAAATTTCCAAATCGCAAATGAAGGCACTCGAGGCCCGTGACCGCCAATCCCAACACGGTCCCCCGGGCCGCAACATTTGCCATTTGGCCATTTGCCATTTGGTAGTTTTCACAGATACCCCTCCGCCTGCAGCGCGTGCACGATCTGGTTGCAGATCGGCCCGGACACCTTGCCGCCGCTGCCGCCGTAATCGATTACCACCGCCACGGCGTACCGCGGCCGGTCGCCCTTGGGCCCGACCAGCACCACGAACCACGAGTGATCACCCTCGATCACCGTCCGGGCCGGCAGCGGGCCATCGCCATCGGGGTCGTGCCTGATCGGGGGCGCTTGCGCGGTGCCGGTCTTCCCCCAGATGCTCACACCCTGCACGTTGAACACCGGCTCGTTGCGCCCCGCGATCGAGATGTGGTTGCCCGTTCCCATCGCGTCGTTGACGCTCAGCCGCAACCCCTCCAGCGCCGCCGACACCCCCGCCGGGTTCAGGCTCAGTTCCCTCGGCGCCGGGCCCGGCTCATCCAGCACGATCCTCGGCGGCACGATCACCCCGCCCCGCGCCAGCGTCGCGTACCCCGCCGCCGCGTGCAGCGGCGTCCACGCCACCGGGCCCTGCCCGATCCCCATGAAGATCGCATCCTGGATCGTCAGGTCCGTCCCGTCGTTCTTCTGCCCCACCGTCCCCGGGTACTCGATCCCCAGCCCCAGGTTAAAGGGCGTGCCCACCCCGAAGTTCCTGTACGCCTCCGCGATCCCCGCCGGGCCCAGCCTCTGCCCCATGGTGTAGAAGAAGATATTGCACGACACCATCAGCGCCTCGGGCGCTGACAGGTCATGCTCCAGCTGCGCCGAGTGCGTCGTGCTGAATCGCTTCCAGATCCAGCACTGTACCGCCCGCGGCTTGTCGGGGTAGAAATGCCCCGTGCACTCGATCCGCTGGTCCAGCGAATACACCCCGCGGTTCACCGCCGACGCCAGCACGATCGCCTTCACGATCGACCCCGGCGGGTACGGCTTGGCGATCGCCCGGTTCATGAACGGCACGTTGATGTCATCCTCGAACACCGTCTCGGGCCGCTCCCGCAGCGCCTCCCGCGTGAACGTCGGCGTTGACACCATCGCCAGGATGTCCCCCGTGTCCACATCCAGCACCACCGCCGCCCCGTGCAGCTCCGTCCCCACCGGCACCGGGCCCGTCGCGTAATCGCCCTCCGAAGTCACCATCCCGTGCCACGGTTGCACCACCGACAGCCCCAGCTCCTTGCTCATCGCCGCCTGCACCCGCGCTTGCAGCATCACATCCATCGCCAGCTTCACATCCCGCCCGGGCTCGGCCGGCGTGAAACTCTCCTGCCCCGTGTCCAGCTGCAGCCGCCGCAGCCCGCGCAGCCCCCGCAGCTGCACCTCCCGCGATTCCTCGATCCCCGAGTGCCCCACCCGGTCCCCCTCCAGGTACTCACCGCGGTCCACACCGTCGAACATCACCCGCGACTTCAGCTCGGGCCGGGCCTCCAGCACCGCCCGGCGGGCCTGGGCATCTTCCGCAAACACATCGCTGCGGATCCACCCCAGCACGTGGCTCCCCACGCCCGTCACCCGCACATCCGCGAACTCCGGCGCGGTCGGCTCCACGATCCCATCTTCCGACGCCGCCACACCCCGCAGCGGCGAAGGCAGCGTCGTCCGGTCCACCGACACCGTCACCGTCTCGAACGGGTACTCGCGGTCCCCCGTGTCGATGACTCGCACGCCGGGCAGGCGCTCCACCCGGTCGATCAGCTCCGGCGCATCATCGCTCTGCCCCTCCAGCGGCCGGAGCTCCACCACTTCCTCGGCCAGCCCCTGCAGCAGGAACCCCACCGCATCGCTCAGCCGCGGCGCGATCGCGTGCGGGATGCTCTGCTCCCGCGTCTCGATGTCCGTCCGCTTCTGGATCGTCTGCCACAGCTGCGGCGTCAGCTCCGTCCCCCGGGCCCGCGCTTCCTCCAGTTCCAGCTCCCGCTTGCGGGCGATCACCGACTCTCGCCGCCTCTCGACCTTCGACACGATCTCACGCCGCCGGCGGTCGAGTTCGGCCCGGTCGATCCCGACGACCGTCGACAGGTCTCCCCAGGCCCGCTCCAGGTGCGCGGCGTACACGGGCCAGACCCGGTCGGCGAGTTCTCGCTTCCTCTCATCGGTCAGCTTCGGCCACTCCGCCCGGTAGGCCCGGCGGGCGAACTTCCACGCCCGGTCCTCCACCCACAGCCCGGCGAGCACCCGGTAGTCGACCCCCGCGTCGTAGCTGGGCCGGTCCTGCGCCAGCACCCGCCCCTTGCGGTCGAGGATCCGCCCGCGCACCGTCGGGGTCCACTGCTTCCGGATGAGCTTGCTCTCGGCCTCGGCCGACAGCGCATCGTGCTGCAGCACCGCCAGCCGGAACACCTGCCCCGCCAGCGGCAGCCACAGCAGGACGACGCCGCAGAAGAGCAGCAGCAGCCGCCGGTGGAACATGCTGGGGATCAGGCGCTCCGACCTCATGACGCCGCGCGGGCCCTCCTTGGCCCGGTCATCTTACGGTTCTCCTCGCCCCTCGTGCGGGCGATCGCCTCAATCCGCGCCGGGCCCGCCGCGCGGGCCCGTCACGCCACTATCATCCCGCACCTCATGCACCACGACAGCCGAACGGTCGCCCTGCCGGTTCTCTGGACGCCCGGGAAGCGCGCCCCCGCCCCCGACCACGAAAAGAAGGAAAAGTGCGGCGTCTTCGGCCTCTGGGGCCACCCCCGCGGCGCCCGCCTCTCCTACCTCGGCCTCTACGCCCAGCAGCACCGCGGCCAGGAATCCGCCGGCATCGCGGTCACCAGCGGCGAGCGTCTGTCGGGCCTGACCGGCATGGGACTGGTCCCCGAGGTCTTCACAGCCCGCGACCTCGATGAACTCGACGCCCAGGGCGGCAAGGGCGCCATCGGCCACAACCGCTATTCCACCGCCGGCGGCTCCCTCGCCTGCAACGCCCAGCCTCTCTTGGAAAACTACATCGGCGGCCAGGTGGCCCTGGCCCACAACGGCAACCTCATCAACGCCGACCCCCTCCGCCGCCGCTTCGAGGAGTCGGGCCACCTCTTCCACACCACCTCGGACACCGAGGTCATCATCCACCTCCTCGCCAGCCCCCAGCAGCAGCGCACCCCCGACCCCGTCGCCGCGACCCTCCGCCGCCTGCAGGGCGCGTTCAGCCTCGTCTTCCTCTTCCCGGACCGCATCGAGGCCTGCCGCGATCCCTGGGGCTGGCGGCCCCTGGTGCTGGGCTGGGTCCCCCCCGATGCCGCCGCGACCAACCCTCGGGGCTACCCCGTCGTCGCCAGCGAGACCGTCGCGCTGGATGTCCTGGGCGCCCGCTTCGAGCGCGAGATCGAGCCGGGCGAGATCGTCACGCTCTCCGATGAGGGTGTGACCTCGCGCCGCTTCGCCGACCCCGCGGAGCGCGGCGCCATGTGCGTCTTCGAGCACGTCTACTTCGCCAACCCCGCCAGCAACGTCTTCGGCCAGAACGTCCAGGCCACCCGCGAGCGCCTCGGCGAGGCCCTCGCCCGCGAGGCCCCGGTGGAGGCCGATTTCGTCACCCCCATGCCCGACTCGGGGCGCTCGGCCGCCAACGGCTACGCCCGGGCCAGCCAGCTGCCGTACCGCGAAGCGATCGTCCCCAACCGCTACGTCGGCCGCACCTTCATCAAGCCCACCCACCACGAGCGCATCGCCGCCGTCCGCCTCAAGCTCAACGTCATCGCCGACCTCGTGAACGGCAAACGCGTGATCGTGGTGGATGACTCGATCGTCCGCGGCACCACCACCAAGGCCAAGATGGACCAGCTCCGCCAGGCCGGGGCCAGGGAGATCCACCTCCGCATCTCCTGCCCCCCCATCAAGCACCCCTGCTACTTCGGCGTCGACTTCGCCGAACGCTCCCAGCTCATCGCCCACGGCCGCTCGCCCGAGGACATCCGCGCGTTCCTGGGCGTCGATTCCCTGCACTACCTCTCGCTCCGCGGGCTGCTCTCCTGCATGGAGCGGCCGGGCGCGGGCTACTGCACGGCGTGCTACTCGGGCGACTACCGCCTCGACCCCGAGCACCCGGTCTCGGAGTTCCAGGTCGAGGATGAGCAGATGAAGATGTTCGGCTGAGGCCCGGCCCCGGCGCCGCGAGCACGAGGACCGCAAACCCGGAATCCGCCGCGAACTACTTCGCCCGCTTGTCCCGCGTGATCTGGGCGTACGCGTTGTGGTTGTGGATCGACTCGAAGTTCTCCGAGTTGATGGAGTACCACGTGATCCGCTCATCCGCGTTCAGCGAGATCGCCAGGTCCCGCACGATGTCCTCGACGAACTTGGGGTTGTCGAACGCGGCCTCGGTCACGTATTTCTCATCGGGCCGCTTCAGCACCGCGAAGACCTGCGTGGACGCCGCCTTCTCGAGGTGGGCCACCACATCCTCGATCCACAGCCGGCCCTTGAACCGCACCTTCGCCTCGATCTGGCACCGCTGGTTGTGCGCCCCGTACCGGCTGATCTCCTTCGAGCACGGGCACAGGCTCGTCGCCGGCGCGGCGACGCCCAGCACGAAGTCCTCCGCGTGGTTCGAGGTGCACTCGAACGTCACCTTGTAGTCCATCAGCCCCGGCATCCGGGTCACCGGCGCCAGCTTCTTGATGAAGTACGTGAAGCTCGCCTCGAAGTGCGCCTGCTCCGCATCCAGCCGCTCCCGGATCGCCTTGGTGATTTCCGGGATCCGGTCCGATGTCACCGGCTCGGCGGTCTCCTCGTTGAGCACCTCCAGGAACCGACTCATGTGCGTCCCCTTCTTGTAGTGAGGGAGCGCCACGTACATGTTGATCGCCGCGACCGTCGTCTGCTCGCCCCCATCCGGCGTCCGCAGCCGCATCGGGTACGTCACATCCTTCACACCCACCCGGTCGATCGGCACCCGCCGCAGATCCTCCGTCGACTGCACATCCGGCATCACCCGGGCCGGCGGCTGACGTTCGATCGCGGGCGTCGGCTTGCTCTTCAACTCACTTCCTCCCGCCGCACCCCCGGCCGCACGGCTCTGTCTTCCCACAACATCCCGGCAACCCAAAAAAACACCGGGCCCGGGACCTCAAACTCGGGCCCCCGATCCTAGGTTCGCCGCCCTTCCCCTATTCGATGCCCGAGTTGAAATGGAGTCTCATCCCGCGGCCGCGGGATGGGCCGTGTGCTTCTCCACCATCGACCCCGACCACCCCAGCCCGATCGGCACCCCCAGGAACGCCCCCGCCGCCCAGTCCAGCCCCGTGGGTAACGCCAGGTGCGAAATCAGCCCCGCCGCCGCGGCCCGCGCTGTGGCCTCCGGGCCGACCAACAGCGCGCTGACCGGGCCCAGCGCCGCCAGCACCGCCATCGCCGCGAACCCCGCCATCGCGCTGGCCCGCGCGGGAAGGTGCGGCGCCATCAGGTGCGCCACCGCCGATGCCGCGATCGCCCCCGCCAGCGCCCCGAACACCACCTGCCCCTTCAGCGGCTGGAACGCCACCCACCACGTCACCAGCCCGCCCAGCGCCACCGCCGCCAGCGCGGCGATCGCGATCGCCCCGGGCTCGATCCTGTCCTCACCCGCGCGAAGCTTCTCTTTCTCCTGCAGGATCATCGCGTCAACGCCGGCCCCGACCCGCAGAATCGCCGCCGCCAGCGCCACGCTCACCAGGCCCAGTGCACCGCCCTCGACGGCAAGCCGGATCAGCACCGACCGCGCCTCGCCGGCGGCCCGGGCCGGCGCGAGAATCGCATCCAGCGACCCCGCCGACCACGCCGCCCACGCCAGCACCAGCCCGGCGCACGTCATCCCCGTCCGCGAGCCGAAGCACCGCGCTGCGAACAACCCCATCGCCGCGGCCAGCCCGACCGCCGCCCCCGCGTTCGCCAGCCCGATCCCCAGCGGCACGCTCAGCACTGGCGTCGTCCCCGCCGCACCGCCGGGCCCGCGCAGGACGCCGACCAGCACGCCCGCGACCGGGCCCACCGCCAGCAGCGCCGCCAGAATCACACCCCACTTCACCGTCGATCGAACGATCATGGCCACAGTGTATCTCCCCGCCCGATCGCTCCCCCTTGACCGGCGTCGACCCCCTGATGCGTCACTGCGCGTCGGTCGCCCCATGCCCCTCAATAAGTTCTGGGGCGCAGCCCGGGCCCAGAGGGCGATGCACGCCGACACGCCGCCAGCGTGCCCTTGACGTGGTCTTCGAGTACCCCGATGGAGTTCAGCGCGGGCGAATGGGGAATCGTCGCGTCGACCGAAACCGAGGCCGTCGTGTTCACGCGGCCCGAGCGGCTGTCCAACCCTTCCATGACGCTGCTCTCGAGCACCGTCATAACCGGCGATGCCGCGGGTTGGAAGCAGGGCGTTGCGGGCCCGAACGGCACGCTGTTCCTGACACAGGACACGCGCCAAACGACCGAGGGAACCTGCGCGGGCAAGGATGCCATGCTGAAGGCGATCGATGATCACGACGGGCTGGCCGCCGGCACGGTGAGCATCGAGGCAGGCGCCGAGCTCGGCGATCCGGTCAAGGTCGTCGTGACCATTCCCGACGATCGCGATCTCTACGAGACCCTGCTAATCGCCCGCGAAGGCCCAACGCGAGCTACGCCGTCTGCTTCCTGGTTCGTACTGGGCACCGGGCGCGCTATCTCGAAGTCAGGACATTAGCGGATTCCCAGGGCCGTGCGGATATTGCTCTGCGCTTCGCGGACTTCGCTGTTCTGCTGCGAGTCGCTGTAGTCTCGGGCGATCTTGAGGCGGACGAGGGATTGACGCCGGGACGGCCCGGGGCGGACCCAGAGGGTGAACTCGTCGGAGTTCGGGGTTGTGTAGTGGGTACTTTGAGGGCGCGGTTCATTCGCCGAGGCAAAGAGCATGCGCGGGAGGCGCTGGCCACCGTAGAGAAGCGATTCCGGGTCGCGAAGGACGACGCTGAACTCCTGTGCCTCGAGCGCGGCGAGGACGCGATCGATGGCCTGATCCGGCGGGATATCGAGGGTGAACTCTTCGAGAGCGCGCTGCTGGTCGGCATGGGCACAGACCTCGGGAAGCGGCTGCGTGGGTTCGTTGAGAGGGATACGCCGGGCGAGGAGCGTGAAGAACTGTGGCATGTACGCCCCTTCGTGCACGGTGTGGGCGGTGATGACGGATCCGGGGGATGAGGTCGAGGGTTCTACGGTGATTGTGGGGTATGTCAGTCCCTTCAGAGAGCGTGGCCCCAAGGCGTCGCGGATGTTGTGGATGCCCGCGAGACGGCCCGCGTTTCGGTCGCACTCGATGATGGTCATACCGGCATCGAGGCATGCGCCAATGGCGGCCTGAAAGGCTTCGTTCTGCGGCACGTTGGTGGCGTGCGATGCGCGCAACGGCACGCTCGGATCAATCTTCATGGCGGGTTCACCTGTGCAGCCGTGTATGGCGATGAATACTGCCGGCAGAATGACGAGCGTCAGCAGCCGAGCGATCATTGGTCGTGTGCTTGGATTCATCCGGCCAGCCTAACAAACGGGCGGCGGGGCTGAAGGACGAGCAGGATGCTACGACGCGCGATCGACCCGTCGCTACCGGCCCCAGTTCATGGCGCTGATGCTCAGTTGAAGGGCCGTCGCGATGGACACCCAGACGAAGTACGGCACCTGCGCGAACGCGACCCACCGACGGCGGGGCCAGATCGCGATCGCAAGCCAGATCATCGAACCCCAAACGATCAAGATGTCGAGGCTCGCCAGGGGGAGGTTCCGTAGCCCGAACTGGATCGGCGTGAAGATTAGGTTCGCGACCAGGTTGATGGCGAAGGGCGGGACCGTTATCCAGTGCAGCTTGCCACGGAACGCTTGGACGAAGCAGAACGCAAACGCCGACGCCGCGTCTGTGCGCCAAGGAGCACACAAGTCTGTGTCCTCGCCCGTCGCGCGCGACCCAAATCCGTCGCGCACGACCCAAATCCGTCGCGCACGACCCAAATCCGTGAATGGCCGGAATCGGCGCCGCGGCGGTGACGAGTTCGTCGGGCGGGCTCATTCTGTCGGTGCAAAAGAACATTCTTCCCGCGACGGGGGTAGAAGTCGGCGATCGGCATACGCGGCACCTTCGAGCAAACCATTGAAGCCGCCACGAATACTCAGATTGGCATGAACCGTGAGGGCAGGTCAGCCGGGCCGCCGGGATCATCAATTCTTCCGAATCGTGGCGTGAACCCGCATCTCCCGGCGCTCACGACTAGGGCGGGCTGGTGGCCGCCGTACTCCAAACCGGCTCTTTAAAGAGGTGCATGATGGTCTATGCGCTGGCAGGTTCCCTCGTGATCGCAGTGACTGCTTCATTGGCTGGGCCCGGCAACGTGCTCTTCTCCGACGATTTCAACGATGGCGATACCAGCGCGTGGACCGAGGTCAACGCGCTGGCGCCATTGGGCGGAACGACCTTTGACGCTTCAGGCGGTGCGTACGAGTTCGAGTCCAACATCGAGCTGCCGCCGCTGCCCTTCTACGTGGGCGACGGGGTCTTGCTCGACGAGTCAGCGGACAACAAGAGCTACCGCCACTGTGCCGTTCGTTTCACGGTACGCCTCAACAACGAGAACACGAACATCCAACTGGCCGGGAGGGCCAACCCCGAGACGCCCGGCGCCTCGTACATCGCG
Organism: Phycisphaerales bacterium; assembly: GCA_020849615.1. Taxonomy (GTDB): domain Bacteria; phylum Planctomycetota; class Phycisphaerae; order Phycisphaerales; family UBA1924; genus JADLFW01. The sequence goes on from JADLFW010000007.1 coordinate 109,422, forward strand.
TTCAACTACCAGGGTCATCTTGGCATCTTCATCAACGTGATTCCCGATGCCGGGTCCCCGGGGGGCAGCCCGCCCATCGCGGAGGCTCCCTTCGTGTTCGACATCGGGCGCGACTACATCGTGCTGGCCACGATGCACGGCGCACGCCTGAGCATGAAGGTCTGGGCCGCCGACCAGCCCGAGCCCAGCCGACCGCAGATCGCGGTCAATGAGACGCGTTTCCAGCAGCAGACGGGTGTGGCGCTCATCATGTTCAATCAGCCGACCTTCCAGCCTGGGGGCACCGGCGGGCGGCTCTCGGTATCGTTCGACAACGTCGTCATCACTCGGGACAACTGACATCTCCCTCACACCCGGCCCGGACCGGCCCGCCGGCCGGTCCGGGCTTTGACCATTGTGGGGGCCCCGAGGGGTTCATCATGAAAAACCTGTGTGCAACATTGCTTGGGGTGGCTGGCCTGGTCGGCGCGGCTGATGCCGGAATCGTGCACACGGTCCCCGCCGCGCCGATCACCGCCACAGCGCTGGTGCCGAGCGGCCAAGCGTCGGCCCCACTCGACATCGACAACGACGGCACCCCGGAGTTCTCGATCCACGCGTACCACGTTGCCGGCTCTCCGTGGAGCGGCTTTGGCACCTACATCCGATCGGATCGGCCCGGAGCGTACTTCGCATGGCCCGAAATCCTGGACCCGCTGCCCGCCGGGGCGTATGTCGGGCCGGGCGATCCCGGCGAGTATGTCTTCAGCGGAAGTGTGCCGTTCTTTGAGTGGATCGGCTTCGCCGGCGACGGCGCGTGGAAGTTCGATGATCCTCCGGCTTACTTCGGCTTCCGGTTGGAGACGGCCGGCGTGTCGCACTTCGGCTGGGCCCGCGCCCAGATCACGTACTCGCCCTCGCCCCAGGCGTACGCGGTGACCGTCTTTGACTATGCGTACGAGACCGGGCCGGGCGTCGCGATCTTTGCGGGCCAGATCCCCGCGCCCGGCGCGGCAATGGTGCTCGGGCTGGGGGCGGTCGTTGCGGGAAGGAGAAGGTCATGAGAACAGCAACAGCGGCGGCCCTGTCGGCTGTGTTGTTCGGCGCGGCCGCCCGCGCAGACATCGTTCACTACGTGAACCCAGCGGCTGGGGAGCCGGGGCACTACGACTGGCGCTTCGAGCCGGTGGAGGGGTGGCAGAGTTGGTTGGACATCACCCTCGGCTCGGGGCAGCAGACCAACACACCCGGCGACGCTGCGGTCTGCCAGTCGGCTTCCGAGTGGTTCGACGGTTACATCAACGTTCACACCTCGGGGGGGGCGATGGTGCTCGCGTGGTGGGGGGGGATGAGCAGTGTCTTCCTCCTTGCCCACGGTTGGCCGGCCGAGGAGAGCCCGTTCGAGTACATCTGGTCGAACGAAGCCTGGCTCAACTATCCGACGCTCGCCGGTCTTCGCTACATCGGCGTCAGAACGATGAGCGGTCGCTACGGGTGGATCGAGCTCGCCGACGCTCCAGGCCCGAGCCTGACGGCAGTGGCGTGGGCGTGCCAGACGGAGCCGGGTGTGCCGATCCTCGCGGGGCAGGTGCCGGCGCCTGGGCCGGCGGTGTTCTTGGGCGTCGGCGCCCTGGGCGTGCTGACAAGGAGGAGGCCGTGAGAGCTGCGAAGGTGCTGGCGGCGTTGGTGGTGGGTACGTGCGCGGTGCCCGCCGCGCGGGCGGAGGTCGTGCACTTCATCAACCCGGCCCCGGGGCAGCCGGGGCACTACGGATGGGGGTACGAGCTCGGCGTCGATCGCTGGCTCGACATCACCACGCCCCCGCCGTTGCAAACGAACACGCCGAACGGGCGGTCCGTCTCGCAGGCATCGCGGAGTCTCTGGGGGGAAGACCCGTTGAACGTGCACGTCGGCGATGAGCTTGCTTCGTCGGCCCGGGTGCTGGCGCTCGTGGGGGGATGGAGCTACCCGACGTACTGCCTGGAGTTCGGCGAGGCCGTGCAGGCCCGCCTGTTCGAATTCGACTGGATCCGCACGGCGGAGCACGTGGCCCCGGCGTCGGTTTGGCCGCTCATGTCGCACTTCCCGGAAGGGGAGTCGGGCTACATGGGCGTTCGGACGACCGAGGGGCACCTCGGCTGGATCGAGGTCGTGCGGGGCGGGATGAGCCTGACGGCCCGTGCATGGGCGTACGAGACGGAGGCCGGGGCGCCCATCGTTGCGGGGCAGATCCCCGCCCCCGGCGCCGCGGTGGTGATTGGGCTGGGCGTGTTCACGGCAAGCAGGAGAAGGTCGTGAGAACGGCTGTCGTGGTGGCCCTGTGCGCGGTGTCGTGCGGTGCGGAAGCCCGCGATGAGATTGTTCACTTCGTGAACCCGCCGCCGGGGGACCCGGGGTACTACCACTGGCACGCTCCGTCCTGGGACCCCGGCGGAGGCGACATTGCATTTCTGAACGTGACCGCTCCGCCGTCCGGCCAGCTCGACGAGTTCGGTCCGGAGAGTGTCGGCCAATCCGGCACGCAACTGCCGCTGACGACGCGATTCAACGGGGGAGCGTCGATCGCCGTCGCCGAAGGCACATCCTGGGTGCTGGCGCTCGAGCACGGCGCCGCGCTGCCCGGCCGGGAGTTCACCGACTCCGGGTTGACATCCGCGTTCTTCGAAACGCCGCCGGAGACGCGGTTTCCCGAGGGCGCGCGCCGGTACATCGGCGTGCTGACCGGCGGCGGCTGTTACGGGTGGATCGCGGTTGTTCGCACCTGGTCCAGCTTCGCGGCGCTCTCTTGGGCGTACGAGACGGAGCCGGGCGTCGGCATCTACGCCGGCCAGGTACCGGCGCCGGGGGCGGGGGTCTTGATGGGCGCTGGTCTTCTGGGTGTTTGGGCACGAAGGCGGCGGCCATGAGGGGGCTGGCGTGGGCAGTGTCGATAGCCGTGGGGTTCGTGGCGGAGGCCGCCCAGGCGGAGATCGTGCATCACGTGAACCCGGCGCCGGGGGAGCCCGGTCACTACGACTGGCGTTGGCCGGGATACACGTCGCTGCCGCCCAGCTGGCTGGACATCACACGCTCCCCCGCCGGTCAACTCGATGTTCAAACCGGCAGCAGCGTGGCGCAGCACGGGGGCAGTCCGGGGCACTGGTTCACGTTCAACGAGACCAACGGAGGGGCCGCGGTGGCTGTTGACCACCACCCGTACTACACGGGCTGGTTCACGCGTCCGCAAGCCCCGGGAGAGGCGCTCGATGGTCTGGGGTACAGCGCATCGGCGCGCCATTACTACGAAGGTCTCGAGCACATCGAGGACCCGCCGTCGCTCTTGCCGGACGGCATGCGGTGCTACCTCGGCGTCCGCACCGACGACGGCCGGTTCGGCTGGATCGAGATTGAGCGCGACGGCGTAAGGCTCAGGGCCCTCTCCTGGGCGTACGAGACCGAGCCGGGCCTCGCGATCTTTGCGGGGCAGGTCCCCGCGCCCGGCGCGGCGATGCTGGTCGGCGCTGGTGTCCTTCGTGCTGCATCGAGAAGGAGAAGGCCATGAGAGCAATGCGCTTGACGGTGCTGATGACGGTGGCATGCGCAGCGGGCTCTGCACGCGCGGAGATCGTGCACTTCGTCAACCCGGCGCCGGGGCAGCCGGGGCACTATGGCTGGGGGTACGAACTCGGGCTCGACCGCTGGCTCGACATCACCCGGCCGAGCACACAGCAGGCGAGTGTGCAGAGCGGCGGCGCGGTGGGGCAGGTTCGGGAGGATCTCTTCACGGCGTCGTACGTCTGGCACTGGCCTGAGAGCGGGAGGCCGCGCGCGTCGATCCTCCAAGAGTCGTCCGCGGGGTTCGGCGCTTGGCCGCTGTTGCACGGCTCGCCCATCGGGCCGGGGGGGATCTGGCACGACGTCGCGCTCTTCATCGAGGTGGAGTGGTTTCCAGAGTACAGCGTCAACTCCCCGTTCCCGGAGGGGGAGCGGCGCTACGTGGGCGTGCGCACGGATGACGGGAGGCACGGCTGGGTCGAGGTGGAACGGGTCGGCATCAGCTTGAGGGCGTTCTCCTGGGCGTACGAGACGGAGCCGGGCGTTCCGATCCGGGCGGGGGAGGTTCCCGCGCCGGGCACGAGGGCGCTTCTCGCGCTGGCGTCAGTCTTCACCCTTCGAAGGAGGCGTTCATGAACCGCGCAGTACTCGCAGGGGCGGTCGCGGTGGGGCTCGTCGGCGACGGCGCATCGGCGGATGTTGTCCACTTCACCAACCCGGCGCCGGGCCAGCCGGGGCACTACGACTGGCGCTTCGACTGGTGGACTCTCGAGCCGAGTTGGCTCGACATCACGCGCTCGCCGAGCGACCAGCCGAACGTGCCCGGCGGCGCGGCCGTCGGGCAGTTGTTCGTCGGCGAGGGGGATGCCGACTACAACGCGCACTGGGACGGCGCGCAGCTGCTCGCCGTGCCCACGTGGGGCGGGTGGAGTTTCACGCAATACCTCGTGGAAGGCGACCCCATCGCGCCCATGTTCCCGCACGTTTGGAGCGACACCTCCGCCCACGCCGCCGCCAGTTTCGGCGGCCCCCATTCGTCGCTCTTTCCCTCCGGGGCCACCGGCTTCATGGGCGTGCGGACGCGGGCGGGCCAGCTCGGCTGGATCAAGGCGGTGTTCGAGGTGGATGACCTTAACTTTCGTGCGCTGGAGTGGGCGTACGAGACCGAGCCGGGCCTTCCGATCCGGGCCGGGGAGGTTCCCTCGCCGGGCGGGGCTGTGGTGCTCACGCTCGGGTCGATCACTGTCCTTCGCAGGAGGTCCTCATGAGATGCGCCACGCTGGCAAGCGCCGCCGCCACCGGCCTGTTGTTCGCTCAGATCGTCCATGCGGACATTGTGTACACGCTGCCGCCGCAACCGATCGTCGCGACCGCGGCGATGCCAGGGACCACGCCGGGGATGCATCACGACGCCGCGCCACTTGACTTCGACAATGACGGTGCTCCCGAGCTCACGATCAACGCGTTCTATTCGGTCACGGGCGGGTGGTTCGGCGGGGAACGAAGCACGTACCTGGAGCTCGGCGGGTTTGGCGTGAGCGTAAGGTATGAAGCGGCCGAGGAGTTCATCCCGCTCCAGGCCGGCACACTCATCTCGGCATCCGATTACTTCGCGGGGGAGTTACAGCATCGCTTCGCCGTCGACACGGGGCTGGGGAGTTGGGGCCGGTGGGTGTACGGCGCGCCCCACGCATTCTTCGGAATCAGATTCGATATCATCGGCCAGACGCACCTCGGCTGGGCTCGGGCGCAGATCAACTTCCATTCCGAGCCCGTGCCGAGATACTCCGTCACAGTCTTCGACTACGCCTACGAGAGTGTGCCGGGCGCGCCGGTTGTGGCGGGCGCGATCCCCGCGCCGGGTGCGGTGGCGGTCCTTGAACTGGGCGTGCTCTGTGTGATACCTCGGAGGCGGCGGCCGTGGTGAGGGAGTCGGCCCATCAGGAGTTCTCGGACGCTCTGCACGTCGGGGGGGCCCGACGGCCCGGCGCCACGTCGTCGGCGATTGCCGGGACGGGGCGGAGACGCCGTCGATCATCGTACAAAGCCGGTGGGACACGTTATAGTGTGATCTCGGCAGCGCCGCGAGCAGACGGGGCAGATTCGATGGGGAGCACCGAGCCACCAACACCGGAGCCAGACACGCGGCGGATCACGCTGGCGCTGGACGCCTGCGCTGCCGGCGCGCCCGCCGCGTCGGAAGAGCTCTTTGCGCTCGTGTACGAGGGGTTGCGGAGCCTCGCACTCCGCCGCATGAGTGGCGAGCGTTCCGGGCACACCCTGCAGCCCACCGCGCTGGTGCACGAGGCATACGTGCGGCTCGTTGGGAACGGCCAGGTCGCGTGGCACAGCCGTGCCCACTTCTTCGCCGCCGCCGGGGAGGCCATGCGGCGGATCCTGGTCGAGCGTGCCCGTGCCCGCGCCCGCGTGAAGCGCGGCGGGGACGGGACGCACCCCGCCCGGCGCATCCCGCTGTCGGACCTCAACTTCGCGACCGAGCCCGAACCGGAAGTCATGCTCGTGCTCGACGAGGCGCTGGCGGATCTCGAGCGTGACGATCCGCAGGCGGCGACGATTGTTCGGCTGCGCTTCTTCGCCGGCTTGAGCGTTGAGGAGGCCGCCGAGGCGCTGGGCGTGTCGCCCCGGTCCGTCGACCGTGACTGGGCCTACGCCCGCGCCCGCTTGCACCGGCAGTTGCGGGCGGCGTCCGAGTAGCACAGCGGCCCCGGGGAGATCGTCATGCAGGGCGATCACGTCCAGCGAGTCAAGGACCTTCTCGAGCGTGTGCGCGGCGTGCCGCCGGAGCACCGTTCCGACGTGCTCGCCGAGGCCATGCGGCGGGCGCCCGACGGAGAGCGGATCGCCTCCGAGGTTCGTGAACTCATGGCCGAGCTCGAGGCTGCGGGGGATTTCCTGGAGACCTCGGCGGGGGCGTTCAGCGGCCTCGCGCAGACGATCATCGATCAGGCCCCGGTGGGCGAGATGGTCGGGTCACGCATCGGGCCGTACCAGCTGCTCGAGCGGATCGGCGAGGGCGGGTTCGGCGCGGTCTACCTCGCCGAGCAGGAGCACCCGATCCGTCGTCGCGTCGCGCTGAAGATCATCAAGCTCGGCATGGACACGCGGCAGGTCATCTCCCGCTTCGAGCAGGAGCGGCAGGTCCTGGCGATCCTCGATCATCCGTGCATCGCCAAGGTGCTCGACGCGGGCGCTACGGAAGCCGGGCGGCCCTACTTCGTCATGGAGCTCGTCCGCGGCGTACCGATCACCCAGTACTGCGACGAGCACGGGCTGAGCGTGCGGGCGCGGCTCGAGCTGTTCGAGGAGGTCTGCGGGGCGGTCCAGCACGCGCACCAGAAGGGGATCATTCATCGCGACATCAAGCCGACGAACGTGCTCGTGGGCCCGGGTGACGGGGACCGTCCTGTCCTGAAGGTGATCGACTTCGGCATCGCGAAGGCGACCCAGGCCCGGCTCGCGGAGCGGACGCTTTTCACCGAGCACCGCCAGTTCCTTGGAACGCCGGAGTACATGAGCCCGGAGCAGGCGGGCTTCGACGGCGCATGGTTCACGGATGTCGACACCCGCACCGATGTGTACTCACTGGGGGTGCTTCTCTACGAGCTGCTCACCGGGGTAACGCCTTTCGACCCGACCCGCCTGCGCAGCGCCGCGTTCGACGAGCTCCGGCGGATCATCCGCGAGGTTGACCCCCCGCGCCCGAGCACCCGGCTGAGCACGATGAACACGCTCGGCGACGTGGCCGCCCGGCGCCACACCGAACCCGCTCGGCTGCGGGAGTCCGTCCGGGGCGAACTCGACTGGATCGTCATGCGGTGCCTTGAGAAGGACCGCACGCGCCGGTACGCATCCGCGGCCGATCTCGGGCGGGATATCGAGCGGCACCTCAACTACGAAGCCTTGGAGGCCGGCCCGCCGACCGTCGCGTACCGCGCCCGGAAGTTTGTCCGGCGGCATCGCCGGACTGTGGCGGTGTCGCTCGCGCTCGTCGGGTTGCTCGTGCTCGGTCTGGTCGGCACGACGATCAGCGCGATCCACGCTGTGCATGCGCGCAACGACGCGATCCTCGCGGAAGGGCGTGCCCTCAAGGCCGCCGAGACAGAAACGGCCGAGCGCGTGCGGGCCGACGCGGCGGCGCTCGAAGCCAGGCGCCTCGCCTACAGCTTGTCCATCGGGCTGGCGTCGACCCAGATCGAGCAGGGCACCATCGGCCAGGCGCGGGCCGAACTGGCCGCAACACCTCCCGAACTCCGGGGCTGGGAGTGGTCGCACCTTGCTTGGGCCTGCGACCCGGTCTCCCGATCGTTCGATACCCCGCGCGATACCGAGAGCCTGGTGCTCTCCGGCGACGGGACGCGCCTCTTGACCCGGGCCCGGAGCGGGGATGTCCGGGTCTTTGACGCCGCGACCACACGCCTGCTGCACACCCTGAAGACGGCTCCCGGCAGGTCGTGGCGGTTTCACATGCCGCAGGCCGATCGCACCGGCTCGCTCCTGCTGACGCATGTCGCTGATGATGAGGACGGCTGGACAGGTGACGGAACGGTGACGCTGTGGGATGTCACGACCGGCAAGGCGCTCTGGGTCGAGCGCACCACGACGCTCCTGGGCGCGTCATTCGCCGGAGGGCGATGGCGTCGCTCCGATGATGGGGCCGTGCGGCTTGATATCCGGGACGACGTCGTCCTCGACCGCGCGGTTTACCTGAAGGAACCCCTCGATCGCGTCTACGGGCCCATCGGGAACAGCCGCACGGCGGCGCTTGTGGTCGCGGACGCGGGGTGGAATGTGCTCTGGGACCTGGATGCCCAGCGCGAGATTTCGCGGTTCGGCGCTGATTCGCGGGTGTTCATGCCGGGCCCGCCTGAAGGGGTCATTGCCGTCACGACCGATCGCGTGGTGCAGATCGACGCCCGCGCCGGCACGACGCGGCCTCTCCCGATCGCGCGGAACGCCGTGAGCCGCGCCCGCGGCGGCGGCGGTCGTGCCTTCGGGCTTCAATCCCCGCAGGGCGTGGTGCAAACCTTCTCATGGCCAGACCTCGACCCTCTCTTCAAGGTCAACATTCCCAAGGACACCGACGCGGCGTTCGCCGTCGACAGCGTGGGCACGACCGCCTACGTCATCGGCGAACTCGGAGTAACGCAGGCACGGACTTTCGCGAGCGGTCAGCCGTTCAGGGTCGAGGTCACTTGGCGCGGCGGCTACGCCCCCGCGATCTGCCCGACCGGGCGCCGCAGCGCTTTGGTGGGATGGGGATCCGTGTGCGCGTTCGATACGCAGACAGGCGAGAACCTCTGGTCCCGCTACCCCGGTCGGGAGGCGATGTACGCCGCCGCGTTCAGCGCGGACGGACGCCGGCTGGCCGTCGCCGGGGCGGCGCGGGCGGTGACGATCTTCGATGCCGCTACGGGCGACACGGCAGGTGCGCTGGCACTCCCCGACGCAACCATGGTCACCTCGCTCGCCTGGTCGCCCGCGGGAGACCGGCTTCTCGCCGGGCTCTGGGACGGACGCATCCTCGAGTTCGATCCGAGCATCCCCGACGCGGCGCCCAAGGCGTGGCCCGAGCCCGCATCGAGTTCCATCACGTTGATCGCGTTCAGCCCCGAGGACGATCGCGTTCTTGTTGTCGCGCGGAGCGGCATGAAGCTCAAGGATTATCACCATCCGACGCCGGGGACGGAGCAGGTTGTGCGCGTCCGGGACGCCCGCGGCGACCACGCGACACTCAGCGTCTTTCCGGCGAAAGATCACGTACGGGCGGCGGCGTTCGCGCCCGACGGGCGCTCGATCGCGGTTTCCGCCGACGATTCGGTGCTGCTCATGGACGCCGCGACGGCGCACGTCCACAGGTACGTCGCGACATCGCAGCCCGGAGAGGCGATCGCGTTCAGCCCGGACGGCAACCGCCTCGCGGTTGTCTGCAACGACGAACTCGTCCGCATCTTTTCCGCCGACAGCCTGACCCTCGCCGCATCGCTCAAGTGCGTGACCTGGTCGAACAATCGCAGCGCGGCGTTCTCGCCGGACGGGGGCACGCTCATCGTCGCGGACCCGTCCACGCCCGTCATCGCGTACGAGAGCGGGCCGATCAAGGACCACGAACGGCGCCTGAGCATGGCCCTTGCGCGCGGCGTCGTGGATCGTGCATTCGTGCGGTCGGACTTCGTCGCGGATCGCGCCCGCGAGGCGATCGCCACCGACCTGTCTCTCCCGCAGCCTGTTCGAGCCGCCGCGCTCGACCTGACACTCGCCAGGGGCAACGACCCGAACCAAATTCACAGCACCACGTTGCTGCGCGTACCGTCGACCAGCCCGGGCCCGGCGTGGGCGCCGCTGGCCGAGCAGATGAATGTGGCCGTCGGCGCCCTGCCGAACGATCTGGGGCTGCGCGTGACGCTCGCCTTGACGCAACTGCGCGCGGGGAATGCGCCCGAGGCCGCCGCAACAGCGCAGGTCGTGATCAACGGCATGGGGGCGATCAACCATGACCGGTGCGTATGGGCGTGGACGATCCTTGCGCTCGCCCGATCCGAGATGCACGACCAGGAGAGCGCCCGCGAGGCGCTCCGTCACGCCCTGGCGATGCGTGATGCGCTCGCGAACGGCGCCTCGCACAGCCTGAAGCTGTTGTTGGCCGAGGCTCAGAACGCGGTGCTGAGTCCTGATGCCGGTGATCCCGAGCGATGACGTCCCTCGAGCGGGCGCCAGCACGGAAAGCTCACCGCCGTCAGGATCATGTGCCGCACCAGCGAGCGGTAGGTGCGCACCTCGCAGTGCGTCAGCCCAGCCATCATGACCGATAGCCGAGCTGAAGCGGCCGGGCCGCGATGACATGTACCGCTACACGGTCGGCAAGCATCTGGAGGGCGCGGCCGAGGCCCAGAGCTGGGCCCGGCTGACAGACGCCAGCCCCCAATCGATCTCCGCCCGGCTCAAGCAGCTCGTGGATGCCGCCCCCTCCCCTAAGACCGTCAACGCCCACCGGGCCGACCTCAACGCCTTCTTCGCCTGGTGCACGCATACAGGCCGCCTGGAGGCCAACCCGTGCGCCACGGTCCCCAAGTCGAAGGTCAAGGCTGACAAGAAGCGGCGGGTGCTCTCCCCGTCCGAGATCCGCGACCTGCAGGAGGCTGCGCCGCCGGAGCGGGCCATCTGCTACAGGTTCCTCTTGCTGACGGGCCTGAGAAGGAGCGAGGCCGCGCAGATCACGTGGGCCCACCTGCACCTCGACGGCGTGAATGCCCAGATCGAACTGCCGCCGTCGATCACAAAGTCGGGCCAGCCCGAGGCCGTGCCGCTCATCCCCGATCTCGCGGCGGCGCTGCGCGACCACCGCGGCGAGGCCAAGCCCGGCGATCCGGTCTTCGACGAGATCCCGTCGATGCCGGACTTCCGGGATGATCTCGCTGATGCGGGGATCGAAGAAGTCGATGCCCGCGGCCGTAGGGTGCCGATGTCGGGCCCGTGCCCGGGCAGCTGGGCCACGGACGCGCCGCCGCTGAGCACCTCGACGTGGACCGTGGACGATCGCAGCGCCGAGAAGTCGTCGGTCACATCGAAGCAGCCATCATCGCGCTTGCGGTCGCGCTTCTTGGCGGCCAAGGTCGTGGTCGGGTCGAGCAGCCCGGCGAAGGAACCCGTTGTGGTCACCGACGACCCCGCGGGCTCGACCGGATCGAGCGGCTGCCAGCCGGCGTCGTAGACCTGCACGCCTCGCTCTTTGATCGCCCTGAGAATGAAACCATCCTCGCCTGAGCCCGTCAGCCCGGTCGCCGCGATCGCGCCGGCAGTGGGCTCGAGCCCGGCCTCGCCCAGCCCGGCGAAGGGGAGCCCGCGCGGGCCCCGCAGCGCGTGATCGCAGAGGTGCACGGCGTCCTCGCGGTCGGTGGTGAGGCGGTAGTCGAGCTTGCGGATCTCCGAGCCCGCCGGGACGGCGATAAGGATCCGGACCTCATCGGTATCCACGGGTGCGCCGTCGATGAGCACCGCGCCGGTGTCATCGTCGATCGTCAGGGCCAGGATGGCGCACATCGTCCCTCGATTTCCGGTCTCTGCCGCCGCAAGGGCGCTACGGCACGTGTGCGACCCAGGCTTCGGGCTGGCCGTTATGCCAGCCCCAGCCGACGATGGTGTTGCCGTCTGCGCTGATTCCCCGGGCTTCGCGCAACTCCCACCCGCTCAGGTCAATGCCGAGGGTGGGCAGATACGTGTTGAGGTCCACCATCCCCAGGGTCGAGGTCCAAAGGAACGCGTGCCCGGTGTTCACAACCGAACCGCTGACGGGCACCACCTGCGTCGAGCCGTTGCTGCCATAGCCCACGGCCCTCGACCCGTCGGCGCTGACGGCGCGGCCGTACGAGTACGGATACCCCGGAAGCGTGCCCAGATTCGTCATGGTCCCGCCGGTCCAGCGGAAGGCACGCACGCCGCTTGCAGAATCGCTCGTCCCCACCACCACCGAACCGTTGCCGCTGGCGGCCCAAGCCTCCGAGTAGGCTCCGTTCTTGAGTTTGCCCAGGCTGGTCATATGCCCGCCGGCCCAGCGGAAGGCGATCCTGGTGTCGGGTTGCCCGACTTTCTTCGTGCACTGGCCCACCACCACCGAGCCGTCGCCGCTGACCCCATAGGCCAATGACGTGGCATACCCCGCCAGCGCGCCCAGGTCCTGCATGCCGGCGCCTGTCCGGCGGAAGGCGCGGGTGTAGTCGCTATTGGTGCCGTTGACGCCCACCACCACGGACCCGTTGTCGCTGATTCCGTAGCCCTGCGAGTAGGAGTAGTTCGGCAGTGTGCCCAGGTCCGTCATGACCCCTGCTGCCCAGAGGAAGGCGCGGGTGCCGTTGGGCGAGCCGCTCCAACCCGCGATGACCGATCCCCCGGCGCTGACCCCCCGGGCGTTCGAGTACATCTCGGCAGCCTGCGAGCCGAGCGTGCCCAGGTCTGTCATAACCCCGCCCGTCCAGCTGAAGCCGCGGTAGCCCGTGCCAACGCCGGGCCCGGGTGGAATGAACCCATAGCCCACCACCACCGAGCCGTCTTGGCTGACATCCCGGGCGTACGACTCCGTCCCATCCGCGAAGAACCCCAGCCCGCTGAAGGTCTGGGCCGAGGCCACGCCGCCGGCCAGGGCCACGCCGCCACAAATCGCCAGCGCCCCGGAAGCGCGGACGATCCTGGACCGTAGGGAATCAATGAAAGAGCTGTGCATGGGGTTCGTCCCTGTGTAAGGTCCTACCTCTCTCGGCCCGTGACGGGCCGCAGAGGGTCTTGCACTTAGAGTTGCGCGCGCCCCTCCCGATCTGGCGCTTCTTTGCCATGATTCCATAAGATCGGCCCCCGCCTTCGATTGCCCCGGCGGCCTGTTCGCGGTCCTTGCCTTGTGGTACGCTGAACTCGATCCGGGAAGTCCGCCATGAGCGGGATGTCGGCCCACACCACGACCACCGCGCTGCTGGAGTCGCTTAGGGACCCGGCCCAGGACGCCGTCTGGCGCGAGTTCGACGCCCGGTTCCGGCCGCTGCTGACGGCGCTGGCGGTGCGGCTGGGGCTGGAGGTCGGCGAGGCCGAGGATGTGGCCCAGGAGACGCTGGCGGAGTTCGTCCGGGCCTACCGGGCGGGAAGGTACGACCGCACGCGCGGCCGCCTGAGTTCCTGGATCATCTCCATCGCCAGAAACCAGATCGCGCGGCGACGGCGGGCTGTCGGACGCGACGCGGGCCGTCGGGGAGAGTCGGCGTTGGCGGACCTGAGCGATACGGCGCACCTCACGGCCGTGTGGGAGGAAGAAGAGCGACACCTGATCATCCTCCGCGCGATGGAGTTGCTCCGGGCGGGAAGGACATCGGAAGCCAAGCTGCGGGCCTTCGAGCTGGTCGCGGTCCGCGGCGTCCCGGCCGAGGAGGCCGCCCGCCAGTGCGGGATGACGGTGGACGAGGTCTACACCGCCAAGAACCGGTTGATCACCCGCATGCGCGAGATCGTCGACGAACTCACGGCCGCATGGCGGGAAGGCGAGTGATGGCCGCCGCAGCGTGTCCTCCATCCGCGGTGATCGAGGCGCTCGTGGCCGGAACCTGCACGGACCAGACGGTGATTTCGCACCTCGAGGGCTGCCCCGCGTGCCGCGCGGCCGTCGACCAGGTTCGGATGAACCAGGAGTTCATGGCCGAAGTACTAATCGCCCTGGCGGCGCCGGGCGCCTCCGGGCCGCCGCCGGGGGGAGAGCACGCGGCGGCGGGATCGGACCTGCTCGCCGGGTACCAGCTCGGGGAGGAGCTCTACCGCGGCGGTCAGGGGGTGGTCTACCGCGCGGTGCAGACCCGGACGAACCGGACGGTGGCGGTCAAGATCCTCCCCGGGGGGTCCCTCGCCGCCGGACGCCAGCGGGAGCGCTTCGAGCGGGAGGTGCGCATGGCGGCGGGGCTGCGCCACCCCAACATCGTGACGGTCCACGACAGCGGGTACACCCCGGACGGTCGGTGCGCGCTCGTGATGGAGTACATCGAGGGTGTGCACCTGGATCGCTGGTCGCGCTCTCTCGATGGGGATCGCTCGCGCAACGCCCGGCGGCGGGCGCTGCGGGCGCGTCTGGGTGTGATGATCAAGGTCTGCGACGCCGTGCTGTACGCCCACCAGCACTCGATTGTTCACCGCGACCTCAAGCCCGGGAACATCCTTGTGGACGCGGCGGGCGAGCCGCACATCCTGGACTTCGGCATCGCGCGGGACCTGGGGCCCGAGCAGCGCACCCGGCTGACGCTCACGGGCGAGTTCGCCGGGACGCTGGCCTACGCCTCCCCCGAGCAGGTCTCGGGGGACCCCTCCCGGGTGGACACCCGCACCGACATCTATACCCTGGGCGTGATCATGTACGAGCTGGTGAGCGGGAGGATGCCCTACCCGGTGGACGGGCCGATGTCGCGGACGCTGCGGAGCATCGAGTCGGCCGAGCCGGCCCCGCTGCCGCGGCGGATGCGGGACCCCGACGGGCCTTGGGTGGACGGGGAGGTGACGACGATCATCCTCAAGGCGATGGCCAAGGACCCGGCCCGACGCTACCAGACGGCGGCGGGGGTGCGCAACGACCTAGCCCGCTACCTGGCCGGAGAGGCGATCGCGGCGCGTCGGGACAGCACGTGGTACGTGCTTCGCAAGACCGCGGCCCGGCACCGCTTCGCGGTCGGGGCGGCGGCCATGATCTTCATCCTGCTCGCCGCCTTCGGCGCCGCCATGGCCTGGCAGGCGCGCCGACTGCAGGTCCGCGGACGCGAACTCGCGGCCCGGGGCACCGAACTCGCGAGCGCGCTCAGCGCCAGCAACATCGAACGCGGACGCGCACTCGCCGCGGCTGGGAACATCCCGCTGGCCGAGGACACGGTGTTCCCGAAGCTGATCCGGGCGGGGGTGACCCGTATCGACGGGCCGGAGGCGGGCTTCTCGGGCTCCCCGGAAGCGCTGCACGCGTACTGGGCGTTATGGGATGTCTTCCGATGCTCTCAGCGCGTGGCGACGCTGCGTACCGGACGCGAGGTGTCTCCTCATCTCCCGGCTCCGGCTGAGGACCGGGTGACGCTGCTGTACTTTGATCAGGACGGTCGGCGCATCAATGCGTTGGATGGGCGCGGTCAGTTGAGATCGTGGTCAACCACGACATGGGAGAGCGTTCGCGAGAGGAACCTCTTTGCACCGGTCGAGGGCGTCAACTTCACCGCCACTGTGGCGCCGAGCGGGAGCATCGCTATCTTCGGAGCCAAGATGATCCGCGTCATCAACCCCGAGACGGGCGACGTTGAAGCTCAGGCGGATGACCCTGACGACCAGGCCCTGGGCGGGGCGTTCAGTCCGGACGGCACTCTGATCGCGACGACTGGGCGCGGCAACCGGCTTCGAGTCCGAGATGCCCGCTCGCCCGCAACAGTCGTCATGACCGCCGATGGGCCCGGCTTCGACCTCCCGGGCCATTCGGGGTCGAAGCCGGTCTTTTCTCCCGACGGTGCCCTGATCGTCACGAAACTGCCCGATGGTGCACTGGGGCTGTGGAACGCGAGGTCCGGCGCCTTGGAGCGCTCACTGCGGCCGCCCGCTCCGCTGGCCGGCAAGTACAGTCAGTTCCCGGCAGGGTTCGGCAGACCCGCCTTCGCACCGGATGGAACGATCGCGGTTGCGTACGGCTTCAATCTGGTGGTGTGGCCGGGAGACGGGAGTGCCCCACGTGACTTTGGCGCGCCCGGCGGGTCGATCGAAGCGCTTGCATTCCTGCCCGGCTCCGAAGGCTGGGCGGTCGTCTCATGCGGGAACGACCCAGCCGGCCGCGGGGGCATCACGACCATCTGGGATTTGGCATCCGGCAATCGTCGGGCCACAATCTGGCACCCGGACGACAGATCTGCGCTCGCCATCAGCCCGGACGCCCGTCTCATCGCCGTGGGTACGATCAGGGGCACGGTGTGGGTGCACGCCGCCGCTTCGGAACCTCATGTCACGACGCTCCAGACCGGCCGGATGTGGCCGTTCCCGACGATGGCGCTCAGCCCGGACGGGCGAGTTCTGGCGATCACGACGGGCGAAGGCCTTCCCTCCGAACACGATGTCGTGCTGATCGACCTGAAGACCAGAGCCACGATCAACAAGATTCATCGAACGGGGCCCGAGATCAGGGGCTTGAAGTTCGCTCGCGACGGATTGTCTCTGTTCGAGATCGACAAGACTGGCCGGGTGAGGCAGTGGGATCTGAACTCCGAATCGTATGTGCGGGAGTTCGCATTCCCCGAGCCTTACGCGATCGAGCGGGATTCGGCGGGAAGCAGCACCAACACTCTGAGGCTGAGCCCCGACGGGCGCATCCTCGCGCGTGCCCGATTTGATGGGCTCATCGGCCTCTGGGATGTGCCTTCCGGCCGCTGGATCGGTCTGCTGGACGGCGCCTCGAACGGATCCGCGGTCATCGACTTCAGCGCTGACGGCCGCACGCTCGCGGCCCAGCATCTGAAGACCTTGGTTCTTTGGGATGTTCAGACGCGGCGGCCGAAGCGTACGATCGCCATCGACTCGTGGAGTGCCTACTCCGCCGCGCGGTTCTCTCCCGACGGACGGCTGATGACACGCAGCGCAGCCGGCCGCCTCCAGTTCTGCGATGCGGACACCGGGGGCATTCTCAGCGAGTGCTCTCCCGACACTGCTGGTGTGGGCGCGGCGTTTCATCCCGGCGGAGCCGTCTTTTTCACCACGGCGTATCAGGATTCGTCGATCCGTCTTTTGGACACTCGCACCGGGAGCGAGCTGCTCTCGCTTCAGAAACACAACCAGTACATGTTCGATCTCCTGCTGACGCCCGATGGCAACACGCTGATCTCCTCGGACTGGGTGGGCACGGTGCTGGTCTGGGACCTGACGTACTACAACGATCGCATCCGCCGGGAACTGGCGTACCGCGCTGCACACCCTGGATCCTGACTCGGGTGCGCATCATGTTCATGGACGAGGTCCGCTTCGGCCAGCAGGGCACGCTGACCCACCGCCGGGCCCCCACCGGCTCGCGGCCCACGGCGGTGCGGCAGACCAGGTACGAGTGGATCTACCTGTACGCGGCGGTAGAGCCGGCCACGGGCTTCAGCTCGGCGCTGCTGGCCCCGCACGTCAACACCGCCACCGTTCCCCGGATGCGGTCCTCCGAGACTGAGCCTGTCGGTTGCCCCACAAGTCTGTGGGTCGTGGTGCGGAGGTCGCGGTGGCCATGCGGTAACTCCTTCCGGCTGCTGGGCTTGGCGGCTGCGCTTACGCCACCAAGCCGTACCCGAGGATGGACTACCTCCGAGGGCCCGCATCGGCCAAGGCCACTTACGGCCGGAGAGACCGCAATGACGCTCGGCTCAATCCCGAGCCGTCGCGGCGGGACCATGGCATCACCGGCCTTCGATTCAAACACTCACTGCCCGCTAGAGCGATACCTGATAAAACGGTGCTCGTGGACCAGCGTGACATTGATTGGAACGGTCTGCTGCTGGCTGCCCGCGACGGCAACCGGGACGCGGTGACGGAGCTGCTCCGGCATGCGAGCCCGGTGCTGCGGGTTCATGTCGAGGCTGAGATCGGTACCCGCTGGCGCACCTACCTCACCGCCGATGATGTGCTCCAAGAGACCTACCTGGACGCATTCAAGTCCATCCATCACTTCGCTCCCGAAGGGCAGACCGCGCTGCTGCGCTGGCTGAAGCGGATCGCCAGCAGCAAGGTCGTCGATGCGGTGCGGGCGATATCCCGCGAGCAAGCCGACGGCGGACGCACGCCGCGACAGGTCGTCGGGCTTGATCCGTACATCACGCTGCTGACCAACCTCGCGGGCGGACCATCGGCCTCGGTCTCGGGACGGTTCGCCCGGGCCGAGGCGACCACGCTGCTGAAGCGAGCCTTGGCACGGCTGCCCAGCGACTACCGGGCGGTGATCGAGGCGTTCGACCTCGGGGGGGTGCCGATGCAAGCCGTCGCGGCGGAGCTGAACAGGACGGTCGGCGCGTCGTACCTGCTCCGCAAACGGGCTCTGGATGTGCTCCGCGAGGGGCTGGCCGCGGAATCGACAGTTTTCCGCGCTTTTTCGTAAATCGCCGCGGGTTGGCACGCTCTGGGTTGTGACGGGCCGCGCCGGCCCGCCGGGGGGTCGCCTGTGCGAGCCATCGCCACCGACATCAGCCGTGATGAAGCCCTGATCAGCCGCGCCCGGAACACGGCGGACGCCGAGCCGGCCCCGGCCGCCCCACCGCCGGAGCGCCCGGCGGGCTACCAGATCATCCGTGAGATCCGCCGCGGCGGCCAAGGGGTGGTCTATCAGGCCGTGCACGAGGCGACCGAACGCGATGTGGCGATCAAGATGTTCCACGTCCGCGACGGCCTGGCGGCCGCCGACTTCGAGCGTTTCGGTCGCGAGGCCCGTTCGCTGCGCGGCATCGACCACCCCGGCGTGGTGGCGATCCACGACACCGGAGTGGTGAGCCGCAGGCCGTACATCGTGATGGCCTACATCGAGGGGTGCTCGCTGGATGAACACATCGCGATGGGCCCGCTCGACGAGAGGGAGGCGATGCGCCTGTTCCGGGGTCTGTGCGAGGCCGTGCACGCGGCCCATCTGCGCGGTGTGATCCACCGCGACCTGAAGCCGGGCAACGTACGGATCGACACCCGGGGCGATCCGTACGTGCTCGACTTCGGCCTGGCGAAGATGCTCGACCCCGCGGGCGATGAGGCCGGGGCGGGTCACACCATCACGCACACGGGCCAGTTCCTGGGCACTCTGCCCTGGGCCAGCCCTGAGCAGGTGGACGGGCGGCCCGACGCGGTCGATGCCCGGACGGATGTGTACGCCCTGGGCGCCCTGCTGTTCTACATGCTCACGGGCCGGCCGCCGATCGACCTGTCCGGGTCGGACCGTGATGTGCTGAACCGGATCGTGAACGATCCGCCTCTGCCTCCGCGTGATGTGCGTCACGACATCAGCGACGACATCCAGACCATCATCCTCAAGTGCTTGGCCAAGGAAAAGGAGCGGCGTTACCAGTCGGCCAGCGAACTGGCCGCTGAGGCTCGCCGCTGGCTCGAGGGCAAGCCGATCGAAGCGAAGCGGGATTCGGTGGTGTACGTGGCGCGCAAGTTCATCGCCCAGCACCGGGCCGGGCTGATCGCGACCGCGGCGCTCCTCCTGCTGGCGGCCGGAGCGACGGCCCTCATCCAGTTCGAGCGGCGTCAGGCCGTCATCCGGGAGCTTCACGCCCGCTTCGCCGATGACACGCTGAATGCCATGGGAGCGAACCCCAGGTCGAACGCGATCGCCGACATCGACGCGACTGTGGACCAGCTAGTTAAACTCCAGCCCGGCGACGCGCCCAAGGTACTGGCCTCCGCGCTCGAGTTTTTCAGCTCCCGCGCGGCTCATGCGACGAGTGTGGGGCAGTACGACGAAGCGATCGAGTTCCGCATTCGCGCCATCGAGTTCGCGGAACGCGCCTACGGCACGCGATCAGCCGAGGTGGTCCGCTGCTGCGCCGACCTGGCCTCAGACGCCCGCGCTGCCGGCCGGTTCGGGCTCGCGGAACGAGAGTCCCGCCGAGCGGTGGCGTTGGCCACGGGCGCGGGGCTCGATCCGGCGGATCGGACGTTCATGTACGCCCGCAGTGAACTGGCCTTGTCGTGCCAGCTCACGGGCCACATCGAGGACGCCGTCAGCACGCTCCACGCTTCGATTGCCGTTGCGGATCGGGCGTTCGCGGGTGCTCCCGGCGAACTCGCCGGCTTCCTGAAGACCACCTCCGAGTGCATGTTCGAGTGCGCGAAGCTTCTGCGAGAGCAAGGCGCGCCCAGCGAATCGCTGGTGGCCGAGGCAGGATCGCTGCGTTTACAGAGCCTGATGCTGGCGCGGCGGGTCTTCGCGAACGAACCGACGTCGCTCGATCAGTATGTCCACAGCTACTCGGTGTTCCTGCGCCAAACGGGCCGGTTCGTCGAGGCCGAGCCGCTCGCCCTCGAGGCCCTGGAGCTACGTACCCGTCATATCGCGCCCGACGCCGACACATCGCGATTCCTGTGCGCTTCGCAGAAGAACCTGGGCGTGATCCGCATGGAGCAGGGCCGGTACGAGGATGCGGCGCAACTGTTGAACACGGCGTTCGAGGGGCTTGATCGAGGCCCGTACGCGGTCGTGCGGGACTTACGCAAAGAGATCGCGGGCGACCTGTCCCAGCTCCACGCCCGATGGGCGGTAACAGAGCCGGGCCGTGGTCACGAGGAGGTATCGAAGCTCTGGTGGCAGATGGCGGGGGGATATCAGTAGCGGACGCTTGACATTTTAGCGTGCTCATCCAGCGTCGATGGGTGCGTGATGGTGTGCGTCTCTCATTCCATAATAAGGAGGAGTATCCATTCGTCTTTGTACCGTTGATCGTTGACCGCGGGCTGTTCGTTAGTGGCGCGACAGTACATAAGGAGTGTTCCATGAGGAGTTCAGTCAAACAAAGATCGGGGATGATGCTCGTGGCGAGCGTTCCGCTGGCAACTGTGTTCATTGCCGGGGCGGCGGGTCCGGCGGCGGCACAGTGCACCGAACAATGGGTGCAGGTCAACGCGGCGGGCCCGTCGCCGCGAGCGGGCCACCAGATGGTTTATGACAGCGTGAGGGGGCGCGTGGTATTGTTCGGAGGAAAACCGTCCGGTTCGCAGGCTTTCAATGACACCTGGGAGTGGGACGGCGGGGGGTGGCAACAGATCTCTCCCACCGAGCCCATCCCCGCCCCGCGCGCCGAATTCGCAATGGCCTACGACTCGGTGCGCGGTGCTGTGGTGGTTTTCGGCGGTGAGATCCCGGGCGTATGTTGGACGAATCCGATATACGACGACACGTGGGAGTGGGATGGGGTCCGATGGGAGAAGCAGGCTCCGGAGACGCACCCGGACGCACGGACATCATTGTCAGGCGCCTTCGATGCCGCTCGCGGCCGAGCGGTGCTCTTCAGCGGCGCCGCTCGTTGCCTGTTCGCGCCCGCGGATACGTGGCTATGGGACGGGCTCACCTGGCGGGACGGGTCGACTGCGGGCCCTGCCGCTCGGTCTTTAACAGCGTTGGCTTACGACCCTGTGACCGCCTCGGTCATGATGTTCGGCGGCCACGGTGCTAGCGATCTCAATGACCTCTGGCAGTGGAACGGGGTGATGTGGCAAAACGTGCAGCAGACTAGCCCCCCTCCCGGACGTTACTGGCACGCCATGGTCGCCGTTCCCGCAGGTCTTCTGGTTTTCGGCGGCACCGGCGGCTCAGCCTGTTGCTTCGGCGAAACGCACCTTTTCACGGGCGGCGGTTGGACCGCTCTGCCCGGCCCGTCTCCCTCTGCCCGCGCGGGTCACGCCATGGCCTACGACTCCGACCGCGACGAAGTTGTCCTGTTCGGCGGAGCGGGCGCATCCGGCCCCCGGCTCAACGACACCTGGATCTGGAGCAGCCGGCCCGTGTTTAGCTCGCACCCGGTTGATGTCTCAACCTGTCCTCACCAGAACGTGAGCTTCACAGCCATCGTCCGCGGCGCGACGACGGGGGGCCCGTACATTTACCAGTGGCAGATCGAAGACCCGCGCATGCCGGAATCTTGGCTCGACCTAAGCGACGGCGTGCTACCCGGCGTGGGCCTGCTGTCCGGCACAGAGACGGCGACGCTGAACGTCTCCGACACCGAAGCAAGTGCGATAGCGCACATCCGCTTGATGGTGTCCAACACCTGCGGACAGACGATTAGCGCCCAGAGGGTGCTGCGTGTCTGCCCCGCGGACACAAACTGCGACGGGACGGTGGATTTCGCCGACTACTTGGAGTTTCTGAATCTCTTCGACGCCGAAGATCCCCGCATTGACTTCAACCAGGACGGTCTCGTCGATTTCGGCGACTACCTCGAGTTCCTTAACCACTACGACGGCGGTTGCTGAACGGAGCCTCACATTGCCGTGGTATCGCGCCGCCCGGCCCTTCCGCCGGGCGGCGTTTGCCTTTTGCTCAGCCTTTCGCTCGTACACCCCGGCTGGGCCCCGCCCAGCAGCCGGTCCACATCCTCGGGCTTGGATGAGTCCCCGCACAGCAAGCGGTGGTTGCCCAGGATCCACAGATCCCCGGGCCTGGTCGTCGCCTCGGCCGGGGGCTCGGGCATGTCGTCGGGGTCTACCAGCCCGGCGTTTTCGGGCAGCGCCATGATCTCGCTGAGTTCTTCCGCATCCCACCCCAGCGAGGCGATGTCGAAGTCCAGGTCCTTCAGCTCGCCCAGCTCGAACGGCAGCAGTTCCAGCTCCCACTCGGCGATCTCGGCGCTGCGTTTGTCGGCCAGCCGGTACGCCTTGGCCTGCTCGGGGGTGAGATCAGCCGCCACGTGCACGGGGACCTGGGTCATCCCCAGCGAGGCCGCCGCCTTCAGCCTCGTGCGGCCGACGACGATGACGCCGTCCTTGTCCAGGACGATCGGTTGCTTGAAGCCGAACTCACGGATCGACCTCGCCACGTGCTCGACCGCGGCGTCGTTCTTCCTGGGGTTCTTGTCGTACGGCTTGATGGAACCGATAGCTCGACGTTCAGCATGGCGGTCGTCCCTGACCGGGGGAGGAGGGGCCCGGCGCGGGAGTATATGCCATCTTCAAACATGATGTAGCCCGTACTACTAATCACCGGGGACGATCGTGCAGTGGCGATGTACGCATCCAGATCCTCCCGCCAGCAGCTGCCGACTCCTGACGCAGGGCAGCCGCCGGCTCGTCGGGATCATGTTCCTATCAGCCCAGAATGCATAGCAAGGCCAGCCGAGGCCTCCGGCGTGTTCACGACGGGCAAATCGGGAGTCCGTTCGGCATCGCCGGGATCGACAGTCGCGATGAGCTCAACCACGGAATCGGCCAAACGGGGCCGCCAAAGCCTCACGGTGGGAGTGGCTGGCACCCAGGAATGTGTTATTGCGGCGGTCTAAGTCCGCTTGGTTGAAGCATCCTCGGCAGGTATCCTCTGACAAGACAAGACCGCAAGTAGGCGAGGCTCTTTGAGATGGAGCGAAGGAGAGAGGCATGTGCGTGATGCGGAGCGTTCGCTTGTCCGCCCGCGGGGCGGCCACAGTTGTTACCGCCCTCGCTGCCCCTTGGGCCCAAGCTCAATGGGCCGTGACCAACCTGCACCCGGCGGGAGCAACCGAGTCCGTCGCCTGGGCCGCGGGCGATGGACAGCAGGCGGGCTGGACGCGCGCCGACCTCGTGGATCGCGCCAGCGTCTGGAACGGAACCGCTGCCTCTTGGGTGGATCTACAGCCCGTGGGGTCCCCGGAATCGTTCGCGTTCGGCGTCAGCGGCGGCCAACAGGTCGGCTGGGCGCGCATCGTGGGCATGCGCCACGCTAGCCTCTGGAACGGCACCGCCGCCTCCTGGATCGACCTGAACCCCGCCGCGTCGGCGGAGTCGTTTGCCCTCGCCGCCAGCGGCGGGCAACAGGTCGGGTGGGCCCGCGTCTTCGGCATTGTCCACGCCGCCGTGTGGAACGGCACCGCCGCCTCGTGGGTGGACCTCCACCCCACGGGCGCATTCGAATCGAAAGCACTCGCGATCAGCGGCGGGCAGCAGGCCGGGTGGGCATCCGTCGCCGGCGTCACCCGCGCCAGCCTTTGGAGCAGCAGCGCCGCCTCTTGGGTAGACCTACACCCAGCGGGCGCCACGTGGTCGGAGGCACTGGGTATCAGCGTGGGGCAGCAGGCGGGCTGGGCGGCCATCGGCGGGGTGCAACGCGCCGGCCTGTGGACCGGAACAGCCGCATCGTGGGTGGACCTCAGCCCGGCCGGGGCGACCTCCTCGCAGGCTCAAGCCGTGAGCGGGGGCCAGCAGGCGGGGTGGGCCGTCGTCAGCGGCGTGACCCGCGCCAGTCTCTGGAGCGGCACCGCGGCGTCGTGGGTGGACCTGCACTCGTTCTTGCCGAGCGGCTTTGGCTCCAGCCTCGCGCACGGCGTGTGGACCGACGGGGCCATCATCCATGTCGCGGGCGAAGGCTTCAACACCGCCACCGGACGTGTGGAAGCGCTGCTCTGGGTCTCCACGCCCTGCCGAGTGGACCTCAATATGGACGGGATCGTGGATTTCTCCGACTACCTCGAGTTCCTCAACCTCTTCGATGCCGGGGATCCCCGCGTGGATTTCAACAGCGATGGTCTCGTGGACTTCGCCGACTACCTCGAGTTCCTCAACTTGTATGACGCGGGCTGCTGATCTCCCGGACAGCCGCGTCGTGGGCAGCCCCGGCCGCACCCTGGCCGGGGCTGTTTTGCTCTACTCAGCCCCGGCTACGGGATCTGTCGGGGAAGGCAGCCAGAGCTGCTGACGGAGGGCTCAACAGCCACCATTGAAGAGGTTCAGGAACTCCAGGTAGTCCCCGAAATCGACGAGCCCATCCCCGTTCAGGTCCGCCCGCGGATCCTGCGCATCGAAGAGGTTCAGGAACTCCAGGTAGTCCGCGAAGTCGAGCAGGCCATCCCCGTTCAGGTCGCCCGGGATGTAGCTGATCTTCACCTCGCTCGCCAGGTACACCACGTGCATCAGTCCCTGCGGCATGACGGGGAGGTCGTGCGTGTCGAACGTGCCCGACAGATCACCCCGCACCACGTACAACTCCGTGCACGGGGCCAGCTCGACCCCGTCGCGCAGCTCAACCTTCAGCGTTCCGCCCAGCGTGAGGCTCCACCCCGCGGCGTCCAGGATGTCCGTGTCGTCCCCCACTTCGATCCTGAGCACGCTTGTCGGCTCGAGGACCGCGGAGGTCTGCAGACTCAGTGTCCCCAGCGGCGCACCCGGGGACAGGGTGCCCTGGTTGCGGAACTCGGCGCCGCCGCCGTAGATCCGGCCCACGCCTGAGATCGTGTGGCCCGGGCCGTTGGTGACCGTTCCGTCGCTGGCGGTCAGGTAGAGCTGCGTGTCGAAACTCTCCTCCAGCCGCACCTCCCCAGTCCCGTGGATCACCAGTCCCTGGGTATCGATCTGCAGAACGCTGTTGCTGGTCGCGGCGTGCGCGGCCAGGCGCACCAGCCCGTTGTTCGTCCACGCCGTGTCCACCACCAGGGTCGTGTTCACGGAGCTCGGGATCACCCACTCCCCCTCGCTGGTCACGTTGCTGAGGTACGCCTCCGCCCCCGGCGCCACCGTGACCACCCCGCCGTTCACGCCGCGCACCACTCCCCCGTTGATGTCGCTGTTGTGCTCCAGCGTAACATCCGCGCCGTCGCCCTCGACGAACGCTGCAGGACCGAACTGCTCGACCATGCCCCGCATCGACAACCCTCCGGGACTCACCGCGCGCAGCACCGCGTGGTTAGCGACCGGGCAATCGATATGCAGGCCGCCCGCGCGATTCCCCAGGAGCGTCCCGAAGTTGGTGAGCGTTCCCCCGCCCTCGCTGAACAGCCGCCCCGTCCCCGTGATGCGGTGCC
>JADLFW010000008.1 GCA_020849615.1 Phycisphaerales bacterium
ACTTCGCGGCCCTGGGCATGCCCCCGGAAGTTGAACGCAGGTACCTGGAGCAGGTCTCCAAAACCAGCGGGATCGTCCTCTCCACCGGGCCGACGGGAAGCGGCAAGACGACCACCTTGTACGCCACGCTGGCCTGGATCAGCGCCACCAACGGCGGGGAGCTGGCGCAGGCCGATCCCGAGCACGCCCCCCTGCACGGCTCCGAGCTCAACATCATGACCGTCGAGGACCCGGTCGAGTACGACCTCTCGGGCCCGGGGCTCTCGGTCAGCCAGACCCAGGTGGACCTCAAGAAGGGGCTGACCTTCGCCGCGGGGCTGCGGCACATCCTCCGCCAGGACCCCGACGTGATCATGGTCGGGGAGATCCGGGACGAAGAGACCGCCCGGGTGGCGGTGCAGGCGTCGCTCACCGGGCACCTCGTGCTCTCGACGCTGCACACCAACGACGCCGCCAGCGCGGTGGCGCGGCTGGTGGACCTGGGCGTGGACCCGTTCCTGGTGAACTCGTCGCTCTCGGCGGTGCTGGCCCAGCGCCTGGTGCGGAAGGTCCACGCCGCGTGCTCGGGCCGGGGGTGTTCAGAATGCCTCGACACCGGCTTCCGGGGTCGGCTGGGCGTGTTCGAACTACTGGTTCTCGACGCGGCAATGAAGGCATTGATCGCGCGGCGCTGCTCGGCCCCGGAACTCAAGGCCCAGGCACAGAGGGCTTCAACCGGGGGCGGGGGCGGTTCCGGGGGCGGGATGGTCACGCTCCGCGAGGCGGGTTCAAAGCTGGTCCGGGCCGGGATCACAACCGAGGCCGAGGTTACCCGCGTCATCGAGGCCCTGGAAGCCACCGACGGGGTGGTCACATGAGTCGTGCGCTGCTCATCCGCGCGGTCGGCGGCCTGGCGGTCATGCTGGCTGCGTGGTGGGCGCTTCGGCCGCTCCCGGGAGTCACAGAACTCCTCGGGGTGGAGGGGGGAGCCGATTTGCGTTCAAGCCAGCAGGCCGACGAGCCGGCACCTGATGCACCCGATGAGACCGCGATGGTCGCCCTCGACGAGTCGGTCTTCCATGCTCCGCTCTGGCTGGCACCCCCGCCTCCACCCGCCCCACCTCCGGAGCCTGCCAAGCCGGCCCCGCTCCCACCGCTGAAGCTGCAACTCCTCGCCATCGTCCGCGTCCCGGAGGCCGCGAGCGACGAAGCCCGCTACCGGGCGATGCTCTACGACCCCGAGACGGACAAGATCATCGAAGTCGCGGCGGGCGAGACCATCGGCGACCGCACCGTGGTCGGGGTGACCCAGCACGAGATCACGCTCAAGGACCGGGCAGGAACACGCACGCTGTCGCTACGGGCGGACGCCCCCAGAACGAGCCCCGGAACTAGCCCTGGAGCTGGGCCCGGGTCTGCCAAGGGCGGTGGCGCATGATCGCGACGCCCGACTCCGTGACCACCGTCCACCGGCCCGCGGATCGCTTCTACTGGGCCGTGCTCGACGCCCCAGGATTGCGGTCGAGGCCCGGCGCCTCTGCCCGCCCCCTGCCTCCGGGCCTTCTCGCGGAGCTGGCCGACCAGATCCCCCAGCCGCTCGACGAGGTCTGGGCTGTCGGCCTGCCGATCGGCGATGGCCGGATGCTGGTTTGCGCCGCACGACGTGACGACTTGAATCAGCTGGACGCCGGCGCTCGCGCTCTTGTCCCTGAGTCGCTCCCGCCCGGGATCGACAGGGCACTCGCGGATCGCTTGTCTTCATTCAACCTCCTGGTCGGCGACTTCGAGCCCGCCCCGGTTCGCCGCGACCGTTGGCGCCGGCACCGTGCCTGGGCGGGATTGGTCGTCCCGCTCGCGGTGCTCGTGTCGGTTGGATTGATCCGCCGGGCCGCCCATTGGTCGGATGTCGCCCGCGCGGCCGAGGAGTCCCAGAGTCAGCTCGCCGCCGACCTGCTCGGGCCCGGTATCCCTCTGGAGCAGGTCAACTACACCCTTGACGCCGAGCTCGACCGGCTCCGGGAACTGGCCCGGGCCCGACCGGCCGACCCGAACGACGCCTCGGTGCGGCTGGCGACCCTGCTGCGGTCTTGGCCCGCGGTCATCCCGAGCAAACCGCAGTCGGTCTCGGTCAATGACAGCGGGGTCACGGTCTCGGTGTCGGTTGACGGCGACCCCGCGCCCTTCCTCTCGGCGTTCAAGGCCCCGGAGGGCTGGGCGCTCGACGAGCCCCGGCTCAACCAGGCGGGCGAGTTGACGCGGCTCACCCTGCACCTTCATCGGAAACCCCCGCCCCCGGACGCCCCTGCGAATCCACCGGAACCGCCTATGACGGGAGCCACGCCGTGAGACGGCCCGAGATCATGCTCTGGACGGTCGTGCTCATCGCGGCGGTCATCACGCTCGCGGGGCTAGGCCGCACGAACAGCGTGGCCCGGCACAGGGCCCAGCTGATCGTAAGTTCATTGCGGGGACTGACCGAGCGAGTGCGTAATTACCACCGGCTGGAAGCGCAGACCGCCGCGCTGCCTCAACGGCGGGATGGCGTCAGCCTCGCCGAGGAGGTCGCGGCCGTGCTCTCGGCTTCTGGGCTGCCGCCCTCGGTGCTCGCCAGTCTGTCGCCCGATTCCGCGCAGTCCTCCGGGACGGGCCCGCTGGTCCGGCTCCGCGCCGGGATGACGCTGACCAGGGTCACGCTCCCGCAACTGGGGCGATTCCTGAGCGAGTGGAGGCGGCGTCAGGGCAACATAAGTGGGTGGACCGTCACCGGCATCGACCTGAGCCCCGAGTCCGGAATTGATGCGATCGCGGGGTCGAGCGGCACCGGCCGCGACCTGCCCCTGCGGGCGGTGATGTCGCTCGAGTCGATCGCGGCGGAAGGAGCAGTGCCATGAACGCACGGACGCTGGCAGGAGTGCTCTTGGTTGCGGCGGCCGGGTGTCTGCCCGTCGGGTGCGGGATGTCGGCGCATACGTCGACCGCGGGCCCGTACAGCCCGGTGAGCGAGGGAGACCGGGATGAAGCCAAGGCCGCTCGGCTCACCAAACAAGCCGCCACCCTGATCGACGCCAAGCCGGACGAGGCCGAGAAGCTCCTGCGCGAGGCGCTGAACGCCGACCTGTACCACGGCCCCGCGCACAATAACCTCGGCGTGGTGTACCTGGCCCAGGGCAAGCTGTATGAAGCGGCGGGCGAGTTCGAGTGGGCCCGCAAGCTCATGCCCGGCCACCCCGACCCGCGGATGAACCTCGCGTTCACCCTGGAACTCGCCGGCAAGACCGACGACGCGATCTCGACCTACGCCGGGGCTCTGGAGGTCTATCCCGACCACCTGCCCACCATGCAGGCTCTCGCCCGGCTGCAGCTCAGGTCAGGCCGGACGGACGACCGCACCCGACACTACCTCGACGAGATCGTCATGCGGGGGGAGACCCCCGAATGGCAGGAATGGGCGCGTGCGCAGCAGGCCCGTGGGGGGCACTAGGCCCCCAAAGGAAATCCCCAAATCACCGCCTGGAAATCCGGCATTCGTCCGGGATACACTTGGCCGATATGAGGGACGCGAGCGAACGGGCAACCGCGACAGACCTGACGGGCAAGTGTTTCCTGAGCTATCGCCGGGACCAGCTGGAAACGGTGAAGACGCTGGCGCAATGCCTGCGCGAGCACGGCGTCCCCACCTACCAGGACATCGACGACCTCGGGTCCGAGCCAACCGTGGAGGCGCTTCGAACCGCGCTCGACGACCCCGCCACGGCTACCGGGCTGATCTGGTTGTCGAAGGGAGTCAAGGACTCGCCCGTCATTCTGCAGGAAGAGGCTCCCCGGATCCTGCGTCGCGGGCGGGCCGGGGACGGGTTCAGAGCGCACATCGCGTTGGCCGATGGGCTGGACTACCCGGATGTTCGCTCCATCCTCTCGATGCCGGGCTCACTTGAGGACCCGTCGGCAACGTGGAACATCATCAAGCCCCCCGCTGACTCTCCCTCGATGTACCTGCACGTGACGGAGCAGGTCGTGCGGCAGCGGCTCGCCGACCTCCACAAGCGGCTGCCCGCTTTAGAGCCGATTCGCGTCCGTCTCCACGCCCACGCTCAGGCAAAGCCCGCGTTTGAGTCCGGGACGGCCCTCACGCTCGACTGGAGTACCCGGTTCCGTCATCGACACGCGACGCCGTCGGTGTGGAATGACGACTTGACGCCGACGGCCGAGCGTGTGAAGAACCTCATCCGCACACGGTGCCCGGGCCGCCGCGTCCTCGCCGACGGGCACATGACGATTGCGACCGCGCTGCTACTCGGCAGGGTGTTCGCCGAAACGACCGGCGTCGCACTGACATGGGTGCAGATGCCCTCACGGGCGCACTGGTCGCTCGACACTCCACCAGAGAACCACGGTCTCTCCGCTCGACTGGACTCGGCCGATGCTCACGGCCGGGACCTCGCCGTGCTGGTCAGTTGTCGCGGCAACGTCGAGCCTGCCGTCGAGGCTACCAGGTCGAGGCCGGCCTTCCGCGCGATTCTCCGCATCGGAGCGACCGATTCGTCGGGCATGGTCGACCTCAACACCCCGGGACGTTCGGCGGGCGCCGCGCGTTTCATCGGCGATCAATTGCGGCTCGCGCGGCAGCAATACTCGATTGTGGAGCGAGTTCACCTGTTTTTCTCGGGGCCAGTCGGGCTCGCCATGATGGTGGGCCAGCAACTCAATGCCGTCGGGCCCGTGCACACGTACGAACACAATCAGGAGAGCGGCGGGGTGGGCGTGTACGAGCCCGCGGTCATTCTCCGCGACCCAGTCAGATAGCGTGAAAGGGACTCTCGATGGACCTCCCGACGTACTTCGATGATTTTCGGGTCAAGACCCAGCCCACCGACCGCCAGCGGAAGGTGATGACCGCGGAGCACACGAAGCTCCGCGAGCTCCTCAGCAAGGCGGATGAGCTCAAGGACATCCTGCTGGGGACGTTTATCCAGGGAAGCCAGCGTCGGGCCACTTCGCTGATCGGGAGCGAGGCTCATCCCTGTGATGTCGACGTCGTCGCGGTGACGAATCTGCCCAGATCAAAGTTCACGGCGGCGTACGCGCACAACCTCTTCCAGCCGTTCCTCGAGCGCCACTACAGCCGAAAGTACAAGGCCCAGGACCGCTCCTGGTGTATAACCGTCGACCCGGAAGTGACGCTCGATCTGGTCCCCACCTCCGAGCCGGAGAGCCCGCAGATCAAGGAGGCGGTGCGCTCGGCCAAGGCCCTCAGGGAATGGTCTCCGACGTTCGAGTCACTCGCCGAGATGGTCGCGGCGGAAGCGAGGGACACGGCGGACTGGGACCGGTCCGACCCCTTGTGGATCCCCGATCGGACGCTGTTGAAGTGGGAGCGGACACACCCCCTGTTCCTGATCGCGTGGACCGCCAAGAAGAACAAGGCCTGCAACGGGCATTTCTCGCACGTCGTCAAGGCCGTCAAGTGGTGGAAGCGAGAGATGAAGAGCGACCCGAAGTACCCCAAGGGGTACCCGCTCGAGCACTTGGTCGCCGACGCCTGCCCGGACGGATTGACCACCGTTGCCGATGGGCTAACCCGCACCCTGGAGGGCATCGCCTCGCAGTACCGCGGCCACGCCTCGCGCCGGGAAACCCCCTTACTGCAGGCGCGGGGCATTCCCGAGCCTCAGAATGTGCTGCGGCGGGTCGAGGGGGCTGACTTCGCGGCGTTCCACGCGAATATCGAGGAGGCGGCCAAGCTCGCCCGGGCCGCACTCGATCACCCTGATATCAGCGGGAGCGCTGCGTTGTGGCGGCAGCTGTTGGGGACGGAATTCCCCGCCCCGCCCTCCGGGCCAACGGGCGGCTTCACACCCCGCGACAAGCCCACATCGTTGTCCCCGAGCCGATACGCGTGATAGCCGGCGAGGCGCCCGACGAACGGGCGGTGCGGGAAGGATGCCGGCTGCTCGAGGGCGTTCCCGGGATTACGGTGACGGGGCCGCTCCGATGGTGGGAGCGCCAGCGAAACTGGTCGCTGCCGCTCAGGCTGACAGTGGAACCGGGCTCGCCGTCTGAGGTAGCCGCCACCTCGGATTGGTACGCGGTGGTCAGCGAGCGGTACCCCTTCGGGAGCATCGAGATCTTCCCGGCGCGGGCCGGCGGGCTCGAGGGGACTCATCCCCACCAGGACAAGAACACGCCGGGAGACGGGACACTTCCCTGGACCGAGGGAGACCTCTGCGTCAAGGCGGCCTCGTTCGTGCACGGCCGGCACGGAGATGACCCCGACCCGCTCGGCGAGGTCGACCGACTCCGGTGGTATTGCCAACGGGCCCACTCCTGGCTTCAAGATGCCCGGGCCGGAACGCTGATGCGCGAAGGCGATCACTTTGAGTTGCCCAAGTTCGCCACACTGGCGGATACTGTCGGATTCTGCGAGGACGAGACGACCTTCAACGTTTGGACCGGCTCTCAGGCTCAATACGGGGTCGCTGAGCTGGTCCGGCTTAACGGCAACGCGCGAGCCGTCCGCCGGTTCAGGGATCCGGGCGGGAGAGTTATCGTGCAACCCGGGTGGGGCACCGCGATCAGCGAGAGCACGAACACCGAACCAGCCGCCTGGATCCGGCTGGACCGCTTGCCGATTCTGGAGCCGTATCAGGCACCCGTCACCTGGGCGGAGCTTTGGCGGGCGATTGAGCAATCCGGGGCTGCCCCGGAAGACCTGCTTCGGCCCGCGCTCGCGCCAATCCGTGACGGGAAATCCCACATCCTGCTCGTCGGGTTCCCCATCCCCGCGCGTGTGGGAGAAGCGCCGACCGTGCTTCACTGGCAACCTCTGTTGCTCCCCGACTCGGTGACCAGCCGGAAGACGCCGCCAGGATTCCGAAACAACGATCAGGGGCTGTGGACCCGTGATCTGGCCATCGTTCTGCGGGGCGACAAGCCCCTCTCGTGGTTGAGCGGTGAGAACTGGGCAATTGACCGCCTTGGCGCTCGCGGGCAACTTCCAGAGCCTCTACGCCTCGCCTCGGTGACGCTCGTGGGCGCCGGTTCGCTGGGCTCCGCGGTGGCGGAGTTGCTCGTCCGGGGCGGGGTCCACGACCTTCACATCGTTGATCCGGAGCGATTGTCAGCCGGGAACCTCGTGCGCCACACGTTGACGCTTTGGAACGTGGCGCAGCACAAGTCCGAATGGCTGGCTCGGCGCCTCAACGGGGTATCGCCATTCGCTCGGGTCCGCTTCTCGAACCGAGAAGCGAACGCCGAAGGCTCAAGCGGACACGTCGGCCCCAAAATCGTGCTGGACTGCACGGGCTCGGACGATGTGCTCCAGCAGTTGAGCGCCGGCCCGCCCGAGCCGGGAACGCTCCTGGTCAGTCTGTCTATCGGCCTGGGAGCGCGGCGTCTGTACGCGCTGGCGGCGCCGGGGAAAGTGCTCGACTTCCGGAGGTTCCAGGCCGCAGTGCACCGTTGGCTGAAGCAGGATCTCGAAGACCACGGGCCGGGACCTCTCCCGCAGGAAGGACCCGGGTGTTGGCACCCTCTC
Organism: Phycisphaerales bacterium; assembly: GCA_020849615.1. Classification (GTDB taxonomy): domain Bacteria; phylum Planctomycetota; class Phycisphaerae; order Phycisphaerales; family UBA1924; genus JADLFW01. The sequence goes on from JADLFW010000008.1 coordinate 7,514, forward strand.
TTCCCCGCGCGACAGGATGAGATTGCCATGCACGCGGCCGCCGCCGTGCAGGAGCTGGTAAAGTGGGTGGCGGTCCCGCCCACGGAGTGGACGCTCAGCGTTCTGCAGCGGAGTGTGTCGGAGGCCGGAGAGCTGTTCTATGGGCCCGGCAGGCACGCCGAGCGGTGACCTCGAGTTCAAGGCCGAACGTAGTCCTTTCGCGGTGCGGCTCACCGGTCGGGCGCTCGCCCAGCTGATCGCCATGTGTATCGCTGCTGGTCGGGACGAGACCGGTGGCCTGCTCATCGGGCGATATTCGCCAGACCACCGGACCGCGATCGTCGAGATCGCGACCGGGCCCGGCGGCGACTCCCGGGCGGGTAGGGCATGGCTCATCCGGGGGGTGAAGGGGCTTCAGCGCCTGCTTGACGGCCTGTGGAGCCGCAGTGGCGGGTATTACCTCGGCGAGTGGCACTTCCACCCCGGCGCGTCGCCGACGCCAAGCCGCCAGGACGTCTCCCAGATGAGAGCGATCGCGGAATCCGCTCGCTACCACTGCCCCGAGCCGGTGCTCGCCATCCTGGGCGGCGAACCCGGAGGTGACTACTTGCTGCGCGTGGAAGTCTTCGGCCGGGGGGGCCGTCGAGTGCCACTCACGCGGGTCAAACAGTGACCGGATCGCTCCACCCGCAGCAGAGTCCCGCCGACTATGGCCCCGGGAGATCGGCGGGGTCGGGATCTTCCCCCAAACGTACCCCCGCCCCGGAAGCGCGTCCCAGACGCGGCCGGCGGAGCCCTCCTGCCTTCCGGGAAGGACGTTCCGGGGGGGGTCAGGCCGCCGTGTACCGACCCC